>JAEZSP010000089.1 GCA_023421735.1 Bacillota bacterium | reverse complement strand
CCAGCATCGTGTTTCAATCCTCGCCCTTCGTGAGAAGGGCGACGCCCGCCTCTTCTGCGGTCAGGTTGAGCGCTCGTTGTTTCAATCCTCGCCCTTCGTGAGAAGGGCGACAAGCGCTTTACGCGCGGCCTTTAGGTCCTCCCGCGCGTTTCAATCCTCGCCCTTCGTGAGAAGGGCGACGGCCCGAAGCGCATGCGCCCTTCACCTCCTCCACGTTTCAATCCTCGCCCTTCGTGAGAAGGGCGACGGACAATATGAAATACCCTCCAATGGCATACACGGTTTCAATCCTCGCCCTTCGTGAGAAGGGCGACCTCCTGCAGCGACGCTCCCGAGCATTGGAACGGTGTTTCAATCCTCGCCCTTCGTGAGAAGGGCGACCCCCTCTCGACGCGGCAACGTCTCGAGGGGCAGACCGTTTCAATCCTCGCCCTTCGTGAGAAGGGCGACGCGGGTCGTCGGGATGCCGTCGGCGTGCGCCGCGTTTCAATCCTCGCCCTTCGTGAGAAGGGCGACATCAGAATTCACTGGGTTTTTGCCGTTTGTTTTGTGCAATGTGCTTCGTGTGAATCTTGGCATTGCACAATTCGGTCGATGTTTGTGTGAGACATGCTCTGATTTGCCACCTTTTTCGGTGCGAAAGGGGCGGCAAATCGGAATCACTTCCGGTTCGCACCTTATAGGATCAGTGGTGCTTCGGGATCGTAGGTTGGCTTTGCGCCAATGTGCTCGATCCGGCCATGATACTGGTTTCCCAGGTTATAAAAGCGTAGAGAATCAGCTTTCACGTCGATGATCGCCTCTAACGCGTGCCGCACTTGCGCCAGCTGCGTAGGATTGAGGAGGCACTCGAACACCGAGTTTTGCACCCGCTGCCCGTAATTCACGCAAACCTTTGCGACTGAGCGTAAACGCCGTTTGCCTTCGGCGGATTCTGTGTTGATGTCGTATGTGATGAGTACGAGCATAATAGCACCTCACTTCCACAGAAACGGCGGGTATCCGTCGATGTCGCCGCGCATCCAGCGGCTTAAAAGCAATGCCTGCGCGTGCGGCACAAGCCCCCACGACAGCTTTTCTCCAAGGTATGGGTGCGTGATGATCTCCTTTTTGCGCTCCTGCCAATTCGTGAGAAAAAGCTTGCGTAAATCGTCGGACATGAGGATTGCCCCGTCTTCCTTGCGCGTAAATGATTTGGGATCGAGCATGCGCCGGTTGATCAGCGACAAAACGAATCTGTCTGCAAACGGTGCGCGCAGTTCTTCCATCATGTCCAGTGCCAGCGATGCGCGCCCGGCACGGTCGGCATGCATGAACCCGAGGTATGGATCGAGTCCCACACCCGTAAGGGCAGAAGCAGTCTCGCGCGCGAGCAGTGCATAGGCGAAGGAAAGGAGCGCATTCACCCGGTCGAGCGGCGGTCGCCGATTGCGTCCTTCGAAGCGGAAGCTTGCCTTGTCGCCAATGATCATGTCGTCAAAGATGGAGAAATAGGCGCTTGCGGCAACGGCCTCGAGACCGCGCAGCGCGTCCACGTCCGCGCTTGTACCGACGCCGCGCGCATAATCTGCCAAGCGGCGGCTGACCATGCCGAGCTTTTCCGCCTCCACCCGCTCAGCATGGTCGCGCAGCGTGCGTTCCACGACCCATCGGGCGTTGTAAATCTTCCCTGTAATGAAAAATTGTGCCACGCGCAGCCGCCGCGCCGGATCGAGTGCCCAATCAAACTGTGTGCGCCTGAGCGCCAGGCTCCCGTGCGTCCCGCCGTCCACGCGCGCGAGAAAGCGGTTTGTCGGCGTGAAGAAGCATAGCTCGACGCCGCGTTCGACGCACGCGCCCATGAGCGCAGGGCTCGCGCCGGGATAATTGAATGATACGATTGCCTCCAGATTGTGAAGCGGGTGTCTGCCCAATACGTCGCCGTCGCGCAGAACCACCACGTTCTCGCCGTCGAGGGCAAGGTATGCCTCGGGCGTCGTGACGTACAGGGTGTTGATCAGCTTCTTCATGCGTCCACCCCCAGTCGTTCCGATATGTATTTGGCGACGTCCTTCGCGCGGGGGAGTGTCGGCACGCAGTCGTCTTGCAGGGAACAGCGCTGGCACGCCTTGGTCTGCCGCGCGTGCGGCGTGTATTCCTTTTGCACGAATTCGTGCATTTCGCGCACGGCGGTTTCGACTGTTTCCCGCAGTTCCCGCGTGAATGGCACGATTTCCCTTCGCCGGGTCTGCGCATAATAGACGGCACCCTCTTCAACGCCGATCCCCAGCATTTCTTCGAGGCACATCGCCTGCGCGCAGAGCTGCGCCCGGTCGCAGTCGTCCGCCTTGCTCTTTCCGTGTTTATACTCGATGGGATAGGGCGCGAAGAGTCCCGTTTTTCCGGTCAATGGGATCCCATTTTCCGCGGGGCGGAATTCAACCACATCGCATGCGCCGCTCAGACCAAGTCTGCGCGAATGAACAGGCATGGCGCGGGAGACGAATGCGCCGCGCGCCACCCCGTCGAGCGCCGGGTCATGTGCGCGCTCGTGCAGATAATCACCCTCGAGCGTCAGTTCGTTTTCCGCCCACAGTCCCTCGATGTGGATGAGCGCCCATTGCCTGCGGCAGAAAATAAAGTGTTGGATGCCGGAAAGAAGCAGGTATTCCTCCTCCGGGTATTCGGTTTTCAGCACCGAACGTCGACCGATACGCCCGCGGGGATCGCGGATTCATCGATCTGGATTTCGTAGTCGCGGTCGAAGTCGCGCGCGGGCGATTTCAGGTTCTCATTTGCGCCGCTGCCGTCGTCCGGCTCGAACAGCGCATCGCCGACCTTGCGCTTGACCTTCACCGCGCCGAACAGCTTGTGCGCGGGCGCGCAGCCAAGCGCGTTGTCGTGTTGGAAGATGACGAGCTTACGCACCGCCATGTTGCCGCGCGCGGCGGAGTGATCGTCCTCGAACATGTTGACGATCGCCGTCCAGAGCAGTTCGAGGTCAGAGGCCGAGAACCCTGTGGTCTTGCGCGCGAGGTTTGCGGAGACATATCCCTCCATGCGATAGAGCGCATAGGGAACGATGTATTTGCGTCCCATTTCGGTGCCTTTGTTGAGGGCGTCTTCCTCGGTGGTGATCGCGACGCGCGTGATGGTCACTTCCTGCGGGATGATGGGCTCCACCGAGCGCGCAAAGCCGAGCTGCACCGGTCCGCGCACCTGACCGCAGTTGAGCGCGCCCTTCACAAACGTCGTCATGACGGCGCCGAAGGTGCGGATGTCGAAGTAATT
This sequence comes from Bacillota bacterium, assembly GCA_023421735.1. The sequence goes on along the minus strand of JAEZSP010000089.1, from coordinate 51,068 downwards.
CTCGCACATGAAGTCGCGTATTTTCTCGTCGATGCCCGGGTCGGCCTTTTTGGCGGCCTTCAGGTCCTTGCTGTCGATGCCCAGGTATTCGAGCGCCATTTTGTCGCTGCGGTTGAGGGGGACGGAATCCTTGATGTAGATGCGGAAGCCCTTTTCGTCCTCCTTAACGGTCTCCACGTAGTTTCGAATCTTGCGCTTGATGCACACGTCGGTCACCAGACCGTAGCCCGTTTCCGGGTCGACGCGCGGCATGTTGCCAGCGTCCGGATCGCCGTTGGGGTTTCCGTTGGTCACATCGAAGAAGATCACGAAGTCATACCTGTTTTTAATCGGCTCACTCATTGTTTCTGTCCCTCCCTGTCCTCTTTCTTGGTGTATCTGTACTGCTGTTCGTGATAATAACCGAGCTGGAAGGCGCCGCGCTCGGCCAAAGACATGCGCGCTGGAATTGTTGTGTGAATCATGTTTGTAATATTGGTTATTAATTTGCTATAATAGTTATATTCGCGAGCTTCTAATTTCGATAGATGCGCATTGTTAAGGCGATACAATGTCTCGAATGTGATTTTAGGGATAGAAGCGGCGGCATTAAAATAATGGTCCCGAATTGTCCTCTTTCTCTCTTTTGCGCTATTGTCCTCTTCCTTTTCGATTATAATACGGTTGTCCTTTCTTCTCGATGCGATTTGCGTCATTTCAAATACCGCGAATAGACGTCCAAGTACATAGGGCAAATACTCGCAATCCTGCGACAGCTTCACAAGATTCAATTCCAAAACCTCCTTTGGCCATCCCTTGTTTTTCAAATAGTACGCCTTGATGATCGCCGCGCGCCCGCGCGTGACGTTCCGCTCCGCGCAGATGCGCAGTTCCGTCTGGTTGATGAGGGTCGCGGGATAGCGCGTGTCGGTCAGCATTGCGCGCAGCACATCCCCCGTCATCTGTTCGTGGGGTTTCTTGTCGCGGCTGTTTTGATTGACCGTCTCCTGCAGCATGCGCCAAAGGGAGAGCCGTTCAAACCGGTCATAGGACGGCCGGACGATTTCCATGCGGTCGTCGTGGTTCTTCGCCGCCTGGATGAAGTTTCCGAAACTGCTTTCGAAGAAGAAGCGCACCGAGAGCCGCGCGGCGTTGGGCGACAGACCGAGGATATAATAGCGCATTTTAGGGTCGATATTGACGCCTTCCCAATCGACCGGCACTCCGCGCGAAAGCTTGTCCATTGCGCCGACGATCGCCTGCTGTGCTATTTCTCCGGTCAAGAGTGTCGGCTCGTCGATGTTCATGAACATGCGTGCGACGTCCTGATATGCCGGGTCGCCGTCTTCAGACCACATTAAAACGAGCGTGTCGCCGATCGCGCATTGATGGTCGCGGTCCGCGATCAGGTGGTTGAGCGCCGTGGTATACGCAAACGCAGCCCGTTCGCCGATGGGCGCGTTCATGCCCTGTTCGCGTCCGAAGGACTCGTATGCCTGGGCATTGAAGGATACAAGCGCCATGCCGGACGACTGCCCGCCGCGCACGCCCTTGATCGCGGGGTGGATGCGCGCGAGTTTCGCCATTTCACCCGTTACAAGGCACCGGATTTTTTCACCTTCGCCGCCGTCGTAATGCGCCTGCCATGCGGATTGAATCGCTCTGTCGTCTGCGACCGACCGCCTGGCATGGTAAAAGAGGAGATTGACGCCCGTGAGAATGTCGTCAAGGTAGTCCTTCAATGCCGGTTCTTCCGCCGCCGCGTCCGGATTCCATGTGGAAAAGTATGCCTTGACGGCACGCGCGGCGGGCGTATCGACGCCGTTCAGGAGATCAAGATGCAGCGTTTTGCTCGCCTCGAAGCATTCCCGCGTGCGCGTAGGCTTGCCCTTTGCGTCGATGCCGAGGATATAGGATGAATTATCGAAAAGAAACGCCGGATCGACGCCGACTGTTCGCTTGGGGGGGAGAGGGGTTTTAAGAATCTGCGGCACCTGAACGGTCTTTTTGCCGCGCGGTTCGTTGATCCGCAGCGTGATGACGTCGAGGATTTTCCCATCGTCTGAAAGGTTGAGCGCATAGGTGATCTTCGAACCCGTCCAGCCAGGTTCCTCGACAAGGCCGCGCGCTGCGAGGGACTCGTAGAGTTGATAGAGCGCCTGCAGAATCATCGGTACACCTCCTCGCCCGCGACGTTCATGACGCCGTCATCGAGCCGCGCGCGAAAGTACATGGGCGAGATGGACGCGGGATCCGTGTAGTCCAGGTCATAAAGCATGAGTCCCATCTCGCGCATGCCGGGATTTTGTTTGCCTGCCAGCTGCGCCGCGTCCGCCTCGTCGCCCGACCATGGCTGCACATGCGCCGGGAACTCGCGCGTGCCGAAGTAGGGCTGGCTGTAATTCTGCCCCCGCTCCAGTCGCCGCCGGAAAATGTCGCTGAATTTGCCGGGATTGTCGCCCGGCATCGCCTTTTCCGTCAAGTCGAACCGCGCCTTGATGACGTAGCGTACCTCGCGCAGAACCAGCGACGCCCGCTGCGCGATGCAGTCCGTCGTGGCGAGGAAGTTATCCGCGCCCTTCCCGTTCATGGCGGTCAGCATGCTCGAGGCGTTCAGCTTCTGAGTTACCTCGTTGCGCCGCACGCTCGCAAAGCGGATGGGATTGAGCACGTAAATCTTCTCGATCGACCACCGTAATCCCGGATGCCAATAGATGCTTTCCAGAAGTCCGCGCGCCGCGCTCGGGGTGATGACGTCGTAGCTGAGCCGCTCGACCGACAGCTCCGGCCTGCTGAACAGCGCGTAATCCCCCCACGTTTCCACCAGATATGGCATTGTCTCAACTCCTTTCGTTTATGGTGTATGTTTATGCAAAATAACCCTCGCCGCCCGATGGTTCGAGCGTGAGGCCGGTTTTTTCGCCGTATGCATTTTCTGCGGTCACGAGCCAGATGTCCTCGCCCAGCGGCGTGAGGGCGCCGGATTCATAGAGCGCGCGGAAGTGGCGGTCGTATACGTTGACGGCGTACTGACCCAGCGCGCGAAAAAGGCCGCGCGAACGTTCCCCGGCGCGCAGGCGCGTTTCGAGCGCGCGTGCCGTTTCATCACGAAAGAGCACATAGACCGCGCGCGTGTTGTCTTCGATGAGGCGGAATTTGTTTGATATTTCGCGGAAGGCGCATTTGTCGATCAGTTTCATGATTTCCTGTTCATCAATGGCTTTTCCCCGGTTGCGGTACAGAAATTCGAAGTATGCGGCGATGGCTTCAGGGGATGTGGGATCGAAAAAATCGTGGACGATGCTCGTAGTCGCTTCGATATTGGGAGCAAATGTTCTGGGCTGTTTCTGTTCTGGGATAAACACGGTGACGATGCTCTCATCCGCGGCGCGTCTTCCCTCCCGGTTGCAGCGGCCGGCGGCCTGCAATATGGAATCGAGCCCTGCGAGCGCCCGGTATACGGCGGGGAAGTCCACATCCACGCCCGCCTCGATGAGCGAGGTTGACACGACGCGGCAGGGACGCCCGTCCAGAAGCCGCGCGCGGATTTCTGCGAGCTTGCGCGCCCGGTCGGCGGGATACAGGAGGGTCGATAGCATGAAAGCTCCGTCCGGATTGAGCGATTCGAACAGCGCTTGTGCGTGCCGCCGCGCATTGACGATGCACAATACCTGGCTGTGCGCGTTGAGTTCGCGCACGAGCGCCTCGTCGTCCAAAGGTCTTGCCGGCGGGATGGTGGTGCGCCGGAATGCGGCGCCCTTTTTTTTCATTTCCGGCGCGAGCTCGCGCACGGGCTGTTTTGTATATTGCCGCAGATAATCGTTGAGGTTGGGCTGCGTCGCCGTGCAGAGAACCGCCGAGACATGAAAATCGCGCGCGAGAAGCGCGATGGCGGCGACGCAGGGGAGCAGGTAGGGGATGGGAAGCATTTGCGCCTCATCGAAGATCACGACGCTGTTTGCGATGTGATGGACCTTGCGGCTGCGTGCCTTCTTGTGCGCGAACAGCGACTCGAAGAATTGTACGGATGTGGTGACGATGACCGGCGCGTCCCAGTTTTCGGTTGCGAGCTGGAGTCTTTTCTGCGCGGGGGTAAGTTGGTCGTCATCCGGATCGAAGGCAACCTGCGAATGATGCTCGAGCACGTTTTCATCGCCGAGGATTTTGCGGAATTTTTTTGCCGTCTGGTCGATGATGCTGGTGTAGGGAATGACATAGATGATCCGTTCGAGTCCGTATCGCAGCGCGTGGGCAAGCGCAAAGGCGAGCGACGCGGTCGTCTTGCCGCCCCCGGTCGGCACCGTGAGGGTAAAAAGGCCCGGGTCGAGCGCCGCGCGGTTCATGCATTGAAATAAGATGCCGCTTCGCATTTGATCGAGCGTCATGTTTGGTTGTTCTGCGGGCGGCGTCCAGCCTTTGCTGCCGATCCACGCCGTGAAGCGCGAAAAGAGGCTTTCGATGGACGTGCCCATGCCGCGTTCCACCGACCCGCACGACATGAAACGTTCCGTATCGAGCCAATCGGCATCTACCAGCGCGGAAAACAGCATATGCGTTTGCAGAAAAAAGGCAGGCCAACCGGGCGCGCGCAGCGGCGGCGGCGGGTTGGGCGTGAGCTGGGTTCGAAACGCCGCGTAGTCTTCCAGTTCGCACTTGAGCCGCGCGGACAGCGTGGATCCCTCCTTGGAATCGCTGGGATCGCCGTAGTCTGCGAGTCCCGCGTGGTGTCCCGCGATGGCAAACGCGCTTTGCGGATGCCCGGCGCGATAGGCCTCCCGCGCGCCCGCCGTGGCGTGGTCGACGCGCCGCTTGTCCCCCTCGAGCCGCAGTTGGAATGCTTTGCTGAATTTTCCGATGTCGTGGAGCATGGCCGCATAGACCGTCTCATCCTCCATGCCCATGCTTACACCGAATCTGCGCGCATACTTTGCTGTACATTCGAGGTGTTCGAGCACGGTCTGGTGAGCGCCGTCGTCGCGCCTATGTGCGTAATATTCGGCCATAATACACCTCAATTTTACAATTCTATTGGCATTATATAAGAAGCATGCGGAAAAGTCAATATTTGTGTCGCTTTATGTCGAATTTACAATGGTCGGTGGAGGTGTTCATAACTTGCGATACCTTTCACAAACGGGAGACCGCAGGCCCAAATGGATCCGGGGTTTGCCATGCGCGCCAGATCAAAGAGTGAGGCGTGGTGATGGCGGCAGATTTCCAGGCATCCGGCGGGGTTATTAGGTACGGCGGGAAGGGAAAGGCCGCGCCCGATGCGTCGGCGGATTGACCAATAAGGCGTATCGCCGTGCGGAACCACCGAGTCCTCGGGACAAAGGAACTTGATGGCGATGCGAAACACAGATCCTCTCGCTTGTAGTGGCGAGAGCGCGTAAATACGGATCATGGTCACACCTTTGCCGAACGCGGACAGAAGATGATTCAGCGTCACATTGACAATTTCCGATTGTTTTGCAAGTGTATCAAGGCCAGTTGAGAGGCTTGGAGCAATGAATGTTACCATCACGAGAAGACTCATCATGAGATCACTCCTTTTCGGATTATTATAACCCTTTTCAATACTCATTATATGAATTGAGAAGGAATAATATATTCCGTTGAAACATAAATAATTCCGTCACCGCAAGGTGGGGGTTGAAATATGTACTGAGTGTTGAATGGGCGCATCGTCCGGATATATCGTGAGGCGCGAAAACGCCGCCCGCATACATCGGACGGCGCCTTGTTCATGCTTCCATGGCCCGCAGGTATTTCATGTTTCGGATCGCAATGTCCGCTTTCCACCAGTTTTTGCTGATCGCCCACTCGTTTGGATACCCGTCCCAGTTCCAGTTGACGCGCCACGCGCCGTCCGGCTCTTGGCTTTTGCGAATAAACGCGCATTCGTAGGCGGCGATCGCCTCATTCCCTGGGTAAAACGGGCTCATTTTTCCGTCGATCCATTGCGACGGTTTGCACACATAGCCTGTTTCCCACTTTTGCGTCTCGCGTGTGATGGATTTGGACGCTTGCCAAATGAGCTTTTCCCGCAGCGCGTACATGTCCCGCCCTGCGCGCGCGCCGTATTCCATCAGCCGGATGTAGCAGAGGAGGGTGTGCATATCGCCCAGAAGATCGCCCGCCAGACAGGCCGCGATTGCCTCATTCGCAACCCGCGCACCGAGCGCATGGGCCGGGCTTTCGGGCGGAGCACATGCGAGCATAAATCCCGCCAGGCAGGCCGATGGGTTGTAGTCCGTATGGCTGGTGGAGACGGAACTTGCCTCCCACCACGGCGCGTGCGGGGAATCGTTGTTGGAGCGCGTGGTGTTTTCCCATGTGCGGCCGTTGAAATCCGCGCCGCTCGTGAGATAGCGCAGGATGCCCGCGACGATGGGATGCGCGGCGTCATAGAGGCCGATCTCGCGCAGGATTTCGGTCGCTACCCACGTCTGTATGGGGGTAGAATGGGGATTCCACGCGTCCGGCTCGAGTGCGTGCCCAAAGCCGCCGTCCGCGTTCTGATATGCCGCGAGTGCGGCGGTCACATCGCCTGCGGCACCGCCCTCGAACAGGAACCGCCAGCGTGCGAAGTCCAGGGGGCGTGCGTTGCGATAGATGAATGCCCGCGCGCGTTCCAATACGTCCGTCATTCAGTCCCCTTGAAGGTAAAGTCGTGGATGCCGGCCGAGACGTCGAATTGGTGAATGCGGAAAAGCGGGCGCAGCTGATAGGGAAACGCGCGCAAATCGCCCGCCTCGGTCAGGGCTTTGCGCAGGCCGTCGCGCGCGCAGTGCGCCGCGAGGATTGCCTTCATCTCCGCCTTTGTCGCCGGCTCGTCGAGGTTCACAAGCTCGTTCGGGTCATCCTTCAAATTGAAAAGCTGTTCCCGTTCGCCGTTAGACAGATAAATGTACTTCAGATCTCCCTTTCGGATCATGGCCTTGAAAAGGGGCGTGCCCGGATTTCCGTAGCAGGCGAACAGGTAGTCGCGCGGCGCGGCGTTCTGATCGAGCACGGGATGTCCGTCGCGGTATTCCGGCGCGCCCGCTGCCCATGTCGCAATGCCGAACAGGTCGGTGAGTGCCACGAGCGCGTCCGACTGCGTCCCGGCGGCGAACCGTTTCGGCCAGCTCACGAGGAAGGGAACGTGGCAGCTCTGCTCGAAGTAGCTCTCCTTCTGCCATGCGTGATGGTCGCCCAGGTGGTCGCCGTGGTCTGAGAAGAAACAGATGAGCGTGTCGTCCGCGTCGTCGCGCGCCTCGACGGCGTCGAGGATCTTGCCGATGCAGTCGTCGATGTACGTAATCTCGGCGTAATAGCGCGATTTCAGGCTTCGCGCGCCGAAATCGTTGATCTCGTCGCCCCAGATGACGTGATTCATCCACACGACCTGTTCGTCCATGAGGTCGGTCTCCGGATTGCCCAGCACGGGGCTGTCCATTTCGTCCGGATTATAAAGAAGGTTGTAGGGAACCGGCGGCGCGCACGGCGGGTGCGGTCCCACGAACGAAACGAAGCCGAAGTAGGGCTGATTTTTTACGGTTTCAATCTGCTCAATCGCGCGCGCAGCCGCAAAGCCCTCAACCGTCAATTCGGGAGGGAAGGGGGAAAGTTGGGGCATGTAATACATGTTCGTGCGCTCGCCGTGGAGTTGCTGAATGTGATTGTATTCGGGATGTTCGCGGCGCATGAAGCCGGCATAGGCGTCGCGCATGCGATTTTCCTCGGTGCCCCATGTTTCCTCCGTGTTCATCTGGACGTCGTAGCCGCAGTCCTCAAATGTCTGGGGCGTGGTGTGGAACTTTCCAATGCCGAAGGTATAATAGCCCTGTTGGCGCATGGCGCTTGCAATGTATTGCCCCGTGCGGGCCGTCATGTTGGCATCTTCCGGCTTTCTGCCAAAATCATTGGAATAGCAGGTGGTGGTGAACGGTTCGCAGCCCGTGCGCACGGTATAACGCGCCGGGACGCAAACGGGGCAGGTGGAATACGCGCGCGTGAACGTCATGCCGCGTCGGACAAGCCGATCGAGGTTCGGGGTTGCGATTTTTTGATTGCCCAGCGCCGCGATGCAGTCGAACCGGAATTGGTCGCACATCAGATAGAGTACGTTTGGCTGTGTCATTGTCATCCTCCCAAGGAGGGGCGCCGCTTCGTGTGGAAAGGGCGCCCCGGTCGTCTTTTCAGGTATTATTGAAAGTACATGGTCTCGAGCGCGAAACCGAAGCTGATGCACAGCCCGCCGGTCGGCACATTTCCGATGTCGCGGTTCACGACGACGCACTTTTCGATATTCGTTGCGGGCATGACGAGGAATCGGTTGTCCTGCATGTACTGCATGAGCGCCGGAAGGCCCTCGCTGACCGCCTGTTCGGGTGTCATGGCGTCGAGTTCGCTATCCATCCGGAAGAATTCCTGCACGTATTCGGGCGGCGTGAGGTAGTCCGTGGAGTCCGCCGGAATCGCACCGGAGAGCCCGCCAGCGTTGAGCCACTGCGACCACAGAGGTCCCCAGTAACCGACCGCCCAATCATGGAAGAAGTACATGATCGGGGAGTGGGCAAGGGTCAGAACCATCGGGATTTCGTTGGCGCTGTTGGACGTGGAAAGGAACGTCCCTTCCGTGGGGTATACTGTCACGTTCAGCCCGAGCTCGCGCCAGAATTCAACCAGCAGTTCACAAACGGGCACGTAATCGGAGGAGACGTCGGTGCGCGTCCAGATTTGCCATTGCAGCTGTTTTCCGGAGGGCGCATCGCGGAACCCGTCGCCGTCCTGATCCACGATGCCCACGCCGTCGAGCAGCGCCATCGCGCCCTCGATGTCATGCGTACAGCCGGATGCGTCGAGCGTATCCGCCAAACCCAGGTAGACCGTATCGACGATTTCCTGCGCGTCGATGGAGATGGCGATTGCCTTGCGGAATTCGGGGAGGTTGACGACCTCCTGCCACGCCTGACTGGCGTCATCGTCTTTCAGGGAACCATCGATATTCAGGCCATAGTTCATATTGAAGGCGATGTCGGTTGGATGATTGTGCTGATAGCCGACATAGGTTTCGATGTGGCCCTTATCGGCGTTCTCGCGGTAGAGGGTCAGATTGTCGATCGACGTCTTTGCGCGCGCGAAATCGACGTTGCCGGAGATGATTTCGAGCTGCACAAGCTCGGTCGATTCGACCACGTAATAGAGCATCTTGTCCGCGTAGGGCAGCTGCTGGCCTTCCGCGTCCACCTTGTAGTAATAGGGGTTGCGCTCGTAGTAATAGTAGGTATCCACGCAACTGGTCATTTCCCAGGGATAGAGATTCGGGAAATTGGTGGTGAGACCGCAATCCTTGAATGTTTCCATGGTCAGCATGTCGGTTGCGTCGGAACACTCCCAGTTGGTGCAATCGACCTGATTAAAAAGAGTGACCCACACGCCGTCCGCTGCGGGATCATCGTAGCCGATGGCAGCCGCGAAGGGCTTGAGAAACGCATAGTACGCCTCGAGGGAGCCGTGGCATTCCACCGCATAGTCCTTGTGGAATTGCTTGAGATAGTGGGCGGGTTTGATCCAGTCCGTGTAGCCCTTCCAGCCGGAGATGGAAATTTGCGCGAGATAACCGCCGTAGGATTTTTGGAAGGAGATCGTAAATGTCTGATCATCGATCTGCGTAAATGTGAACGGCGCGCCGCTGGCGGAGCCCGCATCGCGCATGTAGGCGGGAATCACGGGCGTCAGTTCTTCGTTGAAGATGAAGTCATTGATGCAGAACGCGACGTCCTCCATGGTGACCTCGACCCCGTCCGACCACTTGAGGCCCTTGCGTAGCTTGAACGTGAACTGCGTCAGATCCTCGTTGTATTCGTAGGATTCGACTACGTTGGGCGCGTACACGCCGGTGTTGACCGACTCCGCGGTCAACAGGTTCTCGGTCATGCCGATGAACACGTCGTCTGCCCAGTTCACCGTGGGCGAAATCATGCGGATGGTGCCGCCGTAATTGCCAACCTGGAGATCGAGAAAGTCCGGATGAATGTCGGTGGGAGATGCCGGGACTTCCGGAAGCCGCTCTTCCACGGGCGGCAGCGCGCCGGAGGCCACGAGGTCGTCGAGCATGGGCGATTGCGCATACCCTCCTTCCGCCGTTGCGCCGAGAGAGCAGGTTAGAAGAAGGGCGATCACAGTCAAAAGTGCTAGTCTCTTCATGAATCTTTCCTCCCATTCATGATCCGTTCGGGATCATCTTCTGGGAGTAACGGTAACATAACGGATGCGTCCTGTCAATTCAATAATCTCACAATCATAGATCAATATTGCTCATTTATAAACATAAAATTAATATTTATAGCATAATTGGCATCGATTCCATGCTTGAATCAGCATGGAATGCGCGAAGCCATGAGAATTCCAGCGATCGTTTTGGAATCACAGATTTCACCGTTCATGATCATATCAACGGCCTGTGAAAGCGGCATTTTGATAAGACCTAAAAATTCATCGTCGTCAAAGTCCGTCTCGCCCGCCGACAGATTTGTCGCGCGGAAGATCGAAATGATCTCGGTGCAGAAGCCGGGCGTGGTCGCAAGGTCGGTGAGCTTCGTCCAGTTTGCGGCTGTAAAGCCCGTCTCCTCGCGCAGTTCGCGCTGAGCGGCCTCCAGTCTGTCCTCATCGGGCGAGTCGAGCTTGCCGGCTGGAATTTCGAGGGTGACCTTTTCAAGCGGCGCGCGGAATTGCCGGACGAGGTAAACGTTTCCCGCGTCGTCAATGGGCACGATTGCGGATGCGCCGACGTGAACGGCCACCTCGCGCGCCGCGGTTTTTCCGTTTGGCAATCGCGCGGTCATGTGATCCACGTGGATGATGAGCCCGTCAAAAACCCGTTTGCGCCCCGAGAGAGATTCGATTAAATTTTGATCCCTGTTCATGATCATCAACTCCGGTTTATATTGTTCATGAGATATTCTTGATTGGTGTTTGGATTTCCTGCCAATGGGGACTAGCCAGAAAGGACAAAATGTTGTATAATCATTGTAAAGGATGCCAAGAAAAAGGAGGACGATTCTCATGATTCAGGTTATCCTCGGTGAAAAGGGAAGCGGAAAGACAAAGCGCCTGATTGACATGACGAACGCAGCGGTGGACGCGGAGCATGGAAACGGCACTATTATTTTTATCGACGACGATAAGCGCTATATGTACGATCTTCGTCACGAGATCCGGTTTGTGGATGCAGACAGCTATCCGGCCGCACGCAAATGCACCGCAGACGCGTTCCTGGCGTTCATCAGCGGCATGCTCGCAGCTGATTTCGACATCACGATGATCTCGGTGGACGCATTCAAAAAGCTCGTTGATACGCCCCTGGAGGAGTTGCGCACGTTCTTTGAAGCACTTGAAAAGCTCTCCGGTGAGCGCAATTGCAAGTTCATTCTGTCGATTGCCTCGGCGGCCGATTCGGTACCAGAATTCATCAAGCAGTACATGGCATAATTGCCGGAGGCAGCATTTATGAAAAAGACACCGCTTGCGCTCGGCCTCTACTCCGTGCGCACAGAACTCAAGAATGACTGGAAGAAGTGTCTTCAGACCGTTCAGGGCATGGGTTACGAGGGCGTTGAGTTCTTCGGTCCCATGAGCTATCCGGTGGACGCGCTTAAATCCGAACTCGAAAAGTTGAATCTGCCCCTCGTCGGCTGGCACATCGGCTTTGCGGACATCAATGAAAAGACTGTTCAGTATAACCGCGCGCTCGGAAATAACAAGCTCGTGGTGCCCGGACTGCCCGCCGAGATGACCGCCAGCGCGGATGCCTGGCGCGAGACGGCGAAAAAATTCTGCGATGCGGCAGAATTCCTCAAAAAGGAAGGGTTCCTTTTGGGTTATCACAATCATTCGGCGGAATTTAAGCCGCTTAACGGCGAGATTCCGTGGGACATCTTCGCACCCGCGACCGAAGGGAAAATTTTCCTGCAGCTCGACAACGGTAATGCGATGGCGGGTGGCGCGGACACGGTGGCACTTCTGGAAAAGTATCCCAAGCGCGGCGCGACGGTGCACTTCAAGCCCTACTCCAAGAAGGACGGCTTTGCGACCATGGTCGGCGAGGACGACATCCCGTGGGAAAAGACGCGCGCGGTCCTGGATGCGCAGGGCGTCACAGAGTGGTTCATCGTTGAGTACGAAGATGAAAAGTACGAGCAGTTTGAGGGCGCTAAGTTGGCGCTCGACGGGCTTCGGAAGATGGGCTTTTAGAACAGGAACGTCGGGGGGGCGGAGCGCGGCTCCGTCCCTCTTTTCATCGTGGGGAGAAGGCATGTGTCCCCGTCCGTCTTCACAGCCAATCACCCTTTCCGTTTATCGCGCGACAGGCGGTCGCTCCGTTGAACGCGCCGGATATTGGCAGAGTGGGCTGTGGGAAGCGTCTGGCCATCCCGGGTGCAGCTAGAATGGTGTGGGACGCAGGAATCGAAATCGCGGTATCACGACATGGGCGGGCTGAAAAAACCCCCTCCGCTGCGTCGAAAGCACATCGGACGCGCGGATCCAGGTCGAACAAATGCTTGCTGCGGCGCAAATGAGAAGGAGGATGCGGACATGATTCGATCAGACCCGGACGTATCAATTCTTGCAAAACCCGTCCGAGGAAGAAATTTCGTTTTAAAAAACGCACTTGCCGTGCAGCCCATGGAGGGTTGCGACGGGACGGCGGGCGGCGCGCCGGGGGATCTCACGTATCGGCGTTATGAAAGGTTTGCCAAGGGCGGCGCCGGGCTTTTGTGGGCGGAGGCAATCTCCGTTGTTCCGGAAGCGCGCGCGAACCCGCGCCAGCTCATGCTGACGCCGGAAAACGTCGACGCCTTCAAGCGGATGACCGACATCGCGCATGCGCAAGGCGCGGTGATCATCGCACAGCTCACGCATTCAGGGCGCTTTTCGCGTCCTGTGGACAGGCGCGCGCCGATCCGCGCATCGAAGAATGCGGCGCTTGACCAACTGCAAAAACTGATGGACGACGATCCGGTTGCGACGGATGCCTATTTGAAGGCCATGCCAGAGGCGTTCGCGCAGTCCACCCGGCTCGCGCGGCAGGCGGGTTTTGACGGCGTGGACGTAAAAGCGTGCCATCTCTACCTCTATAGCGAGCTGCTGGGTGCGACGGATCGCAAAGGGCCCTACGGCGGACCATATGAAAACCGCACGCGGCTGCTTCGGGAATCCGTCCTGGCGGCGCAGTCCGAGCTCGGGGGCGGCATCCTGGCGGCGCGTCTCAACCTGTACGACGGTGCGGCGGGTAGTTGGGGCGTGGGGGAGGGGCTTTCGGTCGATTTGACCGAGCCGCTGCGGCTTGTATGCGATTTGGATGCGATGGGCGTGTCGCTTTTAAACATCACGATGGGCACGCCGTACCTCAATCCGCACGTGAACCGCCCCTACAAAAAGGGCGGCTATGTTGCGGACGAACCACCGATTGCGGGCGTGAAACGGCTGCTCGACGGCTGCCGCGCGGCGCAGGAGGCCGTTCCGAATGCGGTATGCGTGGCGACGGGATTCAGTTATCTGGGCGCGGATGCGCCCGGGATTGCGGCCGCGCTCGTCAAGACGGGCGGCGCGCGCGTCGCCGGATTTGGACGCATGGCGTTCGCGTATCCGGACTTTGCAAACGACATCATCGAAACCGGCGCAATGGACAAGAAAAAATGCTGCGTGACCTGTTCTTTGTGCACGAAGATTATGCGCGGCGGCGGATATGTCGGCTGTCCCGTGCGCGACGCGGCCTACAAAGAGGAACTCAAGAAGGTGCTGGTATGAAGCGGGCGCTGGTGACGGGCGGCACGCGGGGCATCGGTCGCGCGATTGCCGAAAAGCTGCGCGACGAAGGCTGGGCGGTCGCCGTCTCCTGCCGCACGCCGCGCGCAATGGAAGGCATCCGGATCATCGTAGCGGACAACGCGAATCCTGCGGATCGGGCGCGGCTCGTCGCAGAAGCGGGACAAATCGACCTGCTCGTCAATAATGCGGGGATCGCCCCGCGCGTGCGCGCCGATCTTCTCGAGATGTCGGAAGAATCGATGGACGAGGTGATGCGGACGAACCTCTACGGCCCGTTTTTCCTCACGCAGGCCGTTGCAAAATCCATGATCGGGCGAGGCGGCACCATCATCAACATTTCATCGGTCTCGGCCTATGCCGTGTCGGTCAACCGTGGGGAATACTGCCTCTCGAAAGCGGGCGTCGCGATGATGACGCAGCTCTATGCCGCGCGTTTGGCGCAATACGGCATTCCCGTCTATGAGGTGCGCCCCGGCGTCATCAAGACGGATATGACGGCGGGCGTTTCCGAAAAATACGACGCGCTCATCGAGGGCGGTCTCACGCCTATCGCACGCTGGGGTACGCCGGAAGACGTCGCCGAGGCGGTTGCGGTGCTCGCAGAAGGCAGGCTGAAGTTTTCGACCGGCGAGGTCATCAATGTGGACGGCGGATTCCACATCAGACGGCTATGAGAACGATCGCGTGCAAAATTGCGGTCGTTGGCGCGGGTGCGGCGGGATTGAACGCCATGGACGAGCTTTTGAAACAGGGCGCGGACGCGGTGTTGTTTGCGGACGATATCAAGGGCGGCGCAAGCGTCAACAGCGGAAGCGACAAGCAGACCTATTATAAACTATCGCTTGCCGGGGGAACGCCGGATAGCGTGGAGCGCATGGCGGAAACGTTTTTTACCGGCGGAAATATGCGCGGGTGTCATGCCCGTGCGCTTGCCGCAAATTCCGCGCGCTCGTTTTTGAAGTTGGCGCTTTTGGGCGTTCCGTTTCCGCAGAACGAGTGGGGCGAATATGTGGGGTATCAGACCGATCACGACACCACCGCGCGCGCCACCTCTGCCGGGCCGCTGACGAGCAGAATGATGGCCGAAAGCTTGCTGAAATCGGTACGAGCGCGCGGCGCGCGGATCGAAACGGGGGCTTCGCTCGTCTCAATCCTGACGGATGCGCGCGGCGTGCGCGGTGCGCTGTTTCAAACGGCGGACGGGTTCCTGGCGGTTGCCTGCGCGCGGCTGATCCTTGCGACCGGCGGGCCGGCGTATGTCTACGGGCGGCGCGTGTACCCCGAAAACCAGATCGGTGCGACGGGCGCGGCGCTGCGCGCGGGCGCACGGGCGAATAACCTGTGCTTTTGGCAATACGGGCTCGCATCGGTGGGCGTGCGCTGGAATGTGTCGGGCAGCTATCAGCAGGCGATCCCGGAATACGTGGACGAATCGGGTGCGCCCATTGCCCCGGACATGGCGGATCGGCTGCTGCACATCTTCCAAAAGGGCTATCAATGGCCATTCGACGCGCGGCGTGCGGCAGGGTCCTCCATGGTCGATCGCGCCGTGAAGGCGGTTTCCGACGCGGGCGGACGCGCGTTTTTGGATTTTGCGCGCGATCCGATTGCGAACCTGGACGATCTCCCGGCGGAGGCGCGATGCTATCTCGATAACTGCGGCGCGCTGGTGCGGGGTGCGTATGCGCGGCTTGTTCGGATCAATCCCGCCGCGATCGCGTTCTATGCGTCCCATGGCGTCGACCTTGCGCGGGAACCGCTCGAAATTGCGCTCTGCGCCCAGCACGCAAACGGCGGTCTGGACGTAGACGAGAATTGGCAGACAAACGTATCCGGTCTGTACGCGGTGGGGGAGTGCGCGGGCGTGTTTGGCGCCTATCGACCCGGCGGTTCGGCGCTCAATGAGACGCAGGTTGGCTCTTTGCGCGCGGCGAATCATATCCGCGCGGGCGTCGTGGATGCACCCGCGCCGCTCGACGAAGCGGTGCTTGCGCGCGAAATCGCGTGGGTGGGGGCCGGAAAAGCGGATGCGGCGGAGTGCGCGCGGTTTCAGCGGCGCATGGACGAATGCGCGGGTGCGGTGCGGACGATTTCCGGCATGCGTACGCTCAAAAGAGACGTCGAGGCGCGGCTTAAGACACTTGTGGGCGATGTCCTCTTGCGGGACGTCTTGTGGACGCAGTGGTTCTGTCTCTGTGCCATGCTCGAGCAGGCGCGGTTCTCCGGCGGTGCGGGGCACATGGTGGAGGACGGTGCACCGACCGCCGGCCCGCACGCGGAATTTTCATTCAAGACCGACGGGGAATCGACGCGCGCCGTGCCCGTGGAAGGCGTTCCGGCGGGCGATCAGTGGTTTGAGCGCGTCTGGGCAAAAAACAGAGAGGCGATTCGATGAAAGCGGTATTTTGGGTGAAGCTGACATTGGGCATTGGACTCATTATCCTGCTCGGTATCCTGGGGTATCGGCTCGTCGATATGTTCGCGGGTTTGGTCGGCGGTGTCAAAAGCGGCGCGGTCATCGACGACGGCGATTATGTGATGGAGACCGCCGAGCCGGCGCCGACCATGCCCGCGTACATGCAGGATGATTCGTTTTACGACAACGCCGGGAGCATGGACTTTGGCGACTGAAAACCGACCATGCGCCGCGATTTGGGTGCATATTGAAAAAGGCTTTACAATGTCATACGAATTTCAAAAAAAGCGGCGCGCGCAAAGTGGTTACATGTGCGTGCTGTTTTTTGCTTAAAATTGATATACGTAACCGTAAATGGCGAATGCCGACGTAGATATACGCGCAGTGAAATCGGCCAATTTCTTCTTTGATCTTTGCATTGGCCGAAAGAGTATGCGGGTTCCTGGCGCAAAAACGTGCCAATCATTGCGAATATCTGTGCGCCCAGCGTGTTGTTTAAATACACGGTAATCGCTTGCTGCGCATGGGATTGCCGTGCATAACATGAATGGCATATATTGACAATAAAGTGTATATATGTCATAATAGAAGACGAGAAGGAAACTTGTTCACGATGCTCAGAGCAAACTTATCGAAAGGTAGGGACGCAAAGCTACAGGGCCTTCACGCATCGCGAAAGGTAGCCAGTTACCATCTATAAAGATGCTCGTGGTATAACCGTCGAAAGGCGGCGACACAAAGCTACAGGGTCTAAACGCTTCGGCGCATGACAGCCAGCTATCATCTGATCGGTTTTCATGGGACAACGCTCCGGGGCTGAGCGAAAGCAGGTTGCCGGTTCCCCTGTGAATTCCGCATGAGCAAAGTTTCTTACACAATTTTATAGGAGGGTTTTCAACATGAAGAAGTTCCTTCTCACCGCTGCTCTGGTTCTTGCTCTGGTTACGTCTCTGACCGCCGGCACGATGGCCTACTACAATGTCAAAGTTGACACCATGACCTCTAACCTCACGACGAAGACTTTTGTGTTCACCGCGACCAATCCCTCCAAAACGTTCAGCAGCAATGTCAAAATTGCTCCTGGCGATACTGCGAAGTATGAAATCACGCTGAACAATGGGTCTGAGGTATCCCTCGTGTCCACGCTCGCTGCAAAGCTTGTTGGCAGCCAGGACGGAATATCCGTGACTGTCGCCCGCAAGGATTCCACCAGCGGCAATGTGACGACGATTGATCCCGTTGGTGATGGTAAGTCGGCTGGCGCAACCACGATCATGCAAGTCGGCGCCGCTTCCTCTGACACGTACGTGATTACCGTTTCTTGGGCATATGGCGATCTGTTGGATAACAGCACGACCGCCAGCACACAGGGACAACCTTTCACGCTTAAGGTTGATATCAACGGTAAGCAGATCAATGAGGGAAAGCTCGTGGCGGCGAATTAACCAAAAATGAACCACCCAGCATTCCATAGGGCGAGGACTCGCGTCTTTGCCCTATGGTTCTATCTTGAAAAGAATAAGGCAGGTGAGCACGTATGAATCAGCGCGGTCGGATTCATGTCATATTCATACTTGTGATTGCGACGATCGTGCTCGTGACCTCCGGAACGCTTGCATATTACAATTATTCAACCTCGACATCCGCCAACCTGCGGACTGCGGGTTTTCTCCTCAAGGTCAACGATTCCACGAGCGAAACCCAAACCCTTTCCGACATGACGCTTGCGCCGGGGGACACAAACACGCGCGATATCAAGATTGATACATCGGGCATCGAAACATCCACCACGCTGGCTGTTACCCTGACGGTGCGTGCTTCGGGCGCGCTTCCCGCGGGCTTATCCGTTTCGCTCGATGGGGTTCAGGCGGCGGGCACGGACACCACGCGCACGGTGACGAAAGCCGTTGACAACACGGACGCACAGGTCATCCACATGGCAGTCAGTGCCACATGGACGACGACTGCGGGCGAAAATTTGGAACCCTATCGAAATCTCACGATTTCATATGACGTTGCGGTCGTGGCCGATCAGAAGGCGGGGTCGTGACGATGAAGAAAATGATGATTGCCATCGCTCTTGTTGCGAGCGCCCTGATTGCGGCGGTCGCCGTTGCGGCGTATCACACATCGGTCACACTCACGGGGAACATCTATCTTTCGATTCCAACGCCCAGCCCAACGCCAAGTCCAAGCCTGACGCCGAGCCCGACACCAAGCCCAACGCCAAGTCCGAGCCCGACCCCGAGTCCGACGGTGAGCGTCTCGCCGTCGCCCAAGCCGACTTCTGATTACAACTGTGGCGATTGGATTGCGGTCGCGCGGGATGCGTTGGCACGAAGCACTTATGATGATGCATACATGGTGGAATTGGATACGGACGCGGATGCTTACGAGAACGGGAATAACAGTACAAATGGCGCGTGGGCAGAGCTGAACACACTCTGGTCGCTTGCGCAAAATGAAGAGCAGCGAGGCTGGATAAGCGATGCGGGTACGCAGATGAGTGCGCTGCACACGATCTCCGTGAATAGCAATGCGAAGATTTCGCAATATTCCGGCGCGATGGATATATGGCAGACCAATCAGTATGTCAATGGCAATCAGACTGCCGAGTACGAGTATGACATGTGCCAGCATACGGGCGGCGCGACCGGGCATCGTGAAAAACTCAAGGATTTTGCGCTCCAGGCCAAGGCGCAGGCGGATGCGCACGATGCGACTGTCGCCGAATCCGAGCGGCTTCTCGCGACCGCAAAGCAGGCCGCGGCGGACGCATGGGCGCTTGTGGATAGCCTGCGTCAGCGGTTGATCGACGCAAATGCAACGCCTGTACCCACGCAGGCCGCAGTGCAGAAGACGCTTAAGAGCGCAGATACAGGGCTAAGCGCCACGCCCACGCCGACCGCGACGCCCACGCCGACCGCGACGCCCACGCCGACCGTGACACCCACGCCGAGTGCTGAGAATTCGGCCGATGCAGCGAACGCATCTCTGAGCGCCGCGATCTCTACACCGCCAGAAACGGATCTTTCCACGCAAGAGCCGTCCGAAGCCGACACAACGGCGCCGGATACTGCGCGCGCGTCTGGAGTACCGGGCACAACTGCGACAAACTGATTGCCTTTTGCAAGTCGAATTCAATCGCAAACATGCGGCGCGTGCTTCCTCGCATGCGCCGCGTTGCTATGAGACCCCGCTTGCGTCGCCAATCGAAAAATGCTTTAATGATACCATGCAAATGAAAAGGGGTTCAATATATGGCAAAGAAGGGACAGCATGCGTGGCTTATGGAAAGCGAGCCTGGGCTAGAGCGGGAGCGCCTTCTCGCATTGCGGGAGGAAACGCTCGCCTACCGGAATCCGCACGCCTTTCGTCTGCGCGCGCGTGAAGCAAAAAAAGCGCGCACGCCCATGCAAAAACTCGCCCATATCGGGTTTGGCGTTGTCTTCTGGGTCGTTGTGGCGGGCCTGATCGCTATCATGTTCACCGCATTTCAGTCCAAGCGCGAGGGCGATATTCCCGTCGTGTTTGGCTTCAGCATCTTTCGCGTCCAGACGGGCTCGATGGTGCCGACGTTGCCAATCGGCAGCTTTGTCGTCGTGCGCCAGGCGGATCATCCGTCGGAGATTCCGGCCGGGACAATCACGACGTTCCGCCGCTCGGACGGCATGGTCGTGACCCACAGGATCATCGACGTACTGACCGCGGAGGACGGCTCGGTCGAATACCAAACCAAGGGCGATAACCCGGAAAATGCGCCCGACGACGAATATCTCACGCCGGATCGCGTGATCGGAACGTTCCTGTTCAAGGTCACCTTGCCGAGCATTTGGGGAGGCGATTGATATGCAGAGACTGCCGCGCGGCTTTATCATCAATCCGTCCCGAATCGTGAGTCTTTCACAGATTACAAGCATGGAGTGCTATGCAAACGCCGAGGGCACGGTTGCGCGCCGCGTGCTCGACGGCATCACCTTTACCGTTGCGGGGGGACAACGTTTTGCGCTGGTGGGGGAAGAAGAATTCGACCTGAAACTGCTGACGGAGATCATCGGCAACATCAAGCCTTACGAATCCGGCCAATGTTCACTGGTTGGGCTGGGCATGATGCGCGAGAAGCAGCGAATTCTCCAGCAGGTCTTCTATGTCAATCAGCAGAAACGCATCTATCCGCACATGCAGGGCATTTCGTACCTGATGTTTGCATCGCGCCGCGTTCATAAAAACGCCGTCGACCGCCAGATTCTCTGGCTGGATCGGCTGATGGCGTTCGGTCTCGATCGGCTGTGCTTCACCTATGTGCGCAATATGACGTCCGCCGAGCGCGTTTTAATGCACATATTGCTTGCCCTCGACATCGACGCGCCGCTCCTTTTGATTGATCTTTCGCATATCGACATGCCGGATCAGCTCATGGACGCATATGCCTTGCTATTCCAAAAGCTCACGGATGAGTTGGGCAAGACGATCGTCTTTTCAACCACGGATCCCGCGTTTGCGGACCGATGCGCGACGCACGCTGCGCTTTTGGTCGAGGGCAAGGTGCGAAAGGAGCACACGGGCGCACTTTCAGAACTCTATGAGACGCTGGACAAGCGGCTTTTTACCCTCGAAACGCGCGACGCGACGGCAACCTGTGCGGCGATCGAGGCCGCGTTTCCTGCGATGCGCGCACAGGGCGATGCGCGCATCGGCGTGTACGGCGAGAAGGCGGATGCCCCGGAGATCTCCGCGGTATTCGCGGTGCTCGAGCAGGCGGGGATCGACGTTTTGGACTATCGGTTGAGTACGCCATCTCTTTTTGAGGCGATGAAGGCTGCCGGAAAGGAGGCGAGAATATGATTTACAAAACAGGCCTTCTGAAAAAAGAATGGAGCTATGCATATTACGAGAACCCCTCGAGCCTGAAGACCGCGCTCGCGCTGGGCGTATTTCAGGGTATGCTCTCCTTCGCGGTATTTTTTGTGCTCCAAACGCTCAAACAGTCGGTCTTATCGGACAGCACGCCCTACTTCATGCAGATGAGCTATTTTTCGACGACCTTCCTCTATCTTTGCGTGTCGTATGTCGCCATGTCCGCCTACTTCATCGTCAAGCTTCATGATATCTCCTATGCGGAGGTATACGACAACCGCTGGTACACGCTGGTGCACCTGGGATGTGCCGTGTTCCCGATGGTGCTTGCAAAGTTTGTCGCGCAGCTGCTCCATGCGCTGTTTGTGTTCACGGTGGGCTTTGCGGTTACGCTCGCGCTCACTTCGTTTTTGAAGGCACCGTTTATCCCTGGCTATCTGATCAGCCAGTTTGTCGTGGGGATCATCAACATCACGGCGCTTTTAACGCTGGTCATGACCATATCGCTTGCCGTGCGCGACCTCTATAACGCGCGCTATATCCTGGGGCTCGCGTTTCTGGTACTCGCGGTCCTCCAATGGCCGACAGGGTATTTCGCCATCATCAGTGACCGTGAGGCCATGCGTACCGTAGCGAATCTCTTTTTGAACGCCGGTGGGCATCGGTATTTGATCGCACTGACCGCGATTCTCGTTTTCTGCGTCGCGTTCAGCCTCTGGCGTGCGACGCGCGTCGCGCGGCTGTTCAATGCGCCTCTGGTGCGCGCCGTGCCGCAGATCGATGAAAAGTGGGGCGAGAATGGGCGCATTGTGGTCATGACGGACTCCAAGAACCGTCAGGTTCTGAAGGCGGCGAAACTGCTCGAGAAGGCGTATATCCCTTCAAGGCGCTCTTCCGCACTGTCTGTGATCGTAACATCTGCGCTGATGGCGCTCGTCCTTTTCATGCTGCTCGTCAACGGCATGATCCTTGCGTTCAATTATGCATCACCGGAGCGCGAAACGTCCGTCATGGGCTTTATCCCCTATATTTTCCAGTCCTCGACCATGGAGCCCACCATCAAGTATAACGACATCGCCTTTTTTGAGAAGATCGACCAGTATGTGCAGGTGAATGAGGGCGACATCGTCCTCTATAAGGACCCCACGGGAACGGTGCAGGTGCGCCGCGTGAACTCGATGACCCTCAATGGCGAGACGGGGGAAACCGTGCTGGGCCTCGACATCGATAACTACCCTGCGGACGCCATTCCGGACGTGATGAAAACCGAGACGACCAAGGATGCCGTTTACGGGCGGCTCGTGGGCGTCAATCGCAACTTCGGCGCGGTGGTGCTGTTTGCCAACACCGTCGTCGGACGCATGCTGTTTTTGATCGTGCCGACCATCCTCATCTTCTATTCGGGCCAGATTCGCAAGTTCTTCGATCGATTGGGACGCGGGAACAGGTCATAAAAAAACCGCCGACGCGATGCATTTTCGCGTCGGCGGCGTTTTTTGTGCGGTTACGGAATTTCGACGTAGCCCAGATTGTAGTCTTCGTAGATCAATTCCAGAAGGTCTCCCTCCGCGATCTCCTGCGTGCCGATGCCCAGCTGCGCCATTTCTCCATTGATGAAGTACATCCAGAAATAGGGGTTTTCACTCGCAAGATCGGCGATGCTGTTGATGAACATGTTTTCGGGCGTTGCTTCGTCGATGAGTTCGATGGGGATGCCGGCTTCGTCCAATCCGGCGCGCAGCGCCATGTATGCCGTGGGTGCTTGCGCGACCACGGCGACCATGCCGTCCAGTAATGTTTCACCCTCGGCGGTCAAAACCCGAAGATGCACGCGTACGGTGGGCGTCTCGGTCGCGTTGTACACGCCGACGAGGGCAGGCGCGTCTTCCTGTGCGCCTTCCGCGATGCCGGACGCCGCGAAAAGCAGCAGCACGGCCAATGCCAGGGCAAGCAGTTTCCTGTTCATGTTTTTCCTCCGTTGTCTTTTTTTCATCGCATGCGAGATGCGTTGAAGGCGTTTATTCTGCCGCGAACACGGGATTTGTGAATGCGTAATCACCCTGAGCACCGCAAACCTCCAGAAAAACGAAGTCGCCGTCGTCCAAATGCAATGGATATGCGGCCTCCGCCACAAAGCCCGACACCTCGATCCATGGAGCATCCGCGCCATTGACGCGCAGGCGGTATGCCGTCAGGGGACGATTCGACTCGAGGCGAATCGAGGCCGTCTGGGTGCCCGGCTGCACCGTTTCACCGGGAATCGCGCCGCCGACCGTCAAAAACGCGAGTGGATTATTGGTCACAAAGCTGTTGCCGCGTTTGAGTGCGGCGAGAATGCCCGCAGGTGTGCGGGTCTGCGCGCGGACATAGGTGCGCGGTGCGCC
Source organism: Bacillota bacterium (assembly GCA_023421735.1). The sequence continues at coordinate 27,614 of JAEZSP010000089.1, read as the reverse complement.
GCTGAACATGGATTGATTGAAAAACCGTTCGGCGTCGGTTTGTGCGACATCGCGCATAAACATCAGATTTCCGGAGATGTCGTGGTTATCCGAGCCGCCCGTTGCGGGTAAATAAGCGCCGTTTTGGATCATTTCGATCCAGTGTGCCATTGCCGCCCGATTGGGGCTGCCGTCCACGTATGGGGGTGCGCTCTTTCCATTCCAGACCTCCATCAGATCAAAATCATCCGCCAAGCTCCAGTCCTTAAATCCGAATCCGCCCTCATTGCGGTCGGGATGGTTGATCTGGAGGAGGGCATCCGGATCCTGACGAACACATTCGATGATCCTGCGGATGTCCGCTTCTGCGTGCGATGTGTCGGGATCAATGAGAAGCGCGAAGTTGATGGCGTTGAAATGCCCTCTGTCCGTTGTGATTTCGATTCCCGGCAGACCGACGAAGCCGTCGTTCCCAAAGATAAATTCGTCGTCCGCGCGGACGTCGTTGTGATCGGTGACGACCCCAAAATCAAGGCCGACACTGCGGTCAGACAGATAGACTTCATAAGGACTGTTTGATCCGTCGAAGCTGTAGATGGTGTGCTGATGCAGATCCCCGACCAGCCAATCCGTGTCGTACAGGCGCGAGAGCGCGATGTTGTCCAGGAAAATCTGCTTGCGGTCGGAAATGGAAAGTGACAATTGTTTGCGCTCAAAGAGCGATCCTTTGGAGATTTCAACCGCATATTCGCCCAACGGAAGCCGCACCTGAAAGCGGCCGAACGGATCCGTATTGACGCGCAGGCTGGTTTCCTGCGATGTGAAGAGCAGTTGGCTCACGAGCGGTGCGCCGTCCGGATCGACGATTTGACCCGAAACGGTTGCCTTTTTCACCGTTTCCTGCGCCCACGCCATGTTGGGTGCGAAGACGAGGCACAGGATGCACGCGAAAAGAAATCCGCGCAAGGCGAGACCGGTTTGCTTTGTTTTCATGGCTGACCACCTCCGCAACACGGTATCATGCCGCATGCGGAAAAGGCAAGAAAGACGGCGTAAAATCCCAATCAAATCGCGGTGCGTACCCATTTTGGGCAAAAGAAAAAAGGCGCACCCCGCGCCTTTTCCGCTTTCCGATTAGCTCTCCGCTTCGAAATCTTCCTTGGCTGCGCCGCACAGCGGGCAAACCCAATCGGCGGGAACGTCTTCCCACTTGGTGCCGGGCGCGACGCCGTTGTCCGGATCGCCTTCGGCTTCGTCATAGATGTATCCGCAAACAGTGCAAACGTACTTCATCGATTCATCCTCCAATTTTTCAGATATTCCCGCGCGCAAATCGTACGGGAAGGTCTGCTATTATTATACATCATTCGTGTGAAAAAGAAACCCATTCACAGAATTTTTCCGCGTTCATCGTCCTAGTCATTGGGCCGAATGTTCCGCAAAAGTTCCAGAACGGCTTCGCGGGGGAAGCCCTCCGACTGCTCGTTTTCAAGCATGTCGATCAAAAACGCGCGGACGTTTCCGCTTTGGGGAAGCATGTACCCCGCCTCGCGCATTGCATCCTCCGCCATGTATCGGTTCGCCTTCGCGATGGCCTGCGCAAGCTGGCGCGCGATCGAGTCTTCCGTTTCCCTGGCGATCCGGCGGGCGACCGCCTCCTGTGCGGCCTTTGATGCGGCCACGGCGCGAAGCGCCGAAATGACGGATTCCCTTTTCTGCTGCTGCGGCGGGTATTCTTCCGGCATCATCGAGATGGCGCGCGAGGGGCAGGAGAGCGCGCACTGTCCGCAACCGATGCATTTTTTCGCGTCGATCTGCCCGGTCTCGGTGTCGGTCGCGCCCGTGGGGCAAACATAGAGGCACAGACAATCCTTTGTACAAAGTCTGATGTTTCGAACGGCGTGCATAGACTACCTCCTTACGATCTCTGCGATTTTGAGACCCGGCACCTTACAGACCGGACAGATTTCCGGCGCATTCAATCCTGCGTACACAAAGCCGCAGATTTCACACACGAACACGTTCGTATGCTTGATCACCTCCGGCTCACGCGCAAAGCGATCGATGAGCGCAAGGAGGATCGTCGTCACCTTCTCTGCCCACGTCACGGCGCGCAGTGCGCCGCGATCCGCCTGCGCTTCGCTTGCCGTGCGTGCAGCGGGTAAGGTGGCGGATAAATCGCTGTTGATGAGCGTTGTGAGGGACTCAAAATCCCCCTGTTGCGCGGGCGCTGCCCGATCCGCGTAATAGTTTGCAAGCTGAAGAAACAGTTCTGCCTCCCGGGCGAGGTACTGCTTTTCACAGCCGCGCGCGAGATTGGAACAAACGGCGCTCACTTCAAGGTTTGACATCTCGCGCGGGGCATGTGCGGGTTCAACCGCAGGTGCGGCGACAGGCTCCGGTGCTGCCTCGACAGGTCGGAACGCCGCCTTCGGCGCGCCGCAGACCGGACAGACCCAGGTATCGGGGAGTTCGTCGAACCTCGTTCCCGGCGCAATACCCGCCTCCGGGATGCCGAGCGTCTCATCGTATACAAAGCCACAAATGGTGCAGACAACCTTCATCTTCTCTCCTCCTTTGATGGCATATGCCCATTACATATATTTTACCATACTTCGGCCATATAAGAAAGTCCGAACTGCCCATTTCGATCCAAATCCAACCAAATGCGCAGGAAACCGCGCAAAAACACAAAAAATGACTTGACAACAGGCGCCCGGATATAATATCATGCAAGTGCTTCACGCCGGTTGTTCGGCGAGAACTTACTGACCCGTTTCGCCTGCGGGCGAGACAAAGGCCATACGGACAGCCGGGTCAACTGCCGAGGGTGGGGAAACCCGCTTTATTGATTGCGTTCAGAGCGCAACTTTTATGAGTTGGCTGCTTAACAGCCAGTTGGTTACTTCATAACCAAGTGTACCAGGTACACGCTTGTGAAACGGTCAATAAGAGTAGTAAAAGTAAGTTCTTACTTGTATAAACTCTAACGGATGCGGGCGAAGTATGGAATCCCATGCGCTTGTCCGAAGACTGCGAATCGAGATGTACCACAGTGCGCTGTGTGCATCTTTTTTTATTGCGGAGGAGTAAGGCATGGCGGAGAAGCTGAAACTATACGGGTTCAACAATCTGACGAAGTCATTGAGCTTCAATATCTATGATATTTGTTATGCGAAATCCGCGCGCGAGCAGCAGGATTACATTAAATATATCAACGAACAATACAACTCCGAGCGCCTGACCGCCATCCTCGAACGATTGACCGAGATGATCGGTGCGATTGTACTGAACATATCGAAACAGGATTACGAGCCGCAGGGCGCGTCCGTGACGTTCCTCATTGCCGAGGAATCCATGGCGAAGAACCGCTCGGGCGAGACGGTGGTGGGGCACCTTGACAAGAGCCATGTCACCGTGCACACCTATCCGGAATATCATCCCGAGACATCCATTGCGACATTCCGCGTGGACATTGACGTCGCAACCTGCGGGGAGATTACACCGCTTTCGACGCTCGATTTCCTGCTCGCCTCCTTCGATTCGGATATCATCACGCTGGACTACCGCGTGCGCGGGTTCACGCGCGACATGAGTGGCAGAAAGCTGTTCATGGATCACCAAATGACATCGATTCAGGATTACATCGACGACAAGACGCTCGAAAAATACGACGCGATCGATGTGAACGTCTATCAGTCGAACATCTTTCACACAAAGATGCTCATCAAGGACATCGCGCTTCAGAATTATCTGTTTAATTCTGATGTCTATGAAATTCAGCCGAAAATCCGGCTGAACATCACAAACGCGTTGCGCCGCGAGATGATCGAAATCTTCAGCGGCACGAACATTTACGAATAAAAAGAACAGGGGGTAGAGCGTTGGATCAGAACCGCGCACCGATTTACGAGGCACTTGAAGAAATGAAGTATACCCGGCTTGTGCCCTTTGATGTGCCGGGGCATAAGCGGGGTCGGGGGAACCCGGCGCTCCTGGAGTTCCTGGGCGAAAAGTGCCTGTCTGTTGACGTCAACTCCATGAAGCCGCTCGACAACCTTTGCCACCCCACGGGCGTCATCAGGGAGGCGGAAGCGCTTGCCGCGGAGGCATTCGGTGCGGGTGCGGCGTTTTTCATGGTCGGAGGGACCACCTCCGCCGTGCAGGCGATGATTCTCTCGTCCGTCAAGGCGGGGGAAAAGATCATCCTTCCCAGAAACGTGCATCAATCAGTCATCAATGCGCTGGTTTTGTGCGGCGCGATTCCGGTCTATGTGAATCCCCAGACCAATAAACGGCTCGGCATCGCGCTGGGCATGCGCGTGGCGGACGTGGAGCGCGCCATCCTTGAAAATCCGGATGCAAAGGCGATCCTCGTCAACAATCCGACGTATTACGGCATTTGCTCGGATATCAAGACGATCGTCCGCCTTGCGCACGAAAAGAACATGCGCGTGCTCGCGGACGAGGCGCACGGCACCCATTTTTACTTTGGCGCGGACATGCCGACATCTGCAATGGCGGCGGGTGCGGACATGGCCGCGGTCTCGATGCACAAATCGGGCGGCTCGTTGACGCAAAGCTCGATTCTGCTGTGCGGGAAGAACGTGAATTCTCACTATGTGCGCCAGATCATCAACCTGACCCAGACGACGAGCGGTTCATATCTTTTGCTCTCAAGCCTCGACATCTCGCGCAGGAACCTCGCGCTGGGCGGCGTCGAAATCTTCGAGAAGGTGAAGCGGTTTTCCGGCTATGCGCGCGCGGAGATCAACGAAATCGGCGACTATTACGCCTACGCGCGCGAACTCAGAAACGGCGATAGCATCTTTGATTTTGACGAGACAAAGCTTTCGGTCAATACGCTCGAGATCGGACTCGCAGGCATCGAAGTGCACGACATTTTGCGCGATAAGTTCGACATCCAGATCGAATTCGGCGATTTGGGCAACATACTTGCCTACATCTCGGTGGGCGACAAGACGAAGAATATTGAGCGGCTGATCAGCGCGCTCGGCGAGATCCGGCGGCTGTACAAGCGCGACAAGGTGGGCATGCTGGAGACGGAATACATCAGCCCCGTGGTCGCAATGTCGCCCCGTGCGGCGTTCTATGCCCGGAAAAAAAGCCTGCCGCTGGCACAGTGCGCGGGCGAGGTTTCCGGGGAGTTCGTCATGAGTTATCCGCCGGGCATTCCGATCCTCGCGCCCGGCGAGCGCGTGACCAAGGAGATTGCGGAATATATCCGCTACTCCAAGGAAAAGGGATGCGTGATCACCGGGCCCGAGGAGATGGACGCGAGCAGGCTCAACGTTCTGGAGGTGTGAAAATTGGATGATTTATGGTATAGCGAATATCATGCGCCCGGCGTGCGGCTTTCGATCAAGGTGAAATCGCAGCTGCACACCGAGGAAAGCGATTATCAGCTCATTTCCGTATACGATTCTTCCGAGTTCGGGCGCTTTCTGACGCTCGACGGCGTCCTCATGCTCACCGAGCGCGACGAATTTATCTATCACGAGATGATCGTGCACGTGCCCATGGCAGTCAATCCCGCCATCAAAAAAATCCTCGTGATCGGTGCGGGCGACGGTGGCGTGGCGCGCGAGCTTTCCAAATATAAGACGATCGAGAAGATCGACATCGTGGAGATCGATCGCCGTGTGGTCGAGGTGTGCAAGGAATACCTGCCGCTTACGGCCTGCGGGTTCAGCGATCCGCGCGTCAACCTGGTCTTTGCGGACGGCCTGAAGTTTGTGCGGCATGTGGCGGGGGCATACGATCTGGTGATCGTGGATTCCACGGACCCATCCGGGCCCGGCGAGGTGCTGTTTACCAAGGAGTTTTACGGTTCCTGCATGAACGCGCTGACGGACAGGGGCATCCTGGTCAATCAGCACGAAAGCCCGTTTTATCGGGAGGATGCCAAGGCCATGCGCTTTGCGCATCGCCGGATTCTCTCGGCGTTTCCGCTCGGCAAGGTCTATCAGGCGCACATACCGACTTATCCGTCTGGTCACTGGCTGTTCGGCTTTGCGTCCAAGGGCATCCATCCCGTGCACGACTTGGACGATGCCGCGTGGAACAAGCTCGGCATTCAGACGCGCTACTACAACACCAACCTGCACCGCGGCGCGTTCGCCCTGCCCAACTACGTCGAGGAGATGCTGATGCGCGATGAATAAGAACATTCAGACCTTCATCGGCTGCGATGCCGATTACGACAAGGCAAGCATCGTGCTCTATGGCGCGCCGTTTGACGGCACGACGTCGTTCCGCCCCGGCACGCGCTTCGGCCCGCAGGCCATGCGCGCGGAGTCCTTCGGCATCGAGACGTATTCGCCGTATGTGGATATGGATCTGCTCGACCGGAGCGTGTTCGACGCGGGCGACATCGATTTGCCCTTTGGAAGCCCGGAAAAGGCGCTTCAGATGATCGAGGAAAACGCTACGCAACTCCTCGCGGACGGGAAGACGCCATTCCTGATTGGCGGCGAGCACCTGGTAACGCTCGGTGCGGCGCGCGCGATCGTGAAAGAGTATCCGGACGTGTGTTTTGTGCATCTGGATGCGCACGCAGATTTGCGCGACGACTATCTGGGCGAGAAGCTCTCGCACGCATCGGTGCTTCGGCGCGTGTGGGACATGGTGGGCGATGGGCGCATCTATCAGTTTGGCATTCGCTCCGGCGACCGGGACGAATTCAAGTTTGCCCGCGCGCATACGGAGCTGCATCCCTTCGGTCTGGGCGACTTTGGTCAGGCCATCGCGGCGCTACAGGGCCGGCCGGTCTATTTTACGCTCGATCTCGACGTGCTGGACCCATCCGTCTTTTCCGGCACGGGCACGCCGGAACCCGGCGGCGTGACATTCAAGGAGCTGCTGGACGCCGTTCACGCACTGCATAACCTGAAGATCGTCGGCTGCGATGTGGTCGAACTCTCCCCCCATTATGACCAGAGCGGCGTGTCCACCGCCGCCGCATGCAAAATCGTTCGCGAAATACTCTTGCAACTCTGAGGAGGTAGAAAAATGGGAAAATGCATGATCATCGGCTGCGGAGGCGTCGCCTCCGTTGCGATTCATAAGTGCTGCCAGAACAGCGACGTCTTTGAAGAAATCATGATCGCGAGCCGCACAAAGTCCAAGTGCGACGCGCTCAAGGCCAAACTCGAGGGCGGAAAGACGAAGATTCAGACCGCAAAGGTGGACGCCGACAACGTGGACGAGCTGGTCAAGCTGATTGAGGACTTCAAGCCCGACGTGGTTTTGAACCTCGCACTTCCGTACCAGGATCTGACCATCATGGAGGCGTGCCTCCGGACGAAGACGCACTACGTCGACACCGCCAACTACGAGCCGCCGGAGACTGCAAAATTCGAGTATAGCTGGCAGTGGGCATACAAGGAGAAGTTTGAAAATGCGGGCATCTGCGCGCTTCTGGGCAGCGGATTTGATCCCGGCGTAACGTCGGTCTTTTCCGCCTATGCGCAAAAGCACCAGTTTGACGAGATTCACGAGATCGACATTCTCGACGCCAACGGCGGCGATCACGGCTATCCCTTTGCCACGAACTTCAATCCCGAGATCAACATCCGGGAAGTGACCGCCAAGGGCAGCTATTGGGAGGACGGGCACTGGGTCGAAACCGAGCCGATGGAGATCAAGCGGGAATATCATTTTGATCAGATTGGACAGAAGGACATGTACCTTCTGCACCACGAGGAGATCGAGTCGCTGGCGCAGAACATCAAAGGCATCCGGCGCATCCGGTTTTTTATGACGTTCGGCCAGAGCTACCTTACGCACCTTCGCTGCCTTGAGGACGTGGGCATGACCTCCATCAAGCCCATCCTGTACGAGGGCAAGGAGATTATTCCGTTGCAGTTTCTGAAGGCGGTGCTCCCCGATCCGGCGTCCTTGGGCCCGCGCACAAAGGGCAAGACGAACATCGGCTGCATCTTCAAGGGCGTGAAGGACGGGAAGGAAAAGACGTATTACCTCTATAACGTCTGCGACCATCAGGAATGTTACCGCGAGGTGGGGAGTCAGGCCATTTCCTACACCACGGGTGTTCCGGCGATGATCGGCGCGATGCTGGTCATGACGGGCAAGTGGCAGAAACCCGGCGTTTGGAACATGGAACAATTCGACCCCGATCCCTTCATGGACGCGCTCAATCGGTGGGGACTCCCGTGGCAGGAGGACTTCAACCCCACGCTGGTCGACTGATGAACGGATTTGATGTGAATACGCCCGCCTATGTGGTGGACGAAGCCGCGCTCACGCATAATCTGGAGATTTTGGAGGGTGTCCGCGAGGCGGCGGATTGCAAAATCCTGCTCGCGCAGAAGGCGTTTTCGATGTTTTCCGTGTACACCATGATCGGCTGGTACCTCGACGGCACCACAGCCAGCGGAATCTACGAGGCGCGGCTCGGGCACGAGGAGATGGGGAAGGAGACACACGTCTTCTCCCCCGCCTATACGGACGCCGATTTTGAAAAGCTCGCACAGATGTGCGACCATATCACGTTCAATTCCTTTGCCCAGTGGGAAGCGTTCCGGGAACGCGCCGCAAAGACCGGCAAATCCTTCGGCATGCGCGTGAACCCCGAGTGTTCCACGCAGGAACACGGCATCTATGACCCATGCGCGCCGTTTTCGCGGTTGGGCGTCACGCGCAAACATTTCAGGCCAGATCTGCTGGACGGCATTGAAGGTCTGCATTTTCACACGCTGTGCGAGCAGAACGCGGATGCGCTCGTCGAGACGCTCGCCGCGTTCGAGGAGAAATTCGGCGAATTCCTTCCGCGGATGAAGTGGGTAAACTTTGGGGGTGGGCATCACATCACGCGGCCCGATTATGACCTGTCCGCGCTCGTGAACGCCATACGCCACTTCAAAAGGAAGCACGGCGTGGAGGTGTATCTGGAGCCGGGCGAGGCAGTTGCGCTGAATGCGGGATTTTTTGTGGCGACGGTGATCGACATCGTGGAAAACGGGATGGACATCGCCATTCTCGACGCGTCTGCCGCCTGCCACATGCCGGATGTGATCGAGATGCCCTACCGCCCGCCGATACAAAACGCCGCAAAGCCGGGGGAGAAGGCGCACACATGCCGCCTTGCGGGTCCGACCTGTCTCGCCGGGGACGTGATCGGCGATTATTCGTTTGACGTGCCGCTCAAGATCGGCGACAAGGTGATCTTTGAGGACATGGCGATTTATACCATGGTCAAGAACAATACATTCAACGGCATGCCGCTCCCGTCGATCTATCTGCGCGGGAAAGATGGCGCGATCCGGCTGGTAAAGCAGTTTGGCTACGAGGACTTCAAGGGGAGACTTTCGTGAATACAATCGAGGCGATCAGAACCAGGATGAGTTACCGGGGCCTGTACAAGCCCGACCCCGTGTCGCGCGAGAAATTGGAGATCATTCTCGAAGCGGGACTTGCCGCACCGTCGGGCTGCAATAAGCAGACGACGAGCCTCATTGCGGTGGACGATCCGGCGCTCATAGAGAAGCTCAAGGCGCTGATCGATCCGCCCATCTGCGAAACGGCGCCCGCGATGATCTGCGTGTTGACCAAAAGGATCGCCGCCTACCGCGACGTGTGCTTTGCGGCGCAGGATTATGCGGCAGCCATCGAAAATATGTTGCTCTCTGCCGTGGAACTGGGGCTTTCGAGCTGTTGGATCGAGGGGCACATTACGGACGTCGACCAGATCGGCCGCAAAATGGCGGATGTGCTCGGGGTGCCTCAGGAGTACGAATTGGTGTGCTTTTTGCCCCTCGGCATCGCGGCGGAACCTGCGCGGCGGGTCAAAAAGAAGCCGTCAGACCAACGCGCATGGTTCAACGGCTTTCAAAAGAGCGATGTCAGCGCCACATGACGGTGTTGTGAAGTTCACAGAAGGCGAGGTTCTCGTCGATTCCCGCGTCCCTAAAATAGAGATCTGTCCACATCCAGACGGCGCTTCGGAAGTCGGTGAGCACTTCCGGGGCGCTGCTTCCATATTCGGACGCAAGGAATTCAATGGACGGGATGGCGTCCTGCATGCGCCGGTCGAGATCGCGCAGCATGTCGACCAGCTCACTCGCCGACATGGAAAGGTATCTGTCGATATTGTCCGGCGCCGCGACGAGGAACAGGAAGCGCTTGGTGTATGCCGGCGCGGTGCCATTGAGGGCAGCCTGCACCCACGCGGACTGCATCCGGTTGCGCTTGATGTTGTATGTTCCACTTTCCACGACAAAGGCGGGCACGTCCGTTTCGCTCGTCAGGAACTCGCGCAAAAGCTTCTTCGCCGCGCCCTTGTAGTCCAAAAGCGAAAAATGAAGTTTTCCACCCAGCGGGATGAGCGCCGTGCTCAGCTTTTCCAACATCCCGAGGTTGCTTTTCAGAATGAATATGCTGTTCGTGTAGGCGATTTCCTGCCTTTGCAATTCGGCAGCCAGATCCATGAGAAAATCGAAGTACCCGGGTGCATGTGCGAAGGAATCGTGAAAATCCCGCAGTCCGAACCACGAAAGATTCGCATTCGAGAGGCTGCAATCGTTTTTGAGATATGAGACCCAATCCGCAAGCTCTTTTCCCGCGCGGATCGGCGTTCCGTTCAGGTTCTGGTACCCGAAGTATGGTGTCAACAGCTTGTTTGTCTCCACGGATTGCGGCAGTTCGGGGAAATCTGAACAGTTGTACGCAGCCATCAGAACTTCTATGCCCGTCTGCTGTGGAAACCCTACAAACTTCATCGCCAGCGCGCGCAGCTTTTCAAACGGTACTTCGGCCAGCTTCCCATCGCCCGATTCCAGGAGGCAGTGCGCGCATTTGCACTTGCAATGGGAAACCAACCCGTTGATCGTGATCGCCTGATCCCGCACATTCAGCTTCATCTGTTCCTCCTTTGCCCATTTGCCCATTCGAGAAACATAATTTTAACATAAATCCACGCGCCCTGTCAATTAAGAGAAGAAAAATACGCATGCTGCGTGCGGAGCACGGCGATGAGTTCGGGTACGTCCGCATCTGAGAAATCCGGAATGGTGATGGGGTATGCGCCGCAGCGCACAACTTCGGTTCCGTCCCGGCGCACGCAGAAATAGCCCAATCCACCACCCGTGCAGGAGGTGCAGCTTCCGCAGAATGCCTTGCGCATCAGGTCCCGGACGGGCCTGCAATACTGCCCGTTCCGCGCCTCGATTTCGGAGAAAAGCGCCGCCTGTAAGCGCGCGGGCGGATCGGTGACGCCGAAAAACTTGATCGCCCGGAAGGGCGTGCCGCTCCGCATTCCCGTCTTGGCGATGATGCGCCCGGTTTTTCTGTCCTTCCAGGCGTATATCTCGTCACGCACATTTTGCCTTGTGGGTGTGTAACCAAGCGACTGCAATAAATCGGCAATCGATTGCTGCGCGGCGGTCATTTCAGTGCCTTTCGGTAAAGGCAGTCGTACTCAAATACCTTGACGCATGCAAATCCATGCGCTTCGTACATCTGCGGGTGCCCATGGTAATGCTGGAAACAATCGAGCGCGCCGTTTGCGGGATAGGCCTCGATAAAGTCGTAGCCCGCAAGCGCCGCGTCTGCAATTGCTCGGTCAAGAAGAGCGGTCGCGAGGCCCTTTCTGCGCATTTGCGGCGCGACGATGAAGCATGTGACTGCCTTTGTGCGGGCGTCAGCGGTGTCGTCCCACAATTCCGCCCGCTCGCAAAGCTTTGCGTAGTTTTTCTTGTCGTTCGCGTTCAACCAGCCGATGACCGCGCCGTCCTCATACGCCAAATATCCCTGAATTGTTGCGTCGTTGACAAGACGAATGGCATTGTTTCGAAGCAATATGTCCTTGTGCTCTTCCTCGATTCGCTTTTCATCCGCGCAACCCAGATGAAAAAAAGTACAATAGCACCACGACCACTCTTTGTGATCCGAAAACGCCACATCGTCAAAAAAAGAAAGGAAATCATGCAAGCGTTCAGGTGTCAGCGCGTGAATGTCCATCTTTTTTCTCCTCCCGCAATCAAAGCTCGATATAATAGACGTAGATGTCGACATACGCGCCGCTTTTCAGAAGAAATCCGCCCGGAATCGTCCCGACGCGTCGGAAACCCAGCCGCGCATAAAGACGATTCGCCCGCGCATTCGTCGAGACGACGGCATTAAACTGTAAAAGGCGAAATCCAAGCGCACGACCGCGCACCAGACAATCCCGCACGAGCGTCTCCCCGACACCCATGCCGCGCGTTTCCGGTGCGACGGCAAAGGAGGCGTTCGCAATATGTCCACAGCGTCCGACGTTGTTTGGATGCAGAATGTAAAGCCCAAGGATTTCCGAATTCCGCACGGCAACGGCGGTGTGCGACTGGCCCGAAAAGAGAGCCTCGGCTTCGCGGAGATACAACTTTTCGGTTTGCGGGAATGCCTCGCCCTCTTCGACGACGATGTTCCAGATTTCCATCATTCGGGACACGTCTTCTTCGCGGTAGGGGCGTACTTCGATTTCGACCATGATCGTTCTCCTTTGCCGAGAAATGAGACTTCGGTCTATTTGTAAAAAACAGACTAAAGTATGTAAGCTGACATTTGCTCAACTCTAAAACAAACTAAAGTCTGCTGGTTAGTGCGTCTACAGCTTTTTTTCCATGCACACTGAAGTCGCAAGACCCCGATATTGCCCGTAGTTTTCGATGATTCGAAAGCCTTCGTGCAGATAGCGTTTTTGCGCGGGGATGAGAGCGGTTCCGGTTTCGAGGATCAATCGTTCAAAACCGCGTGCGCGGGCGTCGTTTTCGAGCGCGCGAATGATTTGTTTGCCCACGCTTTTGCCTCGGTAGGCGGAAAGTACAAACATGCGCTTTAATTCTGCCGTGGTCGTATCATGCGCTTTGATTGCGCCGCACCCAAAAGTCTCGCTGTCCTTAACTGCGAGCGCCACCGCAAGCATGTCGTAGTTTTTATTGTATTGGTTGTAGAACGTGCGTTGCGTATCTTTTCCAAGTGCGCCGTTCAGGTGTTCGTCGAGCGCACCGCACAGCAATTGAAATCGCGCGTCGTTTGCGTCTGTCATCTCGATGTGCATGAGTGGCTTTTTCATTTTGGCATAGACGAGCACAGCGCCGCCCGGGACAGACTCGCTTTCGTGTTGCCGACAGGTATATCCCAGGCGTTCATAGAACTTGCAGGCGGGCAGTGAGGCGTCGAGCCTGGCTTCCGCATGCATCCATGTGATTTCGTCTTCAAGCGCATCCATCATCTGCGCGCCATAGCCCTTGCCCCGAAAACATGGCGCGATAAACACGCGCCGAATCTCGTTTTCCCGCACGCTGCCCGTACCGACGAGGATTCCATTGACAAGCATGTGGCGCACGTCGCCCCGCGCAATGTCTGCGGCGATGTGTGCGATCGAGTGGTGCGCAAGGAAGAAATCAACCACCGCGGGCGGATAGAAATGGGGATACACCGTATGAACCGTTTCCTCAATCAGATCTGCGATGCGCGTCGCATCGCCCGGGACGGCCACGGTCAATGGATTAGACATCGGTCTGTTTCTCCTTTGCGCGATTATCGATTTGGCCCCGGAACACATAAAAGCGCTGATACAAATATTCGGTGACGAAATTGATGAGAAGGGTTGAGACGAATACGAGGTTATAGACAAGTGCGTTATCCCGATAGACGACCTCGGTCAAGTGATTTCCCACGATCGTCGAAACAGGCGTAAATACGGCATAATAGCAAAAGACCTTGAACATCGCGCGCGGGACATTAGCGGCAGATTGGAACGTGAAGCGCCTGTTGAACGTGAAATTCCAGACGACGGAAGCGACGAGCGCCGGAAGATAACAGGCCCAGTAGCCCAGCGCGGGGATAAGTCCCAACAGGTAGAAGACGCCCGATTCGATGGCGCCCGCGGAGATGGAAAAAAGTGTAAACTTGACAAACCGCCAGACATCCCGCCGAACTTCGCTTTTCTCGCTCATACGGCCTCCCAATGTGATGTTTGGCCTATTTTACCACGTGTGAACAATTGACGCAACGTTTTCCGCGTCTATCGTCAACCCTCTGCAACCGTGCGGGCGATGGACGCCCTTTTTCCATCCGAGGAAAGCGCGGCGCGCAATTCCGGCGCGTCCAGCAGCTTTCCGCCCTGATACCGTCCGTCGCACGTGATGAACGGCGCGCAGCGTTTGAGGGATACGCGCATTTTGCGCAGGATTTCGTGCGTCAGAACGCAGTATCTGCGTGCCTCAAGGATGCGCCGCGCATAGGTTAGTCCGATGCCAGGCACGCGCAGAAGCGTTTCGAAGTCCGCTGCATTCACCTCCACGGGGTACATGGAAAGGTGGCGGAGCGCCCATGCGGATTTGGGATCGATGTCCTCCTCGAGCATCGCCGCGTCTTCCGGGGTCACGTCGTCCGGCGAAAATCCGTACAGCGCGATCAGCCGATCGGCCTGGTAGAGCCTCGCCACGCGCCAAAGGGGCGTGCGGGTGAGCGGCAACTCCGGGTATCCCTTCGCCTCGTTGGTATAGCCGAATGCGGTGTAGTAAACGCGCCTGAGGCCCAACGTGCGGTAGAGCGCGCGGGAGAGCGTCATGATCGTCCGGTCGTCCTCGCCGATTGCGCCGGCCATGAGTTGGGTGGTCTGGGTGCGTGCGAAGAGGCGGTTTTCCGCGCGCGCCGCGTGAATCTGACTTGAGATTGCGCGCATGGGGGAGAGGATGAGCGCGCGGCTCTTCTGTTTTGCCACGCGATTGTAACCCGCGCTATTGGCGACCTCGATATTGACGCTCAGTCTGCTTGCATAGCGCCCCGTGCGCGCGATGAGTCCGGGGTCGGCACCCGGCATGACCTTTACGTGGATGTAGCCGCCGTAGAACAGTTCCTCGCGCATGATGCGTGCCGTTTCCGCGAGCCGTTCCTGCGTATAGTCCGCGTTTTGGAGAATGGCGGAGGAAATAAAGACGCCGCGCCCGTTCCGCTCCGCCTGTTCAACGGCGATTTGCGCAAGCTGACGCGGCTCGAGCGCATAGGGCGCCTTGTCGTCCCGACTGGCGCGTAGGCTGCAATACGCGCAGTTGAACGCGCAGTGCCCCGCGAGGCAGAGCTTCGGAACCGTCGATGGGCGCTGATACCCACGGATGCCCTGCGCACACAGAACCGCCGTCTGCTCCGCGTCCGCGTCGCCCGCAACCTCGAATGCCGCATCCTCCGTCATCCGGCGGACGAGCGCCGCGCCCGAGGGCTTTTCCCGCAATAGGAAACCCGACATGGACTTTTCCTCCTTAGCGAACAAGTGTTCGATAAGAGCATAAATCCGAATCGGGAAAAAGTCAAGCGAATTGGGCCATATTTAAACTGATGTTCGATTATGAAAAGGATCGCGCTTATGCGCGATCCAGATGGGCAGTCAATTCTGAGAGAAGTGCCGCCGCCATTCGTTCCTCCGCTTGGGCGGCGCGGACGACGTCCGCCATGCGCGCGCGGACGGCAGGATCGCGGAATTGTTCCCGGTCGACAGGGTCATGACCGACGTCGCGCAGGTAGTCCTTTCCGAAAAGCGCGCTCTGGCGGTCGTAGCTCCCGGCGATTTTGTCTAAGGCGTCCGCATGCGCGGGCAGCGCCGATTTCGCCATCCGGAAGAAGTGCCCGGCATAATAACGTCGCTCGGAGACGGAACACCAAAGGGGATCTGCGACGCGCACGAGTTCGGCGCGCACCCGTTCGGCGTCGGCAAACAACGATGCGGGCGGATTGTGATCGCCGATGATGGTGTGCGTGCGGATCGCCGCACGGATGCACTCATCTTCCGATTGGGCGAGGAATTGGAGCAGCGTCTCATAGAAATCGGCGTTTGCGCCTGCTGCGTACCGCGCGGCTTCGAGGACGCCGCGCCGGATGAGCGACGTCTCACTCGGTATGCGCGTTCGCGCACCGAAAAACAGGAAAAACGCCGCGGACTCGTACCAATTCGCCCTCCGTGCTTCCGCGGGCGCGGGATCGGAGGAAAAGTCAAACACCGGGTAATTCCATCCGACGAGCTCGTCCGCCTCCTCGTCGAATCCCGTGACGGCGTAGCCCATCGGCGGGTCCCAGAAGCCGTCGGTGACAAAGGGAAGCTTTTTGACGCCGAGTTGCTCGACGATGCGCGCGCGCATCGCTTCCCTTGAAAGGGAGTCCGCCCGGTTAGGGTCGGTCGAGCGGATGTCAAACGCGTATCCGAGCGCATCCATGAGCGTGCGGATGCCGGACATGCTGTTTGCAAGCGTGTTCCTGTCGCAAAGTTCCGCCGCGTCGCCCGCGAACGCCTCGCCGCTCAGGCAGCAGATGAGCGCCGTTCCCCGGTCGAGCCGCCAGCCGCCGTTGTCGATAAAGCCAAAGTTTTCGTTCATTGTGTCCAGGCATGCGCGGATCGCGCCGGTGAGCGGCTGCATTTCCGGGCAACGCGGGCCATCAAAGTGCCGGAGTTCGGATCGAGTCAATTCAATCATCCAAATTCGCCTCCTCAAAAAATATGCGGAATGCACTGGGAATCGCATAGATCTGCGCAATTGTCTGCTCGTTTGCCCACACATAATGCTCCGATTGCGCGGCACATTCGATGAAATAGCAGGTCATGTTCCAGATGATGTGCGTAAAGATGTGCGTGCGCGCGACCGACTTGACGAGCCGCAGAGGCCGCAAGCCCCATTGCGCCGCGCGATCGAGCGCCGCCTGCTCGTGAAGCGCGTCGGGTACATTTGGCAGTTCCCACAGACCCGCGAGGAGGCCGCGCTTTGGCCTTTGCCGGATGGCGACCGCGCCGCCGCAGGTCATAAAAAACACCGTCATCTCCTGCGTGCGGCGCGAGCGCTTTTCGAGCCGGACGGGGTACTGCGCGATGGTGCTTGCTTGTTTTGCGCGGCAAAACTGTGCGACAGGACAGATTTCACACTTTGGCGCGCCGTTTGGAAGGCAGATCGTGGCGCCGAGTTCCATGAGCGCCTGTGTGAAATCGCCGGGCGCATCAGGGGGATAGATGGCGGAAAGCGCGTCTGAAACGCGCCTTTTCGTCTCCGGGAGGTCGATGGGCGCCTCAATTTGAGCGATCCGCGCGGCGATGCGCAGCACGTTTCCGTCCACAGCCGGGACACACCTGCCAAAGCAGATGGAGGCGATGGCGCCGGCCGTGTACGGGCCCACGCCCGGGAGCTGAAGGAGTTCCTCGTAGGTATCGGGGAAAATGCCGCCGCGTTCATAGACGATGACCCGCGCGGCCCTTTGGAGGTTGCGCGCCCGGCTATAATAGCCCAACCCCTCCCACAATTTATTGACCTGCTCCTCATCCGCGTCTGCGAGCGCGGAAAGCGACGGGAGTGATGCGAGAA
The DNA here is from genome assembly GCA_023421735.1 of Bacillota bacterium. The sequence continues at coordinate 10,269 of JAEZSP010000089.1, read as the reverse complement.
AGCGCAGGAAATATCCCTTTACAACCTCCGCACGCGTCTGTTGCAGCATGATCTCCGAAAGGAACACGCGATAGGGATCGTGGTCTGCGCGCCAGGGAAGCGCGCGCGCGTTTGCATGGTACCAGCCGAGCAGGGGCCGGGTCAGTTCAGGATTCAAATCCAAGAAGACACTTCCTCTGTGTTCATTTTTAACTTCTTGCGCGTTGCGCATTGACAGATGGGGGGTGATAAACATACAATGTGAGGCAATAGGAGGGGGATACGGATGGATCAGCGGACAAATCTTATTTCATTGCTCAAGCGGCGCGGGTTTTCGGAATTTCCGGTTCAGTTCGATCTTTGCCCTGCGCTGGAAAGACAGTATCGGGAAAAGACGTCTGCCACGGAAAGCTACGCAGAGCATTTCGGGTTTCCCGAACGGAATGTGGCGGGCCTGCGCGCGCCCATGCGGGACGAGAAAATCTTTCTGCCCTATTATCATCGTCCGCTCAAACAGGGCGCGGTCATCGATCAATGGGGCGTGGCACACGAGCCGGGCAGCGCAACCGCCATGCACATGACCTATATGCGCCATCCGCTGGAGGACGCCGACAGCCTGGAACAGATTGCCTCTTATCCCTATCCGGATTTTATAAACGCCGACTCTTCGCACATGGCGTCCGCGGTGGACGGCATCCACGCGCGCGGACTGGCTGCGACGGGCAACATGCAGTGTACCGTGTGGGAGACCGCCTGGTACATGCGCGGCATGGAGGAATTGATGATGGACATGATGGACGACGATCCCATGGCCGAATGCCTCCTCGACGCCGTGACCGATCGCGCCGTTTTGCGCGCCGAGGCGTTTGTCCGCGCAGGCGTGGACATCCTATATCTGGGCGACGACATCGGCATGCAGCGAACGCCCATGATGAGCATGCCGCTTTATACGGACTATCTCAAGCCGCGTCTGCGCCGGGTGATCGCCGCGGCGCGTGCGATCAAGCCGGATGTCGTTGTGATCTATCACTCCTGCGGGTTTGTCACGCCGTTCATTCCGCATTTGATCGACGTTGGTGTGGACGTTTTGAATCCCGTACAGCCCGAGTGCATGGACTTTGAAACGATCCACGCGGAATTCGGAGACGTGCTGTCCTTCCACGGCACCATTGGCACGCAGACGACCATGCCGTTTGGGACGCCCGAGGCGGTCAAAAAGGCGGTTTGGAAAAACGCGGAGATCGCAGGGAACAGGGGCGGGCTTTGGGTTGCGCCGACGCATCTTTTGGAGCCTGAAGTGCCGTGGGAGAACGTCGTCGCATATGTGGAGGCATGCCGGGCGCTATCGCGCTAGTACTCCATCCACGACGGAATCCGCGTTTTCAACGACCCCTTTCGTCCCAAGTTGCTTCGCCTTCCGGCTTCGCGCCGGGAACAAAAGGGGTACGCCGAGTACGCCGCGTCTGTCATGCGCGGATTACGCGTCTTCTTTCTGCCAATTTTGCAGGACAACCTCGTAGGCGGCGATCATGGCGCGGTATTCCGCGTCCTTGACCTCGCTGCGCCCTTCCCAATTGTTGCCCTGTGCCACATAGAGCGATTCGATCAGCTCGCATAAAAACTGCTTTGTCAGATCGCGGTCGCACTCTTTGCGCGCCAGCATGTGCGCATAGTAGGTATCAAAGTACTTGTCGTAGATTTCGTCGAGATTGTCTTTCATGATTACACTTCCCATTTTTGATTCGTCTGTCAATACTATAACACGCTCGCTTCCGCGCATCAAACGCGGAGGCGAGATTTAACGTGTTTGCGGGGGGGCGACCAGAACGCTGCGGGGTCTCGACGGGTCGAATCGGCACTCCCGAAAATGCGGTTTCGTCCGGTGCAATCCGATGAGCCGATCGGCTTCGTTGCGGCAAATCTCCCTGATTAAAAGGGCGGCCGTTCCTATGACGATGAAATTCATCAGTCGACCGTGCCCGGAATCACAATTTCCGTCAGGTTTTCGCACCGGGCAAATGCATATCGCTGCCACTCGCGGTCAGCGTATAGGTGAAACCATCCGGGGTCTCCGCCGATGATTGCGCGAAGGAAGGAAGTGCCGTAAGAAGGAGGACGAGGAAGAGAGATGCGATTCGCTTCATAGTTGATTCTCCTTTATGAACTGGATACAATCGAAAATGGGTATGCGGGCAAGATGGATTGATCCGATGAACGCACCGTCGGTACACGGCATAAAATGAGACCGGAAGCACCGATGCGGAAGTGTTCCGCACGATTTCCAAGGTCGATTGTGGCTGTTTGAGAGGAAGTTATTATGGATTCAGAAGAACGCGCTTGCAAAAGCAATTGTCCTTCCCCCTGCCCGCACAAAGACCCTTGCAAAGAAAACGACTGTATGTGCACGCGCTGCCACTTCGTCACTGAGGACTATGGCCCGCACCCCTACGTGGTCGATATTGAAAAGGCTACCCTGGAAAACCCCTTCTTCCGCAGGGCAATTTGGACCGGATGCCATCTGCAGCTTACCCTGATGTGCATTCCCAAAGAGATTGGCCTTGAAATGCATCCCAACCTCGACCAGTTCCTTCGTCTGGAACAGGGCGAGGGCATCGTCATGATGGGAAAATCGAGGGACTGCCTCAAATTCATGAGAAATGTGTCTGCCGGTTCCGCCGTCATCATCCCGGCGGGGACGTGGCACAACATGATCAGCACGGGCGATGTGCCCATCAAACTGTATTCGATCTATGCGCCGCCGCAGCATCCTGCCGGCACCGTGCATTGCACCAAGGCGGATTCCGACGCCGCCGAAGAATAAGACCGGGAAATAAGGTAAAATAAAAGATAAACAGCCATTCAGGCCTTCGGGGTTGCCGCGTAACAGCGGCAACCCCATTTGCTGGCCTCGGTTTGATTGATAATGGGGGGCAGTGTCGTTTCTGCGCAGATAAGAAAGAAACGCCTCTGTGCGACAAGCCGTGCAGAGGCGATTCTTCTTTCTGCTGTAGCCCTACTCCGGGTGCGCGGTTTACAAAAGGTCCAGCTTGGTAAAATCGATGTCTCTGTCTTCTTTGAGCAGAGATTCATCCGCGTGCACGCATTCGACCTTGCCGACAAACATCTCATGTGAACCCGTCATGATGGAATCCACAACGGTGCATTCGATGTTTACCGGGCAGTCTGCCAGGATTGGCGCGTTGACCTTGCTGCCGTCCTTGGTTGCGACCGACAGATTTGCCAGCTTATCCTCGTCAGCGCCGCTGCGCTTGCCAAGCGCAAAAAATGTTTCCGCATACGATTTGGGGACAAGATTGACCACGAAACATCCGGTTTCCTTGACCATGTGATAAGAAAACCGGCTGGGGACGATGCCCACCATGACCATTGGTGGATCAAAACTGCAGTTGCAGCAATACGCGACGGCCAGCGCGTTGTCCCTTCCGTTCTTGTCTCGACAGGAAATAAGCACCTTTGGGGTCGGTTGCAGGCTGGATTTCAGGTTTGCTTCCTTTTTCATGGTGGTCAGTCCTTTCACAATGTGCTGCCCTCATCATATCGCTTATTATGGGCATATGTCAAATATAATTTGATCCGTTCCGACTCATTTTGGAGCGGACAGACGGCGAAAAAAACCGACGATCACGCGCCATTCGGGTTGTATTTCGGACAAATATATGCCATCATATAAACTACCAAACGATAGGTAGTCGCATTGGTGATTCGGTAGGAAGGAATGACAAAGCAACTCATTCTGGAAAAGGCGCTTGCACTGTTTACAGACAAGGGCTACGAAGGCTCCAGCATGGACGATATTGCGAAGGCGGTCGGCATCCGCAAGGGTCTCTGTATGCCCACTTTGATGGCAAGGTCGAGTATCGACTTCTCGCAAGCGAATGGCGCAAAAAAATGGGATGAGATTTGCCCGGGAATCTTTCCTGTCAGGAACGGAATCGAATGAACCCGAAAAAAAGCCTCGAAAAGGGCATCGATCGCAGACTTGAATCAATGCCCATTCCATCACGATGCGTTCGGCCGATCATTGAACTGGATGCGTCATTCCGGCCGACCTTCGCCAATTTGCTCCGCCAACTCATTCAGATACACCCAACGGTTCATCTTTTCGGCAAGGGCGGCTTCAAGCCGCCCTTTTTCCGCAAGAACGTTCAGCAGTTTTTCATAATCGCTGGAATATCGCTCGACATCTTCCTCCGCCTGCCGAAGCTGATCCTCCAACGCAGCGATATCTGCGTCGATGGTGCGAAACTCGCGTTGTTCCGAAAATGTAAACCGTGGTTTTGCCGATTTTGATCGGGGGCGGGTCGGTTCATCTGTTTTTGCTTTGTTTGCTTTGACGGAAGACGGCGCATTCAAGTCCTCGGGTTCGGGTTCGCATTTTTCCAGATAATCCGAGTAGCCTCCTGTATATTGGCGGATGTCTCCGCCATCCCGAAATTCAAAGATTGTATCCACAACCTTATCCAGGAAGTACCGGTCATGTGATACGGTGACGACTGCGCCCGCAAAGCCCTCCAAATACTCTTCCAGAACGGTGAGCGTATCGGTATCCAGATCATTCGTGGGTTCGTCCAGAAGCAGAACATTGGGTGCGCCCATGAGAACACGCAACAGAAACAGCCGCCGCTTTTCGCCGCCCGAGAGCTTATGAACCGGGGTCCACTGCACGCTCGCGGGAAACAGAAACCGCTCCAGCATTTTGGCGGCTGAAATGGTGCCCTCGTTCGTGACGATCTCACCGGCTTCTTCCTTGATGTAATCGATGACGCGCATATCTGCCGGAGGCATATCCCACACTTGGGAAAGGTAGCCAAGTTTCACCGTCGAACCGCGCACAATGCTGCCCGAATCCGGCGGGAGCACGCCGGCAATCATCTTGATCAAGGTGGACTTGCCGCATCCGTTTCTGCCGATGATGCCGATCCGCGCATCCCGGATCAGCATATGCGAAAAGTCCCGAATAACGCGGCGTTCGCCAAAAGATTTGCTGACGCGGCTGATTTCGATGATTTGCTTGCCGAGCCGGGAGGACGCGGATTCCATGTTGAATACCTCGGGTTCGGCTGTCGCGCCTTCCTGCAGGGCATAAAAGCGATCGATGCGGGATTTGCTCTTGGTGCCCCGTGCCCGCGCGCCTCGTTGCATCCATTCCAGCTCGCGCCTGTACAGACTGCGATTCTTGCGCTGGGTGGCAAGCTCCATTTCTTCGCGCTGCGACTTCGACGCCAGAAACTGTGCGTAGTTTCCCTCGTAATTGTACAGAACGCCCGCATCGATTTCCACGATGCGACCGGTCACGCGCTCCAAAAAGTACCGGTCATGCGTGACCATGACGATTGCCCCGCGAAAGCGCTTGAGATATGTTTCCAGCCATTGCACCATATGGCTGTCGAGGTGGTTCGTCGGCTCATCCAAAAGAAGCAGTTCACACGGACTCATCAATGTCTGTGCAATGGCGACGCGCTTTTTTTCGCCCTCGGACATGCCACTTGTATGAATGTCAAAGTCAAAAAAGCCCAACTTGGTCAGTATGGTTTTTGCTTCATAGACAGATTCGGCTTGCGCCTGCACAGCGGTGTTTTGAAGCACAATGTCAAGCAGGGATAGCTGCTTGTCAAACACGGGATTCTGCTGCAAATAGGCGATGCGCGCGCCGGATACTCTGCTGATCTTCCCTTCGTCCGGCGGGATTAACCCGGCAAGTAACTGAAGCAACGTCGTTTTGCCTGTGCCGTTCATACCGATGATGCCGATTTTGTCGCTGTCGCTCACGTAGAGAGACGCCTTCTGAAGGAGCACCTTATCCGGGTAACTTTTGCTGATTTTCTCGGCGGATAATAGGATCAATTTGCACCTCACGATCGTAAATACGGTCTCCGAATGGTCGCGTCGTTTTTTGAGCCCGCGTGATTCCCAACTGTTTACGCGGCGATAATGCGCGACATTTCAGTTCCACGGGACGGGAAAATCTCCCGACGCTTGAACGCCTTCTTGTTTTCTTTAGTATAGCGTGCCCAATAGGAGAAAGCAATCGCATTTATTGGAACATACCGGCAAGAATTCAGCATGGGTTGCGTAGCCAGAAAGCACCGTTACAAGCCGCGGATTTACATGATCTAAACGCAGATTTGATTTGATTTCGATAAAATCAGAATAAATTGATTTACAATATACGATAAGGAGGTGCTCCAATGAAAAAGAAAGTGCTATTTATATGTGTTCATAACGCCGCAAGAAGCCAAATAGCCGAAGAGCTTCTTAAAAAGCTCGGCGGCGATCATTTTGAGGTCGAGAGCGCCGGATTTTTGCCAAGTACAATAAATCCCCTTGTTGTCGAAGTGATGAAAGAAGATGGCATTGACCTGACTGACAAAAAAACGCAGAGCGTATTCGCGCTCGCAAAAGCTCAAAAATTTTATGGATACGTCATTACCGTATGCGATCGAGGCCAAGAAGCAAAATGCCCCGTATTCCCGGGAACACCCAAACGAATCCATTGGGATTTGGAAAACCCTGAGAATTTTACGGGTACGCACGAAGAAAAAATTGAAAAAATCAGGGAGCTAAAGGAACAGATAAAAAAGCTTCTCATAGAGTTTATGGGAAATCTTTCCACCAAAGAATAAGGTTGTGACGCGATGAAAGCTGCTGATCGTTTCACGGCGAAACAGTCGTGTGCGCCGACGGGGCTGGGGTGGGCGGGGTACGCGCCCACCCCCGATTCGTATTTATGCGTGTGATATCAAAGTCCCAGTTCCCGCTTTAGAAAGCGTCCGGTGTATGAGTTTTCCGCCTTAGCCACTTCCTCGGGCGTACCCTGAGCCACCACGTATCCACCCTGCTGACCGCCTTCCGGACCCATGTCGATCACATAATCGCAGGACTTGATGACATCCGGGTTGTGTTCAATGATCAAAACGGTATGTCCGCTGTCCACCAGACGGTTGATGGAGGTCAATAACTTTTCAATGTCCGAAAGGTGCAGCCCTGTCGTGGGCTCGTCCAGAATGTACAGATTGTGACTGCCCCGCTTGATCTTTGCCAGCTCGTGCGCCAGCTTCACGCGCTGCGCCTCTCCGCCGGACAGCGTGGTGCAGCTTTGCCCCAGTTTGAGATAGCCAAGCCCAGTTCGTCCATAATCCCCAACTTGTGCGCAAGATAGCGGTTGCCCTTGAAAAAGCACTTTGCTTCCTCCACCGTCATATCCAGTACCTCGCCGATATTCTTGCCCAGGTACTTGATCGCAAGCCCTTCCTGCGAAAAGCGTGCGCCCTTGCACACCGGACACACCGTTTCGATATCTGCCATGAATTGAAGGTTAGTCACGATTACCCCGTCGCCGGAGCAATGCTCGCAACGGGTGCCGTTCGCGTGGGTGAGCGAGAAATCCAGCGCGCGATAACCCTTGTCCATCGCCTCGGCAGTGGAGGCAAACAGGTCGCGGATGCGGTCGTAAATGCCCAATAGGTGGCGGGGTTTGACTTGCTGCTGCGCCCGATGGCGGACTGGTCGATGTTGATGACGTGATTGATTTCGCCGTAGCCCAGTATCATGTCGTGTTCACCCGGAACGATGCGCGCGCCCTTTTTGAGAACTTCCACCTGTTTACTTGGTTGATGTGGCTTTTTGCGAAGTTGGATACGGATTCCAGAAACCTGCGCTGCGCTTCCCCGTAGATGACGTCGAAGGCCAAAGAAGACTTCCCGGAACCGGAAACGCCCGTGATGACGGTCAACTGATCGCGCGGAATCGAAACGGAGATGCCTTTCAGATTGTTCTGTTTGGCGCCGATGACTTCGATGGTATCCCTTGGCATGCATACCTCCTGCTATGGCGGTCGGGAAGAGGGACGGAAAGAACGGTACGGGCTTTTAAGGTGCGCGGATATGGAGATTTAGGATTGGGGGACGAGAAGGAAGGCAATTTCTTCCACGGATTTGCGGCTTTTTGGGTAATCTTTCGAACACCCGGTTAAGTCGAATCCAATCCGGTTGACAGGGAAAGAAATGCGGATTATACTATATCAGAACATATGTTCCTTTTTGGGAAAATGTAGAGTGGGCCAAGCATGTGGAGCGGAGGAACGCATACGGTTTTGGATGGAGGAGGCCGAAAAATCATGAAGGGCAGGATGTATATCGCCATTGACCTGAAATCGTTTTATGCCTCGGTGGAATGCGTCGAGCGGCAGCTCGATCCACTGACCACAAACCTTGTCGTCGCCGATGCAAGCCGCACCGAGAAAACAATCTGTCTCGCCGTCTCTCCCTCCCTCAAGGCATACGGCATTTCCGGTCGGGCGCGACTTTTTGAGGTGGTGCAAAGGGTACGGGAAGTCAATGCGCTGCGGCGGCGCGAAGCACCGGAACGCAGTTTTTCCGGCGCATCCTGCCATGATCCCGCGTTGAAATCCACGCCGGGACTCGCGCTCGACTACATCGTTGCGACGCCGCGCATGGCTCTGTATATCGAGTACAGCACGCGGATTTATAACGTGTATCTGAAGTACGTCGCGCCCGAAGACATACACGTCTATTCCATCGACGAAGTGCTGATAGACGCCACCGCCTATCTTAGCACCTATCATCTCACGGCCCGTGCGCTTGCCTCGAAAATGATCCTGGATGTCCTGGAAACCACCGGAATCACGGCGGCGGCGGGCGTTGGCACGAACCTGTACCTCAGCAAGGTTGCGATGGACATTCAGGCAAAGCACATCCCGGCCGATGCGGACGGCCTGCGGATTGCAGAGCTGGACGAAATGAGTTACCGTCATTTGCTGTGGGCACACCGGCCCTTGACGGATTTCTGGCGCGTCGGCAGGGGATATGCGAAAAAGTTGGAGGATCACGGTCTTTTTACGATGGGCGACATCGCGCGCTGCTCTCTGGGAAAGCCGCCCGATTACTTCAACGAGCGTTTTCTGTACGATTTGTTCGGCATCAACGCCGAGCTGTTGATCGACCATGCGTGGGGGTGGGAGCCCTGTACAATGGCCGATATCAAGGCGTACAAACCCAGCGCAAACAGCGTCGGATCGGGACAGGTGCTGCACAGCGCCTATCCGTTTGAAAAAGCGAAGCTCATCGTGCGGGAAATGACCGACCTGTTGGCGCTCGATCTGGTCGATCAAAAGCGCGTGACGGACCAACTGGTCTTGTCGGTCGGATACGACATTGAGAATCTGGCGGATCCGATGATCCGCAAAGCCTATCGGGGGGAGATCACCACGGACGGTTACGGGCGCGCCGTACCGAAATCGGCGCACGGCTCGGCAAATCTGGGCAGGCTGACCTCCTCTACGAGGATGCTTCTGGATGCCGTTACAGAGCTGTTTGATCGCATCGTTGACAGAAATCTCTCGATCAGGCGGGTCAACATCACGGCGAATCATGTCGTGGATGAAGCGGCTGCACAAAAAGGCATTGTTGAGCAGCTTGACCTTTTCACCGATTACGCAGCAGTCCAAGCACAAAAGGAAGCCGAGGAGGCCGCCTTCGCACGGGAAAGGCAAATACAGGCGGTCATGTTGTCGATCCGGAAAAAGCATGGTAGAAACGCGATTCTGCGGGGCATGAATCTGGAGGACGGCGCGACCACCGTCGATCGAAACAGGCAGATCGGAGGGCACCGGGCATGACGGGCGAATATGACGACATCATCGGTCTGCCGCGCCCTCTTTCGAAGGCGCATCGGCCGATGGCGGCGATGAATCGTGCGGCGCAATTTTCTCCCTTTGCTGCCTTGACGGGCTACGAAGCAGCCATTCGGGAAACCGCGCGATTGACGGATGAGAGAGTGGAATTGGATGAATGCGCAATGAACGCCTTGACCGACAGTTTGAAAATCATCGCAGAGCGCATCGCGGAGCGGCCGGAAATCACAGTCACCTACTTCCAGCCCGATCAAAAAAAGAGCGGCGGAACCTATGTGACCGTCGTTTGTCAGGTAAAAAAGATCGAGGAAGACAGGCGAATTGTCGTCACGACCGATGGGGCACTGATCCCCATCGACGATATCGTCGGCATCGAAGGGGCGATATAGCCGGATTCGGCGGTTTTTTCGAATGAATGCGGCGATCGGTGCGGGATTGGGACATATACTGCATTGCACGGAAATCCACCAACAGCTTAGCAAGGACGGACTGTAGGTTTGTCAATGATATTGGACAGAGAAGTCAGCGAGGAAGCGATTGGGAGAGCGATAGCCAAGGGGGCGCATCGGGATACCGTTTGATCGACTTTGGTAGGCAGCTAGCTGCCTACCAAAGTC
>JAEZSP010000059.1 GCA_023421735.1 Bacillota bacterium | reverse complement strand
TTCTTCTGCTCCTGCAGCATGCCCTTTTATTCCTTCAATTGGCTGTCGAACTAAAGGGCAATATCCTTTCTCGTCTGCTGATATTCGATCCAATCGAGAATGAGGCTTGTTTTATGTATATCTTTCTCCCGGACGACAGACTGGAACATCTGGCACAAATCGCATTCAAGCGGATAAACAATTCTATAATACATGGGAAACGCCGCCGTTTCATCCGCACTAAAATGATAGTATCTCTTTACGGTATCCAGACGGGCGCGCATCTTATCATCCTTGGCTTTTCGAAAAGCGCCGCCGCCCAATTCAGTCACCTCGTCCTTACCGATGCGCACCCGGCAGAAATTCCTGAAAAAATAATTTAGGTTCACTTCCGCGCCGGAAAGGTTGAAATCAAGCGTCCCGACAAATTTGCCTTCATCATCAAGCATTGCGTTCAGCCCGCCCTCATCCCCCTGAAAAAAGGCTTGCGGCAATTTTCTGTATTCTGCTTCAAAGGCCTGATACATGGATAAAAATCTGTTCCATATACGGTCCGCCCGCTCGCGAAAGCAGGACAGTTCCAGGATTACCAGTTTGTGGAATTCATCCTGCCAATAATATGTTTCGTCAGACGCATCAGCGTCGCTGAATGTATCGTACAGGCACCAGGCAGACATCCACCCCGGCAATTCCGTTGAAACCGCCGCGATACGTGCGGCCGCCGCGACCATATCTTCAAAATAAGAGGACGCATCGCTCGGCGCTATCCCGTATTCATCCGTGGTTTTATATTTTTTCTTTTCCTCCGCATAAACGAGGTAGCGCGCATCATTTTGGCGGTATTCGTTCCAGAAGCGGCCGTATTTATCGGGCAATATCTTCGGGGCATAGATGCCGCACGCATTATAAAGCTCGATCAGGCGCTTCCACCCGGCTATACGTCCCGGACTTGTAAAGCTGTTGCTGCTGAATTTGAAGACGAGATGTTCATTCAAATCGGTATCGACTATGTATACATAGCGTTTGTCGCTTTCGTCAAAAATGTTTTCCCTTTTCTCAGAAGCTATGACTTTCCCGTATAAATATCGCTCAAACAGTTGTTCCGGATTCAAAAGCATTATTTTGTGACCTTATATGGTATTTCTTAGTAAAAATGATATCACATTGGCGTTTATCCTTCAATGTATGGCAGTTGAAATAAGCTGCCGGGTTCTGCAAATATGCGAGAAAAGCCCGATTTACGGGCTTCCCTCGCGTCTGCGCAGGATGCGCAGACTATGCGGATGTCATTTCTTCCTGATGGGCGTGAGCAAATCGAGCTGGATGTATTTCGCGGCGGCTTCGTCGCTGCTGTAGAAAGAGTATGCGTTGAGATGCTCCTCCAGGCCGCCGCCCATGCCCAGCGGCTCGCGCGCGTCGTGCACATATTCGCCGTTGTTCATCACCCATTGCCAAAGCAGCTGCCATTCATGAAAATCCCCCATTCTGATGCTATGTGCCGCGTACAGCCCGCCCTCGAAGCGCTTCTTTACAAGGGGAGCGGGCACTTCGAAATCGTCGGGGATGGTCGCCCAGAACTCGTAGCCGTACGTTTCATTTTCCGCCTGCGGCGAAGGGTTGTTGAAGCCGAACACGCGCAGGTCGGGCTTGATGCCCAAGAGCTTATGCTCCCTGATAAACGCGTTGAGCGCTTTGCCCGCGTTATCCTCGGGGTTTTCACCGAAATAGTGGCTTGCCGCGACCGTGCAGGGCGGCAGATAGACGATGCGCACGTTTTTGAGCGGCGACAGGACCTCGTTTGCCTTGTTCAATTCATCCATGGGGCGTTCCTCCTTAAGATTAGGTTTTGGAAGGCTCAGCGCCTGAATGACGCTCATGATCTGCGCGTCGTCAATCAGGTCGAGCTTGATGCCGGTTTGCGCCGCCGCATTGAGCCGCGTCACGAACATGCGAAGGATATCCCGTATGGTTTGCAGCGCCGCAATCTCGTCGTCGAGCTCGTTGAGGCTCTCCTGAAACACCTCCACAATTTTCTTCTGCTCGTCGCTCTGAAAAATCCCGGCGATCTTTTTGAGCGGGATGCGCAGCTTCCTCAGCGTGAGGATCTGCTGCAGGCGCCTTACGGCAGGCCCGTCGTACACGCGGTAGGCGTAATCCTCCCTGCGCGTGCTCGGCAGCAGCCCGATTTCATCGTAATAGCGCAGCATCCTTGTGGAAACGCCAAACGTTTTCGTCAGCTCGCTGATCGTCATCAGTTCCATTCTCTCGCCACCTTCCGGGGATGATTGTAAAGGACGACACGGCGTCAAAGTCAAGGGCATATTTCAAAATACAAAGCGTATCCCATCAATCATCTCTTCTTATATCATGGGCACACATATTTTTAACTATTTTAGTCCCAAAAACGAAAGAAGCCAATCTTTAACGAGTTGACCTCTTTACGCTTTTTGGCGCTATATTGAACCCCTCAGCCGGAAATAGTCTGCGCTATTTCCGGCAAACTATAATCATCGGAGGTGTTCACATGAATCTGCGCTTTGATGCGGTTTATTATGAGCCGGGCGCGCTTGATTATAAGCTGGGGCAGCTGCTCCGGAGCAAATACTCGGACCTGCCATGGATACAGATAGAAAATCATAACCATATACCGGAAATGACAGCGGCGGACAACCGGGACTTTCCAAAGCTAAAAAACCATTTGGTCATCGGAACCAGAAAGACGCACCGATATGTACCGAATCATAAGGTTTCCGACTGGCTGGTACCATATACATCCTCAGGCTGCCGAGCGATGTGCCTATACTGCTATTTAGTCTGTAATTATAACAAATGCGCCTATTTACGCCTATTCGTCAACCGTGAACAAATGCTGGGCAGGCTGCTTAAAAAGGATGCCGAGGCTCCGGTACCGCAAACCTTTGAGATTGGTAGCAACAGCGATTTGCTGCTGGAAAATACAATAACGGATAATTTGCCCTATACAATCGAGCGCTTTTCGCATGAAGGCCGCGGGAGCCTGACATTTCCAACAAAATTCAGCATGGTGAATCCATTGCTTAACCTTGAGCATAAAGGGAAAACCATATTTCGCATGAGCG
>JAEZSP010000006.1 GCA_023421735.1 Bacillota bacterium | reverse complement strand
TCGACCAGGGCGGCAACGTGCTCAAGTCGATCGAAGGTACGGATAAGACATCGATGAACCTCTCCGCAAGCGGCTTCGAATCCGGCGTCGTGTACGGTCTGAAGATCGTCGCGCACACGGAGGCGGGCGACGCGGAACAGACCGTGCAGGTTGCGGCTGTCGAACTGGCGACCGCAGAACCCACAGCGGAACCCACGGCAGAACCGACTGCGGAACCGACAGTAGAACCCACGGCGGAACCGACCGCGGAACCCACGGCAGAGCCCGTGTACACCGTTGGTGTTCCGGTGATCACCGTGACCGGATATGCTGATTTCGACAAGGAAAATGAAATCTACACGGTTGGCGCGGATCCCATCGAACTAACCTGGTTGGCGGAGGGCGATGTGGCGTATTACAACGTCTACATGCTCGACGGCGAACAGCAGCAGATCAACCAGATGCTGGAAACGAACAAGACATCTGCAACCATCAAGAGCGAAAGCTTCACCGAGGGCGAAACCTACTACATCGTGGTCTATGCGGTACCGGTCAACGGCACCGAAAAGGGCGGCGAAAAGGCGTATGTGACGCTGATGAAACCTTTGCCGGAAGTCGGACCCAAAATTGCAGCGACCGCGGAACCCACGGCAGAACCCACAGCGGAGCCGACAGCCGAGCCCACAGTGGAGCCGACCGCTGAACCCACGGCAGAACCCACGCCCGAACCCACGCAGCTTCTCTGGGAGGAGCCGCTGACCGCGAAGTCCGATGTCGAGCACATCGCTGCCCTCCAGCAGCGGCTGGTCGACTGGGGCTGGCTCTCGGTCGATCCGCAGGTGGAAAACAGCGCGGTGGAAGGCACGTTCGACGAGGCGACCATGAACGCGGTTCTGAATCTGCAGACCTATATCAACGGCCTGTATGTGGACGATCCCAACCTCATCCAGCTGACGCTCATCGATCCCATGGCTGAGGAGCCTTCCGTCGGACTTGATACCCTGCAACTGATCATGACCGATGATGAAACGGTCGACTTCACCAATCCCGACATGCCCAAACAGGGCAAGTAACGCGACAAATGGCCGCCCCCGGTTCGCCGGGGGCGGCCTCCATTTGCCCTTGCGCTATTTTGAGAATGATACGACCTTTGCGGTTCGGGCGATGGACGTATTGTCGTTTTTCCGATCCTGTAATTGCGCGACCGGGTTGGGTTTTGATTCCGCGCGGTAATCCACATTGAATCGCTTCTGGTGATCGGTCACAACCGTGTGGCTGGCGACTGCGTTGACGTCGCGATTGACCTTGTCCTGATAGAAGAAGAATTCGTAATCGGCGGGCAGCCGGTCGACGGGGGAGTAATTCTCCATTTGGGCGGTCAGATTGACCTGGCTTTGGAGGATGCCGCGCACGTAATCGCGCGTATCGTGGAACTGGAGAAGCGCCGGGAATGCGCCGCCGGGGATCACCGCCTGCCAGTCCTCGTTGTCATACTGCTTGAGAAGATCCGCCGCTCTGTGAAGGTGCGAAACTTCCTGATTAAAATGCAATTCCCAAATGGCCTTGACGCTCGGGTCGCGCTCGTCCTGCCAGAAGGAATAGTACAGATAGCATTCCATATACTCGTGGAGCAGCAGATTTTCAAGCCACGTCGCGTTCGGGTCCAGCAGCGCGCCGTAGTGGCTCACATGCTGCTCCTCGATCATTGCGATCTCGAGATACAGTCTGCGCCCGAGGTCGTTGAAGTAGGTGTTTCCAAGGTTCATATAAAAGTTCATGGTCTGCTGTTCGCCCGATGTGATGATGAGCGAATTGAGCTTGGTGCGAATGTCCGCCGTCTTGAAATCAACCGGATTCTTGATGGAATCAAAGGGGAAGCGGTGCTCCGCAATGGTCGGCCTGCCGGGCGTGATGTCCACGTAACTTTTGACAAGCTGATCCGCCGGAATCTGCGCGTCGAGGTCCAGAAGGTTCGAATAGCGGTATAGGTGGTCAAAATCCTCAAGAAGCGCAAAGTCGAGCGCCTGCTTCACGTACGCGTTCGGCTCGTTCTGCGCCAGCCACGCCGTCAAATCAACCGCCACATGCTCGTATCCGATCGTTGTTTCAAGCTGCGTTTCGTCGATGGGCTTGAGCCAGTTGATGCGCTTCTGCTGCTGCTGCTCCACGCGGCGGGAGAGCGCCAACTCGCGCCGCAGGTCGTTGTTCGTGCAATTTCGTTCAAACTGGTGCTTGAAAAAGACCTGCTCCACCTCAATTCCGTTCATCAGGATGATGCGGATTTTGGTGTAGGGGTCAACCGTCTTTTTGTCGTAGGGCTTGGGATAGACACTGTTCCAGTCGAGGATCCCGTCCTCAACCCGCATGGGCCTTAATTCAAATGGATTCATAATAAAACACTCCTTTGCACGTTTCCCATATTGTTTGCCCCGCGCGGGGAAATATACGGGCCGTGCAGAGGAGTGGGTTTATGCCAGTTCCCAATTTGATTTCTTCGTCGCGTCGGATCCGGCCGGCGGGGCACTCAAATCTTCGGCTTGAATGCCCCGGTCGCAGCACGGAAAAAACTTCTCGACACTTTGGGCGAATCATATTCTCCGTTGGTATTCATCATTCAGTCAAAAAGATCGAACATGTCCAGCTGTTCCACGCGCGAATCCTTCCAGCGCGCGGCCATTTCGCACAGCGTCTGTGTATCCAGCTCATGAAAGGGGAGCGCGTTTTTGTGAAACAAAGGCTGATTGCCCGCGTAACCGTCCCAGGCATAGATCCAGTCGCACACATGCGTGCGCAGTGCATCCGATTCGCCGCGTTTGCCGTCGGTATTAAAGATAAAGACGGCTTCCGAAAGCGCCATCAGGAGCTTGTTGCGCGCAATGGCGTGCGCATTTGTAAAAAGTGCCTCCGGGTGCTCCAGCGAAATCGCAATTAGCCGGCCCGCGGCATACATCTCTTTCATCTCGGGACGCTCGATGTACTCGATCAGCCCCCCGCCCAGAACCGCCGTCAGTTCGCCGTCGCCCGGGAGAAGAAATCCCTCCGTTACGCGCGAAACGCCCAACTCGCCGCCCGTCATCGCGCGATAACCCGCGCGCTTCACAAAACCGGAAATTGCCTCAACGGACGCGCGCACTTCTGCGGCAGTCTTGATCCCGCTGATCCCGAGAATCCCGACGGATGGCTTTCTGAGCGCCTCAGAATCGCCGTAGAGGTAGAAAACCGGCGGTGCGCCCGCACCCAATCGCTTCGCAATCCGAAGCGGATATTCTTCGTCAAATTCGGTCACAATCCGAATACCCTTTGCCGCAAATCCCTCCATTGCGTAGGAAAGCTGCACCGTGCGGCTCATGAGGATAAAGACGCGATAGGCTTCTTCCTCGGTCATGGACAGAAGCTGCATGATGCCGGAAATGTCCACGTTCATCAGTGCACTCAGCCGCCTAGCAGACGTCCCCTTCACGCGCTCGATCAGGTCGCGGTACTCCGCCGTTGCGAAGGGACGCACGTACTCTTCTTTGTTGGGGGACAGCGAGAGGCAAAGCAGCATCGCCGCGTAGGATTCCGCGCAGTACGCCATGTTGAATCACCTCACAGTTTTGTTCTTTTCATTATACCATAATCCACATGCGATTGGAATGCCGCGCGGTTGTTTTTGCATGTCAATCGCTTACGACTTTGCTGTAAGCGATTGCGGGAGGACGAGGAACCGGATTTCTGCATTTCCTGCGGGAAATTCCGCGAAATCCGGATGGCGGAACCGATTCGCCGTCGGGCGGGCAAGCTCACCTGTTGGACGCATCCATTCAGCGATGACCCCCGGTTGTTTTTGTCCGCCTTGGGTGCTATAATTGACCCATTAAAAAAATGCGGGGGAAACACATGATTACAGCGGTATCGCTCAATCCGAGCATCGATTTGACGCTTTCCATCGACGGTTTTACTTACGGCGGCCTCAATCGGGTCCTGACCGAGCAGTCCGACGCGGGTGGAAAGGGCATGAACGTTGCGCTTGCGGTGCGGCGACTGGGTGTCGAATCCGCCTGCGTGGGCTTTTTGCAGGAAGAAAGCGCCAAGATGTTTACTGGAAAACTCGATGAAAACGGCGTGGCGGGCGATTTCGTCGCCTGTCCGGGGGGCGCGCGCACAAACATCAAGCTGCGCGACGAAAAGACGGGCCTTATCACGGAAATCAACCAGTCCGGGCGCAATGTAACGGACGAGCAGCTCGCGCAAATGACATCTCTCGTCGCGGATCATGCGAAAGAGGGCGATTTCATGGTGCTCGCGGGCTCGCTTCCGCCGGGCTGCCCGGTGAATTACTATCAAACGCTCATCGAGCGGGCGTCGCAAGGCGGCTGCTTTTGCGTGCTGGATGCGGAAGGTGCGCGGTTCGAAGCGGGTCTTCTGGCGAAGCCCTTTCTCGTCAAACCCAATCGCTACGAACTCGAACTCATGACGGGAAAGTCTCTGGAAACCATGGAGAATATCCGCCGCGCGGCTGTTTCAATTATTGAGAGAGGCGTGCGCGTCGTCGCGGTTTCGCTGGGCGCGCAGGGCGCCTTCATCACAAACGGTGCGGAATCGTATGCTGCGCGCGCAGTGGACGTCTTTGTCCGCTCAACCGTCGGCGCGGGTGATTCGATGGTCGCTGCGTTGACCGCAGGCTTTCATGAGGGAAAGCCGCTCGCGGAGGCATTCCGCATGGGCATGGCCTGCTCGGCGGCAGCCTGCATGACGGAAGGGACAAAGACATTTGAAAACGCCGATTACGAGCGCCTTCTTGCGTGCGTCGAAATCACGCGCATAAGCGGCATTGCCGACGCATAGAGGACAGTACATTGTAGAGATGGCAGGGGATCATATGGCGAGAAAGCGGATCACCGAACAGGATCTTCTGAATTTCCGGACGCAGGCTGAGGTTCTTGCGGAGGAAGTCGGGACAAAATACGAGGAACTGGACAGGGCCAAACAGGTGGCACCGGAGCCCGTGCGCGAAATGGGTCTTTTGATCCTGACGGACGAGGACGAAGACGGCGCCAGGCGCTTTGCAAAGCGCGCGTATGCGGACGGGCTTGCCGTTGAGCGCGCGAACATACCGGGCTATCACCCGATCGACCGATTTGACCGCACGCCCGAATGGCAAAGGCGGCTCATTCAGGCGCAAATCGCGTATACGCTTGTCTCAAAGCGTGCGCGCAGGGTTGCCGTGATCGGTCACGGCCGGGCGGTGCCGCTTGCGGCGCTCATATCCGAACAGTATCCGGTTGACGCGCTGATCACCATCGGCGCATTGACAGGGAATGTGGGGGACCGGGTGGGGAGGCGCGCGTATGCGCGCATTCGGCGGATTGCGAAAAACAATCTGTTTTCAATCGTCTGTCCCATCCTGGCCATTCGCACCGGGGACATGAGTGCGCGCGCGTCCGCGTCCTGTCGCGTGTTTTCATCCGGCACGCGTTCGCAGGACGTTCAAATGCTTGAAATACGTGGCGCAGACATGGCGAATTTGTTCACGGAGCGTGAAAACGAGCTTGCGGAAGCGGTCTACGAATTTTTGGATCAGGGTTAAGCGGGATTATGCCTTGTCAAATCGTCATAAATGTGTATAATATAAGGGTGCATCTGCGTCCGGTATGCGGATTGCGAACCGATGAGGATTGAGAGGAAGAGATTCAATGAGAAACAGATTCGTCAAGCTCGCGTCAATCGTGATAATGCTTGCGCTCACCCTGACGGGATGCAGTTTGATTGGCGTCGATCCGGTGATGCAGGCGGACGAGGACATGGCGACTCTTGTCAAGGCGTATTCCGTTCCCGTTGCGACGTATGATGGCGGGGTCATTACCAAGTTTGACGTCACGGCGGACTATTATAACCAGTATTCCTATTTGTACTATATGTACTCCATGTACGGCTACACGCTGGGCGAAACCGATGCGCAGAACATCCTCAAGAATGTCGTCGAAGCGCATATGAATACGCGCGCGACCCTCAAGAAGGCGGACGAACTGGGCATCACGCTGACTGACGACGAAATCGCGGAGTGTGAATCGGCTGCGCAGGCTTCGTATCAGGAAGCCTATGACAAGGCTTATGCCTCCGCCACGGGCGACACCGATGAACTCAAACAGAAGAATACCGAGTATACGCTCTATCAGCAGGGCGAAACGATGGATGAGTTTGTCAGGCAGCAGGAGTGGACAAAGATTGTCGATAAGGTGGATGAGGTCACCAAGTCGCAAATCAGCGACATTTCAGAGGATGATCTTCAGACCGCCTACGATACGCAGGTCGCAGAGGATCAGTCCACCTATGAAAATGACCTTGGTACCTTCGAAACCGATATGAATGACCCGGACAAGCTCATAACGTGGATGCCCGAGGGCTATCGCACGATCAAGCATATCCTCCTCAAGGTGGATGATTCCGTTCTCACGCCCGTGACCGACGCCTATGACGCGCTCGCGACCGCGCAGACGCAGTTGAGCGGCTATCAGGCGGAGCTTGCCAAAGCCGATGCAGCTACGACGGCAACCGTCGCACCCGATGCGACCGCGGAAGCGACCGCCGAAGTGACTGCGACGTCCCGTCCCACATCAGACATTCAGGCGGACATCGATGCCAAGACCGCCGAGATCGCGGCGCTCGAAGCGGATCTCGAGTCCAAGAAGGCCGCATGCATTGCGACCGTTCAGGATAAGCTCGATGAAATCTACGCGAAGCTCGCTACCGGCGCTTCCTTTGACGACTTGATGGCGGAGTACGGCGAGGATCCCGGCATGCAGGCAGATCCGGCTATGACGCGCGGCTACCTCGTCTCCGCCACTTCAACAACGTGGGATACGCACTTCCGCGATGCCGCGATGGCGCTTGCGAATGTGGGCGATTACGCGCTCACGCCCGTGATCAGTTCCTCCGGTGTCCATATCGTCTACTACAATTCGGACGTGACGCCCGGCGCGGTGCCTCTTTCAGACATCCATGACGCGTTCTATGCGGTTGCGCTTTCGAATGCACAGGAGACATATCGGCAGGAGCAGCTTGCGCAGTGGGTCGCGGCGCTCAATCCGGTTTACACCATCGACAACTTTAACGCGAACTAGAATTTCGCGCAGCGCCGACTGACGAGGGCCGACGCCTCTGCTCCCAGGGCAGGTGCGTCGGCTCTTTGCATGCGCTGTGCTGCGAGAGGAATGGGCATGAATACAATTCTCGATTTCGTTGCCATCGGCATGGGCGGGGCGCTCGGCGCGATTGGCCGCTATGCAATGAGCCTCGTCAACATCCGGCACCGCGGTGGATTCCCGCTGACGACGCTTCTGGTCAATGTCATCGGTGCCTTCCTCATCGGTTTTATTGCCGCCTATGCGGGCAAACATGCCAAACTCGATCCGCGCGTGATTCTCTTTCTCCAGGTCGGACTCTGCGGCGGATTTACCACCTTTTCGTCCTTCGCGCTCGAAACCTTTCGGCTCATGCAGGTCGGACATATCCCTGTCGCTGCGCTCTATGCCGGCCTGAGCGTCATGCTCTGCGTCTTCGCAAGTGCCGTGCCGCAATTCATTTTAAAGTAAACGGGAATGCGTTTCCCAAAAAAACGATTGGCGTCCAGACCCTGCGAAACTTTAGATGGCTGACAAATCACGTGGTCCTCTTTGGGGATGCAATAAGGGCTTGTCAGCGCTCTGAAGCCATGCGGGTCTTTTTTTACATTCCGATGTTTCGATGCGTGCCGATCATGCGGACAAATGCGCGGCGCAAACGCATATTCTGTACGCAGGAGCCGATGTTTGGAACGTAAATCGGCTGTTTTGCATGTTTTGCGCGGTGTTTGCTTCATTGACACCCCATCGGGGAGTTGCTATAATGTGTGAAGAAAGGGAATGGAGGTGAGCCGATGAACCTGCAGGCATGGTGGGACTCCCTTGACGCGCTCACGCGCATCCTCTTCATGGTTGCCGTCCCTTCGACGCTTTTGCTTGTGATTCAGTTGATTCTCGCGGTGATCGGCTTTAGCGGCATTGGCGCACCCGATGCCCCGGATGTGAGCGGCCTGGATGCGGGCGTCCCGACCGATTTCAGCGCGGACGCGCCCGACCTCAACGCGGCGGGATTTCCCGACCATGATTTTACTGCGCAGGATGTAACGACCGTCAACGGTCACGACCCTGGAATCGATGCGTTCCGGCTGTTCACACTCTCGGGCATGGTGAGCTTCTTCGTTGTTTTCAGCTGGTCGTCGATTTTCCTGCGGCTCGCGGGCATTCCCGGCGCGCTTGCAGTCGTGATCGGACTGGTGCCCGGCTGTGCGGCAATGTATCTGGTGGCCAAGATCTATCAGCTCAGCAGGCGTCTGACCGAAAGCGGCAACATGAACCTCGAAAACGCGATCGACCTCGTCGCCCGCGTATACATCCCCATTCCCGGCGCGCGCGGCGGGGAAGGGAAGGTCACGCTCGTCTTGCAGGGAACGTTCGTCGAACTGAACGCCGTGACGGATGAACCCGACCGGATTCCATCCGGTACGTCGGTCGTGGTCGTCGGGGTAAAAAACGACGTCCTCATCGTTGCGCGCGACACATCCGAAGAAGAAACTTGACAGGAGGCTGTATATGGGAACTTATGTAGTTGTGATTCCGGTCATCATGGTCGTCGTCCTGATCGTCGTCATCATGGCGATTCTCTCCCGCTATCGGAAGTGTCCGTCCGACAAGGTGCTCGTCATCTACGGTAAGGTCGGTTCGGACGCCGGGCAGAATCGCTCGGCAAAGTGCATTCATGGCGGCGCTGCGTTCATCATCCCGGTGCTCCAGTCGTTTCAGTACTTGGATCTGACGCCGCTTTCGATCAACGTCGATCTGAAAAACGCGCTTTCCAAGCAGAACATCCGCGTGGACGTGCCTTCGCGCTTCACGGTCGGCATTTCGACGGAACCGGGCATCATGCAAAATGCGGCAGAACGCCTCCTTGGTCTGAAGCTCTCTGAAATCCAGGAGCTTGCGAAGGATATCATCTTCGGTCAGCTTCGTCTCGTCATCGCGACCATGGACATCGAGGAGATCAACACCGACCGCGATAAGTTCCTGCTCGCCGTTTCCAATAACGTCGAGATCGAACTCAAGAAGATCGGTCTGCGGCTCATCAACGTGAACGTTACAGATATCAACGACGAGTCCGGCTATATCGACGCTTTGGGTAAGGAAGCTGCTGCCAAGGCCATCAACGATGCCAAGAAGTCCGTGGCAGAGAAAAACCGCGACGGTGAAATCGGTCAGGCAAACGCGCACATGGATCAGCGCATTCAGGTCGCGGCTGCCGACGCGACCGCCATTAAGGGCGAAAACGACGCCAAGATCGAGGTCGCTCAGTCCGAGGCAAAGAGGCGCGAAAAAGAGGCGGAGGCCCTCAGGATCGCAACCGCGGCCGAGAAGGTACAGGCAGCACTCTCCCTGAAGGAAGCCTATGGCGCGCAGCAGGCTGCAGAACAGACCCGTGCGGAGCTTGAGCGTGCGTCTCAGCAGGCCGACATCATCGTCAAGGCCGAAATCGAGAAACAGCAGACGGAAATCGCCGCAGAGGCACAGGCCGAAGTCACCCGCCGCAAGGCACGCGGCGAGGCGGACGCGATCTTCGCCCGCATGGCCGCACAGGCCAAGGGCGTCGAGGAAGTCCTCACCCGGCAGGCAGCCGGTATGCAGAAGCTCGTGGAAGCGGCGGGCGGCGATCCCGATGCCGCCGTCAAGTTCATCATCGCGGACAAGCTCGAAGAGCTCGTGAAGATGCAGGTCGAGGCGATCAAGAACATTAAGATCGACAAGGTGACCGTTTGGGATGGCATGAACAGCGCAAACGGCGCGCCTGCAACGGCAAACTTCCTCTCCGGTATGCTCAAGTCCATCCCGCCCATGAACGATCTGTTCAAACAGGCCGGTATGGAACTCCCGTCCGTTCTCGGAAAGGACGCGGGTAACGCACCGAAGCAGGACGACGCAAAGACGGAAGAAAACACCTGAACACGAACCCCGCGTCGAAAAGACGCGGGGTTTCTTCTTTCGTAATCAATCGGAGGAAATGGGAATGATACAGTTCTACAAAAGGTACCCGCTTTATTTCGCACTTGCATGGATCGCAGGTTACGTTTTTCTCATCAGTCTGACCGATACCCTTTCCGCGCACCTTGGTATCCATAACGTCGTGACGCTCCCTGTGCTTGTGGTCGTCGTGATGGTTCTTTCCGCATTCATCCGCAAAAACAGGAAGAGCGCGTATTTCGGCCTTACAAAAAGCGCCAGCATGTTCTCTGCGCGCGATCTGTATCTGGCCCCTCTCGTGCTCATTGCTTCAAACAACCTCTGGGGCGGCGTGGCGATCAATTTCGGCGCGGTTGAGACGACGGTCATCATGCTGACGATGTTGCTCATCGGCATTGTCGAAGAAATTCTATTCCGGGGCTTTCTATTCCGGGCAATAGCGCGTAAAAACCTGAAAACAGCCATCATCGTATCGGCTGTCACATTTGGGATGGGT
Source organism: Bacillota bacterium (assembly GCA_023421735.1). The sequence goes on along the minus strand of JAEZSP010000006.1, from coordinate 919 downwards.
CATATTGTCAATCTTCTGACTGCAGCAAGCGCCCTCGAAACCATGCTCCAGATTGTGTATGCGACGGCAATCGGCTTCCTGTTTACCGTTTTCTTTGTCAAGACAGGCTCGCTCATTCCCTGCATCGTGGCCCATGGGGTCATCAACGCCCTGAGCGTATTCGCCGCGCCCGGCAATCCCGTCGATCATTCCATACAGGCCTCGATCCTGACCGTGCTTTCGCTCGGTTACGCAATTTACCTTTTGAAGGCGATTCCCGCGACGGCGCTTGCGGAAGAATATAACACCAGTACGGACTGTTGAGATATCGAAAAATGGCGCTCTTCGCAAGACGATTCCCATGGTTTACCAGTATGGTAACCTCATTCCTTGATGATGTGCGCACCCGTGGTGTCGATGACAAGATGGTGTAGCCAGGATTTAGCGGACACAAGAAAAGGTTGTAATTTCAGCGAAGCGATCTAAGCTACGAAAATTTGTTCAAAAGCAGATGGCGGCAGGTACCCCAGTGACTGATGGACACGCCTCCTGTTATAGAACAGTATGTACGTCATCACGGCGTTCTCGGCGGCTTTCCTCGTTTCAAAGTGTTGCCGATTGAGGCATTCCACCTTGATCGTTTTGAAAAAAGTTTCCGCACAGGCGTTGTCGTAGGGTGTTCCCGGTCGGCTCATGCTTTGGATTCCTCCCATGTTCGCCACGGCGTTTCGAAAATCGCCGGATGCGTATTGGCAGCCGCGATCCGTGTGGAATACCAACCCACGCTCCGGTTTTCTGTTTCGCACGGCGTTATCAAGCGCGGCAATCGCAAGATGCCTGTCGATCGTCTTGCTGACTCCCCAGCCTACGACGCGTTTGCTGAAAAGGTCGATGATCGCGCACAGATACAACCAACCTTCGTCGGTTGGGATGTACGTAA
>JAEZSP010000026.1 GCA_023421735.1 Bacillota bacterium | reverse complement strand
CCCCAATAATCACCAATCGTATAATTTATATCGTCCGATCGGATATTGCAAGTCTAATCCAAACAACGCCAGTTGTCAACCTCTCGATGATTATTTAATTTAATTTTAATATATTCCCCCATTATATACCTCTTTTGGTGACTTTGTGCGCTGAAAAGCCCCTGAAACCGCAATGATTTCAGGGGCTTCGGACCGCTATGGAAACAGGGTTGCCCCTGTGCTGTGACGCTCCCGCATCCTCTCGACCCGATGGATGCCGTGCGGGTATTACCCGTTGCTTTCTGCCACAATGGGCAGAACGGTTCCCTGGAAGAATGCGCCTGCCTCTTCGGGCTTCACGCTGAAGAGACGCTCGTCCACAGATACGCACACGCCCTCCTGACAGTGCTTCATACAAAACGCCAACTGAATGTCAACCTTCTCGTGCAGGTGGTTTTGTTCGATCAGGCGCTGAAAGCAGGTGACAACGTTATAGGAGCCTTTCAGATGGCAGGATGTGCCGACACAGATTTTCAACATGGTCATGGCGTTACCTCCGAATGGGGATGATCGTGTACGTGCAGCATCTCATGCACGCGGCCTTTCAGCGGCCCGGCATACAGCGACATCATCAGCGGGTTTTCCTCCGATCGCTTGAGGCTCATCTGCCGATCCGCGTCGTAGAGTGCCACGCCGCGCGCCCAGTGATCGGCTGTCGTTCCAACTGGCTGTCCCGCGCCGGACACACATCCGCCCGGACAGGCCATCACCTCGACAAAATCATATGTCTCCCCCGCCTGGATGCGCTCAATCAGCGCTTCCGCATTGCCCAGACCGCTGACGATGGCGATGCGCAAGGTTCGGTCTGCGTAGGTCACCCGTGTTTCCTTGATGCCCTTCATGCCGCGCACGTCGCGGAAGGCAATCTCATTCATCGCCTGCGTCGATTTATCGCTCATCAGGCGGCGGATCACCGCCTCCGTCACGCCGCCGGTCACGCCGAAGATCACGCCCGCGCCGGTCACGCTGGAGAAGGGCGCGTCGATGGCCTCGGGCTTCAGTTCCCGATACACGATGCCCGACGCGCGGATCATTCGGATCAGTTCCTGGGTGGTGATCACCACGTCCACCAACGGAACGCCGTCTTTCATAAATTCTGTGCGCGCCGCCTCGTATTTTTTCGCGGTGCAGGGCATGATGGCGACGTGCACAACCCGGCGGCTGGATGTCGCGTACTGATCCTTGATGACAGACGCAAACATCTGCATGGGCGAACGGCACGTGGACAGATTGCCGAGCATCTCGGGATGCCGCTTTTCCAGATACTGCACCCATGCCGGACAGCATGACGTAAACAGGGGAAGCGGCGCGCCCGTCTGAAGCCGATCGATGAGTTCGCCCGACTCCTCCAGAACAGTCAGATCCGCACCGGTGACCGTATCAAATACCTGGTCAAAGCCCATGCGACGCAACACGGCCGCCAGGCGTCCCATGGCATTCTCATCGCCGTCCAGTCCGAGCGCCTTGCCCACCGCGACGCGCACGGCGGGGGCAATCTGCGCAATGACCTTTGCGTTCGGGTCGCTCAGCGCATCCCACACGCGCTTGCGGTCATCGCGCACCAGAATGGCGCCGGTGGGACATACCGCGGCGCATTGACCGCAGCCCACGCAGGGCGATTCCGCGATGGGCCTGCCGAATGCTGTTTCAATCGTCATCTTTGACCCGCGATGGGCAAAGTTGATGGCGCCCACATGCTGCACTTCTTCACACATGCGCACACAGTCGCCGCATAGAATGCACTTGCTTTGGTCGCGCACGATGCAGCGCGAGGAATCGTCCCGTTTGGGCTTCGGCGCGGCATTTTCAAACCGCACGCGCTCGATGCCAAACCGCATGGCCAGTTGCTGGAGCTTGCAGCTCAGGTTCTTGTCGCACGTGGTGCAGTCCCGGCAATGATTGGAAAGCAGCAGTTCCAAAATCATCTTGCGGTGCTTGCGCAGCCGCTCTGTGTTGGTCAAGACCTCCATGCCCGCCCGGGGCGGCGTGGAGCAGGCTGCTTCGATGCCGTTTTTTGTCTCAACCATGCACATCCGACAGGCGCCGTAAACCGATAGCTCCGAATGATAGCAGAATGTGGGTAAGTCCACCCCCGCCTTGCGGATGACGTCCAGCAGGTTTTTTTCGCCCTCGATGGCGACCGGCATTCCGTCAACAAACAGGTAATTGTTTTCGTCCATTTCTCAGGCCTCCTTTATGGCGTGGAATGGGCAGGCCGCGACGCACGCGCCGCAGCGGACGCACGCATCCGGCGAAATGACATGCGGCTGGCGCACGGCGCCTTCGATGGCGTTCGCGGGGCAAACTTTCCGGCACTTGCCGCAGCCCTTGCACAGCTCGGGCTCGATCCGGATGCGCCTGAGCTTCTGACACACCCCGGCGGGACAGCGCTTTTCGCGGATATGCGCGTCGTACTCGTCCCGGAATTGGCGGATGGTGCTGATCACCGGAAACGCGGCGGTCTTGCCCAGCCCGCACAGCGCCGTTTGGGAGATGGTGTCCGCGAGATCCAGAAGCATCTCCACGTCCCCCTCCTGCCCCTGTCCCTCGACGATGCGGTTCAGAATTTCGAGCATCCGCCGCGTTCCTTCCCGGCAGGGCACGCATTTCCCGCACGACTCGTTTTGTGTAAAGTTCATGAAGAATCGGGCCACCTCAACCATGCAGGTATGCTCGTCCATCACCACCATGCCGCCCGAACCGATCATCGCACCCGCTTTTTTCAGCGAGTCAAAATCGAGGGGCAGCGAAAGGTCTTTTTCCGTCAGGCATCCGCCCGACGGCCCGCCGATCTGTACCGCCTTGAATCGCGTGCCGCCGCGCATGCCCCCGCCGATGTCAAAGATCACCTCGCCCAGCGTGGTACCCATCGGCACCTCGATAAGCCCCGTGTTTTCGATGTTTCCGGTGAGCGCAAACGCCTTGGTGCCCGGACTGTTCTCCGGCCCGATGGCGCGATACCAGTCCGCCCCGCGCTCGATGATGAGCGGAACGTTCGCAAAGGTCTCCACATTGTTGAGCACGGTCGGCATGTTGTAAAGTCCGTGCTCCACGGTGCGCGGCGGTTTCACCCGCGGCATGCCGCGCTTCCCTTCGATGGACGCGGTGAGCGCGCTGCCCTCACCGCACACGAATGCCCCCGCGCCCCGGGAGATGCGCACCCGGAATGAGAAGCCGCTCCCCAATATGTCCTCACCCAGAAGGCCCGCCTCTTCGGCTTGTCCAATGGCTGTGCGCAGCCGCGCGACCGCCATCGGGTATTCCGCGCGCACGTAGATGTAACCCTCCGATGCGCCGCAGGCCAGCGCCGCAATCATCATGCCCTCGAGCACCCGGTGGGGATCGCCCTCCATCACGCTGCGGTCCATGAACGCGCCCGGATCGCCCTCGTCGCCGTTGCAGACCACATACTTGCGTTCGGTCTGCTGCCGTTTCACCTGCGCCCACTTGCGCCCCGCCGGAAATCCGCCGCCCCCGCGCCCGCGCAGGTTCGATTTTGCGATCTCATCGATAATCGCGTCGGGCGTCATGTGAAACAGCGCCTTTTCGAACGCATGGTAGCCGCCCACGGCGATGTATTCGCGGATGGAATCCGCATCGATGTGCCCGAGATGGGAAAGCGCCAGCCGCGTTTGTTTGCGGTAGAAGGGAATCTCCTCCTGCCGGAGATAAGAGGTGCCTTCCTTTTGATAGGCCAGATGCTCGACGGGTTCGTCCCGCACGACGGTCTTCTCCACGATCTCATCGACGTCCGAAAGCTGAACCTTGGTATACAGCCAGCCCTCCGGTTCCACGCGAATCAGCGGGCCCATTTCGCAAAATCCGTGACAGCCGCATTTTTTCAGGCCCGCCGCGTCGTCATGCGGTTCGTCCGCCCATTCCACCGCGCAATCGCCGCCCAGCGCATCCAGCTTTTTTTGGAGCGCCTCGTAGATCGCCAGCGATCCGCTCGACACGCACCCGGTACCGGCGCAAACCAGAATCCGCCTGCGCTCTTTTTTCAGCGCAGCCTCGCAGGAGGCGCGCATCTTTTCCAAACGGCTCATCTCAGCCCACCTCCCGCAACGACGCAATCAGCTGCGCGGCCTTATCGGGGGTCATCGAGGCATGCACCTCTTCGTTGATCGTCATGACCGGCGCAAGTCCGCACGCGCCCAGACACGACACCGTCTCCACGGTGAACAATCCGTCGCCCGTGGTCGGTTGCGCTGCGCTCACGCCCAGCTCGTCGTACAGCCGCATCAAAATCGGCACCGATTTGCGCACATGGCAGGCGGTGCCGTCGCACACGCGCAACACATACTTGCCCTTGGGCGCAAGGGAGAAGTTTTCATAGAAGGTGGCGACCGAATAAATCGCCGCCTCCTCCATGCCCAGCGTCCGGGCCAGCGCCGCAAACGCATCCGGGGGGATATAGTGGAACTGGTCCTGCAAATCCTGCAGCGCCGCAATGACCGCGCCCGGATGTGCACCGTGCGCCGCGGCAATTCGCTCCACGGCACGCTCGATCGAATGATCCATTATTTCAACTCCCGTTCGGTTTTATTTGTTACGGATATGGGCGTCGATGGCTGCGGCTGCCGTCTTTCCCGCGCCCATGGCCAGGATGACGGTTGCCGCGCCGGTCACCGCGTCGCCGCCCGCATACACGCCGTCGCGCGAGGTCAGTCCGGCCTCGTCCGCCACGATGCCGCCCCAGCGCTGGGTGGAAAGCCCCGGCGTGGTGGATTTGATGAGCGGGTTGGGGCTGGTGCCGACCGCGATGATCACCGCGTCCACCGGCATCCGGTAATCGGTGCCCGGCTGCTCCACCGGACGGCGGCGCCCCGACTCGTCCGGCGCGCCCAGCGCCATCTTGCGGCACACCATGTTTTCCACCCAGCCGCCCTGATCGGACTGGATGGATACCGGATTGGTGAGCAGGTCAAAAACGATGCCTTCCTCCCTGGCATGCTCCACTTCCTCGCGCCGCGCGGGCATTTCCTCTTCCGAACGGCGATAGACGATGTGCACTTCCTCTGCGCCGAGCCGCAGGGCGCAGCGCGCGGCGTCCATGGCGACGTTCCCGCCGCCCACCACGGCCACGCGCTTCGCGCGCAGAATGGGCGTCGCCGCATCGTCTCGATAGGCGCGCATGAGATTGACGCGCGTCAAATACTCGTTTGCGGAATAAACGCCGTTCAGATTTTCGCCGGGGATGCCCATGAAGCGCGGCAAACCCGCACCGCTTCCCACGAAGACCGCTTCATATCCGTCCGCGAACAGTTCGTCGATGGATTTGACCTTGCCGATCACCATATTGGTCTCGATCTCAACGCCCATCTCTTTCAGCGCATCGATTTCCTTGCGCACGATGTCCTTTGGCAGCCGGAATTCGGGGATGCCATACATCAAAACGCCGCCCGCCAAATGCAGCGCCTCAAATACCGTGACGCCATAGCCCAGCCGTGCCAGATCGCCCGCGCAGGTGAGCCCCGCAGGGCCCGATCCGATCACCGCCACGCGATGCCCGTTGGAGGCGGGATGCACTGCCCGCTTCTGCGCGTTCTGGTTGTGCCAGTCGGCGACGAACCGCTCCAGGCGGCCGATCGCCACCGGTTCTCCCTTCTTGCCGCGCACGCATCTCTGTTCGCACTGGCTTTCCTGCGGACACACGCGACCGCAGACGGCGGGCAGCGCGCTGGTGCGCGACAGCACCTCGTAGGCGCCCGCGTAATCCCGCTCAGCCACCTTTTTGATGAAGGCCGGAATGTCGATCAGCACTGGACATCCGCCCACGCAGGGCTTGTTTTTACACTGCAAACAGCGGTTTGCCTCGTCAACCGCCTGCGCCTCGGTATATCCAAGGGCCACCTCATCAAAATTCCGCCTGCGCACGTCCGCCGGCTGGGAGGGCATTTCGTTTTTGAGGGGAGACAGATTCGCCATTTAGATTCCCTCCTTTTGAAACAGGCGGCAGCTTTCTTCCCGCGCCCGCTTTTCAAAGTCCGCGTACATGCGGGACCGATTCATCGCCTGGTCAAAATCCACCAGATGCCCGTCGAAATCCGGACCGTCCACGCACGCGAACTTGGTTTCGCCGCCCACGGTGAGTCGGCAACCGCCGCACATCCCCGTTCCGTCGATCATGATGGGGTTCATGCTCACCGTGGTCTTGACGCCGTATCCCTTCGTCAGCGCGCAGACGAACTTCATCATGACGAGCGGGCCGATGGCAATCACCTCGTCAAATGCCTCTCCGGCATCCAGACGCGCCTTCAGCGCATTTGTGACAAGCCCCTTCTCACCCCAGCTGCCGTCGTCCGACATGGGGACAAACGCGTCGCTCACCGCGCGGAAATCGTCCTCCAGAATCACGAGATCGCGCGTGCGGAATCCCACGATCGAAACGACGTGCGCGCCCTGCTCGTGGAGCTTGCGCGCCACAGGATAGGCGATAGCGCAACCCACGCCGCCGCCGATCACCGCAACGCGCCGGATCCCCTCCGTGCGGCTGGGCGTCCCCAGGGGGCCCGCAAAATCGGGCAGCGCGTCGCCCTCCTGCAGGCGGTTGAGCGCCGTTGTCGTGGCGCCCACAATCTGGAAGATGATGGTCACGCTCCCCTTTTCCCGATCGTAATCCGCGATGGTAAGGGGAATGCGCTCGCCGTCCGGCAGGGCGCGCAGAATCACAAACTGTCCCGGCTGGGCCTTTGCGGCCACCTGCGGCGCAAGAATATCCATGCGCGTCACGGTGGGATTCAGCGACCGCTTCGAAAGAATCGTATACATTGTTGCCTCCGTTTTCCGAAAACCCGGCGAGAGGCGAGCCTCAGGCCGGGCGTCGGATTTCTTTAGAAATTGACCTCGCTGCCGTCGTACGTGCAGCGCAGAAGGCGCGCCATTTCAGGCGGCGTAATGGGACGGGGATTGGAACCGGTGCAGGCATCTCCCACCGCGAGCGCGGCGATGGCGAGCAGCTTGTCGTCAAATTCCGCCTCCTGAACGCCAAATTCCTTGAGCGTTCTGGGAATGCCCAGCTTCGCGTTGTACGCGTCGATCTGCCCGCGCAGAAGATTGACCGATTCCTGATCGTCCTTGCCGTTCAGGCCGACGAAGCGCGCGATTTCTGCATAGCGCCCAAGCGCCGTCTTGGAATTATACTGAATGACATACGGCAGATAGATGGCGTTGGCGCATCCATGGGGAATATGCCCCGTGGAGAATGCCGCGCCCGTCTTGTGCGCCATGGAGTGCACGATGCCCAACAGCGCGTTCGAGAACGCCATGCCCGCCAGACACTGGGCGTAGTGCATCTGCTCCCGGGCATGCATGTCGCCCGCATAGGAGGAAGGGAGATACTCGAATACCATCTGGATGGCCTTGAGCGCCAGAGGATCGGTGAAGGGGGAATGGAGCGTGGACACATACGCCTCGATGGCGTGGGTCAGCGCATCCATGCCGGTGTGCGCGGTCAGCTTCGGGGGCATCGTCTCCGCAAGCGCCGGATCGACGATCGCAACGTCGGGCGTGATGTTGAAGTCGGCCAGCGGGTACTTGATGCCTTTTTTGTAATCGGTGATGACAGAGAAGGCCGTTACTTCGGTCGCCGTGCCGGACGTGGACGGGATCGCCACAAATCTGGCCTTCTGCCGCAATTCCGGGAAGCTGAACGGGGTGATCAGCGCCTCGAACGTCGTCTCCGGATACTCGTAGAACGTCCACATGGCCTTGGCGGCATCGATGGGGGAACCGCCGCCCATGGAGACGATCAGGTCGGGCTGATAGGCGCGCATCGCCTCCGCGCCGCGCATCACCGTCTCGACAGACGGGTCGGGTTCGACGTTTTCAAACAGCTGAACGTCCATGCCGGCTTCCTTCAGATAGCCAACCGCCTTGTCGAGAAAGCCAAACCGCTTCATGGAACCGCCGCCCACAACCACGATGGCGCGCTTGCCCTTCATCGTCTTGAGCACCTCCAGAGAACCCTTGCCGTAATAAAGATCGCGGGGCAATGTGAACCTTGCCATGCTGTCTCACTCCATTCATTTGTTTCTATGCCCTCATTATAGACCCCCGCCCGCCGAAGCGGAAATATAAACGAGGAATAAAGATATTCATTTATCGATATATATTTACTTAATTATCGCGCCAATTCCGCTTGGGCGACACCGCACAAATGAAGTGGTGCGGTATTGCCCTTGCGCCGCCAAAACAAAAAAACGCGGCGAGAAGCATCCCGCCGCGACGACCGTTTTCAGATGGACTATGTGGATTGCTGTTTGGCAAGCGTCTCCTTGACCGCGGTCAATTCGGTGATAAAGGCCTTATCGAGCTTGCTCAGCTTGCGCCCCTTGGGATAAATGATCGCGTCCCGAAGGCTCTGCTGCGCGCCGATGCAGCGCCGTTGCACCAGTCCGTAGCGCGTAAGCAGCGCCGGGGGCAGGGGCGAGCACCAGATGTACGAGTCGGGAATCTGGTTTAATAGGTCGATCTGGCTTCCCCGCTCGTAGATAAAGATCGCATGGCGCGAAAGTTCCGACGCCGTCTGCGCCGCAGGATCGGTGGGACTCACCATATCCCCGTGCTTGATCTCGACAAACGGGGCGAGATCGCCCGGGCGGATTTCCTCCGCCTGCGCCAACGGGTGGTCGTGTGCCATGAGCATCACATTGGTAAAATCCCAAACGACGTGGTGCTGCGCGCGACGTTCTGCCAGCAGGCCCTGGTAATACCGTTCCTCCGACAGGGGATACCGGATGATGCCCAGTCCAAAGTCGTCCTGGGTCACGTTTTCAATGGTCTTGAGGGCGTTGGTCTCACAGTAGTTGATTTCCAGCCGCTTACTCCGATCCAGCGTAGCGACAAACTGCCCGAACGCATAGGCGATGTAGCTGGAACGCGGCACCGAAATGGAAAACCCCAGCTTTTCCTGCCTGCGCGCGCGATACATGGACTCCATCTGATCGATCTGAGCGAGGATGCTGCGGGCATAGGCGAGGAACTCCTTCCCCCTTTGCGTAGGCATCACCCCCTTGGATGTGCGCCGAAAGATGGTGATCCCAAGGGATGCCTCCAGCTCCTTGATGGCCTTGCTGACGTTCGGCTGGCCCATATAGAGATTCTCGGCCGCCTTTGTGATGGAGGATGTCTTTTCCACCTCCAGCGCATACCGAAGATGCAGGATGTTCACGTCTCGCGCCTCCCGCCTTTAAAAGTAGCTTACCGTCACGCGCTTGTTCAGCTTTCGCAGACAGGCCGCCAACCGCTCGATCAGTTGAATCTTGATGCCGAAGGAAATGGGCAGGTTCGGGTTCTGATGCGCCGGGTTGACGGCGCGGCCCACAAAAAACGTCACATCGGTCGCTTGCTCGAGAAGCTCCTGGGCGATGCGCGATGCGCCGTCCTTGCGATAGGCAAAATCCGACGCCGCGTCTTCCCCGTTCACCCGCCGCTCTGCGATGAGCACCGCCTGCGACATGGTGAGTACGCCTTCCGTCACAAGGTCCACGCCGTCCAGCTGGCTGATGGGCGGAATGGACGGATCGGAATAGCTCTCCGACGGCACAAGCTCCTTGCCGAGATATTGCGCGGCGATGGCGGCGGTCGTTCCCCCGCACACGATATGAGAACCCCGCAGCGCAAAAAACTTGCGCATCATGTCCTCGTCCGCGTCCCGTTCGGCGGGCGGGCCGATCACCAGATTGACAAGATGCCGCGCGCGCACGCGCACAGCCGCAACCGTGGTGTCGTCCCCCGGCCGATCCTCGTAGAGCTTTCCGCATTCGTCGGCCACGATGCCCGCGTAGTACTGCGCCGAATGCTCCGGCGCATAGTTTCCCTCCACAAATTGAAGGATATTCTCGCGGGACCATCCGTAGTTCAGCGCATGCCCCACGCCCGCGTAGATGGCGCCGTCGCTCATGGCGAGCATCAGGTCGCCTTCGCGCACCTCGAACTCGCTCTCGGCAATCTTCTTCCCACCGATCTCGCGCACCGACACCGGATATTCGCAGTTTTTCCCGTCGCGGATGAGCGCCACTTTGGGGTTGTCAAATTGGATCAGGCGCGCGCGTCGATTGTCCGTAATCTGGATGATGGTAAAGGTAGAATAGGCGATGCCACGCACCTTGCAGACCGGTAGGGTGTTGACCATCGTCTCCACACAATCATCGATCGACATGCCGCCCGCGATCATCGTCATCAGGATTTTCGCGGTGAGGGTCGATAGGATGCACGCCTTGACGCCGCTGCCCAGTCCGTCGGTCAGCGCCAGCAGCGCCCCGTTTTCATCCACGCAGTGCTCCACCCGGTCGCCGCACAGCTGCTCCTCCGCCTTGTTGAGGCTCGCATAACCGATCTCGGTACACAGATTATTCATGCTGCATCGCGTCCTTCAGCCGGGTCAGGGCGGTCTTGGTTTCCGCTGTGGTCTCGCCCAGGAGCGAAGCGATCTCCTGCACCGCGCGCATTTGCTTGTCGATGACCTTGTCGGTAATCTCGATGGTCCGGCGGCGCATGACCCGTTCATTCTCCCGGATGCACTCGCGCTCGGTCACGTCGCGCAGAATGCACACCAGCACGCGGTTCTGCCGGTCGTAGACGATGGTTTCTTCCACATAGATTTTAAACTCCGCCACATAGATGCATTTGTTGATGATGTCCTTGCCGCTGATCATCACGTTCATATAGTCGATGGGATTCAACAGCGTGACGATGGGCGCGTGGAGGATTTCGTCCGGCGCACGCAGGTGAAACAGCGCCAGCGCGGCGCGGTTTACCTGCTGTACCACCAGATTTTCGTCCAGAACGAACACGGCGTTGGGGGTATTGCCGATCACGGTATCCGAAAACGACTCGGCCCGCTCCTTCAAAAACGGCAGACACATGCCGATCTCCGCCTTGCCCTGACACACGGCGATCGCCTTGTCGCGGCAGGTCGGGTAGCCGCAGCTGCCACAGTTCAACTGCTTTTCCGGATGCGTCTTTCCCATTTGCTCCAGCACCTTCTCGACCGCCTCGCCGCCCGGCTGCACGCGGTGGGTTCCTTCAAAGTTGAACGTATGATGGATGCCATCGGACTTTTCGGTGGCAAAATCGGTCGTCCCGGCGTACTCGCCCACGCGCAACGCGCCGGTCAGCCGGTTCATGTGGTGTTCGCGGATATAGGGACCGTTCACGCAGCTGCCCTCGCAGGCCGACATTTCGATGAATACCCGCTTGAGCCGCCCGTCCTTCAATTCCGAAAACGTCTGGATGCAGTTCTGCGCCCCGTCGATCGCGATCAGCCGATAGCCGTTCTGCGCGTCCAACGATTTGAGAATTCCCCCTGTCGCCGGATAGAACCTGGCGCGCTTGCCGTCTTCGGGCGTTCGCTGACGCCGGGTAATCGCAACCCCCGCCTTGCCCAGCCAATCGCGCAGCTCGTCAAAGGTAAGCGCCGCGTCGGTGTATTGGGAGCGGTCCGATTCGTCCTTTTTGGCGATACACGGGCCGATGAATACCGTATACGCGTCGGAGTCGTTCTCCTTGATCAGCTTACAGTGCGCCTGCATGGGCGAGAGCACCGGCGCCAGATAGGGCAGCATGTCCGGGTGGTACTTTTGAATCAGCAGATTGATGGCATGGCAGCAGCTGGTGATGATGACAGGCATCGTGCCCTCGCGCATCAGATTTTCATACGCGCGCGAAACGATCCCCGCGCCGATGGCGGTTTCCTCGGCGTCTGCAAAGCCCAGCGCAACGAGCGCCTCGCGCATGTCCTCAATGCCGCCCACATCGAAATCCGCAATAAAGGAAGGCGCTATGCTGGCCACGACGCGGCGACCGGCGGCCATCGCCGCGCGCACGCGGTCGACGTCAGGGCGAATCTCCTTGGCGTTCTGTGGGCATACCACAAAGCACATGCCGCACAGGATGCACTCCTGTGGAATGATCTGCGCCTGGTTTTCGGCAAAGCTGATTGCCTTGACCGGACAATGGCGGATGCATTTATAGCAATCCTTGCAATTGGATTCCCGCAGCCGTATGATGCTGTTCAAGCGGTTTCGCCTCCGTGAATGGTTCTGATCAAACCGCCCGGTGGAAATCCGCCGGGCGGCCGGATCGATGCTATGCGCCGTAGTAGGCCTTTTTGTAGATTTCCATGAGTTCGGCAATGAGCGGGTAGCGCGGGTTCGCGGTGGTGCACTGATCCTCAAATGCGCGCGCGGCGAGGCTGGGCAGAACCTTCATAAACGTTTCCTCGTCCACGCCGCATTCGCGGATGCTCATGGGCATGTTGAGCCGCTTCATCAGGCCTTTCACCGCCTCGATGAGTGCCGCCACCTGCTCCTCCTGCGTCTCCCCCTTGCCCGCAAATCCCAGCTGACGCGATATCTGCGCGTAGCGATAGTCGGCTACGAACTCGCCGTACTTGGGGAAAATGGCAAACTTGGTGGGCTTCTGCGCATTGTAGGCAATCACATAGGGAAGCAGCACCGCATTGGCACGCCCGTGCGGAATGTGGAACTCGCCGCCCAGCTTGTGCGCCAGCGAATGGTTGATGCCCAGAAACGCGTTTGAGAAGGCCATGCCCGCAATGCAGCTGGCGTTGTGCAGCTTCTCCCGGGCCACCTCATCCCCCGCATCGTCCCAGCTGCGCGGCAGATACTTGAACACCAGCTCAATGGCCTTCATCGCCAGACCGTTGGTGTAGTCGCTTGCCATCACGGACACGTAGGCCTCCACCGCATGCGTGAGCACGTCCAGCCCTGTGTCGGCGGTAATGGACTTGGGCATCGTCGCCACAAACTGGGGATCGATGATCGCCACGTCGGGGGTCAGCTCGTAGTCGGCCAGGGGATACTTGATATTTCCGTTCTGCTTGTCGGTGATGACCGAGAAGCTCGTCACCTCCGAGCCGGTGCCGGACGTGGTGGGGATGGCAACCAACTGTGCCTTCTTGCCCAGATTGGGGAAATGGAAGGCGCGTTTGCGGATGTCGATAAACTTCAGTTTCAGGCCGCCAAAGCTGGTTTCGGGATGCTCATAGAACAGCCACATCCCCTTTGCCGCATCGATGGCCGAACCGCCGCCCAGCGCAATGATCACATCCGGCTGGAACGCGTTCATGGCGCGCACGCCGCGCATGATCGTCTCAACGGACGGATCAGGCTCGACTTCGGAAAACACCTCGTAGTGCATGTTCCCGGCGCGCTTGCCCAGATAGTAGGTTACCTTATCCACATAACCCAGCTTCTCCATCATCGGATCGGTCACGATAAACGCGCGGGTGATGCCAGGCATCGCCTCCAGATACTGCACGGAACCCTTTTCAAAGTAAATCTTCGGCGGAATTTTAAACCACTGCATGTTCACCCTCCGCTTTGCCAGCCTCTTTTTGTTGATGAGGTTTACCGACGACACGTTGGCAGTGGTGGAATTGCGTCCGAACGAGCCGCAGCCCAGCGTCAGAGAAGGCGTGTTCGTGTTATAAATATCGCCGATGGCCCCCTGCGAGGAAGGCGAATTGGCAATCACGCGCCCCACCTTCATCTCCTTTGAATAGCGCAGGCACAGCGCCTCATCGTCCGAGTGAATGACCGCGGAGTGGCCCAGACCGCCCAATTCCAGCATTGCCTTGGCATATGCGATCCCCTGGTCGGCGTCTTCACACACGAAGTAGGCCAGCACCGGAGAAAGCTTTTCAAGTGACAGCGGATATTCACGGGAAGGATGCGGAAGTCTGGCAATGAGAAGCTTGGTGTCCTCGGGCACCTCGACGCCGGCGTTTTTGGCGATCCAGTACGCCGATTTCCCCACCACCTCGGGATTGACCGCCATCTTCTGCGCATTGATGACGTACCCGGACACCTTTTCAATTTCGGCATCCCGCAAAAAGTAGCAGCGGTTGGCAGTCATGATTTCCTCGAACTGCCCGCTGATCTCCTGATCGACGATCACCGCCTGCTCGGACGCACAGATCATCCCGTTATCAAATGTCTTTGAAATCATAAGATCCGTGCAGGCCCGGCCCACATTCACGCTTTTGTTGATGTAGCACGGCACATTGCCCGGCCCAACGCCCAGCGCGGGCTTGCCTGCGGAATATGCCGCCTTCACCATGCCCGCGCCGCCGGTTGCCAGAATGAGCGAGATCCCCGGATGATTCATCAACGCGTTTGTCGCCGCAATGGACGGATGCTCGATCCACTGTACGCAGTATTGAGGCGCGCCGGCCGCCACCGCCGCGTCCCGCAGAACGCGCGCCGCCTCTACGGAGCACTTTTGCGCCGACGGGTGAAATCCGAAAATAATGGGGTTTCGGGTCTTGGCGCAGATGAGCGACTTGAACATCGTGGTGGAGGTCGGATTGGTCACCGGCGTCACACCGGCCACCACGCCCACGGGCTCCGCCACCTCCACATACCCCTCCATGTCGTTTTCATCGATGACGCCCACGGTCTTCTGGTGCTCGATGGAGTGCCATATATATTCTGTGGCGAAGATGTTTTTGATCACCTTGTCCTCGAGAACGCCGCGCCCGGTTTCCTCGACCGCTATACGCGCCAGCATCATGTGCTTGTCAAGCCCCGCCAGCGTCATCGCATGCACAACAGCGTCCACCTGCGCCTGGTCCATCCGGATATATTCCGTCAGGGCCTCGTTCGCGTTTTTGACCAGCTCGTCAACCATCCGCTGCACTTCCGCCGCAGCTTCTTCCGCATTCGCCTTGATGTTCTCCGCCATGTTCATTCCTCCTCTGGGGTATCGTCTGTTTTCCCGGTCGTTTGGGAACGAAGCGCCGCGTCCCGTAACATCAGTTTATTTGAGAGGAGCGCCAGAGACGCGGCGATGTCCTCGTTCTGCAAAATCACATGGGGCGGTACCTCCAGGTGTGCCGGCGCGAAATTCCAGATGGCGGTCACGCCCCCCGCCACCAGGAGGTCGCATGCCTGTTGCGCCTCGTTTGCCGGCACCGTGATGATGCCGATGTGCGCATTCAACCGGCTGGCCAAATCAGTCAGCTTGTTCATGGGGAATATGGTCCGGCCATGGATCTGCTTGCCGATCAGCGATTCGTTCACATCAAACGCCGCCAGTATATTAAGTCCGTACCCGGCAAATCCTTCGTAGTTGAGCAGCGCCCGCCCCAGATTCCCAGCGCCCACCAGGAGCGCATCCTTGGCGTTAAGGTAGCCCAACAAACGCTCGATGTCGTCAATCAACCCCGGAAGCGCAAAGCCGGTGCGCGGCTTCCCGCTGTCGTTGACGCAGGCCATATCCTTGCGAACCTGTACAGGGTTGAGCTGAAGGTCTGTCGCGATGACGGTGGAGGAAATGCGCGTCATCCCCTCCGCGCGCTTGGCCTTGAGGTAATGCAAATACCTCGGCATTCTCTCCAGGATGGGCCGCGGAATCGGCCTGGGTGTCGGGTTCCTGTCCTCCGGCATGAATACCGCATCCTTCCTCGTTCATTTCAGTATTTATTTATCGATTAAATAATACCGGTTTAGCCGATCCCTGTCTATCAATTTTGTAGAACAATCCGGTTAATTTACGAATTACGCCCTATACACGCATGAAAATCGTCTCGACAACAATCTTATTAGACCCGCCAAAAATAAAAAGGCATGCGTTCAAAATCCACCACATGCGATGTCGTCCCGATTCTTTTTTCGCCCCAAATGGATTCAATCACAGAAAAAATCAGTCCGGATTTACGTTCAGATTGATGCCCAAATATACTAAAATTCGATCAGATCGGTCGGCTCATGCGAAAAGATGGATTCTTGCAACGATCCGGAAATATGCAGACTGTGGAGTAGCAGGTCATCCATGCAACTTTTTGTCTGATTCAACCATTACTTGCTTTCCCATTTGATTCATTCATTGTATACTATTGAAAAATGATGCGTAAACCAGGTGTTTATTGCAGGTAACATCATGTCGGAAGGCATCGTTAGCCGGAAGTGACATGCTGAACGGACCTGAAAAAGGAGGTATGAGATGAAACGGGAGAAGCCGGAGTATAGTCTGTGGTCAAATACGCAGTTCAACCTGCAGTTCTACTGGGAAACCGCATCGAGTGTCCTTGTGATGAGCGCGGTGTCGCTGCTCATGCAGGTCGCCCTCCCCTTTGTCGGCATCTTGATGCCCAAGGTGCTGCTCGATCTACTGGCGGAACACGCGTCCGCGTCGCGTTTTGTATTGACGATCGGCTCGCTGTCGCTCCTGATGGTGTTGCTGCAATTTCTGCAATCGTATACCCGCAACGTCTGCGAGTGGAATGTCGGCACCGTCGGCATCATCGGTCATATTAACAAGAGGATATTCCCCAAAAATATCACCATGGACTACGAGGTCATGGAGGACCCCGCCATTAAACCGGTCAAAGATAAGATGGATAAATCCGCACAGAGCAACCATTCCCCTTCCTCCAATATGCCCCGCGAGTGGGCGCATCTTCTGACCAACATACTGGGCTTCCTGCTGTATGGCAGCGTCATCGCAACCGTACATCCGCTGATCATCGTGCTTTTGATCGCGTCGGGCGCCATCAGCGCGTGGGCATTGTACGTGCATCGGGCGTATGAGCTCAAGACCCGGGAGGAACGCTCGGCGGTGTTTCGCAAAATCCAGTACTTGAATGGTTTTTTACATAACCGTGCGGCCGCCAAGGACATGCGCCTGTATCACATGATCGATTGGCTGATGCGCAAGCAGAACGCGCATTTTGCCGAGAGCGACGCAGGAAACGCCTCAGTCGCCAAGAAGCGCATGAACGCCAAGCTCATCGGCGCGGGCCTCATTTTGCTGCGGGACGGCGCGGCGTATGCGTTTCTCATTTATCTGTTCTTTCAGGGGCAGATCACGCTGGGCAACTTCATATTCGTTTTCGCCGCCATCGGTGCGTTTGCCGGGTGGGTGTCCGGCATGATCACCAGCGCGAACGACCTCTTGCGCTCCTCCAGCGAGATATCCGATATCCGCCGGTTCCTCGACCTCGCAGACCGCATGCGCACCGGCGCGGGACACGAACTGCCGCAGGGCGCACCGCCGTCCATATCCCTGCGCGGCGTCTCCTATCGCTACCCCGAATCGGAAAACTTTGCACTCAAAGACATCAATCTGGAAATTGCCGGCGGCGAGCGCATCGCCATCGTCGGCGCCAACGGCGCCGGCAAGACCACGTTGGTCAAGCTCTTGTGCGGCCTGTATCAGCCAACCGAAGGCGAGATCAGGATGGACGGCGTCGACATCAGCGCCTTCAACCGCGACGAATATTTCACGCTATTCTCCACCGTGTTTCAGGATATCCACCTGTTGTCCAGCAGCATCGCACACAATGTATCGCAGGCGCTGCCGCAGGATACTGACGACGTGCGCGTCGCCAACTGTCTGCGACTGTCCGGGTTGTGGGAGAAGGTACAGGTGCTGCCGGAGAAGGCAGACACGCTGCTTGTGCGGGAAGTCAACGCGGAAGGGCTGGACCTCTCCGGCGGCGAGAAACAGAAACTTGCCATGGCGCGCGCGCTTTATAAAGACGCGCCGGTGATGATCCTCGACGAGCCGACCGCCGCGCTCGACCCCATCGCAGAAAATCAGGTCTATCAGCAATACGCCGAACTGACGCGCGACAAGACATCGGTGTACATCTCGCATCGGTTGGCAAGCACAAGGTTCTGCGACCGCATCGTGCTGCTGGACGGGCAGCACATCAGGGAAATCGGGACGCACGACGAGTTGATGGCGCTGGGCGGATTGTATGCCGAAATGTTCTCCATACAGGCCCATTACTATAGTAGTGATCAGGAGGCGCAGCATGTCGGAGCCTAAAAATGAACAGAAAAAGGAAGAGGCCCTCAGCCTGCGGGAATCGCTGTACTATATCTTCCGCGGCTTCAGGGAAATTCATCTGATCGACGCGCAATTAATCCCGCTTTCCGCATTGGCGGCTCTCCTGCAATCCGCCACACCCCTGGTCGCTCTGTTCCTCTCCGCGCAGATCATCAACTTGCTGAGCGGCGGGGCGCAGTTGCCGCTGGTCCTCCGATACGCGGCGGTCGCAGTGGGGCTCTCTTTCGCATTGGCGTGCCTGAGCGCGTTTGTCGAACGGCAATTGGAGATCCGCAACGAGAGCACTTGGCTGCGGTTCCATGCCCATCTAGCCCGCCGATACGCCGTGCTGGATTACAGGCACATCGAAGACACCGCCGTCAACGAGTTGCTTGCGGACATCGAATCCAAAACCAACGGGAACGGTCTTGGCATCATGCGGCAGATCTGGAATATGAACGAGCTGATGACGACGGGATTTTCCGTGATCGGCGCGCTGCTGCTGCTGATCGGGATGTTTCACACCGCCGCAACATTCACCCCGTCCTTTCTGACCGGCAACTGGGCGATATTCCTGTTGGCCGCCGCTGTGGCGACCGTGGTCGTCGGCGTATTGCAGATCCAAAAATGGCAGCAGGGACGCGAACGCGAGGCATTCGCACACAACCAGAAGGGGAACAACACCGCGCATTATTACCTTCATTACATCGACGCCGACAAGGCAGCCAAGGATATCCGGCTGTATCGGCAAGAAAAGTTGCTCAGAAATATCATAGACGAAAACACCAGCCTGAAAACATGGTTGAAGCTGTTCAAGATCCAGAACCGCATCTCCGGCGTCAACGCCGCGCTCAACGCCGTCATCGGCGGAGGCGTCTACCTGCTGATCGGTCTGCGCACATTGGCAGGCATGTATCCTGTGGGCAGCGCGGTGCAGTACATCGGCGCGACATCCGGATTGGTGCAAAACATCACGACTTTTGCCAGCACGATGGCTTCGCTGATGAACAACGCCGTCTACGTCAAACTGTACTATCGCTTCATGGACCTGCCCGACCATCACCGGGGCGGCAAGCTGCCGACACCAGACCCCGACAACGGTCCGCTGACGTTCGCCTTCGAGGGCGTATCCTTCCAATACCCGGGTTCCGCCGGTAAAGCATTGGATAACGTCACCCTGCATTTCCGCGCCGGCGAGCGCCTGGCCGTCGTAGGCATGAACGGCTCAGGCAAGACCACCATGATCAAACTGCTCTGCCGCCTGTATGCGCCAACCGAGGGCACCATCACGCTCAACGGCGTCGACGTCTGGGAATACGACTATGACGCGTATATGCAGCTTTTCAGCGTGGTCTTTCAAGACTTTGAGATCCCCGATCTCACCCTCGCTCAGGTCGTAGCCTGCGCCGAAAACCCGGACGGGGATGCCATCCGCGACTGCCTGATGAAGGCGGGCTTCACCGACAAGCTCAAGGCACTCTCCGCGGGCATCGACACTTACCTGGGCAAGGGGTATGACAAGGAGGGCGTTCAGCTCTCCGGCGGCGAGAAGCAGAAGGTTGCGCTGGCCCGTTCCATCTACAAGGATGCACAACTCGTCATACTCGACGAACCAACCGCCGCCCTGGATCCCATGGCGGAATTCGATATCTACTCCCGTTTTAACGAGATCATACGCGACAAAACAGCGGTCTTTATCTCCCACCGGCTGTCCTCCTGCCGTTTTTGCCACGACATCGCCGTTTTTCATGAGGGTAGATTGGTGCAGCGCGGAAACCATGAGACGCTTCTTGCCCAGACAGGAAAATATCAGGAGCTTTGGAATGCGCAGGCACAGCACTACGTGCAGGAAGAAATGCGGGACATGGCCGACCGAATTGGCACAGTTGACACACCCTAACCATATAACTTGCATTGCGCGCATGGATAAAGCAAGGACATCGCGCACATGACGTTGATCGCCTGAAACGGCAAAATCGGCACGCAAAAAAGCTCGAATATCGGGCTTTTTTGCCGTAATGCGCTGCGAATTGGGTCGTTGACAAACGCAAAATAAATCAAAAAACGGGAATCACGAAGGCTTTCTCTTTTTTGCCGAACGCGTCGGCTCATTGCCGCGCTCATCATGCATAAGGACGCTACCGCACTCCTTGGAAAACCAAAATGCCCATGTCAAGGCGCGGCGCGCAAAAATTCCTCAAGCGTGATCCCCTTGTCGTAGATTTGGGTTGCGGCTTCCACGCCAACATAGCGAAAATGCCACGGCTCGTAGCTGATGCCTGTCACATCCGCTTTGTTCGCGGGATATCGCTGTATAAAGCCGTATTCGTGCGCGTGCTTCCATAGCCAGGCGTATTGTTCGGTGCTTTCAAAGCCGTTCGCACTGTTTTCGGCAGTCACGTCAAAGGCAAGCCCCGTTTGATGCTCGCTCGCGCCCGGCTCCTGCGCATATCCCGGCTCACTTTGCTCATAGATCGCCTTTTGCCGCTCGTAGGTGCGGTAGCCGCTTGTGATGATAAAGCCGTTTACATTGTCCGCCTCGGCAGCGGCAAACATCCTTTCCATCGCCTCGTAGGTTTCTCGCGTCAGGTAAATGTCACTCGAGGCAAGCCGGAAGGAGTGCCGCTGTTCATAGAGGTTCACAAGCCCTTCGGGAACATAATCCGCCGGAAGCTTGTTTTCGCTGTTCACAAGCAGTATCTTGCCTTTATATCGGGTAGAATCCACGCCGAAATACCAACCCGCTGAAAAGGCGCCGCCAAGCATCAAAAAAGCGAGAAAGATCAGGATAACGACCTTTGCTTTGGCCTTTTTCGGTTCATGCTTCATATGTTTTGACATAATTAAGACCCTCTTCGTTCTGACCCCGTTTTCAGCGTTTGCCATCTCACCGTCTATATAAACCGCAACACATTCTACTTTATGCCGCTTTTATTCTATCAGATCAGCGTAAAAGAGTAAAGCCGCCCCACTTTTAGCATCCAACCCCCCGATCCGTATCCGCGTTGCCGAACCTGTATTTGATTTTCAGGTGATCAGGCGCATATGCAGGTATGGTATAATCACTATAAAATAGATAACGGTGGAGGCAAAAGAATAAAGATTTCAACTGTAATTCTTGATTGGGCAGGCACGGCGGTTGATTTCGGCTGTTTCGCGCCCGTTGCGGCATTCCAATCGGCGTTCGAATCCGCAGGCCTCTCCCCGACCATGGAAGAGAC
Organism: Bacillota bacterium; assembly: GCA_023421735.1. The sequence goes on along the minus strand of JAEZSP010000026.1, from coordinate 2,237 downwards.
GCGCGCACCCATGGGCATGCAAAAGCGCGCGCACATCCGGACGATGCTTTCGGGGGAACGGCTCGGCGGCTATTTCAGGAAACAGAACGGGCGCGATTTTGAGGCGGCGGATGTGGACGCAATTTGCCAAACATTTGAGCCCGCACTCTTTTCAGTTCTCAAGGACAACTGCGCGGTGATGCCCGGGGTTCTCGAAACCATAAAAAGCTGCGTGAAGCGGCCATCCGAATTGGCTCCACCACTTGAGCCTTGGCTACTCGCAGCCAGACAGTTTGCTGGTGACGCTGGCGATAGTGATGGGTAAGGTGCTGGATGAAGGAACCATCGCCCCGGGCGAGGGCCTTTTGCATCACGCGGAAGGTGTTGAACTCATACCTGCCAGCATTGAGCTTTGGGGTATGGAGGTTTCACTTGTCAACGCCATGAACTGCGAAAATGTTCTAAAACAGTATCTGGACAGCGTAAAGCGCCAATACAACTCTGTACTTCTGGATTGTATGCCCTCGCTGGGGATACAGCATACGTATTCCCTTGTTTAATTCTGCTCTTTGCTGTAAAATTAAAAGGAAATTGGGAACTACCTTGTGCTTGTGAAGGAATGCTCGTGAATGAGTAGCCCAATGGTCTTGATTTCGAAAAGAGTTTATCCGTTCAAATCAGCGAAATCGCTCGCGCGGTCGAGGCCGGCATTGGTCCGGTATATCACCGACGCCCCTCCTCTAAGTTCGACCTGAATTGTAATTTTTGTTTATATAACGAATTGAAGCCAAATATGTTTTGAGGTGAAAAATCATGCAGAGAGAGAATATTCAATTCGTGTCAAAGGGATTAAAATGTGGCGGCTGGTTTTATAGAGCTTCGGGCAATGCTCAATTGCCTTGCATCATCATGGCCCCTGGTTTTGGAGGCGTCAAGGAAAAGGGCCTTGACTCGTACGCCAAAGCATTTGCTGCAGCAGGATATCATGTTCTTGTTTTTGATTACCGTCATTACGGTGAGAGTGAAGGAGATCCCAAATGTATTTTGGATATAGAAAAGCAGTTGGAGGATTGGCAGGCGGCGATTGCCTTTGCCAGAGAGTTAAAAGAAGTTGACCCTGAGAAAATCATTCTCTGGGGCACATCGTTCAGCGGAGGGCATGTCGTATCCGCGGCGGTCAAGGATGGAAGGATAGCCGCGGTAATCTCGCAGGTTCCGAATCTGGATGGCCGCGCCACCGCACGTGCGAATAGCCCTATCCATATTATCCAACTACTTTATGCTTCTTTGCGTGATAGGTGCCAACTGGCTTTAGGAATGCGCCCGTTTTACATACCCAGTTTTGGCAAACCGGGGGATCTCGCCGCAATGACCGATCCTGGGACACTGGAAGCATTTACGAAGATTGATCCTTCAGACTACGATTTCAGCAAAGATAATGTCGCCGGTCGGGTGTTCCTGAACGTGCTATCCTATTCACCCGGTAAGCTGGCAGAAAAGATGATCATTCCCTGGCTGGTGCAGATAGCGCAATATGATAAAACCACCCCTATAGGTCCAGCCATCAAAGCTGCTAAGCAAGCTCCTAAATCCCGGCTTATCATGTATAAATGCGGCCATTTTGAGATGTATATTCCGCCTAATTTTGATCAGGTCCTTCAGGATCAGCTTCTATTCCTAAACAAGGCATGTCCTATTGACTAAGCCCTGTTAGGGATGCCCCTGAAAACGCAGTACCTATTTGCCGGGCCCTTTTAGGTATAGCAAAAAAAAGTTCTGGTACTCGCACCTTGCATGCGAGTGCTCTTATAGCATATGCTTGCTTAAAAAGTAAGCGTATACGAGAAAATCGAAGACAATAAGAGAAAAAGCGAGCAGAGCCGTCGGGTTCGACGGCTCTGCTGATGGTGCGGGAAACAGGACTTGAACCTGCATGAACAAATCGTTCACTAGAACCTGAATCTAGCGCGTCTGCCAATTCCGCCATTCCCGCGAAACGCCTCCCTCAGGATGTCCTAAGGGAGGACTTTGGTGGGCAGGGGTGGATTCGAACCACCGAAGTCGAAGACGGCAGATTTACAGTCTGCTCCCTTTGGCCACTCGGGAACCTACCCATATGCGATGAATCCGGGGATGGAGCTGGCGATGGGACTTGAACCCGCAACCTGCTGATTACAAATCAGCTGCTCTGCCAATTGAGCTACGCCAGCATCCGGGCGACTGCCCAACGGACCCGTTTCGTCGGCAACGAATTACAT
>JAEZSP010000013.1 GCA_023421735.1 Bacillota bacterium | reverse complement strand
GCCGTTCGCGTCGTGACGCGTCCAAGCGCATCGTAATCGTAACTCACTTTATGCGGCCCGCCGTCGTAGGTGATTTCGGTGATGCGGTTGTCCCGGTCGTACTCGTATTCGGAGCGATACGCATCGTTGCCCACCTTCTCCGCGAACCGCTCCAAGTTTCCGAGCTTGTTGTACTTGAGGCGCGTCTGGTAGATCAGCTCTTCTGTCGTGCCGTCCCGCGTCTCAACCAGGCACGGACGATCCGCAAGATCGTATTCCGTATGCACCACGCGATCCAGATTACTGTCCGTAACCTCGGCTGCTTTGCCGTTCGCGCCATACTTGTATGCATAGCGATCAGTCGTCTCGGCGTCGTAGCGCACGCCCGTCAGGCGGTCAAATTCGTCGTAGGCATACTTTACCTTGCCGCCGTTGCCATAGTCAACCTCGCTCAGCAAACCGTTGCGGGTGTTCTCATACACGTTGGTGGACAGCGTTTGTGTGCCGACCTTCACATTCGTCTTCCTGCCCAGATCATCGTAGTCGAATGTATAGGTCACATCATTGGTCGTATCGCTCGTCGTATTGTGCGCAATCGTCTTAATCCGGTCGTTCTCGTAGGTGTAGCCATTCTTGTATGCCTTCCCGTCTCCCGTGGTCTGTACCGCAGTCACGCGCTTCGAATCGTCAAAAGTGTAGTTTAACGTCTGCCCGGTCGGATCTTCCACACTTGTCAGCGTTCCCGTGGACGAGTTATGCGTCTGAGTCACGATGTTCGCCCGCGCGTCGATTTGCTCGTAAGGATAGTTCCCGTTCGGGGAAGGAGAAGTCTCCGTCCGGATATACGGATACGTGCTTTCCGGCACGCTGTCGGTAAACACCCGGTAGTCAATGCGCCGCGCGCTCGTCTGGTTTCCGTAGCTGTCGTACGAGAAGTAGTCCGTCATGTGCATGGGCGTGCGCGAGCGCCACATCAGGTGCTTCTTCTTGTCGGCATCCGTGTCGCCGTAGTAGAAAATGTACTGGTTGTCCGTGTCCTCGGCATCCCTACCCGGCTGTGTGTACCGCGAGATGTTCTTCGCGGAGTCGTACTGGATATCCGACTTCTGGCCCGCCAGCGTTGTCGTCGACACCACGTTCTTGTCGTCGTCGTACGCGTAGCTTTCTCCAAACTGCTCCCGATACATGAACACATTCGAGAACTTCGCAAGACCGCAGTTACGCGTGTACACAAGCGCCATCTCAATCTCCGTGTAGTCGTATGCCGTTGGAAGCGCCCAGCTGCCAAACTGCCACCCGACCCACTCGTTGTTCATTGGCATCATCGCATAGTTCGACCATGTCCCATCCGTCTTCTTAAGACGCGCTGCAAAGCCGAAGCCTTTCGTCACTTCATTCGCGTTCGGGACACTCTTTGCGCTTGCCCAACCACCGAACACGAACACGTCGCCCGCATGACCGATAACCCGGAAGTTCTGGATGTATGCCACGTTCGCCAGGTTGGGGATGCCCTCCAACTGAATGTAGTTGCCGGACAGCGCGGTGGGGAATGTGGAATCCGTACTCGAAGCAAACACGCCCGTCGGCGCAGTCGTCAGGTTGCTGGTTCCCTGTGCCCACTCGTACGCGAGCGTCTTTGCGCCGCTGGTATAGGTATAGCGGAAGTCGCCATTGGAAACCAGGTTCACGGGGTTCGCGATGTCCCCGAGTTCCAGCTGCGGGCAGGCAAACCACGCCGTGCCGCCGTCCGCCGCGTTGACCAAATCCACGTAATACGCTTCCGTCGCGGTCGGGGTAATGCCGACGCGCACGCGCTCCCAGCCGTCCGTGGGCATCTCGTTGCCGATCGCCGCGTCCGTCGAACCGGTCAGCGTCTCGCTCGACACGTTATCGAGGACGTTGGATACCTTGCTCAACCGCAGGTACGCGCCGAGCCCGCCGGTGAGGCCGGAGGTCTTCACATACGCGGACAGGGTATAGGAGGCGTTGGCCTGCAGCGTCACCTGCTGGCGGAACTTCGCCTCGCCGCCGGACGTTTTGACGAGTTTCGCGGACGGCGCGCTCATGCAGGTCGTCGCGGTGTCCCTCGTCGCTGTGCCGCCCGTGGCGGAGGCCGTCCAGTTGGCGTAAAGGTCGGGGCTGCGCAAAAGGTTCACCACCGCGCGCCGGAGCGGGCTTTCATCGGAGGGCTTGTTCTCGATGCCGCTTTCGAATTTCGTGAACTTCGCATAGCCCAGCTCGTCGCGCACCGCCACCACGTTGCCGCTGTCGTTGAACTGATAATAAAGCTTCTTCCCCGCGTCCGAGGCGGTATCCTCCACCGCCGTGACTTCGGTACACATGTTCTTGTAGGCGAAAAGCTGCTTCGCGCCGGACTCCGTCACGGTGTCGGAGGAGTTGGTCGCCACCGTCTCCAGCGACAGCACGCGCCGCATCTGGTCGGTCACGCCACCGACAACCACGCTCGTATTGTAGAGGGATGTCCCCTCGTAACCCACGTTCACCCGGACGCCGTCGTAATTGCGCGCGCGGATCAGCATGTTATTGCCGCTCTCGTAGGCATAGGTCGTGTGCGGCGTCGTGCCGCCTAACTCACTGTAGCGCACGCCCGTCAGCCGGTTCGAACCGTCGTATGTGTAGTACACATACCGGTACGTGCCCGTGGTCGCCGCCGGAATGCGGATGCTCGAAAGCAGACTGCCCGAATAGCTGAACACCGTCTCGCGCCCCACGGGATCCGTGATCTTCTCGATCCGGCCTTCCGCTTCATAACCACTCACATAAGTCCACGTCGCAAGGTTGGCGTTTGTGGCGTCTTGCGTCGCGGTCAGCCACGCGGTTCCGGCCTGGAACACGTCGAAGCGCATCCGGTTATCCTCTTTATCCGTGATGATAATCCAGTCGTCGGTATACGTCCCCGACGTTCCGTTGTCGAAATGCTCCAGCTCGAGCTCCATACCCTCGCCGTCCGTGTACGGCTGGGTGCCCGTCGCCTCAAAGAAGTGCTCCGTGCCGTCGCCATCCTCCCAGACGTAATAGTCCGTGCTGTTGTGCGTTCGGATGGTGATCTTCTGGTGCGCGTCCGTTTTCCAGCCGTAGCCGCAGTTGTAGAGATTCTTATCAGACAGGCAGCTGTTATAGTAGTGGTTGACAGAAACCGGATTGCGGCTGCCCGTCATCTCGGTATCGGAATGCTCCAGCACCATGTTCCCGTTGAACAGATCGGCGTAGACCGTGCCCGCGCGGCCGGCGGACATCTCCTCGTACTGCCACCAGCCCTCGATGCCCGCGTGGCTGATGTAGCTGACGTACATCACGGGCCGGTAGCTGCTGCTGGCGTCGGAGGAATACAGCGTGCTGGCGTTGTCGCCGGTGATGTTGTCGGGCGTACGGAAGGCGACGCCGTTGTTGAGACTGGTTCCACCCGTATCGTTCATACACCAGTGCCTGTAAAGGTTCGTCAGGTCAAAGCTGATCCATTCGCTGCTGGAGCCCGGCTGGCATTCCTGGGCATCCGTAGAAATGTTCGACGTGCTGTCCGGGTTGAAGTTCGTCCAGGTCACCGTCGAGGAAGTCCAAGGAGCGAGCACCTCGTATGCGCCGATGTATTTGGACGAGGACGACGATTTCGGCGCGATCTGAAGAACCGCCGCGATCACCGTGTCGCTCGCCATGAGTCGCGCAAGCTGGGTAAACTTAAGAAGGCTGACACAGCGAAGGTTCGAGAACGTGCCCACATTCAGCTGCGTCGAGGTATAGTAGTTGGAGGAAGAGTTCTGCACAAGCGTCGTATCCTGAATGTTCTGAATGGCGTTGGTCGAAATAATCACGGGATCGATGGTCACGGGATACGCCGCGCCATCCAGAAAGGCGTCGTCAATCATGTACTCCATGCGCACATAGCCGTCACATTGGGTCAGCGCGACGGAGGCGGCGGCCTCTTCGCCGTTTGCGTCGTAGACGACGGGCGCGCTCATCCGAAAACACTCGTTGCCCGTCTGCTTGTCCAGGATCCGGAGCTCTTGCGTTTCGCTCACGGCATAGTCGTAGTCATCCGGAAGACGGATCGCCGCCGCGGAAAGCGCCGCGCGGTTCGCGAGGATGATGTCCTCCTTGAGGCGTACACCGTTGAGCGTATAGCGGGTGGAGACACCGGGAAGGAGTTCGTCGTAGCGTGCCTCGGACTTGAGTGTCGCGATGTCCGCGCGCCGCTCCTGCGCCGTTTCGAGTTCGGAGAGGTCCGCGGAAGCGAGGCTGGAAGCCGTGCGCCCAACGAACTTCGGCGTGTTCTGCGCCAAAGCCACGAGGCGGGCCTGCCTGATTTCCGCGCCGCTGCGCGTCTGCACGGGCACGGCTTCCGATGCCTGTTCGAAGCGCCAGGAGAATGTCCTGCCGCCGTCGGTCACGCAGGCCATGCTGGCATTGTCGGTCGTCCGGGGAAACTCCGCGCGAAGGCCGCCCGCACGGTTTTTGAGAATTTGCCTGCCACGGGCATCCGTGCTTTCCTCGAGGGTATTGTCGATTTCCTGCCATTCGTCGGAGCCTTCCTCTTTGAAATGGACGGGATCGGGATACACGACCGCCTGGTAGCGGTTCGCGCCGAGATGGAAATGCTTGATGTTCTGTTCGCGGCGGGAGGGGTCCTCCTCGCCGGCGGCGTTGACGAAGAGCCTGTCGAGGCGTTCTTTTTTCACGCGCTGCCCGCCGAATGGCAGGAACCCGTGGTCATTATTATTCTGGATTGCTTTGGTTTCCATGGTTTGTTTCCTTTCTTTGTTGGTTGATTTTTGATTGTAGATAAAGTTAATCGGGAAGAGAAGTCGACTCAGGAAGTCGGGTGAGCCTGTCGAGGGAATGTCTTCATTCGTCGCCTGCCTTTTGGGACATGCCATCCAGCTTGGATTGGATCTTCTCGATCCCATTCTCGATGTTGCCGCTCAGCTTGTCGATAATAGCCTGGTATTTTTCCTCGCGCTCCTTGTTTTCCTTAAGCATCCGGAAAAACAGGTAGATGTACAACGCCGCCCAGATTCCCTGCTGGATGCCAATTTCAAGCAAGGTACTGAATGCTTCTTCCATATTATTCACCTCCTTTCGGCGATGGTTTTTCATAAATTGGGATTGGGAAGTTGGGAAGTATGGAAAACCGCCTTGCATGCTAGAAAGTGTTGATAAAGGAATAAAATAAAAACGATCTGTATGATCGCTTGTCACCTCTCAACTCGTGCGATGCATCTTTCATTTCACAAGCACTCTCGCAAACTGCCTGTCCTGTTCCAAATGCATACTGGAAAACCAATGACAGCACTTCCCTCAATGGTGAAATATTTGTGACCTGTCGCTTTAATCATAAAGCGGCGTCTTCTGTTGCTGCGTCTTCCGCTTCCGATGTGGCGCTGCTCGCAGGCTCGGAATTTTTCATTTGAACAAATTGCCGATCTTGCATCAGCATGCCGGAGAAGAATTCCTCGACAGCCACCTCCACGGAAATGACGCCGGTCTCGCTCACGAACCGTTGTGTTAGGTACCCTTGAAGCGCAAGCCTCTGCCCTTGCCGAAGATTCGCTTGCCCCCAGGTGGCGGCGTTGTTCCAAGCGCTCACCCGGTAAAGCTCCTGTTTCATCATGCCCTTCGCCGTCCTATGACGTACGCAAAACTGAAACACCAGATGTGCCGCGCCACCCTCCGGCTGACTGAATGTCGGCATGTCGGCAATTGTTCCCGAAAGATACACCTTATTCATACGCGCTCTCCTTAATTGTATTTGAATGAATCACTTTCTGCCACGTAACCGCTCGTTCATAAGGTTGCCCAATGGAATCTCCTCCTTCCGCCTTCTGTCCTTCAACCTGCGTTCCGACGGGTAGTCGATCAGTGACTTACGATGGACTTAGTTCATAGCTTAAATTGGTAAACGATCGCCTGACCGGTCGGTTAAGAGTCGATTATGATGGCTGCTTTGGCCAACACAACCTGTTTCATGCGCCTGAGGCGGTAAAGAGAAGACAGCCCGATTGATTGATTGTCTTTGGGAACATCGCCGGCTGCCAGCCTGCGAAGAGAATACCCATTCTGGAAATGCAGCTTGATAAACGTTTGTTCTTCTTCCGTCAGCGTTTCAACAACGATCTCATACAAAGTGATGTTCATTTGCAGAACTTTAATTTCATGCATCCATTCATCCAGTGCGATAGCTTGTTCCTTTTTTTCTTTGCTACGGATTTCGTCAAGCGCCAACGCGAGATTCTCCGTTTTGCTGCTTCCCACGCCTTTCGAAACGGGCATGCCGTCAATGGGGCTTCTCCGCAATGCGTATTGCTCAATTAACGCATGATCACAGAGTATTTCTGCTTGCTCAACCATCCAGTTCAGTGTCTTTAGTCGCTTCAACCACATCGGGTACATCCGAAATAGCTCGACAGCATCCTGCGCCCGGGCCTCTTTTTCATTTGCTTGATCCATACTCCCTCCTTCTTGATCGTTTAGCCTGATCTTTGTCGGAGGATGGCGAACCTATACTCACCCTCCGCTCTGAACATAGCGTTCACAACCGGGTGAAAAAATGAGACGCACTTGTTTGACGATATGGATACAGGTCCCGATCATCATGCGTGTCGGCTGGTTGACCTTAGCACAGCTCTGAAAAAAGGTAAACAAAAAGCATGTAACCAAACTTGGTCACATGCCAAACGATCTTGCCCCATCCCCCTGTAATGCTAGTTTATATTAACATGAAAAGCTAAAAAATGTCAATGGGGGTTTTGTGTCACTTTGGCTCGACTTTTCAAGCCCTTTGATTCAATATCGTTCGAAAAAACACATGCTCTATTCCAGCCGCCCTTCGCGAAATCTCTTTAATCTCCCGGAAATAAAGGATTTTCAGCTTCAAACCGCTTGTTAAGTTTGTTAACAAGTGATCGCCTAATCCTGTTGAGCGTGCTGACGGAATTATATTGCATGTTCTGACGTTGCCTACTCAAATCGGCAATTTTGCGCAAAGGAAATGCTTTATGTTGATCGCGTGGTGGATCGCGTGGACAAGGCGCTCATTGAGAAGCTGCCGAAGATGGAGATCAAGTTCCGATTCCCCAATCTATACCCGGGCACGCGGACGGTGATCGTGCTGAAGCAACCCAAAACCGAGGGAAGTGTCCGCAACGTCTACATCCCGGATACCGTAACGCAAAAGCTGCTGACCCTGCGCCGCATGCAGGAGAGGCTCAAAGCGGAATTGGGCGACGACGGCTATATGGATTACGATCTCATCATCTGCCAGGCCAACGGGCGACCCATTATGACGGAGCATCTGAACAAACGTTTCAAGGAGGTTCTTGTCGCGATGAACGATCCCGACATCGACGCAGAGGGAATCGTGTTCCACAGCATCCGGCACACCAGTGCAGGTGTTAAGCTGAAGCTGTCCAAGGGCGACGTGAAGGCCGTCCAAGGCGACGGAGGCTGGAACACCCCGGACATGGTGACGAAGCGGTACGCGCACATTCTGGACGAGGACCGCAGGAGTCTCGCGGCGGAGATGGAAGCAAAGTTCTACCAGAACGGCGCGGATGTTCCGCCCGATCCTCCAGTCCCGGCGGTTTCACAGAAACCGGAGGCGGAACCGGCTCCGGCCGCAGTCCCTGCGCTTGATGAAAATGCGCTGGCATCTTTGATCGCCGCCAACCCGAACCTGCTGATCAAAGTTCTTCAGTCCGTCCAGTTTGCTAATAAGGGATGACTTTATTAGCAGATTGCGCGCGAGGTCAAAAAGCCGTATTAGCAAATGACCTTGAGAAGCGCCCCCGAAGCACGTTCTGAAGGCGGGTCTATTAGCAAGAGTCACGGTGCTCCGGCCCATCCAGAATGGATGAACGTCAGAAAATGTGAACGCTCTTATTCGCAGACTTAACATTGTATGAGCAGATTTGAGAGGAGGAGAAGAAAGGGAGAACGTCGAAAACCCAATGAAATCAAGGCTTTCGGCGTCCTGAATGGCGCGCCTGGCGGGATTCGAACCCACGGCCTTCCGCTTAGGAGGCGGACGCTCTATCCTGCTGAGCTACAGGCGCTTATGAAACTTTGAGGCTTGCCCGATCCGCCGAAAGCGAACACAGTAGGTTCTCTTAGGAGGCGACCGCTCTATCCTGCTGAGCTACGGGAACTTATGAAATTGTGGGCCTGTCCCGCTTTCCCGAAAGCAAACACATTCGGTTTTCTTAGGAGGCGAAACCCACCATCCTGCTGCAATACCGGGACAGAAAAGGGGCCGCCCATCCGAGCAGACTGATATATTATGGCACAGAGGGAATGGATTGTCAAGAGTATGTTGACATCCCGGGCACCGCGTGGTATACTTGCCAAAATTGCAAATGCGACAGGCTATGAAGGGGAACAGTACCCACGCGCCCGATTTTCAGAGAGAAGATGGTTGGTGAAAATCTTCATGAAGGCAGTGGCGAAGGCGTCCCGGAGCCGCGGCTTGAACACCAAGTAGACGCCGTCGGGTGCTTCCCGTTACCGAAAAGCAGGGTATCGATTTTTTTCCGTACCCACAAAGCGCAGTTCATCTGAATCAGGGTGGCACCGCGGATTTTATAAAAAATTCGTCCCAAGCAAACGCTTGGGATGTTTTTTTATACAAAAATTGGAGGACAGAGTATGACTATGGATCAAATCGTCAAATACGCCGGACATTACGGATTCATCTTTCAGGGCAGCGAAATCTACGGCGGGCTTGCGAACACATGGGACTATGGCCCGCTGGGTGTACGGCTGCAAAACAACATCAAGGACGCGTGGCGATATGCGTTCATCCAGACGCGGGACAAGAGCTTCGAGCTCGATTCAGCCATCCTCATGAACCCGGTCGTCTGGAAGGCGAGCGGGCATATCGACGGCTTTACCGATCCGCTCGTCGATTGCAAAAACTGCAAGACGCGCCACAGGGCAGATGATCTCATACTGGACTTTGATCCCGCCGCACATCCGGACGCCATGTCTACGGGCGAAATGAACGCCTATCTGCGCGACAACCATGTGCCCTGCCCTCGTTGCGGAAAGCAAGACTTTACGAATATCCGCACGTTCAATCTCATGTTCGAGACCCGCCGCGGCGCGACAGAAGAAGGCGGGGAACGGATTTACCTGCGTCCGGAAAACGCACAGGGCGAGTATGTCAATTTCCTCAATCTTGCGCGTGTCGGGCGCTGTTCCCCGCCGTTTGGCGTCGGACAGATCGGGAAGGCCTTCCGCAACGAGATCACGCCGGGCAACTTTACGTTCCGCACCATCGAATTTGAACAGATGGAATATCAGATGTTTGTGAAACCGGGTAGCGATGAAGCCTACTACGAGGAATTCAAGGCGTTTGCCATGGATTTTATCGTTTCGCTCGGGCTGCCGCGTGAAAAATTACGGTTTCACGACCATGAGAAGCTTGCGCACTACGCGAAGGCGGCATGCGACATCGAATACCTGTTCCCTTTCGGTTGGGGTGAAATCAACGGCACGCACAACCGGAGCGACTTCGACCTTTCGCGCCATCAGGCGACGTCCAGGAAGAACATGCAGGCCCCGGGAGAGAAGTACATCCCTTTCGTTGTGGAATCGACCTGCGGCGTCAATCGGCTCGTTCTGGCGCTGCTCTGCGAGGGGCTGGTCGAGGAGTCGGAGCGGCTGGTATTCAAAATCGCGCCAAGACTCGCGCCCGTCAAGGCGAATGTGCTGCCTCTTGTCAAATCAAGGCACGCAGAATGCGCGCATGCACTTTATGAGACACTCAGGCGAAGCGTTCCGGCAACATACGACGAGGCAGGCAACATCGGGCGGCGCTATCGGCGCGCAGACGCGATTGGCACGCCCTACGCCGTGACCGTGGATGACGAGACGATCGAGAATGGCACCGTCACGCTGCGTACGCGCGACAGCATGGCGCAAAAAGTCGTTCCCATGGATGCGCTCACTGCACGAATCAAGGCGATGATCAATGGGGAACAAGAATAAGGGGAAGCTGAACGCCTTGGGGGAAAGCGGTTATGTACCCTGCGATTCGCGCACGCGCTTGAGTCGAAAATCCAGCCCGTCGCAGGAGACCTGATGATATTCGATTCCGTCCCGGTTGCCGGTGAACGCATAGGCGAGGCTCGCACCATGCAGGTGACCATAGACGCAAAGTTCTGTCCCAAACGCCGCGAGAATGTCCGTGTAACCGGGATTTGACGGCGTAAAGGGCGGATAGTGCATCATGACGACGAGAGGCGCATTCTTGGAGAGTCGCCGCGCGTTTTCGAGCGACATGGTCAGACGGAGCCGTTCGCGCTCGTAGATTTTGACGTCCTCTTCAGACGTATCCGCGCCGGGAACCGTCCAGCCACGCGAGCCCGCGAACAGGTACCCGTCGAGCCTCAGCGCGTCATTTTGAAGGGCATACATGCCATTTGGGAGTGCGCGGCGCACGCGCCCGATTGCGCTCCACCAATAATCATGATTGCCGCGCAGGATGATCTTTTGGCCGGGCAGATCTCCCACGCGCCGGATGTCCTCCAGCGCATCTTCCAGGTGCATGGCCCACGTGAGATCGCCCGGCAGCAAAACAATATCCTCCGACCGGACGCGCTGGCGCCAGTCGGCGGATATTTTTTCAAAGTGATTGTCCCAGTGCGCACCAAAGACACTCATCGGCTTTTCGCGCGCCGGAAGGTGGAGATCGGAGATCGCGTATACGGACACGGTCAATCCTCGTCCTCGCCCTCGTCGTCATCGTCGTCATCATCGTCATCGTCATCGAAGGACTCATCCTCGTCCTCAAAAGCCGTCTCTTCGATGTCATCGTCGATATCAAGCGCGATTTCGTCCATGGTTGAAACGGAATCGATGCCGATGGTGGGATCTTCATGCGCGACCGAATCGTCCGTCGAATCCTGGGCAGTGCGGCGCTGCAGCTCCTTGAGACAGGAAGCACACAACTCATAGCCCGGTACGCTCGGATTCTCACCACACTCCGAGCAAAGCTCAATCATATCGTAGCTTTCGCTTTCTCCGCGCACCTCGCGGCGACAAACGGAGCACATTTCGTCGGTGTCGTTCATGTAATTAAGCTCGCAGCGCGGGCATTTGACAAGTGCCATAATTTTTCCTCCAAACGCGATCATATGGTTCGGCTCCTTCACAGGCCAATTAACTGAATGTATGCATTCGCCCCGTTTATGATGACACGCCATATATAGGGTATGTTCCCTTGGCGTAAGTAATATCATACACAATTCAGGCGCTAAAGAAACATACCGTTTCACAATCTTTGGTTAATTTTTTACTAATTTTTGATGATCTCTGAAAGCGCGTTCATATCTGCCGCATACACGTCCCGCAAAGCGCGATTGTAGATGAGTGAAGCAGGATGGTACATGGGAAAAAGGTTCCCATATGGCGTATCAAGCAGCGTTCCGTGCATCTCACCGATGACCGCGCCGGGGCCGAGGAGCGCCTTGAGCGGCACATTTCCGAGCGTCACGATGACCCGGGGCTTTACAAGCGCGATTTCCCGCTTCAAAAAGGGGAGAAAGAGCTGGATTTCCTCTTGCGTCGGCGTGCGATTGACGATCCGGCCCGCGGCAGAAATCCGGGTCGGGCGGAATTTCACGACGTTTGTCACATACATTTGATCCCGCGCGAGGCCGGAAGATTCCAAGAATGCGTCGAGATTTTTTCCCGCACGCCCCACAAACGGACGTCCTTCGAGCGCCTCCCGCTCTCCCGGTGCCTCGCCGATCATCATGACCCGCGCCCCCGGCGCGCCCTCGCCGAACACGAGCACCTTCTTCTCGCCCTCGTACACCGAATTGATGAGCGCGGAAAGCCCTGCGCGCATCTCGTCCATATCCGCACCCCTCAGTCGCCTTGATTTGTCCGTTCCCGCAGCCGATCCCGCACCTTTTGAAAATCTTCCCACGCGTCCCGCTTTTTCGTCGGGTCGCGCAGAAGCGCCGACGGATGGTAGGTCGGCATCATGGAAACGCCCTTTCGCTCAAACCACCTGCCATGGTCGCGCGTTACGTAAATCTCTTCGCGCAGCGTGTAGCGGCAGGCGACCTTGCCGAGAAGGACGATCACCTTTGGGCGCACGAGCGCCGTCTGCCGGCGCAGATAGGGAAGGCACGCTTCCGCCTCATCCGGCTCCGGATTTCGGTTCCCCGGGGGGCGGCACTTGACGATGTTCGCAATGTAGCAATCGCTGCGCTCAAGCCCAATAGCGTGAATCATTCGCGTCAGAAGCTCACCCGAGCGCCCCACGAACGGGCGGCCCTGCCGATCTTCCTCCTGCCCCGGTCCTTCGCCGATGAACATGAGGTCGGCCTGGGGATTTCCTTCGCCCGGCACCACGTGCGCGCGGCCCTCACACAACCTGCACTTGCGACATTCGCCGATTTCAGCGATCAAAGTCGGCCAAGAAACGGTCATTCGATCACGACCGCCTCTTTAAACATCCGAAGCATCGCGCCAAACGACGTATCAAAATCGGAAATCACCCACTTCGCGAGCTGGAAAACCAGTAAGACGCAACCGAGGATGATGATCACGCTGGCCACCGTGCCGATAAAGTCAAACATTCCGGCAAATATCTTGAGCGTCAACCGCCGATTGCGCGCCTCACGCCGCGTATACAGCTTTGCCACCGTCATCGCCTCTCTTTCGTTCTGTTCATTATAGCATCGAGAAAAATCGCGGTCAAGTTGATAATGTTGGGGACGCAGGGCTTCACAAGTAGTCCACCCATTCGCCGGGCTGCGTACCGGTCAGATGACCCTCGCGCGCGAGACCCGGAAAATCCAGCTGCCGGAGCGCCTCGTAGAGCACAATCGCGACGGAATTCGAGAGATTGAGGGAGCGCGCCTGCGCGCGCATGGGGATGCGCACGCAATTTTCATAGTTCGCGGACAAAAGCGACTCGTCGAGGCCTTTTGTTTCACGCCCGAAGACCAAAAAGTCGTTTGGCGCATACCGTACCTCGGCATGGGTACGGGGTGCCTTTGTGGTCAGAAAATGCATGCGCGCGCCCGGATGTTCCTCGTAAAACATGCGCCAGGAATCATGCACGCGCACATCCGTCAAAAACCAGTAATCGAGCCCCGCACGTTTCATGTACTTATCGTCAAGCTGGAAGCCAAGGGGCTTCACCAAATGGAGAATCGCGCCCGTGGCCGCGCAGGTACGCGCGATATTGCCCGTATTTTGGGGGATTTCCGGGTTGACGAGCACGACGTTTAATTCACTCACAACAGATACTCCTCGATCGCACAGGCGAGTCCGTCCGCCGCGCAGTCCGGCGCGACGAGCCGCGCCATTTTCTTGAGTTCGGGGACGGCATTCCCCATTGCCACGCCCCAACCCGCGCACGCGAGCATCTGCATGTCGTTGGTATTATCGCCAAACGCCATCACATCTTCACGCGCAATGCCGAGGGACTGCGCGAGCCAGAGGAGCGCGGTGCCCTTTCCGAGGCCATTTGTCGTGATTTCAATATTCGTGTGAAACGAACTGGAGACGGCCAGTCCGGCGGCGGAAAGCCGTGCGCGGAGATCGTCCAGCAGCATCGTGTCATTGGAATAAACTTCCATCTTGTAGACTCCCTTGAGCGCCTCCCCCGCAAAGCGGGATGGATCGTCGTCCACCACTTCAAACAAATCCCCGCCGAAATACGAAAGCTTTTCAGGGGGACGGTTCTCCATGCTCTTTGTATTCAACCGATAAATGGCGCCGCGCACATAGCTGGTGATCAGCGCGCCGGAATCCTTGATGATATCGAAGGCGGTTCTGACATCCGCGTCCGCCATGCAGAACTCCTTTAAGACCTCGCCCGCCGTGGTGATCACGCAGCCGCCGTTGGCGACGATGAGCGGGCCTTTGCAGCCAATCTCCTGCGCAACCGAAACCGTGGACGGAAACCAACGCCCGCTCGCAAGCACAAAGGAAATGCCCCTGCCATTGAGCGCCGCAACCGCGCGGCGCGTTCGGTCGGAGATGTGACCGCCTTTGGGAAGAAGCGTGTCGTCGATGTCGGAGACGACGAGTTTCATATTCACGAAAGCACCAGCTCCTCAATTAATTTCCCCACGCCGCCCGCATCGCAGTCAGGTGCAAAATACCGCGCGATTCTGCGCACGCCGGCATCGCAACGTGCCATCGCAACGGGGTGCCCGGCATATGCGAGCATGGGAATGTCATTTGTATGATCGCCGAAGGCCATGACGTCGGAGCGCAAAATGTGAAAGCGCTCTGCGATACACTTCAAAGAAGACCTCTTATCGACGCCGGGCCGCATGATCTCGAGATTATCCCGTCCCGAACTCGAAATCGAAAGATTCAGATCAGACAGCGCCGCGCGGAGTTCATCAAAAACGGGATCATCGTCGCGCGCAAACACAACGTATTTATAGGGTGCGACCGTGCCCTCCGCCTGTACGCGCGCCGGATCGCCAACCATTTCGTAGGGGTAGCCCCCAAAGTCGTACAGGCCGGGTGAATGGATGTGCGTCCTGTGCTTTTCGCGCGCGGGGCAGTTCGCCATATAGCTGTGCCCGCGCGTAAATGCCATGAAATAGACCCCCGCGCGCATGAGCGTCTCATACACGCGCCGAGAGGTCGTTTCGTCCATCGGCCACTCGCCGCAGGTTTCGCCCGATGTGGACAGGTCGATTCGCGCGCCGTTGCTGGACGAAACGATGGGATCGAGACCTGCCCTGCGCGCGATGTGGGAAATCGATTCAAACGAGCGGCCGCTCGAAAATACCACGCAGATGCCGCGCCTTTGGCATTCCAAAAGAGCACCTACATTAACGGCGGGAATCGTACCGTCCCCGGCGAGCAGCGTGCCGTCCAAATCCACAGCGATGAGTTTTATGTGCATCGGATTCCTCCGGTTATTTGTGCTTTGCGAGCCAATCGGGTGCGGGCGCGATGAACTCCTTGCCTTCGAGCGACAAAAACGCGCACCAGAGGCAGAGCTTTGTCCGATACCGCTTATTGAGCGCGCGGTCGCCGTACTTGTCGTCACCGAGGATGGGATGCCCATGGTGCGCCATGTGAGCGCGCAACTGGTGTGTGCGGCCTGTGACCGGCGTGAGTGAGACGCACGTAAGGCTTTCGTCCGCGTGCGCATCGACGCGCCAACGCGTCTCCACGACGAGGCCGTCTTTGCCCCCCGTGATCCTCACACGCGCGCCCGCCGCATCCTTGACAAGCCGGTCGCGGTACGTTCCTTCGGGCACATCAAACGTGCCACCCACCAGCGCGGCATAGCGCTTTCCGACGCGGTGCGCCTTGAACGCCGCAAGACAGTCGTCATAGGCGGCATCCTCCGTCGCAAACAGAAGTGCCCCACCGGTCTGGGCATCGAGCCGATGACAGAGGCGCGCCGCAGGATCGATGGCCTGGGCGCGGATGAGCGCGGTATCCGCGCCGATGCCGTCCTGATCGACGTCCACAGGCAGCCCCTGCGGCTTTGAGACGACCAAAAGCCCGCCGCCATGATATATGACGTCGAGCGCGGTATCCTGGTTCAGATAAATCTCGATGATGTCCCCCGCCGAGACAGAAAATTCGCCGTTTTGGCGCGCGCCGTTTACCTTGACATCGCGCTTTTTAAACGCTTCCCGCGCATCCAACATGGGATACGCGCGGGCGACATAGCGCGAAAGAGGCATTGGGCGCACGCCGCGCGGCACAGTGTGCGCGAGCATTGATCAGTCGATGCGGGTGATCCAGCCGAACTTATCCTTCTGGACGCCATACTGGATGCCGGTCAGCATGTCATACAGCTTCTGGGCGATGGGGCCAATCTTTCCGCCGTTGATGACATAGTTTTTGTCCTTATAGCCAAGCTTGCCAACCGGCGAGACGACCGCCGCCGTGCCGGTCCCAAAGGCCTCTTCGAGCACGCCCTTTTCCGCCGCCTCGAGCACTTCCGCGATGGCGACCTTGCGCTCCTCGACCACATAGCCCATGTCGCGCGCGAGCTTCATGACGGAATCGCGCGTGATGCCAGGCAGGATCGAGCCGTTGAGCACCGGGGTGATGATTTTGCCGTCGATGACGAACATCATATTCATCGCGCCGACTTCCTCGACGTATTTCTGCTCGACGCCGTCCAACCACAGAACCTGCGTGTAGCCACGCTTTTCGGCTTCGTCGCCGGCTTTAATGGACGCGGCGTAATTGCCGCCGGTCTTCGCATAGCCCACGCCGCCGCGCACCGCACGCACGAACTTGTCTTCGACATAGATGCCGACCGGGGCAAGTCCGCCGGAATAATACGCGCCGGAGGGCGAGAGGATGATGAAGAAAATATAGTGTTCCGCCGCATGGACGCCGAGCGCAGGCTCGGTGGCGATGATGGTGGGACGAATATAAAGCGACGCGCCGTTCGAATGCGGTACCCAGTCCTTCTCGACCTTCAGAAGTTCCTCGAGGCCGCGCATGGCAACTTCCTCGTCAAATGCGGGAATACACATGCGTGCGGCGGACGTATTCATGCGTGCGAAATTATCCCGCGCGCGGAACAGCTGGATGCCGCCATCCGCGCGGCGGTAGCACTTCAGACCCTCGAAAATCTCCTGACCATAATGGAAGACCGAGCAGCTGGGATCGAGCGTAAACGGATGATAAGGCTCAACGCGCGGGTCGTTCCAACCCTTTTCCGCGCAGTAATCCATGATGAACATATAGTCCGTAAAAAGTTTGCCAAAGCCCATTTTTTTTTCGTCGGTCGGCTTGGCCTTGAACGTTGTGGCGGGTATGAACTTAATCTCCTGCATGGCGATTCCTCCCGATGCTTTGTATTGGATGATTATACACCAGCTGATCCCGTATTTCTACCCCCGGCATGTAATTTTCGCCATTGTTTGCCGAATCGAAAAATAGGATGCCGCAATCTTTATGTTCCCGACTGTCTGCTCTCGATTTTCATTGATTGACATGTTATAATAGAAATGTAGAAATGAGGGGTCATATGGCAATTGATTATAAGACAGGCACCCATTGGCAAGCGCTGAATCGGATCTGGAAGGCGTTGAATCCGACAACAAGAGAGACGGTCAAGGATGATTTTCGGCTCCTGAGCGATTTTGTAAAATCACAGGGCAGCGGTGATCCGCAAAAGGATGCGCCGCCCAAAGCGGATCATTACGACCACGAAAACCGTTTTCTCGACGGCATGTCAAGTAAAACCAAAAAATACGCGCTCAGTAGTTTGCTGCGGGGCGTGGACGTACATAAAAACATCATGGACTTGATCGTTGCAAACCACATCAAGGACATGGACACGCTTTGGGACACGTATACTCTGGACACGACCGCATCAGACGACCAGATTGCCGTTCGTGAGATCATGTGTTTTTGTCTGGAGCGGGCGCGGTTGCAGGGAAATGCATAAAGGCAGGGAGTTTCGGTTGAGCAAGTAAAAAAGGTGCGCCACCCCCAAAGGGTGGCGCGGTTTATTATATATAGGAGTTGATAAAGCCTTTGACGATTTCGGGATCGGCTTCCCGCTCGATGAGCGGCGTTCCATCCTTCAAGGTTGTGTTTTTGCGGTGGAAGGGCAATTTGTCTTCCCGGTAGATGACGCCGAGCGGGATTGTGTCGCCAAACTCCAACGCCTTTGCAAGCGCGGCGGGCTTATCGGTGGGATCGTAGTCTTCCCCCAGCTCGTAGACGCGCTTGTTGTACCACTGGAACGTATTGAGCTTATTGAAGCTCACGCACGGCTGGAGGATATCAACCAGTGCGTAACCCGGGTACTCGATCGCCTGTTTCATCATGGACACGAGGTGTTCCTTATGGCCCGTGAAGGCGCGTGCGACGAAACCGCCGCCCGCGGCGATTGCAACGAGCACGGGATTCAGGGGCTCATTCTGATTGCCGTCCACCTGCACGCCCGTCACCATGCCGATCAACGAGGTCGGCGACGCTTGTCCCTTGGTGAGTCCGTAGATTTGGTTGTCGTGCGCAAAGTGCGAGATATCGACATTGCGGCGGATGTTATGGAGGAAGTGGTTGCCGCCCTCGCCATAGGAATCGCCGTCGCCCGTATCCACCACGACCGTCAATTTTTCGTTTGCGATTTTTGCAGCGATTGCGGCCGGGAGCGAGCGCCCATGCAACCCGCAGAAGCCGTTCGCACCGATGTATTGGGGCATTTTGGCAGCCTGACCGATACCCGCCGCGACGAGCACTTCCGACGGATCTTTACCGAGCTCCTCGAGCGCCTGCTTGAGGCAGTCGCGGATCACGAAATTGCCGCAGCCGGGACACCATGCCGTATCGAATGTGCGGAAGCATTCGCTCATTTCGATTCCCCCTTCCCGATGCGCGCGGCGATCTCTTCGCCCGAAACCTGCCGCCCATCGTATTTCAGGATGCTGTCGTCCATCACAATTCCGGTCGCCTCCCGAATGAGTCCGGCGAGTTGTCCGGTGGCGTTTTGTTCAACGTTGATGATGCGCTTTGCCTGTTTGCTCTTTTCGAGAATCAGCTTTTCGGGGAGCGGATAGACATCGCCGAAGACCAGCGCCGCCGTCCGATCCATCAACTTTACGGCCTCTGAAATGGGACCCCATGTCGAGCCCCAGCCAATCAGGAGCGTTTCAAAATCCGCAGGCCCGATGAATTCCGGCTCCAGAAGCTCCTGCTTCAGACCTTCGAGTTTTTTCATACGCTTGTCGGCCATCGCGACGCGCACCTCGGCGGATTCGGTAATATGACCGGATTCATCGTGTTCGTCGCTATCCACGAGCACCAAATGCGACGACTTTCCGGGAATCAGCCGGGGCGAGATGCCGCTTTCGGTATACGCATAACGCAGATATTCGCCCTCGTGTGTCTGCGCGGGCTCTTCCATCCTGATCCCTGAGATGTCAAAGGGCTCGACCGTATAGGTTGCGTCGCCCACATACTGATCGGAGAGGAGAATGACCGGGATCTGGTACTTTTCCGCGAGATTGAAGGCGCGAACGGTCTGATAAAAGGCGTCCTGCGGATGTCGGACGGCGATGACCATGCGCGGAAACTCCCCCTGCGATGCGGAGACGACGAATTTTAGATCGCTCTGCTCGGTGCGTGTGGGAAGGCCGGTCGCGGGGCCGGGACGCTGCACATCGATCACAACCAGCGGGATTTCGGCCATGCCGGCGAGCCCGAGCGCCTCCACCTTCAATGAGAAACCGCCGCCGGACGTACCCGTCATGGCGCGCGCGCCCGCATAGGAAGCGCCGATTGCCATGTTGATGCCGGCGATTTCATCCTCCGCCTGTTCGACGACAATGTGCGCCGCGCCGGACATGCCGGCGAGCGTCTCCATGACGACCGTCGAGGGCGACATGGGATAAGCCGCATAGAACCGGAGTCCTGCGGCAACCGCACCGAGTGCCACGGCCTTGCTGCCCGATACGAGCATCCAGTCGCGATACGCTCCTTCCAGATGCGGATAACGCGATTCAACGAGCCCGAAGCCCGCTTCGATCGCCTTTTTGTTCACATCGAGATACTGCTCCTTGACGAATTCCCCGAAGACGTCCAGCGCGTTCTCGATTTTTTGTGAAAACAGCTTCCAGACGACGCCGACCGCGATCGAGCCGGAGACGCGCGGATTGCCGAGCGATTTTGCCATGCCGTCCATGTCAATTTTGATTGCACGCGGATCTGCGGTTGCAAGTTTTTGATCGCAAAGGACAAAGCCGTCCTCTTTCAGATCGCCGATGTGAAGATCGACCGTATCATCGTCGAGCGCGATCATGCCATCGAGTTCGCGTGCGTGCGAGAGAACCCGTTCCGTTCCGAAGCGGATTTGCATAAAATTATGACCGCCGCGGATGCGGGACATGAAGTCACGCACGGTGAGAACGCTATAACCCGCGCGCTTCAGGAGCTTTTCAAGGACTGCGGCGGTGGTATCGATCCCCTGACCGGCGGCACCGCCGATGAGTAGATTGTACATCGGAACACCTCCTTTATGCCGTAAGATAGAAAGAAAGAGACCCGAGACGGATCTCTTTCCCTTCTTTGTTAGAATGCCGTCTTCCAAAGGCCGTGCAGATTGCAATACTCGTAGACCTCACCGGACGCGACCGCGTCAAACTCGGCCTTCGGCTCTTCGCCGGGCTTGAGATACCTGAACTCGATCTGATCGCCCGCGACGAGCGCGATCCACTCGATATGATGCTCGGGAAGCATGGGGTGAAGCGTCGACCCGACTGCGACCTTAATTTTGCCGCCTTCCTTGGTAACGACCGGCACGTGCTTCTCCTGTGCCGCGTCGGTGGTGTTCGCCTCGAGCTTGGTCATATTCTGTCCGCAGCAAACAAGCGTTCCGCCGCCCTTCTTGATGAGCGCCACCATGTTTCCGCATACGTCACAACGATACAATTCAACAGCCATGTTCATACCCCTTTCTATTTGACCGATTTATTCAAAGACAGCGTCCGCCCAAAAGAACATCAGGCGGTCACCGTACATTGACCAATTCCCGTTTACGCGCAAAGATCGATCGCAATTTGCCCAATGGTATTTATATACCATATAAAACTATACCTGAAACGGAGGAAAAACGCAAGAGCGACTTTCCAATTCTTCCAAACAGGTGCTTGACAGCGAAAAAAAGCGCCGCTATAATGTAACCAAACAGTTACCCGGAGGGTGCATGGCAAAATCGGATTTGGCAAAGGCGCGCATACTCGCAGCTGCGGAGGCGGAGTTCGCCGAAAAAGGGCCTGCAGGGGCGCGCGTAGACGAAATTGCGGCGGCGGCATGTATCAACAAGCGCATGCTCTACGCGTACTTCGGAAACAAGGAAGCGCTTTACGAAGCGGTACTCGAGCAGGTTTATCTCCGGCTCGGTGCGTGCGAGGTGTTTTTGACGGCATACAGCCGTGAGATCGACGTGGTGGAGGCCATCCGCCAGATCGTGCCCGCGTACTTTCGCTTTCTGTCGGAAAACCGAAGCTACATCCGCATGGTCATGTGGGAGAATCTGAACGGTGCGCGTTCCTTTGACGAAAAGGGACTCGACGACGTAAGAGACCCGATGCGGCGCGCGATGCGGGAAATTCTGCAAAGAGGCGTGGCGACCGGCGTTTTTCGAAGCGACGTGAGCGAGAAGCAGTTGATTCTTTCCCTGTTTGCCTTGACATTCAATTATTTTTCAAACATTCACACCATGTCGCGCGTGATGAAGGAAGACTTGGCTGCGCCGGAGAAGATTCGCACGCGTGCCGAGGCCGTCACGCGGATGATCCTCAGCGACCTGATGGAGAAATCATGAATCCATTCAAAATCATCGGCGGGCGCGTCGTCACGCCCATGCGGATCCTGGAAGGCGCGGAAATTTGCATCGAAGACGGAAAGATCGCGGCGATCGGCCCACGCGATGCAGCGACAGACGGCGCCGGCAGCGTGATCGATGCGGACGGACTGTTCGTCGGGCCGGGCTTGATCGACATCCACGCGCACGGCGGCGGCGGGCACGACTTTATGGACGCGACGCCGGAGGCATTTCTGGGCGCGGCGGCGGCGCATGCGCGGCATGGAACGACATGCCTGATTCCGACCACCCTTTCGGCGACCGATGAGGAGGTATTCGAGGCGTTCGCCGCCTTCCGCGCGGCGCGGGAGAAAAACGTGCGCGGTGCACAGATGCCGGGCATCCATCTCGAAGGGCCCTATTTTGCGGATGCGCAGCGCGGCGCGCAGGACCCGGCGCTTCTCAAAATGCCGAAGCGCACACACTGGTCAAACATACTGGATGCGGGCGGGAGCGACATTTTGCGGTGGAGCAGCGCGCCGGAGCTTCCGGGCGCATTGGCGCTTGGGCGGGCGCTTGCCGCACGGGGCATATTGGCGGCCATCGGGCACTCCGACGCCACCGAAGAAGAGATGCTCGCGGCATATGAAAGCGGATACACGCACATCACACACCTATACAGCTGCATGTCGACCATTCGGCGCATCGGCGGATACCGGGTGCCGGGCGTGCTCGAAACAGCGCAGCAGTTTCCGGAGTTCACAGTGGAACTCATCGCGGACGGGCACCACTTGCCGGAGAGCCTCTTGCGCGCCACCTTCCGCAGTATGGGCACGGCGCGAATCGCACTGGTGACGGACGCCATGCGCGGTGCGGGCATGCCGGCGGGCGATTCCATCCTCGGGAGCCTGAAAAACGGGAAGCCCTGCGTCATCGAAGGCGGCGTTGCAAAATTGCCGGATCGATCGGCGTTTGCGGGGTCGGTCGCCACGGCCGATCTGCTGGTGCGCAACATGATGCGGCTTGCCGGCGCAACGCTTCCGGAGGCAGTGCGGATGATGACCGCAACCCCCGCACGGATCATGGGTTTGAAGGGCAAGGGAATCCTCGCCCCGGAGCGGAATGCGGATGTGGTGTTGTTTGACGAAAACATACAGATTGCAAAAACCATCGTAGGCGGACGGATCGTATATGACAGGGGAGGCGAAGCGGATTGAAGGAATTCATGGTCGACAAGCTGAGCGTGAAGGTATTTGACAGCCGCGCAAGGATGGGCGCGGCGGCTGCGGACGCGTGCGCCGCGGCAATGCGCGATGCCCTCAGGGAGAAAAGCGAGATCAGCATGATTTTTGCGGCGGCACCATCGCAGAACGAATTTCTGGCAGAACTGCGAAAGGCGGACTTTTCGCGGGTCAACGCATATCACATGGACGAATATGTGGGGCTTGCGCATACCGCGCCGCAGCGGTTCGCGGCATTTCTCAAGGACGCACTGTTTGACCGCGTGGGCATGAAGAGCGTGAACCTCCTGGACAGCGAGGCGGAGGCAGACGCCGAGTGCGCGCGGTACGCGGCACTCCTTGCGGCGCATCCCTGCGACATCACGTGCATGGGCGTCGGCGAGAACGGGCACATCGCGTTCAACGATCCGCATGTCGCCTATTTCAACGACCCAAAAAGCGTGAAGATTGTAGAACTCGACGGGGTATGCCGCATGCAGCAGGTGCACGACGGGTGCTTCGCAGCGCTCGAAGACGTACCGGAAAGGGCCATGACGCTGACCATACCGACGCTCATCGCAGCGCCCGTGATTTTCTGTGTGGTGCCCGCGCGGACAAAGGCGAACGCCGTGCGCGCAATGCTGACTGGGCCCATTTCAGAGACTTGCCCGGCATCCATCCTGCGCACACATGAAGGCGCGACGCTATGGCTGGATGCGGACAGCGCATCACTTTTATGACCGTGTGGAAATATAGCGTCATCACGGACGAAATTGCGCAGGACGTATCCCGCGCTGCGGCACTCGCGCGGACATACGGGCTATCGGGACTTGAAATCAGGAGCGCCTTTAATCGGGACGCGTACCACCTGACGGATCAGGATGTCGCGGCAATTCAAAACGCCGCAAAGGCCGAGGGGCTTGCGGTCTGCGCGATTGCGCCGCCCTTTTTCAAGAGCGAGCTGGGCGACGAGTCCGCGACGCGCGCGCACCTGGACGGACTGCGGCGCACCGTGGAGATTGCCAATGCGCTGGGCGCACGGATTGTGCGCGGCTTCGGCTTCTGGCGCGCGGGCGGTGAGATTCCCTATGCACACATTGCAGAAGAGATTGGGCGGGCGATTCCGATCCTCGAAGACGGGGATGTCGCGCTTGCGCTCGAAAACGACCCGAGCGTGTTTACCCCCGACGGGCAGCGGCTTGCCGCGTTGGTGGACGCAGTCGGACATCCACGCGTCGGCGCGCTATGGGATCCGGGCAACGTGATCTTCGACGACGCGGAGGAGAAGCCGTTTCCGCTCGGCTACCGCGCGGTGCGCGGGAAGATCATCCACATGCACCTGAAGGATGCGCGACGCGTGGACGGGAAGCCGGAAGCGGTGGCGTTTGGGACGGGCGAAGTGGACTATGAGGGGCAATTCCGCGCGCTGCAAAGCGACGGATACAGGGGCTGGATGTCGGTCGAGACGCACTACAGGCACAATCGCACGCTCAACGAGGCGCAAATGAAGTTGCCTGCGGGGTTGAGCTTCACAGAGGGCGGCACGGCGGCAACGGCGGAATTTCTCACGCATCTGACGGCAAAGCTCCGCACATGGGGCTTGGTCGAGGGGAGGACGACACCATGAAACGGCTGAATGTGGCCATTCTGGGACAGGGGCGCAGCGGGCTCGACATCCACGGGGCATACTTTTTGACCGATCCCGAACGCTTTCGGGTTGCGGCGGTGGTCGACGAGCTCTCCGAACGGCGGGAGAAGGCGGAAAAGCTCTTTGGATGCGACACATATGCGGACTATACGGCGCTTTTTGGCAGAACGGACATTGACCTGGTCGTGAACGCGCTGCCGAGTCACTTTCATCCGCCCGTGACCTGTGATCTATTGACGCACGGATTCAACGTCATGTGCGAAAAGCCCATGGCGAAGACGCCGGAGCAGGCGAACGAGATGATCGCGGCGGCGAAAAAGAGCAGGAAGACGCTTGCGCTTTTTCAGCAAAGCCGATTTGCAACGTACTTTTTGAAGGTGCGCGAAGTGATTGATTCGGGCGTTTTGGGGCGGATCGTGCAGATCACCGTGCGGTTCAGTGGCTTTGCGCGCAGATGGGACTGGCAGACGCTGCAGGAATACGGCGCGGGAAACCTGTACAACACGGGGCCGCATCCGGTCGATCAGGCGCTGACATTATTGGATTACGACGGCATGCCGGACATCTTTTGCAAGATGGATCGGGCGAACACGTTCGGGGACGCGGAGGATTACGTGAAGCTGATTCTATCCGCACCGGACAGGCCGCTGATCGACGTGGAAATTTCGAGCTGCGACGCGTACCCAGGGGCGGTATACAACGTCATGGGCACGCGCGGCGGCCTTTCCGGAAACATGACGCGGCTGAATTGGCGGTACTTCCGCACGGATGAGGCACCGGAACAGCATCTGATCCGCACGCCGCTGAAGAAAGAGGACGGGAGCCCGGCATACTGTTCCGAAAAACTCCTTTGGCACGAAGGCGAATGGACGGCGGACGCAGGCGACACGCCGTTTACGACGGCGGTTCGGCGGATGTACGACACAATATACGCGCACCTCGTGGACAATGCGCCTCTGGTCGTGACGCCGGAGCAGGTGCGAAAGCAGATTGCCGTAATGGCAAAGTGCCACGAGATAAACTCGCTTTCGGAGGGATGAAGATGTACAGAATTGGCATCATCGGATCTGAAAACTCGCACGCCATGGCGTTTTCACGGATTTTCAATATCGATCAGGCTTACCCGGACATGCGCGTGGTTGCAGTCGGCGGGGATTGGCCAGAGGAGAGCGAGAAGGTGAAGGCCGAATGCGGCGTTGATTTTGTGGCGGAAACGCCGACCGACATGCTGGGCAAGGTGGACGCCGTGATGGTGACCGCCCGGCACGGCGGCAGGCATGCGGCATTTGCGCGTCCGTTTATCGAGGCGGGCATTCCGGCGTTCATCGACAAGCCGTTTACCGTCGATCCGGCGGAAGCGGTGGCACTGGCGAAATGGGCACGGGACAAAAAGGTGCCGCTCGTGGGCGGCAGCTCGACCAAGGACGTGTACGACGTACTGACGCTTCGGAACCTCGTGAAAATGGGCGGGTGCCTGGGCGGCATGGTAAACGCGCCCCTCAACATGGAGAACCCCTACGGCGGATTCTTTTTCTACTCGTCGCACCTGGCGGAAATCATGATGACGATCTTCGGCTATGCGCCGAAATCGGTGGATGCAAGCGAAGTAAGCGGGAGCGTGACCGCCGTGGCACACTATGAGGGGTTTGACGTGACGAATCATTTCATGAACGGCACGGGGTATTATTCCGCCGCGGTATTGACCAAGGCCCGCCCGGTGCTGCGCGAGATCGACATTTCGATGTGCTATCGCCACGAATGCGAGGCGTTCGCGCGGATGCTGCGGACGGGTGAGATGAACCATTCGTATGCGGAACTGGTGTATCCGGTCTTTTATCTGAATGCGGTTTCCGAGGCGTACAGGACGGGCGTGCGGCAGAAGTTGCCGGAGATCGGCGGACTGTTGGATCAATCGTTTGGTTCCCCCATGAAGTCCTGAAATTGCCGAAGGGTTTGCGCATCGGCGAGGGAAATCTCCGTTCCCTTTTCCCAGACGGTGACGTAATCATCCGGTGTGCCGATGCGGATGACCGTAAGCTCCCTGAATTCATCGGGCTCCCCCGTGGCCACATGATAGGATTGAACCCCAAACACGCCGTCACGCAAAACCGTGTGGAGATCGACCCACCATTCATCAAATCCTTGGGATTGATCGGCGGAGGGCAACACCTGGCGCCGGAAATTGACATACGCCACGCCATCAATATATTTCGTTAAAACGTCCTCGTATTGATGTCTGTCCGTCAGTTCGGCAGAGAACAGGATCGATCCGTCGGCAGCGTGACAAAGGCTGGAAACCCTGACATTCTCGGGCGCGCAAGCCTTCATCCATGCCATGGCGAGATACTGATAATTCGCGACGGCGAACCAGCTGACGAGCACCGCCACGACGACCGCGACGGCAAATACTTTGAATCTTGTGCGCTTGAGCGCGCGGTACCGGAATCTCTTCCCGCATCCCCGAACAGATTTTTGCGCAATCCCTGCCCCCCTTCTATCTATGAGAGTCGAAAGACCCGGTTTTGTTACAAAACCCACAAAAAACCCCGCCATGCGGGGCTTTCTTACGTGCGTCATTTTTTGCGTGCGAGCAGGCAATACCAATCCATGTCTTCGAATTTCGATTCCCAGAAGGACGGCATGTTAGATCGTGTCATTTCGCAATAGCCAAGGCCCCGAAGCGTCGACTCCACCAAGTCGATGGAAAAGGGGTGAACGGTCTCCGGCCACGTTTCTTTGCGGATGATCCGTCCATCTTTTTCATAGGCAAAAAGGAGGTTGAGGGTGATCGTTCCATCGGGATTAAAATCCCAGAACTGCGCATAGTGAATCTTCTCACCGTCCTCCCGCTCGCGGACGGGTGAAAAGGCGTGCAGACGCTTGCGTTCGCGCAATTCCTTATCCCAGTTGCGCGAATCGATGTACAGATATCCGCCGGGGCGCACGAGCTTGTCCATCTCGGCAAGGGCCGCCACGACGCCCCCGTTGTCCACATGGCATAGCGAACTGCCGGACGACATGACAAGGCTGAAATCGCGGTCGAAATGACGGCTCACCTCCCGGAAATCACACTGCACGAGCCGGGCATTGATGCCCCGTGCATGTGCCTTTTCCGCTGCCTGCGCAAGCATTTGTGAATTCAAATCCGAGCCATGCACCTCAAAACCAAGTGTCTGCATGCAGAATGTCAGGTTGCCCGTTCCGATGCTCACGTCCAGTACGTCTGAAATTCCCGCACCCGCAAACACCTTTTGGTAGTGCTTTGCATGCATCGCATCCGCGCGGTCCGTCCAAAGTTTGTCGTAGACATCCGGGTTGTCGTACAGTTCCATCACTGTTTCACCGCCCTTGTCGCATAATATGTGGGGATATTATAGTCGTGAAAGGTTCCCGCATCGTTGGATGCCGCGTAGATGTCCGTCAATTGCAGTCCCGCCTTGAGTTGGCCGCCGATCAGTTCCTCAATGGTGTGAGAAAACTCGATGCCCCAATTGTTTTGGAGCGATTCTTCATAGAGTGCCGGATCTTTGAGCGGGTTGAAGGGCAGCCTGTAAACCGGGTGCGTCTCCCCTTCGTCAAAGGCAAGATTCAATCCATTCTCGAAGCCCGCGAGCAGCACGCCGCCCGGGCGAAGGACGCGCGCGCATTCCCGCCAGATGGGCGTGACATTTTCCACAAAATGATTCGATACCGGATGGAAGATCAGATCAAACGAAGCATTCTCGAACGGCAGGGGCTTTGACATGTCGGCGCGCACGATGCTGATCGGGTACCCCTCGCGCGATGCGACCTCGCGCTCCTTGTCAAGCTGCGCCTGTGCATAATCAAGAACCGTGCAGCGCGCGCCGCATGCGGCGAAGATCGGCATCTGCTGTCCGCCGCCCGCCGCGAGGCCGAGCACATCTTTTCCATTTAAATCCGGAAACCACGCGGGAGGTACGGACTTTTCGGGGGTCAGCATCACCGACCACGCCCCCCGCCTTCGCGCGCAAAAACGCCTCATGGCCCGTCACATCGCCCCACTGATTGTCCACGCGCACCCAGCCGTCGATCAAACTGGCATTTTCATCCTGATACGCCATGAAGTCTCCTCCCCGCACCAAAAATGCGCTTCCTCTACTCCGCGCTTTTTTTTACCTCGTCATAGGCGTCCTTTGCGGACTTGACGTCCCCGTGTGTAATTTCGCCCGAGGAATAGCGGGCGCGGATGTAGAGCGCGCGCAGCGTCGCAAGGGATGCGGGGCTATAGACGTGGCGCGCCTGATCGTTGATCTCGCGTGAATTGAGATGCGCGCCTGCGCCGATGCCGCGCGCGTCGCAGAGTTTGAGGAACTTGCGGTAGTAATAGCGCACGCGGTCGCGCGGCGCACGGGTCAGGCGGCGTGCGCCGTCCCGGTCGGAATCGTCGAGCGACTCGCGCACATCCGCAAACCGATTGTCCTCTTCCTGCCGCCCCGCGCGCATGAGTGCGCGGAAGAGGAGGATGACGACGAGAATGATAATCAACGCGCCGACGCCGATGAGCACATAAGTCATCACCCGTGCGGCGGGGTTATCCTGATTCTGCGCGTACTGCTGCGCGGTCTGATCGCTCTGCTGCATGGACTGACCGAGATCATTGAGCCCCGAAAGGTCGACGTTCTCCATATTGAAATCGATTCCAGAGAAGATTTTATTGAGCACCCAGGCAAAGCCGGCGAATATATAGACGACGCCCATCAACACGGGGCGGAGGATGAACCGGATGACGAGCCCGAGAAGGAAGCGAAACGCCGTTTGCATATAGCCGCTCGAAAGCAGGTAGCCCGCACCGCACAGCAGCAGCATTTCCGCAATATTCATCAACCGGAACCGCCGATCGGTCAGGATCTTCTCGTTGTGCCGGAGCATGCGCAAAAGCATCACAGTGAGAACGAGGAAGAAGAAGAAATACGGCAGCATGACCTCGATAAAGCCCGCCCAGTTGTTTGCGATCACCATAATGAGCAACGGCAGTATAATCAGCTTCAGGCAGAAATAAAACCGCGTGAGCATTTCGTCGTAACCGACCTCATACTGCCTTTTGACGGCAACGAAGGCGACATAGAGGATCATCGGCACGGTGACCACGACATCCGCCGTATATTGGGTAAAGATGAAACATCCAGCGCACAGGAGGAGGGGTATGAACCTGAGATACTGCTTTTTGGGGGATTTAATGTAGAAAAATCGTGAGAAATAGGCCGCCAGCGCGACGATCAGGGGACTGGTCGCCAGGAGCCCGCTGTGCTGCGCGATGGATGTGACGGATGAAAACGCGAACATGTAAAAGAACAAGTCCGTCAGGATTTTGAGAGAAAATACCAAATTCATTCTTCTTCCACCTCCTCGGCGGAAATGATGAGCACGTTCGCTCCGGTGCGATCGCGCAGGATCGACAGCGCTTCGTCCGGGATATCGACCGCCGTGGGCGAGATGAAGATATGCGCGCGTCCACTTTCGGTCCTACGCACGGCACCCTCGACCAACGTGCGCGCACTGCCGCGATTGGCGTAGGTTGCACGACCGAGCCCTTCGAGGATGGTCGCAATGTGTGCGCCGCCGAGCCCATCGGGGACATACGCCCACGCGCTGATCATATTAATGGAGACGGCGTTTGTGAGGAACGAATACTGGATGTGCCTCTCCTCGAGCGTTTCGCACACATCGCGGGCAATGGAAAAGCACTTTTCCATGAGCGGATGGGAGGCATAGCCATAGAGTTTGGTATCGATGTTGAGGGCAACCGTAACCGTCAGTTCCAGCGTGTGGTCATAATTTTTGACCATCATTTGACCGGTGCGCGCGGTGACCGGCCACGAAATCTGCTTCATCGGTTCGCGCCCGGTGTACTCCCGAAAGCCAAGGGTCAGAACCGGGTCCTCAAGGATGAACCGCCTGACGGATATATCACCCAGAAAGCCGCCGAGCGTCTCGTCGAGCCGTTTGGAATCGAGCCGTTTGGGCAAGACCACCGCCTCGCGCAACTGAGGAAAATATCTGGGGCGCTCGCTCAGGCCCAGAAAGTCGCCGCCATAGAGCGTCGCGCCATTGAACGTATACCGCCCACGCGCGCCAAGCGAGGCGGTAATCCTGCGCGTCATGCGCTGGCGGGGCATCATGTAGATGGTGGAATTAATGCGCGCGCGATTTTCATCGAAGCCGACGGTGAACATCCGGGCGTTCACGCCCAGCACGCGCGGCACGTCTTCTGAGAGCTTTATAAACGGAATAAACCGCCTGGACGTATTGCGCACGGAGGTGACGACATCGAACGACTCGCCGATCTCAACGATGGCGCGCGAAACGCGCTGGTCGTATATGACGCCGTCCAGCGAATGCTCCACAGACCATCGCTCCACGATGAACGCGACGATCAGAAATAAGATGAAAAAGACGATCATACTATCTCTTTTCCAGCGGCACCGGCACCTCGTCGATCATGCGATTGAGGAGAAGCTCCGCATCCTTGCCGCGTGCGCCGGAACTTGAGACAATGCGATGAGCGAGCACGGGTTTCGCCACATCGCGGATGTCCTCCGGAATGACGTAAGCGCGGCCCGCAAAGGCTGCGTTGACCTGACACGCCCGATACAGCGCGAGCGCGCCGCGCGTGGAGACGCCTGTGATGAACGCCGACTCGCCGCGGGTTTTTTCGATGAGGTCCATGAGATAACCCTGCACATCCGGGGTAAATTCCACGGAATGGAAATTGGCCTTGAGATAGTCTGTCTCCTCCCTGGACACGACCGGGGTGAGCGACTCGATGATGTCGATGGTCGATTGGCGGGCGAGCACGGTCAATTCCTGCTGGCGCGTCATATAGCCGAGGGAAAGCCGCATGAAGAAGCGATCGATTTGCGCTTCAGGCAAGGGGAACGTGCCGTAGTTTTCAAGCGGGTTCTGGGTCGCCATGACCATGAAATCGCGCCCGAGTGGGTATGTCACGCCGTCCACCGAAATTTGACGCTCCTCCATTGCCTCGAGGAGGGAACTTTGGGTGCGGGGCGTGGCGCGGTTGATTTCATCCGCGAGCACGACATCCGAAAAGAGAGGACCCTTTCGGAACTCAAATTCGCCGTGCTTCTGGTTATAGAAATTAATACCGGTGAGATCCGAAGGCAGAAGATCGGGCGTGAACTGGATGCGGCGGAATTCCCCGCCAACCGACTTTGCAAACGCACGCAAAAGCATCGTCTTCCCCGTACCCGGTACGTCTTCAAGGAGCACGTGTCCGGAGCACACATAGCAATTGACCACAAGCTCGATTTCACGTTCCTTGCCCACGATGGCTTTTGAGACTGACTGTACAATTTTGTCCCGATAATCCGTAAATTTTTGAATATCCAAGGTTTTTACGCCGCCCTTCAACGTGAACGTTATGCCGCCTAAACATTACAATCTTATTATATAACAAAGCGATGTGTCAAGCAAAATCCAACCATGTTAAAATATAGTTCACTTTTTCGGGTTGCGGCGGGGTGAAAGAACTGTTATAATCCTGATAGAATGGAGGTGTTCGGATGAAAAAAATCTTATCGATCTTCATCTCGCTCCTACTGATATCGGCGGGTGCATGGGCAGAAGGCGCAACCCCCTCCCCCGCGCCAACGCAGACAGAGGATGCGGCCGGCGCGGTATACGACCTTTACGACTTCAACGGGGAGACCATGGACGTTTCGGCGCCTTACTGGATCGCATTCGACGGACTTTTTAAGATGCAGATTCCCGCGCATTGGAAGAATTATGCGCTTTCCGACGCGCAATCCGAAAACGGCATGATTGCATGCTTTGGCGACGGAACGCACTTCATGTTCGTTGGCCGCGCGGAGGATACCGGCGCCTATGCGGACATGAACGCGCTGGGCGTTTCGCTGACGCTCAACGACAACTATGCATCCATCTTTTTGAATACGTTTGGCGAGACTGAATTCGTGTGCTACTCGGACTACGAAAACAACGCTTCCGACTGCGCGATCCTCATCCCGGGAAAGGGTGTCTACACGTTCTATTTTTACCCCATGGACGGAAATACCGACTTTGCGCAGACGGTGCTCGACTTGATGAACAGTTATACGACGCTGGAAGTGGTGAACGGAAATGAATAATTACACATTGGCACTCCTGATCGTAGGCGCGATCGCACTCATACAAATGCTCTACGGGTTGTTTACGCGATCCAAGGGACTCGCGTTCATTGGCTTTGTATTCGCGCTCGTATGCGCGCTCTGTTTTGTGATCATCTACTTCTATGGGGACGCGCTCTACATTACGGGGCAGACATATAAGCTATAGGGAGAAAAACCTGAGAAGGTATGTGTGTTTTTTCGCAGCGCTTCTACTTTTTCTCACACCCGCCGCACAGGCGGAAACGCCGAACCAGTTTTACATCCAAACAGCGACCGAAGTTGCCGCAAAAATGGACGCATATGCCTGCAGCGATCTCATTCAATTCAGCAGCAGCGATCCCAAAATCGCCGCCATGGCAAGCTCATATGGAAACGCATCCTGCCATGAACCCGATCACATATTTGTTTGCGCTGCTGATCGGGATGTATATGTCGCCAAACTGGCAACCAGTGAGGATGTAGAAGGCTTTAGAGGCCTGACGGACGACCAATATCAGATGATTCTTGACCGTGTCTCGCCCACCATGTTAGTCAGCATAACGGCAAGCAAAATGGGGGTCGACTCGCTCATTGTCAACTCCCTGTCCGCCACATCGAAATCGTACCTTGCGCCGGAGGGATGGGATCAGGATGCGTTCGTCATCCTGATGCGCGACGGGGCGGATGTACTCGTCGTGTGCTCGTATTGCATGACAGGCGATGGCATTGTAACCGTCTATTCGGCCTACCTGCCCGTCTCATTTGGCGGGGATGCGACCATCGACGTGCTTGCCGATCTATGCGGCGAGACATTTACCGAGATTGAAATGAACGAAACAATCCCCAAAAACGCACAGATGGCGGCACCACAAAACAACCGCGCGGATCACTGAATTTGATCCGCGCGGTTTCTTATACTAATATTTGGAATAAGTATGATCTTGCGTCAGGCTTCCGCATCTCCGTCCTTACGGGAGATGGT
Source organism: Bacillota bacterium (assembly GCA_023421735.1). The sequence goes on along the minus strand of JAEZSP010000013.1, from coordinate 84,479 downwards.
GAAGCGGAAGGTCGTACCCTTGCCCTTTTCGCTTTCGACGGTGAGTTCTTCGCCCATCCAGTTCCAAAGCTCGCGGGCGATGGAGAGGCCGAGGCCGGATCCGTTGCCGGAATGCGCCTTATCGACCTTATAGAACCGATCAAACACATAGGGCAAATCCTCCTGGGCAATGCCGATTCCGGTATCGGAGACGGAGATTGTCACCTTGTCGTCATCGGCCTGCGCGGAGACGGAAACCGTGCCGGCTTCCGTGTACTTAATCGCATTATCGAGCAAAATGACCAGCATCTGCTCCACGCGATCTGCGTTCGCGTAGACATCCGGGAGCGTTGAAAAGTCAGTTTCGAGCTTGAACGTCAGATCGTGTTCCTCGGCGATCATCTGATAGCGTTCGCACACATCATAGACAAGGTCGTCGAGCTTCATGCGCCTTTTTTCGATGGCGAGGGCACCGCTCTGGAGCCGGGAGAGTTCCATGAGATCGGCGATGAGCCGGGAAAGCCGCATGACCTCGCGCAGAATGATGTCATAATAACGCATGCGCGACGCTTCGTCCTTCACCATGCCTTCCTTGAGCGGCTCGATGAGCGCGCGCACGGCGGTGAGGGGCGTGCGCATTTCATGGGATACGTTTGCCACATAGTCCCTGCGCGTGCGCTCGAGGCGCTCCTGCTGGGTGATGTCTGAGAAGAGGCCGACCGCGCCAGCCGTTTCGCCAATTTCGTCGATGATAGGCGAGATCGCGATCCGAACGACCTTGCCGCGCAGCTCCACGCTGCGCTCGACCGAGTCGCCCGTTTCAATCGCGTTTTTGAAATCCTGCCACACGCGACCGCCGTCCATCCGGTGAAGCCGCGTATCCGAGACGTGCGTGTCGGAGCCCATGAGCGCATCTACGGCAGGATTGCAATGGGTCAGCTTGCCCTCCGCGTCCACCGCGATGATGCCCTCCGAAAGGTTATCCAGCATCTGCTTGAGCCGATTGCGCTCGAGGATCAACTGGTACATATTGTAGGAAAGTTGGTAGGAAAGATGATTGATCGCACTGCCGAGTTCGCCGAGTTCACCCGGCCATTTCTCGTTTGCGCGGGTCTCGAGCGCGCCGCCCGCGATCTTGACTGCCGCATCTCTGAGCGCGGTAATCGGCTCGACAGATGCCTTGACGAAGGATTTGACGAATATGTAACCGGCGGCCGAACCAAAGAGGGCGCCAATGAGCGCGCCAAGCAAGACGTCCACCCAAGCGGGCAAACCCGTTGACAACGCCAATATGAGCCCGGCGATGAGCATCCCGGCGACCGCCGTCGAAACGACGATCGCCGAGAGCATCACCACGCGCTTTGTCAGCACGCCCTTATTTTTCATATCATCCGTTAACCTCGAAGCGGTAGCCGACGCCGTACACCGTCTTGAGCGCCCACGGGACGTTTTCCTGCGGGAGCTTTTGGCGGATCCTCTTGATGTGTGCATCCACCGTGCGCGTGTCACCGAAGTAATCATAGCCCCATACGCGGGAGAGAATCTGTTCCCGGCTGAATACCTGACCCACATTTGAGGTCAGCATGTGCAGGATTTCAACCTCTTTGGGCGTACACGGAACCACCTTGCCACCGGCCTTGACCTGATAATTCTCAAGCGAAATTTCAAGCTGCGGCAACCGCACGATGGAGGAATCCTCCTCGGCGGCCTTCTCCGAGAAGCGGCGGAGCACCGCTTTGATGCGCGCGAGCACCTCGCGCGGGCTGAAGGGTTTGACGATGTAGTCGTCCGCGCCGAGCTCCAGGCCCAGTATGCGGTCGATCTCCTCACCCTTTGCCGTCAGCATGATAATGGGTGTCTGGCTCGTCTGGCGAATGGTGCGACAGACGTCGATACCGGACATCTTTGGCATCATCAAATCCAGGACGATCATGTCCGGATGCAAATTCTCGAACATCTCGATTGCCTGCTGTCCGTCATACGCCGACTGATGCTCATAACCCTCGGAACCAAGGTACAATCCGAGCGATTCATGCACAACGGGATCGTCGTCGCAGATCAGAATAAGCGGATACATTGACATAAAAACACCTCTCGCGCCACATTCATATTCACATTATACATATTCACTTTTGTTTCTGCAACACTTGGCGGAAAACGTCTAATCAATGCCCAATTCGACAACAAATTGACGCGCAGATCAATCATTGTCAGGCATAGCGTGCGCGTACGGCGCAAAAAATACGCGTGGGAGGTGCGCGAAATTGGATCAAACAGCAAAATTATTGAGCCGCGTGGCGGAAAACGCCCGCACGGGCTACGACGCCGCAAACCAGCTTTTGGCAAGAGCAGAGGACGATGAAATGCGAAGCGAACTTGCGTGCGAGCGCGACTACTACAGGGATACCGTGCGCGACGCCGAAGAACAACTGCGTGAATTTGGAGAAAAGCCGGACGCAAAGGGTCCGCTGGCGCGCGCGGGCATGTGGGCGGGCATCCGGATGAACACGCTGACCGACCGCTCGCGATCCCATCTGGCGGACATCGTCATTCAAGGGGCGACCATGGGCGTAATCGACACGACGAAGGCGCGCAACGAGTTTCCGGACGCGGACGCCGTGGCGCAGGACGCCGCGAGTCGGTTCATCACGCGGCAGCAGGAAGCGATCGAACGGATGAAGGATTTCCTGATGTAAAAACGGGAGGCGGCGCGCTCACACTTTTGTGAGCCGTGCCGCCTCCACGCGGTAGATCGCGCCAATCTTCGCGCCCGCGAGGTCATCCGAATCGGTGCAGGTGATGATGGTCTGTACGTCCTCGAGCGAATCGACGAGGCTGCGGCGGCGTGCCGGATCGAGCTCGCTCATCACATCATCGAGCATCAATATCGGCCATTCGCCGCATGCATCGCGCATGACGCGCAATTCCGAGAGCCGAAGGGAGAGCGCGGCGGTGCGCTGTTGTCCCTGGGAACCGAAGATGCGGGCGTCACGGCCATCGATCAAGATCGCAACATCGTCGCGGTGCGCACCGACGGAAGTCGTCATGCGCTTTAAATCGGCCGCGCGATTAACGCGCAGCTTTTCCAGCATATCTTCACCTGCACCGGGGCGATATTCGAGCGCAAGCGCCTCGCGATTTTGGGCGATGCGCGCGTGCGTTTCGACCGCCGCAGCGCTCAGCTGTCCGACATACCAGGCGCGATTGCGCATGACCTCCGCGCCGGCGCGCGCAAGTTCCGCATCGAAATCATCGAGCGCGGCAACCGACTGTGCCCGAAGAAGTTCGTTGCGCTGCTTGAGCGCCCTTGCGTAGCGTTGAAGTGCATAATAATACGCCGGTCTGATTTGCGACAGGGCGATATCGACAAACCTGCGACGCTCGCCGGGCCCGTCCTTCACCATCGTCAGATCCTCCGGCGAAAAAAGAACGCCTGTCACATGGCCCAAGAGTTCTCCCGACCGCGCCGCCTTCTGTCCCGCAATTTCGATCACGCGCCGGCCCGCCACGGGGATCTTCATTTCCACCTCGTGCGAACCATCGCGCCGATCGGCCGTTACATGTACGGACGCCATCTCGGCGCCCCACCTGACCAGCTCCCGATCCTGCCGCGTCCGATGTGAACGGCCTGCGCACGTGAGATAGATGGCCTCGAGCGCGTTCGTCTTCCCCTGCGCGTTATCGCCCATAAAGACCGTGACGCCCGCGCAGGGCGCGAACGAACAGTCCTCATAGTTTCTATAGTTTTTCAACCGGACCGAAGTAACGCGCATGAAACCTCCGAAGGACGATTATGCAATGGAACCGCAACGGAACGCAAGGGGGCAAAGTCCCCCCTTTTTTGTGTGCGCCCGCTACGCCTTTTTCCTGGATTCCAGCTTCCTGCGCTGTTCGGTATTGAGGATACCCTTGCGCATACGGATAGACTTGGGCGTGATTTCCACAAGCTCATCGTCGGCGATGAACTCAATGGCTTCCTCAAGGGTGGGCACGCGCACGCCGGTAATTTTGAGGGACTCCTCGGCGGAGGCGCTATTGCGGGAGTTGGTCATATGTTTTTTCTTACAGACGTTGACGTCGATATCGCCGGGGCGGGAATTGCGGCCGATGATCATGCCGTTATAGACCTTGGTGCCCGCTTCGATGTAGAGTTCGCCGCGATCCTGAATGTTGAACAGCGCATAGCTGGTTGCCTCGCCCGCCTCCCAGGCGACGAGCGCACCGACGGGACGGCTGGGAATGTCGCCCTTGGAGGGCTCATAGCCGTTAAAGACGCTGTTCATGATGCCTTCTCCGCGCGTGTCGGTCAAAAACTCGCTGCGGTAGCCGAACAGGCCGCGCGCGGGCACAAGGAACTCGAGACGCATCCGATCCTGCCCGTGCATGGATTGGAGAAGACCGCGCCGACGTCCGATCTTATCGATCACGGTACCGGAATACTCCATGGGCACATCGCAGATAAGCCGCTCAATCGGCTCGCAGATTTCGCCGTCAATTTCCTTAAAGACAACCATGGGCTTGGTCACCTGAAACTCATAGCCCTGACGGCGCATGGTCTCGATGAGGATCGACAGATGCAGCTCGCCGCGCCCATAGACCCGGAAGGCATCCGTGGTCTGGGTATCCTCGACGCGCAGGGAGACATCCGTCTGCACCTCCTTCATGAGGCGCGCGCGCAGATGGCGCGAGGTGACGAACTGGCCCTCGGTTCCCGCGAACGGGCTATCGTTGACGCAGAAGGTCATGGATACCGTTGGTTCGTCGATCTTCACAAACGGGAGGGGCTCCGCCAGCGCGGGCTGGCAGATGGTGTCGCCGATGAGCAGGTCCTCAAAGCCCGTGATTGCCACGATGTCACCCACGCGCGCCGTATCACAGTTGACACGCTTGAGGCCTTCGAACGCAAACAGTCCGCCCAGGCGCGTCGGCGCGGAAACGAATGCGGAATTGTACACGCAGCGAATGGCCATCTGTCCGGCGGTGATGCTGCCGCGCTCGATGCGGCCGATGCCGATTCTGCCCACGTATTCATTATAATCAATCGTCGAGATCAAAAGCTGCAAATGTCCCTCCGGATCGCCCTCGGGCGCGGGGATGTGCTCAATGATCTTGTCAAACAGCGGCAGAAGATTCTCGCCCGGGCGCTGCCAATCGAGCGTTGCGGAACCATCGCGTCCGGAGGCATATACGATGGGGCTATCGAGCTGTTCGTCGGTCGCGTCGAGTTCAAGGAGGAGTTCGAGCGTCTCATCCGCAACGTCCGCGCAGCGGGCATCGGGGCGGTCGATCTTATTGACGACGATAATGACCTTGAGATTCAGCTCGAGCGCCTTTTTGAGCACGAAGCGCGTCTGCGGCATCGGGCCTTCGAAAGAATCCACAAGCAAGAGCACGCCGCTCACCATTTTGAGCACGCGTTCCACCTCGCCGGAGAAATCCGCGTGGCCGGGGGTATCCACGATGTTGATTTTGATCCCGTCGTGGAAGATGGCGGTGTTTTTGGAAAGGATGGTGATCCCGCGCTCGCGCTCGAGATCATTCGAGTCCATGACACGCTCCATTACCTGCTGGTTCTGGCGGAAAATGCCGGACTGTCGGAGCATCTGGTCGACGAGGGTCGTCTTGCCATGGTCGACGTGGGCGATGATGGCGATGTTCCGAATGTCGTCTCGAATGATGTTCAAATATAAGAACCCCTTTTCTGATGTCTACTTCATGTTTTTTCGGCGGCAGTGCAGTCCTCGCAGATTGCAGCTTAGGGCGGACTTTCCGGCTGCGTCAAGAATCCCGAGTGCTTATGCCGCGTTTCCAATTCGTCATAAGCATTCCCTGCGGGACAAGCTTTGCCACAGGCAAGGATTCCTTGGTGCGGGATAGCGGACATGACCTTTGCGGTCCTTACGCTTCCAGGTCGTCGGCGGCGAGCCGGTCTGCGGTTTCGGCAAGTACCAGACCTTCGTTGTTTTCGCCTGCGAGTCGGATGGACCATTCGTTTTCAAACAGCAGCACATCACGCCCATTGCGGTCAATGCCGTACTGGGTCGTGGACGTGAGCCGGAGTTTATCGACGGGTTTGGGCATTTCCGCGATCCAGCGCACATACCGGAACGGCAGATTTTCGCGCAGGATGTTCACGCCGTACTCGTTTTTCAGCCGATATTCGAGCACGTCCATCTGAAGCACGCCAACGACGCCCGCGATCATTTCCTCGCGCCCGATGTTCGGCCGCTTGAAGGTTTGAATCGCGCCCTCCTGCGAGAGCTGGGAGATGCCCTTAAGAAACTGTTTGCGCTTCATGGAATCCTCGGGGCTCACGCGGCAGAAAAATTCCGGCGCGAACAGCGGGATGCCCGAGAAACGCACGGGTGTGCCGGTGCAGATGGTATCGCCCAACCGGAAAATGCCGGGATCGAACAGCCCGATGATATCACCGGGGTAGGCCGTTTCGACGGATTCGTGCTCCTGCGCCATGAACTGCTGGGGCTGTGCGAGCTTGACCAGGTTGCCTGTCGAAGAATGCCACACCGTCATGCCCTTTTCGAAGACGCCCGAGCACACGCGCATGAACGCGAGCCTGTCCCGGTGCGCGGGGTTCATGTTTGCCTGAATCTTGAAGATAAAGCCGGTGAATTTTTCGTCCGTCGGGTCGATCAGGCCCGCATCGGACGTGCGGGGTGTGGGCGATTTCGTGTAGGTGAGAAAGCGCTTGAGAAACGGTTCCACGCCGAAGTTATTGGAGGCCGATCCGAAAAACACGGGAGTAAGCTGACCGCTGAGGATCATTTGCAGGTTAAACGGGTCGCCTGCAACGTCCAAAAGTTCCACGTCCTCGACGAGCTTTTCATAGTAGCCCTTCCCGAGTTCCTGTGGGCAGGCGGGATCGTCGATCGAGACCGTCTTGACCGTGACCTGCGACTGGCCGTGGTTGCCGCCGCCGTAGAGGTCGATTTCGCGCGTATCGCGGTGGTAAACGCCCTTAAAATCGCCATGGATGCCGATCGGCCAATCGACCGGGCAGGCGCGGATGCCGAGCACTTCCTCGAGCTCCTGAATCAGCTCCAGCGGATCGCGCCCCGCGCGGTCGAGTTTATTGATGAATGTGAAGATGGGGATCGAACGCATTCGGCAAACCTTAAACAGCTTGATCGTTTGTTCCTCGACGCCCTTTGCGTTATCGATGAGCATCACAGCGCTGTCTGCCGCGACGAGCGTACGATACGTATCCTCCGAAAAGTCCTGATGCCCGGGCGTATCAAGGATGTTGATCCGATAGCCCTCGAAATCAAACTGCATGGCGGAAGACGTCACCGAAATGCCGCGCTGTTTCTCGATCTCCATCCAGTCGCTTGTCGCGTGGCGCGCAGCTTTTCGCGCCTTCACTGAGCCCGCCTGGCGAATCGCTCCGCCGTATAAAAGCAGCTTCTCGGTCAAGGTCGTCTTGCCCGCGTCCGGGTGCGATATGATGGCAAACGTCCGCCGCCGGGCCGTCTCCTTTGTCAGTTCCGGGTGCTCCATCGGTTCAACCTCCCGAAAAAAATACCACCCTACATTTTATACAGATGTGAAAGGTGCGTCAAGAAGCGGCAGGTTAAGTTCATGGCAATCGCTTACGACTTCGCTGCAAGCGATTGCGGGAGAACGAGGAACCGGATTTCTGCATTTCCCGCGGGAAATGCAGAAATCCGGATGGCGGCACAAATGATTAAATATGGAGGGCTGTGGCTCTCTAAACCTCCCGGAAATTTGGGAAGCGATGGCCCTGAGGTTAAGTTCCTGCCGCTTCCTTACAGCCTGCTCTGAAAACCCACGGCACGCCCAAGAATGTGGATTGATTCCCGCTCCGCCCCCGTGACGACCACAGGCGGATATTCCGAATTCTCGGCGACCAAAGTGATGCCGTCGCGCACATGATAGACGCGTTTGAGAGTTGCCTCGCCCTCAATCACGACTGCCGCAATCTGACCGTCGTTGACATCCGGCTGTTTTTTAATAAAAACGAGATCGCCGTCGTAGATGCGCGCGCCGATCATACTCGATCCCTTGATGCGCAGAAGAAAGTCGCACTCAAACGGCTCGTCGTTTGCCGAAAAGAGATCACGCTCCCCATTGTCATAGATGGGGACGCCCGCTGAGATGGTCCCCAGAATGGGAATACGACGCCGGGTGACGGGCAATATGTTCTCATAGGGTGGAAGCGGATTCTCGCGCAGTTCATGAGCAGATTCCCCGTTGCCCGCGTACAGCGCGCCGGGCGTGCAGCCCAATGCGCGCGCAAGCTGTCCCAGCGTGCGCGCCGTGGGGTTTTGCGTCTCTCCATTTAAAATTTTATTGATTGTCCCCCGCGGAACCCCCGAGAGCGCGGCCAGCATCTCCGTCGTCAGTCCGTGATCGCTTTTCAATTTTGTTAACTTTTCACTTAAATCCATCTCTTTTCACCCTCTTTCTGATAATTATATCCGATTTTGTGTCAAAGCACAACCGCAGACGGGTAATTTTCTCCGCAACTTCCTCTTGATATTACCCGTTTTCGGTGATAATATTCATACATAACCGAAAACGGTTAGATACGGAGGAGAAAAGCATGACCGAGAGACAGAAACGGTTTGCCGAATTTTACCTTGAGACGGGCAACGCGCGGCAGTCCGCGCTGAAGGCAGGATATTCGATCCATTATGCTGAGCACGTCAAGAGGCAGAAGGGGGTGAAGGCATACTTGGAAAAACGGATCGGGGGAATGGATGCTGGGAACGTGGCATCGGCAGACGAAATCCTGGCATTCCTGACCGAAGTAATGCGCGCAGAAGGAGACGACGACAAGCGGCTTGCCACCCGGATGAAAGCAGCAGAGATGCTTGCCCGGCGTATGGGCTACCTTGAGGAAGGCGGCGGGAAGCCGGAGCCTGCGGTGATCGTCGACGACATCCCGGATGTCTGCGAGACTTAGCGACCTGATTTCCGTCTCAGTGGAGGATGTGGGTGACGACGCGGGGCAAGGACGTGACGCTTGCGGTTGGCGACATAACAAATAGCGGCGCAACGTACCCGGTCGTATCCATGTACCTGTATGATTCCGATTTTGTGTCAAACTCCGTGTATCTCGGAGCCGCCAGCGCATCGAACCCCGAAACGGTGATCCACATCCCGGAAACTGCGCGTTCGGACCAGATGCTGATGGCCGTCCTGTTTATCGCATCATCGACATCCTGTGCGGAAGGTGCGTATGTGATCTTCGACCGCCTGCGTGCGGAAATTGGAGGGAGCGTGTTCAGCTGGCCAACGCCCTTATATCAGATCGCCGACCTGCGCGTCGTCGGGTGCGCGTCGCGGGTGAATGTCATGCGCGCGGTCATTTCTACGACGGTAGAGGTCCGCAACAGCGAAGTTGTTTTCAGCCGATCGGCGTTTTACGGGAGCCTGGGCGTGCTTGCGTATATGGCGCGCGTCGTGCTGTCGCGCAATCGCGGCACCTGCACGCAGGTGGTCAAGGCAGTCTGCTCGCAGGTATATGTGACGGGCATAGCGCCGGGCGGCACTTATAACGGATGGCAGATAGACACGACGACCGCGTCCATCCTCAGTGACGGCACCGCGCCGACCGAGGCGACGAAGACAATCAATGCATACGCAACGGGCATGTACACGACCTACTGGTGGTCGAGCTGGCGCGCGATGAAGCAGGGATACACCGCGAACTACGGGCGCTGGCGCGGCGGCATGTGGTTTGACTTGAGCGGGATTCCAACGGGTGCGACGGTGACGGGCATGCGCCTGACGCTCAAGCGCGCGGCGGGGTACGGGATCGGCGATGTCGTGACGGTGAAGGTCTACGGGACATCCTCCAACGCGCGCGACGGACAGCCCGCGCTGTCCTCCGGCGGCTATGTGCTGGGGACGATCGGGCCGGGCAAGACGAAGACCTATGATCTGCCGGCAGCACTGGTGACGGGGCTTGCGGACGGCACGTACAAGGGGCTTGTGCTCTACGCGGACGATACGCACGTCTTGTCGGGGCACGACTATTCGGTGAACTACGCGGTCATCGAGGGCACCGACGGGGTTGTGCCGAAGCTGGCGGTGACCTATACGACATAAGGGAGGAAGGCAGAATGATTGGCGATATTTACTCGGTCGTCAAAAATCTAGCGGCATCCGGACAGTATATCACGGAGACATTCATTCAAAAAATTGACGCGCTATGGGTCGAAGATAAGATTACGGATGCGCAGCGGACGGAGCTGATCGGCTTGGCGCAAACATGCGCAGATCCGAATTATACGACCATGAACGAGACAGAAAAGGCACTCGACGAGCGGCTCTATGCGGTTGAGGCGGCAATGTTGGACGTTGGCAGCCTGCTGGGGCAGTTGATGACGGGAGGTGGCTCCTAATGGTTGCGTTTTATGCGAAGATGGTAGCGATGGGACGAATCACACCGGAGCAGGTGCCGCCCTATTGGCGGGACCAGGTTGCCCTATTGATGGGCGAATGACGAAAAGGAGGACGAGATGGGCATTGCATTGACGGGCGAAATGCTCGCAAATTGGGCGGAGGCGGCACAGCAGCGCGGCGCACGGTACTGGTACGGAACTTGCTGGTACTGCGCGACGCGAGACCTACTCGCGCGCAAAAAAAAACAATATCCACAGCACTATACCCCAACGCGGATGGCGACATACGAAAAACACGTCGCGGCGGGAGAAATGGTGTGCGACTGTGTGGGACTGATCAAGGGTTTTTTCTGGACCACAAACGGAGGGACTGCGAACCGCTACCGGGCGAACAATTGCCCTGACACGTCCGCGAACGGGATGATCGCGCTCTGCGGAAAAACGGGGACTATCGCAACGCTCCCGGAAACGCGCGGCGCGGTGCTGTGGAAAAACGGGCACATCGGCGTCTACGTCGGCGGCGGCGAGGCCATCGAAGCGCGCGGCTTCTTACAGGGTGTAGTACGCACAAAAGTGGCTGGGCGGGGCTGGCAAAAATGGGGACTTCTGCCCGATTCAATGCTCGTCTACAGCGGGCATGTGGCACCCACCGAGCCGATGCTCCGGCGTGGGATGTACGGTGATGCCGTGGAACGCATGCAGGCGCTTTTGCTCAACCGGAACGCAGCGGCGCTACCCGAATGGGGCGTGGACGGGGCATTTGGCTCGGAGACGCTCAAATGGGTCGTGCGGTTTCAACAGGAGCAGAAGATTGAAGTCGACGGAATCGTCGGTCCGATCACCTGGGGCCGGCTGCGGGACGAAACGTAACCGCGGATCAGGCGATCCGGTCGGCGCTCCCAATCGCCGCAACCCCGGAAGGATAAACGTGCAGGAAACGCATCCGGCAAGCGGATGCAAAACAGGAGGGGTACAGATGGAACTCAATTACACATGGGAAACGCTGGGAACGACTGCGGGCTGTTCCGCCGCCGTACTGCTCGTGACACAATACATAAAGGACTACATGCCAAAGTGGCTGCCGACACGGCTTCTGGTTCTGATTCTGTCGGTACTCTTTCTCACGGGCGCATGGATGTTCGGTGCGGGCACGCACAGGGCGGCAGACGTGCCGTTGCTCCTGATCAATGCATTCGTGGTGGCGCTCGCCGCCATGGGCGCATATGAAACGGCACTCAAAAAGCAGGAATGACACGCGGCCTCCGTCCATGGGCGGAGGCTTTTAGTTGGTTTGATTGAAAAAATTGATATTGAACGAATATTATCTTGATGTTATAATACATATATGTATGTATATATTGAAGAAAAAGCACCATATATCATCTGTGCGGTCATGGGATACCTGATCGGTTGCCTGAACGCGGGATACATCATCGGGCAGCTGCATGGACGCGACATCCGAAAGGCGGGATCGCACAACGCCGGAGCAACGAACACGCTGATCGTGATCGGGCTGAAGGCGGGACTTTTTGTCGCTGCATTTGACATCCTGAAGGCCGTATTCGCCGTCTCGTTGGCGCGGATGCTGTTTGGCTCGTTCGAATTTGGGCCGGAACTTGCAGGGGCATGCTGCATATTCGGGCATGCCTATCCGTTTTGGATGGGTTTTCGCGGCGGGAAAGGCTTTGCGTCGTATTTGGGACTGATCCTCGCCTCGTCCGGTTGGCTCGCGTTTTTCGGCGCCGTCGGCGCAACCGCCGCCATCACACTCGTCGGTGACAAGATCGCCGTTGCGACAATCTCGATCATGGTGATCTATCCCGTGGCGATGCACTTTACGGGCTTTAGCGGCGCGTCGGTCTGTGTGGTCGCGCTTGCTTCCGCGGCGATGATTTTTCGGCACAGGGAGAACATCGGACGGCTCCTGCGCGGCGAAGAGATGGGTCTTCGTCAATTCCGTGCGCGCAAGCGCATGGGCGAGGTCGCAACGGACGACAAATAGGGCCATGCCGCACAGGCATGTGCATTCCGACGCGATCAATGTGCGGCGGAAGCGTCGCCCCCGCAGAATGCGACTGCGTAGCAATCAGGGGCGGACTTTCCGCCTGCTTCAGGAATTCCGGGTGATTACGCCGCATTTCCCATTCGTCATAAGCCCCTTCAGGACAATCTTTGCCGCAGGCAAAGTTTCCTTGGGGTGAGATGGCGGAAAATGCATCCGTCCGCGGCGCGTGGGATTTGTGCAAGAGGAGGTTTGCCATGAAGGGCTATTCCGCGTGCATCGAGATGCTGTTCCGGGAGGCGGATTTTGAGCAACGCGCGGCACTGGCACAGGACGCCGGGTACGCCGCCGTTGAATTCTGGCGCTGGCATGACAAGGATTTTTCGGGCATCCGTTCGACCGGGATGCCTGTCGCGGCGGCAATGGTTGATTCTGCGGACGAGGCAAAGAGGGAAATCAGTGCGCGGATCGGTATGCTCGCGCACGAAAGCCGCGAATTGTTTGCGGAAATGGTCGAAGAATCATGTGCTGCCATCTCGGATTTAGGCGGCAAGTTTTTAATCATCGCGCCCGGTCAGACACTCTCATTTCTCTCCCGCGGGGCGCAGGAGGACAATATCATCCGCTGCCTGAAGGCCGCACAGCCCATTCTCGAAAAATGGAACATGGAGCTCGCCATCGAACCCCTAAACCCGATCGTCGATCACGTCGGCAGCTATCTGAACACATCCGCACAGGCTTTTTCCGTCGTGCGGGCAGCAGGCGCCGGTCGCATCGGCGTTTTATTCGACGTTTATCATCAGCAGATCACCGAGGGAAACCTCATTGCGAACATATGCGAGAACATCGGTCTCATCAAACACATTCACGCCGCGGACGTGCCGGGGCGGCATGCGCCGGGCACGGGCGAAATCAACTACAAAAACGTGATCGCGGCGATCCGAGGCGCGGGATACGCGGGCTATATCGGATGCGAATTCAACCCCGCGGGCGATTCGGCAAGGGCATCAAAAGAAATCTTATCGCTGTAGTCAGTCATATCTGCCGGGATAGGCCGCCTTTGCGCGCGCCGTTTTTTCGGCAACGAACGCGGTTTTTTCGCGCGTGTAGCCGTCCCGGTCATGCTCATAGCGCTTCCAGAGGGAGATTTTCAGTTCCTCATACCGCTTCGCATCGGTAGGATGTTCATTGAGGTAATCCCGGAAATAGAGTTCGTCATTGTCTCCCGCTTTATGAACGTGGAGGTGAAACACGCGCGCCGCAAAGCCGTCCGGGGTGTAGCCGCGATTGAACGAAAGGCGGACGGGCGATTCGGACATGAGGGAATAGCCCGCTGCGCGCACGGGCTGTTTGAGCGCCGCCGGGTCATCCGTTTCGATCAGAATATCGATTGTAGGCTTGGCCCAGATGGCTGGAATCGCCGTCGAACCGATGTGGCTCATGCGTGCGATTTGATCCATGGGCAAAAGTGGAACGAGCCGTTGCCGTTCCTGCGCGTAGAAGGTTGCCCAATTTGGGTCATGCGGAGCCAGGATGATGGGAAAGAGCTGCCAAAGCTCCGCAAGGGTCATTTCAGACAATGATTTCTTCATTCATCATCCTCCGCATCGGGATCAAAGGGGCACACGGCAAGGCATTGCCCGCAGTCTTCGCAGCCATCGTCGATTTCAGGCATGGGGAAGCCGAGCTCGTTTGTCTCAAACGAGATGTGCACACAAATCGCGCACGCACCGCAGCCCGTACATTGAAAATGCTCCGTCACCTTGCGTATACTTGCCATGTCCCCCTCCGCATCATCTGATCTGTTCTATATTTCCGCGAGCGTATATGTTACGATCTTCGCAGAGCCCGTCATGCCGTAGTTTTGCGCATCGCAATCGGTCAGCGTGGCCATCAGTGAACCGAGGGGATTGTCCCCCGCCTCCTCCATCTCGCCCATGGCGGCCGATTCACTCATCAACTCCATAAACCGCCCGATAAGCCCCGCGAAATAGCCGCGCGCACGCAGGCGATTTGTCAGCGTGGAGGAAACCTCGACAGCGACGGCGTTCTTTCCGGGCTTTACGAAAGGCGTGATGTCCACCTCCGGACGGTCAAAATCGACACCCGGTGCCTTCACGCCGTTGATGTAGACGGCACATGTCTGACCGTTCGTGGAGCCGATCGAGAGTTTCGCCCTATTTTGAGCGCCCCAGGATTCGGGCAAAGTGAATTCTGCCGCATAGAAGCCGACGCCGGAGACTTCTTCGCCGATTTCCGAAATATCCTTCCACGGCTTGAGCGCGGTTTTACCGGCATCGCGCAGGGTCTTTTTCGTCTCGTAATACACTTCCGTGCTGACATACCCAAGCCCGCGATCTTCTGTGATTTCCACCTTGTCGCCCGCGTCCCAATCCTCGACCTTGAGGTGCCAGAGCGGTATGTCCACGTCGGCGGGCGCATCCACACGCACGGTCTTGGTCGTGCCGCCTGGCAGCTTTGCCGTGTACACGCCGGAATCGCGTGCGCCGAGATACAACTTGCCGTCTTCGAGCTTCGCAAACGAGGCGTCCGTCCCAAGAACACGCAAACCGGGCTTCTCCGCAAGGTCCAGACCGACCATGCACGCCTGTCCGGGATTCAGTGTAATCGCAACGACTGTGCGGCCGTCTTTGACGTCATACTGCGCGTAGGGTTCCACCTTGCCCGTCCAGCAATCGATCCAGTAGGGCACGCCCTCCCCTTCGATTTCCGCCGTGAAGGAAACAGGTTCCTTCTCGGTATACATGCAGTTGTAGAAATAGGCGTAGCGGTCCGCGCCGTCCGCGCGCAGGAAGGGAAGCACGTTTCTGTTCGACGCGCCGAAGCGGATGCGCGGCTCGACGCCCAACCTCTTGAGTGCCGGCAGCGCGTTCTCGCAGCCGTTGACCGTCGCGACGGTCGGAAGCGCCTGCATTTGGGCGATTACCTTTGAAAGTTCCGCGTCGCCGCCGTCGTTGAAGGGCGTCTTTGCGGCGGCTTTATCGTAGGTCGCGTCCATACCGACGGCGAGTGTCTCGGTCACGCCGTTGACAAAGACGATTTTCAGGCCCTGT
Organism: Bacillota bacterium; assembly: GCA_023421735.1. The sequence continues at coordinate 69,036 of JAEZSP010000013.1, read as the reverse complement.
TTCGCCCAGTCGAGCAGGGCTTTTGCCGCAGGCAGCGGCAGTACATCCTGATACACGACGAGCGCCTGATAGGATGGGCCATCCGGCGCGACAACCGTGCCGTCGAAGCCCGCGTCGGCAAGGATCTGCGGCGCGAAATAATCGTACGTATAGCCCGCGTTTTGCAGGTCTGTGTTTTTCCAATAGAGCCCCTCGTTCGCACGCATCAGCGCGTGCTCATACACCTGCTCCTCGCCGCCCGCCATCATGACCATATTGTTGAAGGCATAATCAAGCCGTAGCATGCCGATGTCCATGCGGGGTTTGCCCTGCCGCAGAAGGTACTGATAGCGGGCGATCATGTCGTTCCAATCCTGATAGTGGCGGAAGGCGGGCTGGCGCACGCCGAAACGCTCCGAAAAGATAGGCCACATGCCTTCGTGGCCCGGCCACTGGGTCGCCCGATCCGAACCGCAAATCGACGCATAGCCGTGCAGCACCGTGCGCGCCACGCCCGCCGCAAACTGGGTGTAGATGATCTGCGTATAAAAATCGAGCGGTTTTTTATAATTGGCGAGCGTCGCGCCTGTTTCCGAAGAGAAAAGGCGGTTGTAGATATGCGCCGTGCCCGCGAGTCCGCGATAGGAGTCGATCTGGCTGGCAAATTCGAGAGACTCGGTTTCGACGCCGTCGACATACTTGCCGGGCTGCGAAATTTCAAACGGCAGGCCATACGAGATCTCGGCGCGCACAGTCATGCCGACCGAATGGAGCCACGTCTGAATGGGCTTCAAAACATTCTCCATGTAAAGGTCTGTCATGGTCTGATAGAGATCGTTTTTGAGCCGCGCACAAAAGTCGGTCTCGTCGCATGCATAGCGGTACTCCGCTGTGGCGGACATCATCATGGCGGATTTTTTAAAGATGAGCGGCAGATGCAGCGCAAGGTCGTATCCCCGGCGCGCCTTGAATTCATCCATGAAGTGATAACCCCAGAACTGACCGCCGTTTGCAAACGTCGTGAGTTCCAGGGAGTCCATATAGAGCTGCACGCGGTCGTTTTTGAGGATATTCTCCCGCAGCGCAGGCGTCAGAACGACCTTATTCCAATAATCGATCAGCGACTCGGTGCCGTATTTGTCGATGTAATTGATGGTGTAGGAAATACCGCATGAGGGCGAAGCCGTCTGCCCGGTGCCATGCATCCAGACGACGAAGAGCTCGTACCTGCCGTCGTCCGGCGCCTTCCAGTTGAGGAAGCCGTCCCTGACCGCATCCGTCAGGACGATGCCGTCCTTCGCGAGCGTTTTTTTGCCACCCTCTTCCCCCGTGATCTTTGCAGCGACCACGGCAACCAGCACGAGCGCCGCAACGTTTGGACGCAGTTTTTCCGGACGGGGAAGTTTTTTGGAATAGCGCGCGCCGGGTTCAAGCGTCTCGGCGATGTACGAAATTTCCTTGGCGGCAGCCTGATCGTCGGGCGTGATGGTGATGAGATTCGCGTTTGACCAATTGGTGCCGCTTGTCATGCTCGCGCCCATGCCGCGTTTTGTCGTCTCCTCGAGAATGACATGCGTGTCGTGCACAAATTCCTCGCTGCCCCAGCCGTAACGCTTGGAATCCGCGCCGACCTCGTCCATGGCGAGGAATTCCGCCGCGCCGAAGCCTGCCTCGTCGAGCATCCGAATGTCGTTTTTGAGGGTCTTGTCCGTATGAAGGCCCTCCGCGAGCCACCAACGCACGTCGTTTCTATATTCAATGGCGGGCTTGCGCAGTTTCTCTTCCAAATTGTGCATGTGATCATCCTCCTTATCGCATATCATGATATACGATTTACAGGGAATTTGCAATACATGTACAAATTTGGGATCGTGTGGAGCAAAGTTTACGATTTTTGTATACCAAGGAGCCGCAACGCGTTTTCATGGGTGATGCATGCAAGCTCCGCGTCGGAGAGGCCGAGGGCCTGGAGAAATGCCAGCGATTCTGTGCGCGGGCGCGACCAGGGCGAATCGCTGGCAAAAAGCACGCGCTGTGCGCCAAAGAGGCGAATGAGGTCCCGGCAGACATCCGCCGGCATCTCCTTTTGCACGTAGGCGGTGTCGATCCGGCAGGGTGTATCCGCGAGATAGTTTGCCACGTCGTCCCACATGCGAAAGCCGCCCATGTGCGCGGCGACGATTGTCACACCCGGCGCGGCGTCCATGGCGCGCAAAAGGCGCACGGGCGTGCAGTGGGCGGGCGGTTCGTAGCCCACGTCCTCCCCCGCATGGAACACGACGATGAGCCCGAGTTCCGCGCACTTTTTGAGAATGCGGATCGATTCGGGCGAATCGACGAAGAATTCCTGAAACTCAGGGTGCAGCTTGATCCCCCGCATCCCGTATGTAGAAACCTCTTCGAGCGCCGCCTCCCAATCTTCTTGATAGGGATGGACGGAGCCAAACGGGATGATTTTTTCGCTCTCAAGGGATTTGGCGAAGCGGTTGACGCTCGCACTGTTCCCGGGACGCGTGGCGATGGGAAGAAGCACGCTCACGTCCACATGTTCCGCGTTCATGAGCCCGAGAAGGCCCGCCGCTGTCCCATCCGCAAAGGGTAGAATCGAATTGCCCTGCCGCGCCTGCATCCGCTCGATGAGGATACCAAGCGCGCGCGGCGCAATGGGATCGGGGAAAGCATGGGTATGAAAGTCGATCAGCATTGAAACACATCCTTTTGGGCGCAGTATAGCATGGGAATGTTAATAATTGACCCCCGAGCCATTTGGCCCGGGGTTGCTTTTGCCGATCGCCCTTTCCGCTGTTTAGGAGAGCGGAAAACCGAGCGATATTTTCAGCGCCTCGCCGACCTTATCCATGATCTCGGGCGGCAGCGTTCCGATGCGTTCGCGCAGCCTGCGCTTATCGAGGGTTCGGATCTGCTCGGCGAGAATAACGCTGTCCTTCTGGAGTCCGTTGCCATCGGCGGGAACGGGCACATGGGTAGGCAGCCGCGCCTTATTGACCTGTCCGGTGACCGCAAGTACGATCACGGTGGGGCTGTGCCGGTTGCCGACGTCATTTTGTATGACGAGCACGGGCCGTATGCCACCCTGCTCCGAACCGACCACGGGATCCAGACAGGCGCTGTACAGATCGCCCCTGTTTATCATGGGATCACGCTCCGCGTAGAGGGTCTGGTGCATACTATGCGCGAAGCCCTCTCGCCGCGAATCCGTTCGCTGCATCAAAATCCCTCCTTACATCACGAGCGTTCCGGAACCATCCGTCACCACCTGCATGATCTCGACCTCTTCGCCCGTCATGGCGTCCACATAAATGAGGAACGTGTCTGCGCCGCTGGTGGCCGAAATTTCATAGCACATCTTTTCAGACAGCCCATAGGGGATCACGCATAGCTGTACCGACTCGACGTTCAACCGCGGACTGACGTATTTCGCCGCGTCCGTTCCCGAAATCGCCGGAAGTGCGAGCGCCCGATCGACGTGGTTTCGCAGGTAATTGCCCGCCTCCACGCCGATGATCGCGCCGTTGTCCATTGAAATCTGCACCTTCACGAGGTCGGGGTACAAGACGACGTTGTTCTGCACGGCCGCGTAGTTGACCGTGAGGATATTGTCATAGGACGAATAGTAGTTCATGTCCATGGTGCCGTAACCGCGCGAGAGCAGGAACGCCTGCGTCTTTTGCATGCAGTCCGACACCGACAGATTCGATGCCGCTACCTCGTCCGCGCACAGAAGATACATAATCCGTCCGCCCTGCTTCGTCACCGCGGCAGAAAGGTGATAGCCGTTTGAAACGAGAGAAAAGTCATAGCAGGGGATGTCCTGCACGCTCTCGCCGTCGAGATTGATCTGCGTGACCGACTCCGCGCCCATATATTCGCGCAAAAGCCGCGTCGCCTCATCACCTGTCACCTCGGAAAGCCCTTCGAGCGCCCTGAAGTTCGCGCCCTGTGCGCCGTCCGAAAACGGACCGTCGTACAGGAGCACCGGATAGTCCGCCGCCTCGTTCGAGATGGGCGTCAAATCCTGGTCGTTCGCAAGCTCGCCCGAGAACGTCACCGCGCCCGCCTCATAACGGTCGAGCAAGTCGCCCAGCCCGATGGTGAGCTGCGCGGCTGTTTCCGATAACTGCGTGATTGTGGAATACTGCTCGTCCGATATATCGGTGCCCTGAGAGACCTGCCGCAAAAGCGTCTCGGAGAAGTCGCCGATCTGATTGACATACTTGATGGTTCCGGCGGTTACCGTCGTCCCGACCGGGAGAACCGCAAGGTTTGCTTCCGCGCCCTGCGCCTGACGGATGATGTCCGAAAGAATCGTCTCCCGCGCGCTTCCGCTCGCGACGGTCAGCTTATTGAGGTTGGACGCCATGGACTGCGTCAATTCGCACGTCTCATAAAACGACTTTTGATAGATGCCCGTGAGCGTGTTGTTTGCGGTGTCCAAGTCGCGCGTGCGTGAGAACGCAAGGACCGCCAGCGCCACGACCAAAACGCCGAGCACGACCAATCCCACGAGCATCCAGTTTCTTTCCCGAATTGCCGTTTTCTGCATACCGGCACCCCCTACACCGCGAAGTAGTGACTGCCGATGACCGCCACCACCGTGCGCGTGCGGATCCACTGATCGCTCGTCGCCTTCGGATTATAGTAATACAGTGCGCCGCCGGAGGGGTCCCAACCATTGAGCGCGTCCAGCGACGCGCGGATGCACGACGAGTTGGGCGTGTTGTTGATCGACCCGTTCGAGACGCAGGAGAACGCGCCGGACTGATACACGACGCCGCTGATGGTACTGGGGAACTTCGAGGACGATACGCGGTTCAGGACGACCGCAGCGACGGCAACCTGCCCCTTGTACGTTTCACCGCGCGCCTCCGCATACACGAGCTTTGAAAGCAATCTGTGGTCCGCGGATATAATCGTTGCGCTAGATGAGGACGTGGTCGTCGATGACGACGAGGAGAGCGTGATCCCCATCTTTGCCGCCGTCGAGGGACCCACCTTTCCGTCGATCGTCAATCCGTTGTTTTTTTGAAACCACTTCACCGCATCGCGCGTGACCGTACCGTAATAGCCCGTCGCGGAGCCCTTCATATAGCCCCATGCGATGAGCTTTTGCTGCACCTTTGTGACGTTCGTCCCCGTAGAGCCAACCTGCAATACCGTCGCTGCCTGCGCGGTCTGCGGGACGAGGGCGATCAGAAAAACCAGCGCCAGAAGCGCCGCCATTTGGCGTTTCATCATGCGCCACCTCCAAATACATTCATGAGCCACTCGACGATCACTGAATAGTACACGACATCCTGCGTCTCGGGATCGGGCGCGCACAGTGTGGGGTACAAAACGCACCACCAGTTATGCCCGGTTCCCGAACCGATCACAACGCGCAACGCGCGGTAATCGCCTGCGGGAACCAGCGCGCCGTCGTAGTCCCGATCGGGAAACGCAAAGACGCCCGTTTCGACATGTATTTCGGCGGTATTCCCTTCCGCATCCGCGACCGCCTGCGCAGCTTTTTGAAAGCCGTCCGTATTTTCACAGATGAGCAGATACGCATCGTCCGGACTTGTACAGTTCTTCAGCAGTTCCTGCGCGTACACCAGAACGCCGTCGCGCACGCGCAGCTTGAACGCCTGTTCCGCTTCGGAATCACTATCCGCCACGACGTGCAACCGCACAAGATTGTCGAAATATTCCGCGCGGGCAAACGGCATGCCCAAAACAAGAATCGCCGCCATCGCGCATAAAACCCTGCGAACCATTCAATCACCTCTGCCGTTAGCGTCGGCGATTTTTGGGATTTTATACGGAATCGCGGCGAAAAAGAACGACCCGGGGGCGTTGCCCCCGGGCGATCGAGTTGATGAGATGAAATTGCCCGTCCGCCCGGGCCGGGAGGGACGCGACAGGAGGAAGGACGGGCTACAACGAGTATGCGCGCTTTTGGACCAAAAAATCGCGGCGCCGGATGTTTTCCGACGCCGCTTTTCTGGGTCGTTTAAAAGTTCGCCTCGATGGCGAGCAAACGGTTGTACTTTGCCACGCGCTCCGCACGGGCGGGTGCGCCCGTCTTGATGAAACGTGCATTGACCGCAACCGCGAGATCGGCGATGAAGGTCGAATCCGTTTCACCGCTGCGATGGGAAATAATGGTGTCCATGCCGGCGCGCTTTGCAGTCTCGATGGTGTCGAGCGTGCGGGAGAGGGAGCCCGCCTGGTTGAGTTTGATCAGAATGGCGTTCGACGCCTTCATCTCAATGCCCTTTTTAAGCCGTGCCGCGTTTGTAACATACAGGTCGTCGCCCACGATCATGATATGGGGGAGCCGCTTTGAGATCATCGCAAAGCCCTCGAAATCGTCCTCGTTGAGCGGATCTTCAATGGACACGATGGGATGCCTTTCCGCGATGCCCGCGAGGTGGTCGATGAGCTGTTCACGCGTAAAGCGCGTGCCGCGCTTGGGAAGCACATAATCGCCCTCGTCATACCATTCGGACGCCGCAACGTCAAGCGCGAAGGCAATATCCTTCCCGGGGGTCATGCCGGCGCGTGCGACCGCCTCCGTCATGAGGTCGAGCGCTTCCTCGTCGGACTCGATGTTCGGCGCGAAGCCGCCCTCGTCGCCCAGTGTGGTGGCAAGCCCCTTTTCGTGGATAATGGCCTTGAGCGCATGGTACGCCTCAACGCACATCCGCATGGCGCGTTCGAACGAGTCCGCGCCCACGGGAACGAGCATGAATTCCTGAATATCAACGTTATTGCTGGCGTGTGCGCCGCCGTTTAGCACGTTCATCATGGGGAGCGGAAACCGGCCACCCTGCGTGCCGCCGAGGTATCGATATAGATCCATGCCATAGGCGTTCGCAGCCGCGTCCGCCGTGGCAAGGGAAACCGCGAGGATCGCGTTTGCACCCAGGCGCGAAAGGTTTTCCGTGCCGTCGAGCGCTTCCATGATGCCGTCAATACCCTTTTGGTCGTCCGCATCGTGCCCGACGAGCGCCTTCTGGATCTCGCCGCGCACATTATCGACGGCCTTTGTCACGCCCTTGCCCATCAGCCGCTTGCCGCCGTCGCGCAGTTCATGCGCCTCATGGCTGCCGGTCGACGCGCCGGAGGGCACGCTCGCGACGCCGACCGCGCCGCACGCCAATTCCACCTTTGCCTCCACGGTCGGGAATCCCCTTGAATCGAATATCTCTCTGGCGTTGATCTTGTCAATACGCATTCCAAACACCGCCTTTCAATCAATCATGAATTATGTCTGAACATCCTCTTGCTTATTCATACCCGTCCATGATACCATTATAACATGCGCAGCAAGAGAAACGACCCCCGCATGGCCCTGAGCCTCTTCCTCTATTTTTTCCGAATCGGTTGGTTTACGTTCGGCGGCGGATTCAGCATCATCGCACAAATGCAGAAGGACTTTGTGGAAAAGAAACAGCTGATTTCCGAGGCGGAACTGCTCGATCAGACGTCCGTGGGGCGGTCCCTGCCCGGACTGATGATCGCAAATGTCAGTTATCTGTTCGGCGCGTCCATGGGCGGGCCGATCGCCGGCATTGCGTCGATTTTGGGCATCATGCTCCCGCCCATCACCATGCTCTCTGTCATCACGCTGTTTTACACCGCATTTCGAGAAAACGTCTACGTCGCGCGGGCGCTCGTCGGCGTGCGCGCGGCGGTCGTGCCCATCATCGGCATGGCGGCATTGAAGCTGCGCAAGGGCGCGCTTGTCAACATTGCCTCCTGGATTTTATTCAGCGTCGCGGTTTTGCTCTCCGTGTTCACTGGCGTCGGCATCATCTATCTCATTCTGGGCGGCGCCATTATGGGAATCGTTCTTTCGGAGGTGCGCGCGCGTGGTTTATCTTGATCTTTTTCTGGCGTTTCTGAAAATCGGATTCACGAGTTTCGGCGGCGCGACCATGGTGCCGCTCATCAACGCGGAGATGCTCTCGCACGGCTGGATGAATCTCTCCGAAGTCGCGGATATCGTCGCCATTGCCGAAATGACGCCCGGCCCACTCGGCACCAACTGTGCCACATTTGCGGGCATGCGCGTCGCGGGTCTATTCGGCGCGCTTTCAGCCAATCTGGGCGTTCTCATGCCGACATTCACCCTCACCATTCTCGTCGGCTATTTCATGAGCCGCTTTCGCGATTCACACCTCATGGAAGGCATGCTCACCGGGATCCGTCCCGTCTGTCTCGGACTCGTCGTCGCGATCATGCTCTCGATGGGCGTGCAGAATTACGTGAGCTGGCAATCCATTCTCATCGGCGTCATCATCGCACTTCTACTCTGGAAGGCCAAGCTCTCGATCCCGGTCGCCATGCTCGTGGCGGCCACGCTGGGCTTGGTGATCGTCAGATAACCCGCAAAAAGACCCCTCGCGGCATAGCGAGGGGCCGAGGGTGGGCGGGCCCCTACTCTCCTCTCACCCGATCCAGTTTTCGATTGCGGAAGTAGACCGCAAGGTTCATCGACACGATCACGAAGTTTAAAATGTATACCACCAGCACGTAATTGACGCGCCCGGCGACGAATTTCGCCGTGATGCCGGCCGCATATCCCAACAGGATGAGCACAATGAACCCCAGACTCATCGATTTCGCGGTGCGCGCCCGATAGTTTTTATAGACGCTCATTGGCCACGAAAAGCCAAAGCAGACCAGCATCGCGGTCTCCAGAATTTCCGCCATCGTGATTCCCACACTTTCCTATGTTATGATTCCGCCCAGTCAAAGAGCACGAAATTGTCCCCCTTTGGATAAACCTGCACATCCTGCGCGTAGGTGCCTGTTCCGGCAACCGAAAGATACCAATGCACGCGGCGCGAGGTATAAAGATATGCCTCCCAGAGGGTGATCTGTCCGTTATAATCGGTATCGGCACTCAGGGCACCCTTGTGCTGTCCGTCCATGTCCCAGCCGGAACCGTCACACAGAGCCCGGGCAAAGACCGTGGCGGTGGTATTCTCATCCCCGGAATCGCCGTACCCGATGCGGTAGCTGTCCTGCATCAGCGAGGCGGACGCGAGCACCCTGTACTTCGTGCCGCCAAAGGGCGCCGCTTCGCCGGAGAAGGCCGCGACGACGCCGCCTGTAAATCCGTTGATCTCCTCGTTTGTACCGATGAACCCGCCGCTGTCGCAGCAGTCGACCAACAATACGATTGTGCCGGGCACCTTGCGCAGCGCACGTTCGAGGTCACAGGCCGCGATTTCGGAACCATCGACCATCTGGAGAATCGACATCCCGTCACGAAAGTACCCGTGCGCGGAGATGTAGAGAATCGAGATGTCGTCCGCCTTCGCGTCCGCAAACGCGGTACCCAGCGCCTCGAAAAACGTCTCGCGCGTCAGGTCGAACGCCACGCTCGTCTCGCACGGCAGCCCATTTTCGAAGCGAACGGTATCAAAGAGCGATTCAAGATTGTAGACGGTATTGAGCGAGCCTTTGCGCACGCTGTTGACATCGGACGCATAGAGGTGCTCCCCGACGAGCAGTGCGCGCCTGCGCGCGGGCGCGGGGCCGACGGTCACGTCGATTTCAGCGGACAACGCGCCATACGACGCGCGCACGACCGCCGCGCCTTCGGAAAGCGCCGTAATCTCGCCCGCATCGGAGACGGCTGCAATGTCCGGCGCGCTCGACGCGTACGTGAAATCGGCGCCGGCAGCGGCTGCCGGATAAACGGTCAGTTCCGGCGTCAAAACGTCACCGATTGATAAATCGAGATCCATATCAAAGTACGCGATGTCCTCCGGTTCAACCGCTGAAACGGAGACCTCGAGACTCTCGGTCAGACCGCCGTAGACGTAGACGGATATGACGGCCTCGCCCGCCTTGCGCGCAGTAATGAGTCCCGCGGATGAAACCTCTGCGACACCCGGATTGGACGAGCGCCAGATAAACGTCTCCGCCGCATCCGGCGGGTAGAGCGCCACGCGCGCCGCGCGAATGGTCCCCGCGCGCATGGCGAGGTCGCTCGTCAACAGGGCAATGGCGGACGGCACGCGCGCGTCCGCGTCGTCCGACGCAACGTACACGGCGTATTTTCCGCTTCCGCCCGCGGGCGCCGCGACGCGGACCAGATACGTTTCGCCCGCAACGGTCGGCAGGTACACGGCACACGCGCCGCCCGAAAGAAGGACCGAATTGGCGGCATGCGCGCCTTCCGCCGTATAGACGAGCGCGGTCATGGAGAGCGCCGCCGCGTCATCGGGTGCAACGTAAACCGTGGTCAGATTCCCGGTCCCGGTAAAGGAATACCACGCGGCATTCCCGGCGCGCACGATGATGCCCGCAGCCTGTCCGCCCGTGATTTCTTCCGGCATGGACGCGCTGCGCCCGGTGGTGCGCCGCATCAGCTCGACCACGCAATCGCCTTCGCCCGCGACGGTGAGCACATAGCGCTGGCCGGCGATCAGGCGCGCGGTCAGCGAGATGATCGCATCGCCGCCCACCGCGATCACCTGCCCGTTTTTCGTCAGCCATACCGTTTGCACGGTGCAGTTTTCGGCGGGAAAGATCGCCACATCATAGAGCGAGTTCACGTCCGGCACAAATTCGATTGCCCGTGCATCCGCGCCCAGCGTCAGCGCGCACCGCCAATCAGCGGAAAACGCGGCGTTCTCCTCGCCAAAGCCAAGCGCGCCGACCAGAAAGATCGACGCGACGAGGGCGAGAAAAAAGGCGAGATGCTTTTTCATGGATCTATTCCACCTGTATGTAATCGGTCTTGACGTAACCGGAGAAGCTGGCCGTCTTGACCTTGGCCCAGTTGTCCGAAAGCAGCTCCACGACGATCACCCGATAGCCCGAATCGAGTTTTGCAACGATGGTGGCATCGGTCGTGGGTTCGCTTCTCACGTTAAGACGCGAACGGGTATCGGAGAGCAGCACCCGCGCGTAGTACTCGCTGCCTTCGAGTGCGGGAAGCTCCGCCTCTGCGGGCGGGATCAGCATCTGCTCCGCGGCAATTGCGGCCGGGAGCGCGTTAAATTCCGGCAGCACAGGGGCGTTCCACGTGATTTTTTCGAGCGACATGCCCGGATAATAGAAGTTTAAAATCTCGAATGCGTCCTTGCCGTACTCACCCGCCATCCACTGCGCACCGCGCTGGCTCATGCCCACGCCGTGCCCGAAGCGGCGATACGCGATCGACCAGTCCGCATCGCCCTTGACCGCCGTCGCGATCTCATAATCGGACCCGTTGAGTCCAAGCGCAAGGCCGTCTTTGAGATCGTCATACACCGACAGGGAGACGGTCACCGTATCGGCAAGCGGCGCCCAGTCCTTGGTTCCCCGCTCATACCATGTCCCGTCGATGAGCGCGTAGCCCAGCGCCCAACCGAGGAGCCGATCCCCGTCGTATTCTACGGGCACCCAGCCCGGATCGCACGCCGAAAGCGTCAGGACGAAATTCATCGTCTGGTTCATCAGGCTCCCCTCGAATTTGGGATCGGAGAGGGTGATGTCCGCGATGGTATCGATGCGCACCTGCGCATGACCGGACTTGTCAAGCCGCGCGTCGAGCATCTGATCGAGCGCATTTGCGGCGTCAAACTGGATGGGCACGGAGAAGGAATTGACCATGCTCCTTGGATTTTCGACGTCGTAGGGATCGGTCTTCTGCTCGATGTAGCCATAATCGCCGCTCCCGCCCCAAATCTGGTTCGGCGTCGCGATCTGGCCGCCGTTCGAGGCCGTGTAGTAGCAGGAGGCATACGCGCCCTGATAGGTGCCCACGATGCCCGCCGTCGCCGCGACAGCGGCGATAACGTTGGTATAGTCCGCAATCAATCCCTTATAGACCTGATCGCCCGCCGTATCCACCACATCATAGGCAGAGCCTGTCCGCGCGGCCTTGCGGTTCATGGCGTATGTGCGCGCGGCGATCGCCTGGGCCTTCAGCGCCTCAAGGGGAAACGAATCGCTCATTTCATAACCAACCACGCCGCAGAGGTAGTCCTCCACGCCGATTGAGAGGATGGGGACGAGCGCGTTTCCATCGCAGACGAACTTCAAATCGCCCTCAAAGAGCGCGTCCCGCTCCGATTCGTAGATGTAAATGCCGTTTTCCGCGCTGTCTTCTGCCTGACAGCGGGTGAACGTGAACGCCGAGCCCATGTCGAGCGTGAGTCCCCCCACGGAGAGATAGATCGTGCCGCCGAACGCCGTGAGCGTCAGCTGCGTGTCCCGCTCAAAGCGAAATGCGCCCGTTGCGCCCACGACATACTCGCCCGCGAGGGTCAAAAGCAGCGACTGGGGATCGCCCAGCGACTTGAGGTACACGCGGATGACTCCGTCGTCCTCGATCTCCGAGGCGGAAATGGAATCCGCGGAAGACGCGGTTCCGAAAAAACTTCCGGACAGCGCGGCGGGGGAAAGAATGAGGAAAAGCGCGACGATGATCGACAAAACGCGTCTTTTTACTGTCATATAAGTCCTCCTTAGACAACCGTTTGACGGCGCGCGCCCCGTGATGGTTCATTGATCAGGTCAGTAAATCGATGGCAAGTTTGACAATAATCAGCAATATGACGAAAATCATCACATAGCGGATGAAGCGCGCACCGCGCAAAACCGCCAGCCTGGCCCCGATATAACCGCCCGTGATTGACAGAAACATCGCCGGAATCGCGAGCGCAAAGAGCACCTGTCCGGCTGCGATGCGCGTAATGAGCGACGAGAGGTTGCTCGCAAGGTTGACGGGCTTGGCCGTACCGGCAGCCGTTACCATGTCCATTCCCGCCACCCATGTAAACAGGATGATGAGGAACGTGCCCGTTCCCGGACCGAAGAATCCGTCGTATCCGCCAACGACGAACCCGATCCCTGCGCAGGCGAGAAGCCGCGGTTTCGTCATGGGCTTGGGCGCGGTCGGCGTCTTCTTTTTGAAGATCACCGCCACGGCGACCGCCGGAAGGGCGAACAGCATGAACAGCGACATCCGCTCGTTCCCAATCGCCATCGCAAGCCGCGTGCCCAGATAGGAACCCGGCAACGCCATGAGCGCCGCGGCCAAGGACGGCAACACCATGAGCTTGCCACTTCTGAAATAGCGGACGGTGGCTGCGAGCGATCCGAACATCGCCGAGAACTTGTTCGTTCCCGATGCATCATCATATGAGAGCCCGGCCAGCGTATACGCAGGGAGAGAGATCAATCCTCCGCCTCCGCCGATGGAATCCACAATTGCTGCCAGGAACACCATGGGTAAGACGAGGGCGTATACTTGCCAGTCGAGCATATGACATCACTCCTATTGTGATTATAACAGAGGCAGATGTTGTTTTCACTCATCAAATGTGACAATTTTCGCGCATGCACCCTTTTCGACGATGTTTCGACACGCAGAAAGCCCCTTGTGATTGGACGCAGTAACATGAATATAATGAACTTATGGTACGCTCAGGAAGTCTAAAGACGAAATGTGCTGGAGGGACAATGAACGGCGATCTGTACGAGCTGGTGGCGCTCTTCATGCGCTACTTTTTCGCGGCGATCATGGTGCTCATCGTCGCACGGGCGTGGAAAATCACGGTCGTGGATTCCGGGCGTGCAAATCGGCTCCGGTATCTTGCGCCCGAAACGGGACTGTGCGGGGAGTTCCTCGTCATGACGGGAGAGGGTCGCCGCGCGTGCGAGGGCATGCGCTATGCTGTGATCCGGGAAGGGCTGATCGGCTCGTCCCGCAAGGCGGACGTGCGCGTGCGCGCAGCGTCCGTGGGGCGCGCGCACGCCACCTTTGAACGCGTAAAGGGCGGTCTTCGCGTGCGCGCACAGGCACGCGCGCCCATGTATGACGGCGCAGGCATGCAGCTTCGGGAGACAATTCTCGGGGATGGCGACCGCGTGACCTTCGGAGCTGTGGAATTGATGCTCATTTTAACCGACGGGCAGGATGCGCCCGGGCATGATCGCCGCGACGACCTGTTTGGCGTCGCGCCACAGCCGCGCGCACGCAGCGCGCAGCAGCCCGATGAGCCGGACGCGGTGTTCGATTCGTGGGACGAAGCGTCCTGTGCCCGCCAGGAACGCGATGCGCTGAGCGACTGGGATGCACCGAAGAAGGCGCCGCGTCCAAAGGCGACAGGCGACGATTTCTTTGACATATGAGGCAGCATGAAAAAGAATAAGGACCTGCAAAAGCTCAAAAAAGCGCTGATGCGCTCGAATACGCGGCTACTCCTCTCGGCTGTGATGATCTTTCAATTTGCCGCAGGACTCTTGCTCGCGCTCAAAAAAAGCCCGTTTGACGGACAGGCGCTGATCCTTGCGGTTGCGCTTCCGCTCGCGACGTGGCTCGTTTCCACGCTCGTCGTCCGCTTTTGGCCCGTCGACCGGGCGATTGCGATCATGGCGCTCCTCTTATGCTCCGTGGGCATCCTGACCCTTCAGGACATTGCGCGCGCTGCAATTACCACCCAGACACAGGCGCAATATGCGGGACTCGGGATCGTCGCCATGTTCTTCGGCGCGTTTGCGATCCGAGGATTTCGGCACTGGAAGGCATTTACGCCCTATCTCATGGTGTTGTGCCTCATCGCGCTTTTGTCGCCATGGGTGCTGGGCGGATGGAAAGGCGGCGCGCGCAACTGGGTGCGGATTGGCAGCTTCTCGCTGCAGCCCTCCGAGTTCATGAAGCCGGTGTTCATTCTGGCGCTGGCATCCGGGTTTTCGAACCGGCCGCGCTTCATGAAATGCCTGCCGACCCTGGGCTTTGCGGCTGCTTGCTGCGCGATTTTACTCTCCCAGCGCGATCTGGGCGCGCTGCTGCTCTACTTTCTCACCACGGTGGCGATGTTCTTCGTCGCGACCTCCAACGGACTTGTGACCCTCGCCGGACTCGGCATGGGCGCGGGCGCGGCGGTGATCGCATATCAATCGTTCGAGTACGTGCGCGACCGCGTTGCCATTTGGCAAGACCCGTGGGTTGATCCCGAAAAACTGGGCTATCAGATTGTGCAGGCGCTGATCGCCATCGGCTCGGGTGGGCTTTTCGGCATGGGGTTGGGGCTTGGTTCGCCGCGCAACATTCCGCTTTACCACTCCGACTTCATTTTTGCGGCGCTGACGGAAGAATTCGGACTGATCTTCTCGGTGTGCGTCCTGGTCATCTACGTGCTCATCATCATGCGCGGCATGATCGCCGCCATGAATGCGCGGACGAGCTTTCATTCCCTGGGCGCGTTCGGCATCGTGGCGATGCTGGGGCTTCAGACCATGCTGATCGTGGGCGGAAACACGAAGCTTCTCCCCCTGACCGGCGTGACGCTGCCGCTTATTTCATCCGGCGGCTCGTCCCTCGTCTCGACGTTTTTTGCCTTCGGGGTGCTGCTCGGTATCTCGTCCATGAATGCGCAGGACGAAGCGCGGGACATTGAGATCATCGAGATGAGCGAGGAGGCGATGCTGTGAAAGAGCTGCGCCGCAACATGCGGATCATCGGAACGCTGGTCATCCTTGCGTTCATTCTCCTCTGCGTGGGCTACGCGCTGACGGTGTACACGCAGGGCTCAACCTGGGCGTCTACTTCCTACAACACGCGGGGAAACGCCGCCAATGCGCTGCGCGGCGACATTACCGACCGCGACGGAATCGTGCTCGCAACGACCGACGAAAGCGGTGACCGCGTCTACCTTGCCAACACGCAGGCGCGCCGCGCACTTTCGCAGACGGTCGGCGACGTGATGGGCATGTCGGGCACGGGCGTCGAAACATATCATTCCTCAATGCTCATGGACATTTCGAGCTCCCTGGTCGGGCGGCTTTCGGAGCTTGTCTCCGGATCGCAGCACGTTGGCTCGTCGATTCAGCTCACCATCGACGCGGAGCTTCAGGCCTACGTCTCGTCCATATTCCCGGACGGCTACAAGGGCGCGGTTTGCATCATCAATTATAAGACGGGCGAAATTCTCGCCATGGTTTCCAAGCCCGATTATGACCCGGCGGCAATCGTGAACCGGCAGTCGTCCGCCGCAGTGGAGGATACCGCATACCTCAACCGCTGCTTGCAGGGGCTTTATACGCCCGGCTCGGTGTTCAAAATCGTGACGCTGACCTCCGCACTCATAAACGATCCGGACGTCGTTCATCAGACCTTCAAGTGCGCGGGGATCTGGGAGTTTGGGAACAGCAAGGTCAACTGCGCGGGCAACACCGCGCACGGCACCCTCGATCTCGAAACCGCTTTTGCGAAATCGTGCAACGTAACCTTCGGAAAACTCGCCTATCAGCTCGGTGCGGATCGCCTGCGCGCGACCGCCGAACAGTTTGGATTCAACGAGAACTTCAAGTTTGGCGACGTGATCGTCTACAATTCGCAGTTTCCCACATCGATGCCCAGCGATGCGGATCTCGTCTGGGCGGGCGTCGGACAGGGAACCGTGCTCGTGACCCCGCTCCACATGGCCATGATCGCCGCCTCCGTTGCCAATGGCGGGATCATGATGAAGCCGTATCTGGTTAAGCAGGTCGTTTCATCCACCGGCGCCGTAACCGAAACCGGCGCGCCGTCGGAATATCGCCGCGTCATGTCCTATGACGTCGCCGGTACCATCGCCTCCTACATGCGTAAAGCCGTCACCTCCGGAACCGCAACAAAGGCCGCCATCTCCGGATCCATCGTCTGCGGAAAGACCGGCTCCGCCGAAACCAGCGACGACAAGACCGTCCAGACAAACGCCTGGTACGTCGGCTTTGTCTACGATGACCAGCACCCCTATGCCATCTCCGTCGTCATCGAAGCGGCGGGGGCCGGCGGCTCTCAGGCCGCGCCCATCGCCGCCAAGGCACTCGCGAAGGCGTTGGAATAGCAAGGAGAAAACACTGGGTACCGGCCCCCGCTCAAGTGCCATCGGCCCTTGAGAATCCCATTCCGAGAGGGATTTCTATGTCGTTCTTTGTCCGCCGGGGGTTCAGCCCCGGGTGGACAATTTTTATGCTGGGTATGTTTTGCAGGATAACGTTATATCCATAAAATAAACGCGTCGCCTCGGGGCAACCCCCGAAGCGACGACAGACAATTGAACCGTTTTCTATTTCCCAGTTCGGGATTCTCAAGGCCAGACGGCTCCCTCCCCCCTAGAACTGCAATTCCGCCTTGGGAGCGGGCCGCGCCTTCATCTCCTCGCGCTTTGCGGTATGGAGGTCGGATTCATAGCCCATCACGGCGTAGGCGGCGATTTTGGATTCCTCGACGCCCGGCTGATTAAAGGTATCGATGTTGAGAAGCGCGCCCGCATAGGCGGTAACGAGCTCGAAGAAGTAGAGGAGCTGACCGACGGTGGAAGCGTTGACTTCCGGGAACACGATGGTCTGGCTCATGCGCCCGGCCTTATAAAGGGCGTACTCGGTGCCGGCGCGCTCCGCCTCGATGAGCTGATTATGGCTCTTTCCGCCGAGGAACGCGATGGTCGGGATGTCCTCGCAGCCATGCGGGATCATCGTCTCGGCGTGGAAATTCTCCACTTTGAGGAAGGTGAGCGCCTTGTCGTACGGGCCTTCGGTATAGAGTTGGAGCTGGGAATGCTGATCGGTGACGCCTAGGGTCTTGATGGGCGTCTGGCCGACGTTGCAGGGTTTGCCGTCGAGGGTGACGTTTTTGCCGAGCGACTCGGCCCAGAGCTGCGCATACCAGTCCGCCATGAGCTTAAGGGAATCCGCATAGGGCATCATGACCGACATGTTCACGCCCGCCTGCATGCACAGAACCATCAGCCCCGCGTCCAGAAGCGCGGGATTTTTGTACGCATCGTCGGACTTGCACCGCTCGTCCATCAGCCTTGCGCCGCCAACGAGCGCGCGAATGTCGATGCCCGTGACCGCAGCCGCAACCAGACCCACCGGGCACAGCTCGGAAAAGCGCCCGCCCACACCGTCTGGAATATAGAATGTCTCATAGCCCTCGCGCTTTGCGACCTTGATGAGAAAGCCCTTCTGTTCGGAAGTGGTGATGATGATGTGTTTTTTGTAATCGTCGCCGACCTCCTTTTTGAGCGCGTCGAGCACGATGAGGTACTGGCTCATGGTCTCGGCGGTACCGCCGGACTTCGTGACGACATTAAAGCAAGTCTTTTTGAGATCGATCACGTCCAGAAGCGCCGCCATGCGCTCCGGATCGATGTTGTCCTCGATATAGAGCCTGGGGCCGCCGCGCTTTTCAGCGGGGAGTTCGTTGTAGTGAAGGTGATTGAGGGCCTGCTGGACGGCCGCCGGGCCGAGCGCCGAGCCACCGATGCCCAGCAGCACAAACGCATCGAATTCACCGCGCACGCGCGCCGCAGTCTCCTCGATCCGGGTCATGATCGCGTCCTGATTGTACGGCAGATCCATCCAACCCTGCATGCCCTTGCCGCGCCCGGCTTCCACCGCCGCGTGCGCTTTTTTCAGCGCGGGGAGCATTTCGTCCAGCTTCGCGCGCGGAATTGCCTTTTCGCCCGTAAATTCCTTGAACATGGGATTAAAATCGAATTTGATCTTCATTTCCATCGTGATTCCTCCATTCTTGCGTGTCAATTATATCCTTTCGATGTAAAGGGGTGATTAATCGGACTTACAGATATTGCATTTGCACACAAACCCCGCGCGTGCGATAATATAAGTATCACAAAAGCGGGGTGAACGGGCATGCGCAGATGGCGGAGGGCAGTTCTTGTGACCGGCATCTTCATGAGCGCGTGCCTGTTTTCTCCGGCGCTCGCAAACGCGCTTGCGCAAGCCGTTTCCATACCCGCGCTGCGCGTACTTGCGGGATGGACGGGCGCCGTCGCGTATCCGGTGATCGGTCTGCTCCTCGCGCTTCTCATCGCGCTCGCATGTCTCATCAGGCCGCGCATTCTTTCCACCACGCTCGCACTCGTCATCCTGTTTAATTTTCTATGGTACCCCCTCTGCCTTTCGGACCCGCAGACGGCACCCCCAGCCACTTCGGACGCCGTGTTCGCGCTGTGTTCCGAACTCGTTTCCGATCTGAATGCGAATGGGCGCCAGACGATCTCGGTTCAGGATGCGCTCGCCCGCTCCAAGGACGTCATGCATGCGCCCGCTTCCGCGAAGGCGGTTCGATATCCCGAGTGGATGCGCAAGCTGCACATCGCGGGCATATTCGTGCCCTTCACCGGCGAGGCACTCGTCGATACCACGCGCAGCGCGGTTGCAACCCCCTTCACCGCCGCGCACGAACTGGCGCATATGATGGGTATCGCGGACGAAGCGGCTGCAAACTACGCGGCCTACGTAGCCTGCACCGACTATGGCGGCGCGTTTGCCTATTCCGCGCGGCTGTGGGCACTCCGGTATGCGCTCGCGCGCGTCGAAAATCCAGGCGAAGTAATCCGTGCACTTGACGCGGGCATCCAGAGCGACCTCTCCTCCATTCCGTCGGTGACGGGCGTGGACGGCGATTACGGAAATGTGGTCGATATGCTCGCGGCAAACCCGTCTTAAATTTTCAGGATCAGGGCAAGCGTTCCCAGCACGATCAGGATAAGCCCGCAGAGCGCGCGCCGCGACAGGCGCTCGCCGAACACCACGCGGGAAAATGCAATGGTGACGAGTATGCTCAATTTGTCGATGGGCACAACGACGCTTGCCTGTCCATCCTTGAGCGCTTTATAGTAGCACAGCCACGACGCACCCGTCGCAAGCCCGGAAAGGCAAATGAACAGAAGTTCCTTGCCGGCAATGTCGCGCACGGTGTGCGCCTTTCCCGTCGAAAAGACGACCACCCATGCCATGACGAGCACCACCACTGTGCGGATCGCCGTACCGAGGTTTGATTCGACGCCCGAAATGCCGACCTTTCCCAGGATGGCGGTCAGGCTGGCGAATACCGCGGAAAGGATGGCATAAACGAGCCACCCGCGCCCGCTTGCCGCACCAACGGCATCTTTTTTTTGAATCATGAAGAGCGTGCCGATCAGGATGAGCACGACCGACGCAACTTTCAGCCATGTCATTCCCTCGCCCAGAAAGAGCAGCGCCAAGAGGATCGTCAGCGCAGTCGACGACTTGTCGATCGGCACGATCTTGTTGATATTGCCCATTTGCAGCGCGCGAAAATAACACAGCCACGACGCGCCCGTCGCGAGTCCGGAAAGGACAAGGAACAGCCAAGTCCGCCCATCGACCGATTTCAGCGTGCCTGCCGAGCCGACGATTGCAACCATCAGCCACGAAAACGCGAGCACGACGACGGTGCGAATCGCGGTCGCAACATTGGAATCCGTCTGCCGGATGCCGATTTTGGCCAGTATCGCCGTCAAACCCGCAAAAAGCGCCGAACCGAACGCAAAAAGAACCCACATACCCCTCGCCTTACTTTCCTATAAATCACACACCATGATATACTCCTCGTCCGTTGCGCGCAAAACGTGAAAGCCGACCTTCTCGTACAGATGGACGGCGTCATTGTCCCGCTGCACCGAAAGCGATGCGCGCGCATATCCCCGTTCTTTCAAAAGGGCCAGCATGCCGCGCATGAGCGCTTTGCCGATGCCCGCACCGCGATACGGCTTCAAAATTGCGATGGCAAACTCGGGCGTCTGATCATCTACGTGCCCAAAGCCCTTCACGGCGCCTTTGGTGATGCGCGTCCAGACCGCGCCGACGACCGCGCCATCCGCTTCCGCCACAAGCGCGCAATCGTCCGCCTGCCCAAAGTCCTCGTAAAACACCCGGAACATGGGGGTATCCACGATGTCAAAGGGCAGTCGGTTTTTTTCGTCCCGTTGGAAGATCGATTCGTAGGTGAATCTTCTCAGGAGCGGATACTCCTCTTTGCGCAAATCCCGGATCAGATCATTCAATGAAATACCTCCGCAAAAAGAGGAGCCGCGCGGGCTCCTCCTTTTTTAGTCCAGCACGATCGCCGCGACGAATATCAGTTCTTCCGTGCCCGTGTTCTCGACCGCGTGACCATGGCCGCTGGCCGTGGTCATACAATCGCCGGCCTTGACATTCACAAACGCGTCGTCATCCTGCACGCGACCCGCACCTTTGATGAAGTAGAAAAGCTCCGTTTCACCCTCGTGGACGTGGTAGCCAATGCTGCTGCCCGGCTTGAGCGTGATCTGGGTGAAAAGGCGCATCTTGCCGGGGAGCGCAGTCGTCAGCGGCATGAGCGCCGCGCTGCCGGCACCGCCGCGCATGTTTTCGCGGATTTCTCCCTGCATGTCTTTCCCGAATGTTATCATTTCATCACCTCATGTAGTCGAAGAACTCGATCCGCTCGCCGTCCGGGCCTTTGAAAAAGATGTTCTTGATGCCGCCGCGAATTGCCGCGCTGTAGCTCACGTCACCGTCAAAAGCGATACCCTTGCCCTTCAGCTCCGCCACCAGTTCGTCGATCCCCTCGACCTCCACACAGATGTGATCGATCTGACCGGGCTCAGACGGCACGCTGTCCGCGCTGATGAGCTCGATCAGGCAGTTGCCGTTTGAGAGAAAGGCAAGCTTCACACGTCCGAGATCGTTTTCATCGTCGATCTGGAATCCCAGAAGCTCCGTGTAGAATTTTTTCGACGCCTCGATATCCTTCACCTTGACGCCGATGTGCGCCAGTCCCGTTACCTTGCCCATAGAAGCACCTCCGGATTTTTGATTCATTATAACACGCGAAAACCGCATGGGCAATGTATTTTTTAACATGCGGTTGGTATAATAATATAGACGGCATCCGAAAGGAGCCGCACAGGAGACCCGGTCACCCAAATTACGTAGGGTATCCCCATGCGGGAACCTGAACGGAGGTAACCCATGAATAAGACCTATTTTTTGGCGGTCAACGCGATTCTGATCGCACTCATCTTCATTCTCGGCTTTACACCCCTCGGACTGATCCCCCTGGGATTCATCGATCTGACGATTTTGCACATTCCGGTCATCATCGGGACGATCGTCCTCGGCCTGCCCTCGGGATTGATCCTCGGGCTGAGCTTCGCAACGGTCAGCTTTCTAAACCTCTTGCGTGCCGGCGCGGGGCTTGCACCCACGCTCTTTGCGGCGTCACCCCTGGCTGCGATCGTCATGGTGTTCGTGCCGCGGCTTCTGGTTCCGATCTTTACGTACCTCACTTACCGGGGGATTGCGCGCGGCCGCGCGAAGTATGTGCCCGCAGTCCCCGTCGCCGCGGTCGTGGGCTCTCTCACAAACACGGTGTTCTTCCTGGGATTCATGTATCTGGGCTATCGATTTTCCGGGCTCGACCTGAACGCGCTGGCCGAGAACCTGGGCGTCGCAGGGCTGAGCTTTTTGGGCATTCTCCTCGCGATCGCCACGGGCGGCGGCGGGGGCGAGGCCATCGCGGCGGCGGTCATCTCCGCGCCCGTTACGGCTGCTGTCTGGAAGGTTAAACGAAAGAGAAAGGCATAAACAATGATACTGACGCTTGACATCGGGAATACAAACATCAAAACAGCGCTGTTTGAAGGCGCAGACTTGAAGAAATACTGGCGCATCTCCACCAACCGCATGATGTCATCCGACGAATACGGCATTCTTCTATGCGGCATGTTTCAACACGAAGGATATGAACCGGGCTGCGTCAAGGGCATCATGATGTCCTCGGTCGTGCCGTCCATCAATTTCACCATTGAGCATATGTGCAGAAATTACTTCGGCATGTCGCCCATGACCGTGGCGCCCGGCGTCAAGACCGGCATCAACATCAAGTACGAAAACCCGCGCGAGCTGGGCGGCGACCGCATCGCAAACGCGGTCGCTGCCTTTGAACTGTACGGCGGGCCATGCATCACCATCGACTTCGGAACCGCGACCACATTCGGCGTCATCTCCGAACGCGGTGAATTTCTCGGCGGTGCGATTTGCCCCGGGCTCAAGCTCGCCGCAGAGGCGCTGACCGAAAAGGCGGCGAAATTGCCCCGCTTCGAACTCACAAAGCCGGAAACCGTGATCGGCAAAAACACCATCACCAACATGCAATCCGGCATCGTCTACGGCTACATCGGACAGGTTGAATACCTCGTGCGCCGCATGAAGGCCGAAATCGCAGCACCCCACGCAAAGGTCATCGCCACCGGCGGCCTCGCGGTGCTCGTTTCCGAGGAATCCCAGTCCATCGACATTCTCGACGGACTTTTGACGCTCAAGGGTCTGCGCATCATCTACGCAAAGAATGCGGAGCAGTAACGCACCCGCGCACCCATCGCCCGCCCGGAGGATTCCCTCCGGGCGGGCGATTTCTGTCCGTCTGCGCAACCGGTTGCCTGCGCATCCGCCCCGTGGTATAATCATGCAAAAGGGGTGTTTTGATGAAGCTGAATGACGATCTTTTGAAGGATTTGGGTGCGCTGAAAGACAAGGGGTATTCCGTGCCGGAATACGACGTAGCCGCCATGCGCGCCCTGACGCGCGAAAAGCCGCAATGGGCGCACTTCGGGCCGGGCAATATCTTCCGGGCGCACATCGCGCGCGCACATCAGGAATTGTTGGACGCGGGTCTGTTCGGGACGGGCATCGTTGCCTTCGCGGGCGCCGGCTCGGAAACGCCCGTGCGCGCCTATGCGCCGTTTGACAATCTGTCGCTGTGCGTGCTTTTGAAGGCGGACGGCGGGATGGACAAACATCTGGTCGCCTCGGTTGCGGAGGCGCACGCGCTTGAGGGTGCGGGACTCGACCGGGCGATCCGGGTGTTCGAGGCGCCGTCGCTTCAGATGGCGACGTTTACGATCACCGAAAAGGGATATGCGCGCATGTCCTATGCGTGCGACCTCGGAAAACCGCTTTCCGGGGCGACATCGCTCATGGGGCAGGTGGCCTACCTCCTCTCCCGCCGCATGGCCGCGTGCGGCGCGCCCATCGCGCTTGTCAGCATGGACAACTGTTCCCAAAACGGCGACAAGCTGAAGGCCGCCATTCTGGAACTTGCGGCGGGCGATGCGGCCCTTGTCGCTTACATCGAAAACAATGTTGCGTTCCCGTGGTCGATGATCGACAAAATCACGCCGCGTCCGGACGCACGCGTGCTGGCGATGCTCGAAGCCGATGGGTTTACGGACATCGCGCCGGTGGTCACGCCGCGCGGCACGCACGTCGCGCCGTTTGTGAACGCCGAGGAAAAGGAATATCTCGTCGTCGAGGACACATTTCCCGCCGGACGCCCGCCGCTTGAAAAAGCGGGGCTGTATTTCGCCGCGCGCGAGACGGTCTCGGCGGTCGAGCGGATGAAGGTCACCGTGTGCCTGAACCCCCTGCACACCGCGCTCGCGGTGTTCGGGTGCCTGCTGGGCTACGACGCCATCTGGAAGGAGACAAAGGACGCGGAACTTTCAAAACTCATTCGGTTGATCGGTTATAGCGAAGGATTGCCCGTCTCGCCCGATCCGGGGATCATCGCGCCGAAATCGTTCCTGGATGAGGTCGTAAACGATCGGTTTCCGAACCCATTTTTGCCCGATACCCCACAGCGCATCGCGACCGACACGTCGCAAAAGGTGGCCATCCGGTTTGGTGAGACGATCAAGGCGCACATGACGCGCGGCGACGCAAAATCGCTCGTCGGGATTCCGCTCGCGCTTGCGGGCTGGCTGCGCTATCTCGATGCGACAAACGACACGGGCAATCCCATGAAGCTGTCGGATGATCCGCGCCTTTCTGAACTCACGGGCAGGGACGCCAAAGACATCTGCCATGACGCAAGCGTGTTCGGCGTCGACCTTTACGAGGCCGGGATTGCGCAGACTGTACTCGAATACCTGACACAAATGCGAAAAGGCGCGGGCGCGGTGCGGGAAACGCTGAAAAAAGCGCTGTCTTGACGCGCGGCGCGGCGCGTGATATACTTGCGTCAACAATCCAAGGAGGCTCAGGAAACACCGTATGTGTATTTGCTTCATTCGGATCCGGTAGGATTGGTGTGCTGAAAGGGGCTTTGTGAAAGCCCCGTTTGGCGCACCTTTCTTGCGATCAGAACGATGCAAAGAGGTGTTTTTTTCATGCCCGCAAAATACACGGCTTCCTATTCCGCATCCCAGAATTTCCTGACCAGCCCAAAGACCATTCGCCGCCTCATCGCCTGCACGACCATCGCAAAGACCAACCTCGTGCTGGAGATCGGCGCGGGCAAGGGCCACATCACACGCACGCTTTTGGACGCGTGCCGGGCGGTGACGGCCTACGAAATCGACCCGCATCTTGCCCAATTGCTCCGCGAAAACCTGGGGGCGCGCGCGAACCTGCAGCTCGTTCCGGGCGACTTCCTCGCCGCACCCCTGCCCGCGCGGGGCGATTACAAGGTGTTTTCAAACATTCCGTTTTCCATCACAACCGCCATCGTCCGAAAGCTCACCGCCGCACCTAATTTACCAAAAGCAATGTGGTTGGTGGTCGAGAAGGGCGCGGCAAAGCGATTTCTCGGCACGCCCCGGGAGACGGTCATGTCCCTCTCCCTCAAACCGTTTTTCGATCTGTCCATCGCCTACCATTTGGCAAGAACGGATTTCCACCCCATGCCGCGGGTCGATTGCGTGCTGTTGCACTTCGCGCGCCGCGAT
Source organism: Bacillota bacterium (assembly GCA_023421735.1). The sequence goes on along the minus strand of JAEZSP010000013.1, from coordinate 43,519 downwards.
GAACCCGACATCGCGCCCGCCGAGCGCGCGGCGTTTTCCGCGTTCGTCAAAGAGGGCGCCGGACGGTTTCTTTCGAAAAGACAAATGGGGACGGCGCTGCGGCGCGGAAACCTTCCGCCCGCCTGTGCGTCGGGAGAAATGCTATACGTCCAGTGGCTCTGCCTATTTCGATGCTGGCGGCAATTTGGCCGCAAATTAACTTGACATACTCAGCCCTATTTGCTATAATCATATTTGGCTGTAAAGCCGTCTGTGCCTGAGACAGCGAGTGCGGAGCGTAAAACCTGCAAGGGTTGCTCGCCGAGGCGCATGGGATGTGTTTCATACCACCCCTGCGTCACGTGCGCAGGGGGTTTTTTATCGCCGTTAGTTGGGACGGGAATGCGAGGTGTATATAAAATGTCCAACAATCAGGAACTGAAAAAGGCAGTCGTCGCGGAAATCAAGGATAAGTTCCAGCGCGCGAAGTGCGTGGTGCTCGTCGATTATCGCGGTCTGACCGTCGCTGAGGATACGGCGCTGCGCGTCGAATTCCGCAAGGCGGGCTGCGAGTATGCGGTTCTCAAGAACACGATGATCGATCTGGCGGTCAAGGATATGGCTTGCGCGGGCTCCATGGAAGAGCATCTCAAGGGCCCCACGGCAGTCGCCTTCTCCTTCGACGACATGATCGCCCCCGCGAAGGTCGTCAAGACCTTCATGGACAAGTCCAAGAAGCTGACGATCAAGTGCGGCATTCTGGACGGTGCGTATCTCGAGGAATCCGGCGTCGTGGCATTGGCCGATCTGCCCTCTCGCGAGGTGCTCATCGCCAAGATCATGGGCAGCATGATGTCCGCAGTCTCCAAGTTTGTCTATCTCGTGGAAGCAATCCGCAAACAGAAGGCCGGCGAGGAATAAGCCGGACACGAACCCCACAAATATCCACAATCATATGGAGGTACGATCATGAATCGCGAAGAGATTATTTCCGCTATTGAGTCCATGACGATCCTTGAGCTGGCCGATCTCGTCAAGGAAATGGAAGAGAAGTTCGGCGTTTCCGCCGCCGCCCCCGTCGCCGCCGCCGGCCCCGCCGCCGCAGCTGTCGTCGAGGAGGAGAAGACCGAGTTCGACGTCATCCTCAAGGATGTCGGTTCCGAGAAGATCAAGGTCATCAAGGTCGTGCGCGAAGTCGTCGCCGGCTTGGGCCTCAAGGAAGCCAAGGAGCTCGTCGATGGCGCGCCCAAGACCCTCAAAGAGGCCGTCACCAAGGAAGCCGCCGAAGAGATCAAGAAGAAGTTCGCCGAGGTTGGCGCAACTGTCGAGATCAAGTAAGACAACACATGATACAACCCGCACGGCGCATGCCGTGCGGGTTGTTTGCGTCGGTTCACCATGCGCGTTCCGGGCACACAGGGTCACACGCCGGAACTTTTATCGTCCAGCTTTTCCCGAACCGGAATCAGAAGGTCGAGCTGCATTCCCTCAGGTTCTGGATTGTTCAACATGTAGTGGTTTACGTAATTGATGTGTTCCTCGAGGCATCCAAACATGTTCTTGCCGTCCCAGTTGCCCCGATACGCGTATTTCTCGCTTTGCGTCACCCAATTAAATAGCCTGTCCCACTCCTCGAATGCCCCGAACGGAATCGCGCGCGCCGCGTAGAGTCCGCCGGGGAACGACTTTTTGCACAGCGGCGCGGGTACGTCCATGTCGTCCGGGACCGTCACCCACATCTCGTATCCGTGGGCATTCGTCTCGTCCACCGGGTTCGGCGCGTTGAAGCCGTAGTGGCGCACATCCGGCTTGATTTCGGGCAATCGCGTTTCCCGGACGAATCCATCGACGACCCTGTTTACATGCCATTCCGGTTCGTCGCCCTCATACTGGTAGGCCGCCACCGTCGCCGGGGGCAGATAGACGATGCGTACATCGCGGTCCGTCAGCTGCGCAAGCCTCTCCGATGCCTTGTCGAGTTTTTCCATGTCCATGTCCTCCCTCTTCTCATTCGGGAGAGCGATGGGCGCGACCAGATCGGCAAGCGATTCCTCCGAGAGCGCCTCGGCACGCGGCAGAGCAAGGAGGAGCGTGCGGAACCGCGCGAGTACGGCGCGAACCGTCGCGAGTGACTGCGCCTCCTCGTCGATTTTCGAGATGTTCTCCTCCACAATCTCCACCGCACGCCGCGCATCCGCAGATTCAAGAAGCGTCGCAATCTGCCTGAGCGGGATGCGCAGCTTTTTGAGGAACAAAATCTGCCGCAGCCGCGCGCGGGCGGCGGGGCCATAGGCCCGGTACGCATAACCTTCGATCCGCTCGCTTTCGAGAAGCCCAATCTCCTCGTAATAGCGGAGCATGCGCGTGGAAATGCCGAACGCCTTTGTCACCTGTGTAATCGTCTGAATCTCGTCCATCTTTTTCCCTCCTGAAAAAAGGATAAGGTACGACGCGGCGTCAAAGTCAAGGGGTATTTTTTCGCACGATGATTGCGTCGACCGCGTCACAAACCGCATCGATGCCCGTCGCGGTCGTATCGATCTTCAGGATATCCTCGCGTGCCCGCAGAGCGGCGTTCAGTGCAAGCGCACCCGCGATCACCGCATCGTCGTTCGAGGCGCGCCAAGCCGGACGCGCGCGCAAGCGGCGTTCCAGTTCCGCCGGCTCGCACACCAGCGCAATACATGCAATGCCGCTGAAATACCGCGCGGCAGGACGGCTCGCATAATCTTCGGGCACCGCACAGCCCGCCAGCAGCACCGGATCGCCGTTTTGCGAGATATTGGCGCACAGTCTGAGCCACATGTCGCGCAGCGCGGCATACCCGTTCTCCGGGTTAGTAAACGGATCGCACCAGAGAATGTCGCCTTCCATCACGATGTAACGGGTTTTGCGCGCAAACAATTCCGCCGCGACGGTCGACTTCCCCGCGCCGCTCGCACCCGTCAATAAAAACAGCGGCGCGCGCATCACCTGCGCGGCAAACCCGCATGCCGGGCATTTCATCGCGCGTCCATTTTCCAGAATGATCTTTTCGGGCGTGTATGCCCCGCATTCCTTGCAGACATAAAACATGCACCGTGCTCCTTTATTTTGCACTCAAAAAAGCGGCTCATGACAGTCCGCTTTTACGGGACTGTTTTGAGCCGTCGATCAAACGAAATCGTTTCGATTACCCGATATACACCCGACGCACCCGCCGACTCAGGCGCACGATCAGCTCGTTGCGGTTCACCCCATACCATTTTGAAGCTTCGAGCAGGGAGATGCCGTCGCCGTAAAATGTCACCGCGTCGCCCGCCCGGACGTTTGGCGCGTCCGTGACGTCAACGGTCATCTGGTCCATCATCACCAGTCCCACGATGGGCGCGCGCACGCCGTGCACCACGGCGTAGCCGCACGCATTGGCGCGGGGGATGCCGTCATAGTACCCACAGGCGACGGTTGCGATCACGCTATCGCGCGCAAGCGGATGATCGGCATCATAACCGAGACATTCCCCCGCCGTAACGCGACGCACCTGTGTGATCCGGGCGCGAAACCGCGCGGCGAGCCTGCATCCGTCCGGCGGAAAGGAAGGATGCCACGCGCCGTAGAGCCATGTGCCCGAGCGCACCGCGTCGAAGCGATACGCCGGATAAAGGCACATGCCAATGGAATCGAGCGCATGCAGCATGCCAAAATCGATGTACTCTTCCCGAAGTGCACTTGCTACCGCAGCAAGGCGTGCGACTTGCAGATCATCGGAAGCCCGGTCGCGCAACGCAAGGTGGGTAAACAGCCCTTCGATGCGCACATGCGCCATCCCGCTGATCTCCCGCACGGCGCAAACCGCTTCCTCCGGCGCGAACCCGAGCCGATGAAGCCCCGTGTCGAGCTTGATGTGCACGCGTGCCGTTTTTTGAAGCCGTGCAGCTATTTCGTTCAGAAGCCGCGCCTGCCTGAGGTCAACCAGCGTCACCACGATTTCGCGGGCCGCCGCGTCCTCGAGAAACACATCCGGCGTAAGACCCATCACCAGGACATCCACACCCGCCGCGTCCTGCACCTCCACGGCCTCCAGATACTCCGCGACTGCAAAAAAACGTGCCCCCTCGGCCTTGAGAACCGGCGCAATTTTCGCCGCGCCCAGGCCGTAGGCGTCCGCCTTGAGGACGGGGATGACCAGCGCATCCCCGCTCATTTTGCGCGCCCTGTGGTAGTTGTCCCGAATGATGTCAAGATCGACCTCCACCCAACAGCGGGCGGTCATTTGTTCCTGCGTCATGCCTTCAGCTTCTCCTCGTATTGTGCAAGTTCCTTTTCATTTCCGCGCACGAAGTGACCCGGTTCGAGTTCCGCCCAACGCGGCTTGTCGGCCGCATAATCGTGCATCGATGGATCGTACGTCGTCAGCACCTTCATCCGTTCCGAGCGCGGATCGGGCTGCGGCACTGCGGACAAAAGTGCGCGCGTGTAGGGGTGAAGCGGATGCGCAAACAGCTTTTCGGTCGGGCTCAGTTCAACCAGAACGCCCTTATGGATGACCGCGATCCGGTCGCAGATGAAGCGCATGACCGAGAGATCGTGCGAGATGAACAGGTACGTAAGCCCGCGCTTTTTCTGCAATTCGCTCATCAGGTTCAGAACCTGCGCGCGGATCGACACGTCGAGCGCGGAAATCGGCTCGTCCGCAATGATAAAGTCCGGACGCATGATCAACGCGCGCGCAATGCCGATGCGCTGACGCTGTCCGCCGGAAAACTCATGCGGAAATCGGCTCGCAAATTCGGGCAGAAGCCCAACTTCCTCAAGCGCGGCGTCCACCATCTCGCGCTTTTGCGCCTTTGAGATGGAGCGATCGGACACGATGCCTTCCGAAACGATATAATCCACCTTCGCCCGCTCGTTCAGGGACGCCATGGGGTCCTGAAAGATCATCTGGATCTTGCGCGTCACCATGCGATCAAGCGCCGCGTCGATTTTCCCCGTGATGCGCTGTCCGGCGTAGCGCACCTCACCCTCCGCAACCGGATGGATGCGGATGATCGCGCGCCCGATGGTCGTCTTGCCGCAGCCCGACTCGCCGACCAGTCCGAATGTTTCACCCTTCATGACGTCGAAGGAGACCTTGTTGACCGCGCGCATCTTTTTGCGCCCGGAACCAAAGTCGACGGAAATCGCCTTTAATTCAATCAGTTTCTCACTCACGCCTGCACACCTCCCGCTTTTCGCATCGCCGCAATGGTCGTCGGCGGATCGATGTGGGGCGCACGGGGGTCGAGCAGCCACGTCCGCGCCTTGTGGGTTTCCGATACGGCGAAGTACGGCGGGCGCTCAATAAAATCGATCTCAAGCGCGTAGGGATTGCGCGGTGCAAACGCATCGCCCTTGACCTCCGCATACAGATTCGGCGGCGTGCCCTTGATGGAGAACAGCGGCTCGCCTTTCACACCCAACTGCGGAAGAGACGAGAGCAGAGCCCATGTATAGGGATGACGGGGATCGTAGAAAATGTCTTCACTCGTCCCGATCTCAATGATGTCGCCCGCGTACATGACCGCGATGCGCTCTGCCACATTCGCCACCACGCCCAAATCGTGCGTAATGTAAATGCAGGTGAGCTGCAATCTGTCGCGCAATTCTTTAATGAGGTTCAATATCTGCGCCTGAATGGTCACATCCAGCGCGGTGGTCGGCTCGTCACAAATCAAAATCTGCGGCCTGCATGCCACGGCGATCGCGATCACAACGCGCTGACGCATGCCGCCCGAAAATTCGTGCGGGTATTGCCTGGCGCGGCGCTCCGGTTCATCAATGCCGACGTCCTTTAACACGCCCAGCATCTGCGCGTAGGCTTCGTCCTTCGAGGACTTTTGGTGGAGCCTGATTGCCTCTACAATCTGCGCGCCGATATTCTTCAATGGGTTCAGGCTCGTCATCGGGTCCTGCATCACCATTGCAATCTGCTTGCCGCGGATGGTCAGCCAGTCGCGCTCCTGCCTGAATTTGGCAAGGTCGCGTCCCTGATACATGATCTCGCCCGAGTCGATAAACCCGTTGAGATCGTTGAGCCCCATAAAGCACTTGGTAAAAACGCTCTTGCCCGAACCCGACTCGCCCACGATCGCGAGAGATTCGCCCTTGTACAGATCAAGCGAAACATCCCGGATCGCATGCAGGACGCGCCCGCGCATGTGAAATTTCACATTGAGATTTCGAACGGTCAATATTGTTTCATTCATAGACAGAACTCCTTTACAGAGAAACAGAGCCCAAACTTCCCCCCGGATCGGCCGGTGATTGATCCCCCGGTCGGTCCGACGAACGAATCAAAAACGGCGTGCCCATTTGGAATCTCCAAAATCGGAGGGGACAGGCGCAGACTCGGCTACACGTGGTTCTTCGGATCGGCCGCATCCGCAAATGAATTGCCGATGATGTAGAACGAGATGGTGATGATTGAGAGCACGATGGCAGGGAAGATCAGCTGATAACGCAGCGAAGGCGAGGTGACAAGCTGACGGCCCGCGTTAATGAGGTTGCCGAGGGACGGAATGTCAGCCGGCAAACCGAGGCCAATATAGGTAATGAACACCTCAGACCCAATTGCGCCGGGAATCGCGAGCGCCATGCGCAGCGTGATGACGGAAACGAGATAGGGAAGCAGGTTTTTCATGATGATGCGGAAAGTCCCGGTACCCAGACAGCGCGACGCGAGGTTATAATCGCGATCGCGGATGATGACGATCTGGTTGCGGATGAACCGCGCCATGCCAAGCCATCCGGTCAGACACATCGCAAAGATAATGGTTGAAAGTCCGGGTTTGAGGATATACGAAATGAGGATCAAAACGATGGTCGACGGGATGTTATCGAGCGTGTTATAGACCTCGGTCATGATCCGGTCGAGTCGCCGGACATAACCCCAGACGACGCCCACAAAGATGCCCACGAACGCCTCGACGAGCGCGACCATGACGCCGATGAAGAGCGAAGTGCGTGTGCCCGCCCAGACGCGCGCCCAGAGATCCTGGCCAATGTTATTGGTGCCGAACCAGAAGCCGTTCTCGGAGGGAATGGAGCATACATCCGTTTCGTTGGTTGTCACGGCCTTGCCCGTTTCGGCGTCCACCAGTTGCACGTCGCTTTTTTTCACGTAAATTGGGTCGCCATTGTTGGTGATGTTCTCGGGCGAGGCATAAATGCTGATTTTATAGTTTGACATGGTGGCAAATTCGCCGGAGGGCACGGGATCGGGGAGCTTCAAGTAGCGCGTTTCGACGTAGCCCTGCAAATCCCCAAACGCCACGAGGCTCCATGCCTGACCGTATTCGAGGCAGGTGAACTCCGTGCGCTTGTTGATCGCACCCAGAACATTCGTCGCCTCATACCAATCCTCGTCGTAGTCCTTCACGGTCAGGCTCGTGCCTGCGGGAACGGTATCAAGCGTGGAAGACAGCGAGGGCGCGAGGTTTGAAAGCTGAATGCCCGTCGCGGGATGATTGTTGATGAAGTTTGCCGGACGCTGTCCGGGCAGATAGGGCTGAATGATGGTGAAGGTCAAGAGCAAAATCAGAATGACGAACATCGTCATCGCAACCTTATTTTTGCGGAATACCTTGACGGTCGATCCCCAATAGGAATAATCCGAATAACCCGCACGCTCGGCGGCGGCGGTATCCATGGCAACGCGCCGAAAAAGCTCGGCATCCGAGAGCTTTTTTTCCAGTTTTTCCGACTGGCTGTCCTTGATAGAAAGCATCAGCGCGCGCCCTCCTTCTTTGCGAATTTGATGCGCGGATCGATGATGCCCATGAGCAGATCGCCCATCAGCAGCCCAACCACGCCGATCACGCAATAGATCATGACGATGACCTGTACCATGGGGTTATCCTGCCGCCCGATGACGTCCACGAGCAGCCCGCCCATCCCAGGGATGGAATACAAAGATTCAATGTAGATCGAACCGCCCACCGTATAAAGAATTGAGGTGGGCAAATACTGGATCATCGGCACAAACGCGTTGCGGAACACATGCCGCATGGTGATTTTCTTGCGCGAGACGCCCTTTGCCGCCGCGAGTCGGACGTAATCCTTCGTCATCTCGTCGAGCATATAGCGCCTGAGCCACATGGCGTAATAGGCCGTATTGCCAAGCGACATGGAAAACACCGGCAGGATCCACGTCACCGGGTTCCCGCGTTCAAACAGCATCGGAATCTTCAACAGATCTGTGGCATACATCTGAATCAATATATAATAGACCGCCGCCGGAACGGCGTTTATGACCACGATAAACAGGGTGCCGAATTTATCCCAGAACTTTCCCTTTGACCGCGCCATCGCAGCGCCCAACGGAATGCCCAGAAACATCGCCAGGCCCATCGACATCAGGCCCAACATGATTGACAGAGGCGCTTTTTGCGCAATGATCGAGCCGATGGAGGCGCCGACCCGGTAGCGTGCCGACGTACCCAAATCGCCCCCGAGCAATTTAACAAAAAAATCTTTGAGCTGCACAAAAATCGGATCGTTCAGCCCCAGCACGTCCAGCCGTGAATGAATCACCGCGGGCGTCAGTTTATCAAAATTCTCAAAATACCCTTCGATCGGCATCTGACGCAAAAGGATAAACACGATCGATAAAACAATCGCGAGCGTAACCGTCGCGCCGACGAGCCTTTTTAAAATGTAGCGGAGCAAGGTATCACATCCATTCGGGAGGGATGGCGGGGAACGCCGGTGGCGCCGCCCCCGGACCCCCGCTCAAGGGACATCGTCCCTTGAGAATCCCATAATTGGGGATCGGAAGATTTTAATTCGCCCTGTCGGTCGCCCGGGGGCCCAGCCCCGGTCGATCGAATCAGCGAAAGTCAGTCGCCGGGATTTGGGTACGCGGCACCCGCACCCCCGCTCAAGGGACATCGTCCCTTGAGAATCCCATGATTGGGGATCGGAAGATTTTAATTCGCCCTGTCGGTCGCCCGGGGGCCCAGCCCCGGTCGATCGAATCAGCGAAAGTCAGTCGTCCGGGGAGAGACCCCGGACGATCAAAAGATGATGTATGATTTTCGTCCAATCTTTTCAAAGAGACGATTTCCCTTTGGTGGCGTGCAGGGGAAACCCCCTGCACGCCATCCTCGGCTTTACTGCGCTTCCTTCTCAGCCAACCATGCGTCGTAGGCCTCGAAGAACTCGTCGGTATTCATGGGCTTGTCGAGCAGGACGCAGCCCTTATAGCGCTCATTGGAGATGCCGAACGGCGCATACTGACCGGAGAAAGGATCGATGCGCGAGGCGGCATATCCGCCGTTGGTGTTGCCGAAGGGAATGATATAGGCCTTGTTGATGATGTAGGCCTCGGCGGTCGCAAACGCATCGTAACGCGCGCTCATATCGCCGGTGATCGCCTTGGCGGCATCGACGAGCGTGTAGTACTCGGTCATGTCATCCTGATTGGCATACGCATCCATGAAGTTGTAGTTGTTGCCAACGCGGAAGGGATCGGTATAGGTTTCGGGATCAGCATAGTCCGGGCCCCAGTTGCACAGCATGAACGCATACTTGCCGGAGCGGCGCACTTCGCTGAGGAAGCCCGAGGACGGGCCGGCGACGGAGATGAGATCCACGTAGTCAGGCCCAAAGAGGCCTTCCATCTGCTGCTCGACGACCGCATTCATCTGCGCCCAGCCGGTCGAGGAGGGGTTGTAGGGCATGAGCACCTTGATTGGGAAGGTTGCGCCGGCCGCGGTGAGCTCGGAAATGGCCTGATCGCGGTATGCAAGCGCCTTTTCCTCGTTATAGGTGCCGACGCCAAGCGCGGTGATGTCCGCAAGCGCGCCGGTATTGACGTAGTCCACGCCGTCGAGCGCGACAAAGTTGGAAAGCGTCGCGCTATTCGCGATCAGCATCTCTGGGTTGTCCGGCTCATAAACGTACATGGCCTTCACGCGGTCAAGGCCGTAATAGAACGACAGGCGGAACGCCTCGTTGTTTGCGGCGAGCAGCCAATTCGCAGGCTCGTACTCGGCGTCAAACTGTGCGTCAAAGTTGAAGCAGAAGAAATAGGAATAGAAGCTGGTATTGCGGATCGGGTGGATGAGATCGGCAGTTGCAGGATCGGCGAGCCACTCAGCCGCGATGGTGGAGTCGATGGATGCGGCGTCAATCTCCCCGCGGCGATAAAGCTCGGGCGAGAGGGTGGTCGCTTCCTTATTATAGGTGAACTCAATTTTGTCGATGAACACATTTACGCGATCCCAATAGGACTCGTTCGCCGTGTACACGCGGCTTTCCTGAGGCTTGAACTCGGAAATGAGGTATGCGCCGCAGTAAAGGATGGTATCAGGACCCGTTGCGAGGCCGAAGTCCGCGCCCTTTTCGGCGAGGAAGTCCGCATTCACAGGCATGAAGCACACATAGGTCAAAGAGGAGAGGAAATAAGGCGTGGGTTTGCTGAGCGTATACTCGATGGTCATGTCATCAAGCGCCTTGATGCCCACGGTGTCCCACTCCATGACCGGATAGGGATCCTTGCCCTCTTCGGGTGTGGAGGTGCCCAGATAGTAATCCTCGGCGCCCGCGATCAGCGCGGACATGATGTCCGCCGTGGAAGACGCATTCTGCGCATTCAATACCCACTGGGCGGCGGTCACAAAGTCCTCGGCCTTCACGTCCGCGTAATACGCGCCCGTGTAGTCAACCCACGTCGCGCCGGAGCGGAGGTGGAAGGTATAAGTAAGTCCATCTTCAGACACATCCCAGGATTCCGCCAGGGAAGGCTGAACGTTTCCATATTTGTCGTATTCGACGAGCGTGTCAATCACGTTCGCTGCGACGGCAAATTCATTTGTGGTGGCCGTGTAGAGGTAGTTGAGGGTGGTTACCTCGCCGGAATACAACGTGCGGAACACGCTGGTATCCGCGGACTCGGCAAAGCCGATTCCGGTCAGACAGCTCGTCAGGACGAGAGCCGCCGTCAGGAGCGCAGCCAGATATTTCCTCATAGTCGAGCCTCACTTTCTTGCGGTCATACCGCTTTTCTATAAAGATACTATATTTTGAAGTTAATTGCAAGCGCAATCCGTACAAATGCGTATTTTGCGGGTTTCGCGCTTAAAATTTGGAAATATGCAACGTTTGTCAATGTGCATATTCAAATTTACCGATGGCTTTGCGCAGGCTTGCCACGGGACTGCCAGCGTGGTAAAATGAGGGCACATGGGAAAGGAAGTGCTTCCACATGAAATTAGCGGTGAGTTCATACAGCTTTTCACAGGCCATGCGCGACGGGCGCATGAACATCATGGACGTGATTCCCAAGGCGAAGGAACTGGGCTATGAAGGCGTCGAAATCGTACGCGGGAACCAGACGGATCAGGAAATGCGCGCCCTTGCCGGCTACCTGAAGGTACAGGCAGCGGAACTGCAAATGCCGATCATTGCCTACATGGTCGGCGCGGACTTTTTGAAAAACGGAGTCGATCCCGAGGTCAAGCGCCTGAAGGGCGAGGCCGAGATCGCAGCCCTCATGGGCGCGAGCAGGATGCGCCACGATTCGTCGCAGGGCTTCGATCCGGAAGGCCGTGAAGTGCCCCTGGATCAGGCAATCCCCGTTCTTGCGGAGGGGTATCGCCGAGTCACCGAGTTCGCGGCCGGGCTGGGTGTCCGGACGATGATTGAAAACCACGGCTACTATATGCAGGATTCCGCGCGCGTGAAACGCCTCATCGAGGCCGTAAACCATCCGAATTTCGGCTGGCTGACCGACATGGGCAATTTTTTGTGTGCGGATGAAAACCCCATCTCCGCCATGCGCGTCGCGGCGCCCTTGGCCGTGCACGCCCACGCAAAGGATTTCCACATAAAGGAACCCGGCCAGTACACGCCCAAGCAGGGCTGGTTTAAGACGCGCGGCGGAAGCAAGCTGCGCGGCGCGATCATCGGCCACGGCGTCGTGAACGTCGCAGAATGTCTGAAGCTTCTCAAGGGCGCGGGCTACGACGGCTGGCTATCTGTCGAGTTCGAGGGCATCGAAGACTGCCTGTTCGCACTGAAAGCGGATCGTGAAAATCTGATTGAGATGCTCGAAAGTACGAAGTAAGGAAGGGAATGCAAAATGAAAACCCGGGAAGAACTTCTGACACGCCTAAACAGCGCGGACGCATTTAAAAATCTCAAAACGCTGATTGCAGCGGAAACGTTGCCCCCCGTATCGCGCGACGTCAACAACCATATTCATACGACCTACTCCTTTTCTCCCTATTCGCCCACGGCGGCCGTATGGTTCGCGCGCTCTGCCGGGCTGTGCACCTGCGGGCTGATGGATCACGATTCCATCGCGGGTGCGGAAGAATTCATCGCCGCCGCGCGGGAAATCGGCATGGGTTCGACCATCGGCATCGAGTGCCGCGTGAGCTTCAAAAACACGCCGTTTGGGAACCGCAGAATCAACAATCCCGATCAGGATTCCATCGTCTACATGGCTCTGCACGGCGTTCCGCACGACAAGGCCGCCGAGGTGAACGCATTCTTCGCGCCCTATCGCGCGTTCCGCAACGAGCGAAACGTAAAGATGGTCGCGGCGGTGAACGAGCTGATGGGCCAATACGGCGTGACCATTGACTTTGAAAAAGACGTCCTCCCGCTTTCGAATTACGAAAAAGGCGGTTCTGTGACCGAACGGCACATTTCCTCCGCGCTCGCGTATCGGATGCTTGATGTCATCGGCAAGGGCGAATCGCTTGTCTCCTTCATCCGCGAGACGATGAAGCTGCCTGTTTCCGACAAGATTGCGGGCTTCCTGTGCGATGCAGAAAATCCGCACATGATGTACGACCTCCTCGGCTGGATCAAGTCCACGCTCATCGCACGCTTCTACATCGACGCGACCGACGAGTGCCCGGACGTCACAAAGGTTCTTGCGCTCTCTGAAAAGGTCGGCGCGATTTCCGCCTACGCCTATCTCGGCGACGTCGGCGATTCCGTCACCGGCGACAAGCGCGCACAAAAGTTCGAGGACGATTATCTGGACGAGCTGATCGCCTACATCGCGGGACTTGGCTATCGCGCCGTCACCTATATGCCCTCGCGCAATACCACCGCACAGCTCGATCGCCTGCGCGCGCTGTGCGAAAAGTACGATCTCTTCCAGATCTCCGGCGAGGACATCAATTCTCCCCGCCAGTCCTTCGTCTGCGAAGCGCAGCGCGCCCCCGCCTTCAAAAATCTCTATGATGCGACTTGGGCGCTCATCGCCCACGAGTGGCTTGCGACCGAAGACCCCGCCAAGGGCTTCTTCGCGCCCGCCGCCTTAGCGGCATACCCCAAGCTCACCGACCGCGTAAAGGCATATGCCGAAAAGGGACAGGCGCTGACGTGGTAGGGGAAGAAACCGGGGAGACGCCGGGGCGCTGCCCCGGACCCCGCTCAAGGGTCATTGGTCCTTGAGCGTCCCTGACCGGAAGGTTATATGAATCGGTTCGTCGGATCGTGCGGGGCCCAGTCCCCGCGCGATCCGATTTTGCATTCTGAAACGATCCAAAATAAAACCGGCTTGGGGCTGAACCCCAAGCCGTCAATGGATATGTGCGCCCCTGCCGTTTCCCTACCCCCGCGTGACGTTCTTGATCCACTTATTCCCCCGCAGGCGCATGAGGGCGATGATCCACTTGAATGTCTGATCGATGCGGGTCATCAGGAAGACGATGGGGAGCGGCGCATGGAAGACGAGCGCCGCCAGGTAGGTCGCAGGCAGGACGATGAGCCATCCGCAGATCATATCGACGAGAGCGACGAAGCGGGAATCGCCCGCGCCCCGATTGATGCCGATAAAACAGCTTGCGTGATAGCTGGTGCCCAGGAGCGTAACCGCGCCGATGGCGATCATCGTCAGGGCGAGATGGCGCACTTGCGGGTCTGTGGTCGAGCCATAGAGCCTGATAAACGAATTGGAAAGCAGGAAGACGACGAGCGCCATTGCGACGCCGATCACAGCGAACATAATCTGAATGGTTTTGGCGTATTCGCGCGCCTTATCGTATTCCTGTGCGCCCACCGCCTTCCCGACGACGACGGATGCGCCGCCCGCGAGCGCAAATGTAAACATCGTGCCCAGGTTCATCATATCGGTGGTGATGGCGTTTGCCGCCATGAACTCCTTGGCAAGCTGACCGATGATCATCGCCTTAAAAAAGCCGACGAGCGCCCACTGCGCATCGGTGATCCCGACGGGCACGCCGTAATGGATATAATCGCGCAAGAGTTCGCCGTCAAATTTCACAAGATCGCGCGGACGAACGTCGATGGTCTTCTGCTTGTAAAAGGCGTAGTACCACACAATCGAAAGCTCGATCACGCGCGAGACGACGGTCGCAATCGCCGCGCCGCGCACGCCCAGCGCCGGGAAGCCGAGGTGCCCGAAGATCAGGACATAGTTGAGCGATACGTTCACCACGAGGGAAGCGAGCGTGGTATACACGGTCATCCGTACGACCTCAACGGCGCGCAGCATGGCGACGAGCGTGTAGCAGATAGCAAATGGAATGTAGGACAGGCAGATAATGGCGAGGTACTGGCGCGCAAATCCCGTCACGTCGGTGGTACCCGTCTTCACGACGAGCGCCGTCAGTTTGTCCGGAATGAACAGCGCGAGCAGGACAAACGCCGTGGTTAGGAGCATATTGACGACCATAACGATCGCGAAAACGCGCTTAATCCGCCCCATGTCGCGCCTGCCCCAATACTGCGCGATGAGCACCGACGATCCGCCCGCAAAACCCAATACGGTCGCGGTGAAAAACGCCGTGATCGAGTTGATCTGCGCGACCGCCGCCTGCGCCGCCGCCTGCAAATCCCCGCTGCCCGGCATGTGTGAAACCATGATATTGTCCGCAACCACGACGAGAAACGAAATCAGCGCCTGCAGCGCCGAGGGGAGCGAGATCCTGAGAATCGTCTTATAGAAATTCCGGTCGCGAATCATCTCTTTTCCGCCTTTCCAAGAAAGATCACGCCAAGGAGCATCAGAATGGGAAACCCGATTGCGACGCCCAGACCGATCTTGAGCGCCTCCGACTCCGCGCGCAGCGCCTCAAACCAGCCGGATACCACGCCCACAGTACCCGGACCGACCGAGCAGCCCACGTCGCCCGCCAGCGCCAACAGCGCGAACATCGCCGTGCCGCCCGCCGCATAGTCCCGCGCGGCGAGCGAGAACGTCCCCGGCCACATGAGCCCCACCGAAAATCCGCAAAGCGCGCAGCCCACGAGGGAGACGATTGCCCACGGAGACAGCACCGCGACGAGATAGCTCAGAATACAAAGTCCCGCGCTCAATTCCAACCCGTGCCGGATGTTGAGCCGGGCGCCGAAAATGCCGTAGAGCAGCCGGGAAATGCCCATCATCAGGGCGAACATGCACGGCCCGAGCAAATCGCCCATGGTCTTTGATACCTTGAGCCCGCTCTCCGCAAACAGGCTCGTCCATTGGCTCATCGCCTGCTCAGATGCGCCCGCGCAGATCATAAGCATGAGAAACAGCCAGAAGATACCCGATGAAAACAGTTTTTTCACCGGCACGCGCTTCTCCTCTTCGACCAGCACCCGAAGCGGCACCTTCGCAAAGAAAAGCGCGTTAAAAAGCGGCACCAGTGCCCACAGAAGGGGTAGATAGCGCCAGTTCTCGAGCCCTGCGGTCACAAAATACGCCGTCGAGAGGATCACGACCGCCATGTGCCCCCAGCAGTAGAAGGAGTGGAGCAGACTCATCGCGCTCGCCTTTTCGTCGCCGGGCAGCGATTCGATGATGGGGCTGATGAGCACCTCGGTCAGTCCCCCGCCGATGGCGTTTAATGTGATGGCAATGAGAAGCGCCGCATATTTGTCCGCCATGATGGTCGGCAAAACGCCGAGAGCGACAAGCCCCACGGTCGCGCATACGTGCGCCGCCACCGCACCCGTGCGGTAGCCGATCCGGTCGATGTACCTGACAGAAAGCAGATCGACCAAAATCTGCACGCCGAAGTTGACCGAAACGAGCAGTCCGATCTTCTCGAGCGAGATGCCAAAGGACGTGTTAAACGTGACAAAGAGAAGCGGTGCGAGGTTATTGATGATTGCCTGGGTGATATAGCCAAGGTACGAAGCGTACTTCGTGTGCCGATATGTAAGGCTCATCGGTATCCCCCATGGATAAGGGAGGGTGAAAACCCTCCCGTTGATTCATATGTGGTTTATTCCCCGGCGAGCGGCTTCATCGTGGGGAAGAGCAACACGTCGCGGATGGATGCGGAGTCCGTCAAAAGCATCACCAGTCGGTCGAGGCCGAAGCCCAAACCGCCCGTCGGCGGCAAGCCGTACTCGAGCGCGAGCACAAAATCGTCGTCCACCTGCGCGTTCACGCCCTGCGCCCGGCGCAGCGCCGCCTGCTTTTCGAAGCGCTCGCGCTGGTCGATGGGATCGTTGAGTTCAGAAAACGCGTTCCCGTACTCGCGCCCGCAGATGAAGTATTCAAACCGCTCGGTAAACATCGGATCATCAGGCTTTCTCTTGGCGAGGGGCGAAATCTCGATGGGGTAGTCGTAGATGAACGTCGGTTGCTCGAGGTTCGCCTCGACCGTCTCCTCAAAAAGCAGATTCAGACAGCCGCCCTTAGTGAAGCCTTTTTCCGGCTCGAAGCCCATGGCCTTGCAGGCCGCGCGCGCCTCTTCGTCGGTCGTCCACATATCGACGTCCACGCCCGAGAACTTCTTCACCGCTTCCCGCATGGTCATGCGCGCCCACTTTTCGCCGAGCTTGATGACCGTTCCCTGGAACGGCACATCGGTCGTGCCGAGCACATTTCTTGCGACCGTGGCGTACAATTCCTCGATGAGATCCATCATGCCCACGTAGTCGGTGTATGCCTGATAGAGCTCCACGGAGGTAAACTCCGGGTTGTGGCTCGTATCCATGCCTTCGTTGCGGAAGATGCGCCCCACCTCGTAGACGCGCTCAAGGCCGCCCACGATCAGGCGCTTCAGGTGCAATTCCGTCTCAATGCGCAGAAACATGTCGAGATCAAGCGCGTTGAGATGCGTCTGAAACGGCCGCGACGCAGCGCCCGTTTCGATGGTGTCGAGAACCGGCGTGTCCACCTCGAGATAGCCGTGGCTGTCGAGGAAATTGCGAATCTCGCGGATGATCTGCGAGCGCTTGACAAACGTATCACGCACGTCCTGATTCATGATCAGGTCGAGGTAACGCCTGCGATAGCGCGTGTCCGTATCCTGAAGGCCGTGAAACTTCTCAGGCAGCGGATGCAGGCACTTTGTCAAAAGGGTCAATTCAGAAACGTGAACGGAGACTTCCCCCGTCTTCGTCTTGAACACGATCCCCTTCGCGCCGATGACGTCGCCAATGTCCCAATCCTTAAAATCCGCATACTTCTCCGTGCCCACATCGTCGCGCTTGACGTAAAGCTGCAAATGCCCCGCCTTATCGGAGACATGGCAAAAGCTGGCTTTCCCCATGACCCGCCGGGACATCATGCGCCCCGCGACGGAAACGGCTTTGCCCTCGTAGGCCTCGAAGTTTTCGAGGATGTCCTTCGAGAGGTCAGAGCAGTCATATGTCGTGAGAAGGTACGGGCTTTCGCCCTTTGCCTCGAGCGCCTTGAGCTTTTCGAGGCGGATGCGGTTTTGTTCGGATATGTCCATCATGCGTTCATCGGCCATGAGATTCCCGTCCTTCCTTACCTGAGATTGATTTCCAAAACCTTGAGCTTGATCATGCCGCCGGGCGTCTGCGCTCCCACCACGTCGCCCACCTTCGCGCCGATCAGCGCCTTGCCAATGGGCGATTCGGACGAAACAAAGAGCTTGGCGGGATTCGACTCGGTAAAGCCCACGATCGTATACGTGTCCTCTTCCTCGTATTCGAGGTCAAACACCTTCACGACCGAGCCCACGCTCACCACGTCTGTGGAAAGCTTGGAATCGTCGACAAACATCGCCGTTTTCAAAAGCATCTCCACTTCCTGAAGCCGTCCATACACCCGCGCCTCTGCGTTCTTGGCCTCGGTATATTCGGCATTCTCAGAAAGATCGCCGTGGCCGCGCGCGATCTTGATCTCTTCCGCGACCTGCTGTTTGGCAAGATGTAGCTCGTTCAGCTCCTTTTCAAGATTCTGTTTGTCCGTCATCGTCAGAATGCGGGTCTGTTCGCCTTCCATTATGTGAAACCTCCGTTCGGATGATGGTAATACATGCGATACATGTGATACATATGAATGATGCCGGATAACAAACGACACTGCCGCGTCGCGACAGTGCCATTTCCGTCCGGACAATGGCATTATATATCAGAAGACACGAAAAGTCAAGGGTCGCGCAACCGAAGCGTAATCTCAGAAAATGGCTGTCAAGGCGGGCGCAGCGGGGCAGGCGGTTTGCCGCCGCCCCTACGCCTTCTCCTCGCCCACCAGCATGCACAGGTAGGTCGCCGCCGCATCATAGCGGGCGTCGTGCGCGCGATCGCCGCCGCCAAACCACTTCTTGCATTTCTTTGCGACGAGTTCGGGGGTGATGCCGAAGTGTTTCATCAGCTCCTCAAGTCTGGGCGGTTTGATCTTGGCGGGATTTTGTTTGAGGGGGATTCCCACCTCGCGCGTGTATTTTTTCAGGGTACAGAAAGTCGGCGTCGAGGGGAGCTTCATCCCGAGTCGCCGGAATTCCTGCGTGAGATAGCGGACGTCGCCCTGCACATCATGTCCGATGAGGAGATCCGCACGCGCAAAATCGCGGTAAATCTCGTCGGCACGGTAGGCGAATATATCGCCGCCGGAAAGGCGGCGAAGCTTATAAATGCTCAGGCCATGCACCTTCTGGGCATGGTAGTTCATGTAGTCCAGTTTGAAATACATGTTTTTGCCGCGCACGCGCCAGCGTGATATAATGAGGTAAGAGAGCTGACACACGCGGCATTCGCGGCTCCCGTCGGTCTCGATGTCGAATACGATCTGGGTCTTTTTTTTACGCATGCTTCCCCCGCTTGTCGATCGCGCTGCGGATGGATTCAAGCGCCTGCGCCACATTTTTCTTCTGCGTCGCAATATTCATCCGCATAAAGCCAACGCCGCACTCACCGAAGAACTCTCCATCCTGCAGCCCTGCGTGCGCCTCGTCATACAGAAAGCGCATCAGCGTGTGCTGGTCCATCCCCAGAGATTTACAGTCAAGCCACATGAGGTAGGTTCCCTCAAGGTGGTGAATTTTAATTTCCGGAATATTTTCCCTGATGTATTTTTCGGCAAAATCGCGCGTGTCGGACAGATACTCGACCAGGTTGTCGAGCCATTCCCCGCCCGCTTCGTAGGCCGTCTTTTGCGCGAGCGCGCCAAAGATGTTGGGTGAAGAAGCATGCACAGAATCGAGCTGCGCCTTCATTTTGCCGCGCAATTCCGCATCCGCAATGATAATCGTGGACTGACGAAGGCCCGCGATGTTGAACGTCTTTGTCGCCGAGACCAGCGAAATGAACTTCTTCGGGTCGGCATACTTGATAAAGTGCGTGGTCTTACTGCCTCTCAGCGCGAAATCCGCATGGATTTCGTCGACGATCATGAGCGCATCATATTTTTTTGCGAGCGCACAGACCTTCTCAATTTCGGCATCCGTCCAGACGCGCCCCACGGGGTTATGCGGGCTGCAAAGCAACATGGTCTTGACGCCCTCGTCGCGCAGCGCCTTCTCCATGTCGTCAAAGTCCATCTCAAAGCCGGCATCCGTTTCGATAAGGTTGTTGAAATAATGCTTCCGACCGGTCTGCCGCACCGTGGAATAAAACGGCCCATAAACGGGGGGCTGAACGAGTATCGAATCGCCCGGGTTTGTGAATGCCATCATCGCAAACACCATCGAATCCACAACGCCGGGGCTGAAGAGAATCCAGTCCGGGTCGAGCGTCACGCCGTAGCGCCTTTTGAACCAGTTGGCCTCCGCCACGCGTTCTGATTCCGGATGAACCGTGTAGCCGTAGGTCGGATGCGCGGCGCGCGCAACCAGTGCGTCCGTGATCGCAGGCGCAGTCGGGAAATCCATATCCGCCACCCACAGCGGAATCACGTCCTCCCTGCCGAATACCTGTTTGCGTGCGTCCCACTTTACGGCGCCCGTTCCCTCGCGATTCGGATCCGTATCAAACAGGCCGAAGTAAAAATCGTTCATGCGTTGGCCTCCCGTATGTAATCGCAACCTATTATAGCCCCAATTTGCAAATTGCGCAAGTCCGCGCGCGGCATGCAATATTTATCACCGCGAACACAAGAAATAACACATTATACACAAGAATTGTGTGGTTTTGCCACAAACTTCAGGTAGTATGACGTCATCAACGGCGGATACCCCTCATCCCATTCCCCAACCCCTTCCGCCGCTGCGGAGAGACCCCATATGGGATCTCTCCGAAAACCAGGATTCATCCTGGGATCCCCTCTTTTTCAGGGCGTCCTTCCCTTTGAGCCAGGGAAGGACGTCCGCTTTTTTGCGGTTGCGCCAGATCCTTTTCAAAGTTATAATGGAGAAAAAAGGGCAGAGGACATACATGAGACTCACTGATGAACAGCAAAGGGCGGTCGAGGCACGCGGGGAAAACCTTCTTTTAAGTGCCGCCGCGGGTTCGGGAAAGACCGCGACCATGGTCGAGCGCGTATTGCAGCTCGCAGCCGAGGGCGCGGATGTAGACCGGATGCTCGTTGTCACGTTCACGCGAGCGGCGGCTGCCGATATGCGCCAAAAACTCACGCGCGCATTGGGCGAACGGGCGGCGGCAGGCGACGCGCGGTGCCGGGAACAGCTCGTGCGGCTCGAACGCGCACCGATCACGACCCTTCACGCCTTCTGCGCGGACTTTTTGCGCGAGAACTTTGAGGCGGCGGACGTCGACCCGGCATTTTCCATCCTCGACGAGGACGATGCGCGACTCATGCTGGACCAGGCGCTCGACGAGGCGCTCGAAACCGGCTATCAAACAGGCGGCGCGGCCCTCGAAAATCTCGATTATGGGCGCGGCCCCTCGGGCGTGCGCGCGGCTGCCGATACGCTCATGCGCTTTCTGGATTCGAGGCCTGATCCGGAAACGTGGCTGAACGCGGCGCTTGCAGGTGACCCGGATGCGTGGGCACAAGAGATCACGAACGCGGCGCGCAGAGACGTGCAGGAGGCGCTGATCGCACTCATGGAGACGCGCACGCTCCCGCTGCCCCCCCACTACATCAACGCCATCGAAGCAGACAGATTGGCGCTCGAGGAAATTGCAAAGGAGCGCGGTTACGAGCGGTTGCGCGGACTCCTATTGGATTTCAAGCTCACCACCCCCCGGGGCAGGAACGCGGGTTATGATCCGGATGCCATTGAGGAAGCAAAAAATCTGCGCGACGCGGCGAAAAAAGCGCTCGCGGGTGCGCCGATCCTCACATTGCCCCTCGAAATCGCGCGCGCGGACGCCATGGACACGCTGATCGGCGCCAGGGCGCTATCCGAAATCGCACGCGCAGCGCAGGGTTTCTTTGATGAAATGAAAAAGGAACGCGGCGCGCTCAGCTATGCGGACCTGGAAAAGCGCACTCTTTTCGCGCTCGCGGACGAGAACGTGGCGGATGCGGCGCGCGCGCGCTTTTCGTATGTGTTCGTGGATGAATATCAGGACACATCGGACGTGCAGGAGGCCATCGTTCGGCGCGTGGCGCGCCCGGGACGGCTGTTCATGGTCGGGGACGTCAAGCAATCCATCTATCGCTTCCGACAGGCGGAGCCAAAGCTCTTTCTCGAAAAATACGCCGCCTATGCGCGCGGCATGGGCGGGCGGCTCCTGCCCCTCACGCGCAACTTCCGCTCAAAAAAGAGCGTGCTCGACTTTGTCAACGCGGTGTTCGAGCGGCTTTTAACCGGCGGGGACAGCGAGATCGAATACGACGAAAACGCTCGGCTGCGTCCGGGCGACGGGGCCGCCGATCCGGGCGAGCCGGTCGAGGTGCACCTCGTGGAGGGCTCCGGTGAGGATGAACTGACGCAGGCGGAGCGCGAAGGACTCATGATCGCGGGGGAAATCAAGCGCCTGATGGCGCAGGATGGAACGCTACGGTATCGCGATTTCGCAATCCTCACCCGGCAGGGCGCGTCTGCGTTCTCCGCGCTCACGCCTATGCTCATCGCAGAGGGAATTCCGGCGTATGCAGACGGCGGAGGCGGCTACTTCGATTCGCTCGAGGTGCGCCTGACGCTCTCCCTTTTGCGGCTCATCGACAATTTCCGGCGCGACGAAGACCTCATCGCGGCGCTGCGTTCACCTGTGTGCGCGCTTACCCTCGAAGAACTGGCGGAGATTCGCCTCACAAAGCGCGACGGCTCCTATGCCGACGCGGTTTATGCCTGCGCAGAGGCGGAAGGTGCACTGCCCGAAAAACTGCGGGATTTCCTTTCCATGCTCGATGCCTGGCGGCTGCGCACAGGTGCCAGGCCGTTGGACGACCTCTCGCGCGCGGTGATGGACGAATCCGGCATCTATGCATACGCGGGCGCGCTTCCCGGCGGCACGCAGCGACAGGCGAACCTCGATCTGTTCGTCGTGCGGGCGGGCGCATACGACCGGGATGTCTCGGGCTCTTTGAGCCGCTTTCTCACCTATGCGGAGGGCATGCAGGCACACGGCGCGGGCGACGCTGCGCAGGCGCTGGGCGAGAATGACGACGTGGTCCGGCTCATGACCATTCATCATTCAAAGGGTCTCGAATTCCGCGTGGTATTCGGCGCGCGCCTTTCCACCCGCGTGCGCACCGAGCGCGCGGAGGACAGCCTCCTCTGCCATCCGCAACTCGGCATCGGGCTGATGCGCTTCGATCCCACGTTGCGCGCCCGGCGCAATACCCTCTCCCGCGCTGCCATCGTCGAGCGGTTCGGACGCGAAGGGCGCGCGGAGGAACTGCGCGTTTTGTACGTTCTCATGACGCGCGCGAAGGAGCGGCTGATCTTGACCGGATCGGTCAAAAATCTCGACCGTGCGCGCGCCCGTTGGCGTGCGGCCTCCGAAAATCCCATGCTGGCGGGCACCATGCTCGATATGACGCTGAGCGCACTGGTCGAGCGCAACATCGGACTCATCATCGCGCATCCGGCAACGGCGTTCACGCCGCCCGATCCCGTCTTTGGGCGTACGCGGATCACGGTCGATCAGTCTGCCTACGACCCCGATCTTGCGGAAAAATATGCCTGGGTTTACCCGCACAAGGGCGACGAGGATATGCCCCTAAAGCTGACCGCTTCGGGCCTTCTGCGCGGCGTGGACGGTCCGCGCAATCTCGAACCGCTCGCCGAGCGTCCCCTATTTTTGCAGGAAAACGGCATGACGCAGGCGGAGCGCGGCACGGCGAGCCATCGCGCGATGCAGCTTCTGGACCTCGCGGCGCTTGAAGGACTTGCGGGCAAAGAACTCGTCCTTGCCGTGCGCAAGCAGCTCGACGCCTGTGCAAATGCGCTCCTCCTATCGGACGAACAGCTTGACGCGATTTCGCCGACCATGCTCGCGCATTTTCTGGAATCCGAAACGGGGTTGCGGTTGCGCGCGGCAAAAGAGGTGCGCCGGGAAGTCAGTTTCAACCTCATGATGCCCGCCGCGGAGGCGCTCACACGCGCGGAAACAGACGCCCTCAGCGGAGAAATCCTCGTGCAGGGCACCATCGACCTGTGCTTCATCGAAGAAGGCATGTGGGTACTCGTCGATTACAAGACCAGCCGCACAGACGATCTTGGCGCAATCAAGGCGCATTACGCCCTCCAGCTCGACCTCTACGCCAAGGCGCTCGAGCGGATCACCAAAATCCCGGTAAAAGAAAAAATCCTCGCCCTCATCGCGCAAGGCGTGGAGGCAAGGGTGTGACAGAGGCGCGCTTACCCGCGCGCCGTCTCGCGCGCTTTTTTTCTGAATATGATAAACCGCTGAACGACCCAGCTCATGAGAAAGAACAGAATCTCGGTGAGGAGCTTGGCAATCTGGGCATTCATTCGGACGTTCTCAATGAGGAAAGACAGAATGTAGGTATTGCCAATGAGGATGAGCGTTGCGAGCGCATAGTATTGAACGGCGGTCTTGACGACGTTTTCATTGCTCTTGAATACAAGCCGCCGATTGATCGTGTAATTGATGGTGGCACTGATCACGCGGGCCGTATAGTTGGCAAAATCGATGCGGAAATCGCCCATGCCGGAGGCAAGGAAATAGAGGAGGTTGAACATCGCATAATCGGTCACGAAGCCCGCAAACGAGGACAATGAAAACTTGATCATATTGCCATACACGCGCAGATAATGGCGAAAGGCGGAAAACAGGTTGCCCGCACCGCCGTCGGGGTATTTTGCATCAATTTTTGTCTCCAAGATCGGCACATTCTCCTTTGCGCATCGCAATAATACATTCATTTCATATTCATCCGGCTCGCCCGGCACATCCATTAGTAAACCGGACAGAGCTTCATCAAACGCGCGAAGGCGCGTCGTCAGGTCGCGTACGTCGAGTTTGGCGAAAAAACGATATGCAACGTGCAGGAGAAACGCCGGAATTCGCACGCGCTCATAGATACGCGCCCCTAAAATCAGTTTCCCCGTATTTTCTTGCGCAATGCGCGCGACGCGCAAAATATCTTCCACACCATAGACACCATTCGCGTCGGCCGTTACGACGACATGCCGTGCGTGCTGTTCCCGCACATGCGCGATGCCCGCGCGGATCATCTCCGCGCGTCCCGCGTTCTGCGGGAGCGGGATCACCTGCGCACTTTCCCCGGTTAAATGAAAAACGGCGTCACATGCCGCTTCGCCGCCATCGCACGGCACGACGATCGTGCATCCGCGCGTATGCAGTCCATGTACGAGGATGCCGAGCGTCTCAGACGGCCCGCTTGCGGGAATCAGCACCGTCGTGTTTGAATAATCAATCAAAATGAAGGGTCTCCTTCGCATGATTCGGATTGCCTTTGAACGCGGCGCCATCGATGATTCACAGTGCCGTCAGACTTTGATTCATTATAGACAGCCAACGCTTATGCGTCTATCAATTCATGTAAATTGTATAAATGATGTCAAATGATTCACAGATTATTCACCACGCGTTCTTGACGTTTATTCGCGCGGCGATGCGCGCATAATAACGCATGCGGAGGTGTATTTGATGTTTAAACATGGCATTCCGGACGCGACCATCGACTATCGCGCGACGCCCGGCGACCGCGAGACGCGGCGACCGCGCCCGCGTGCAGCAAAGGAGGCCGACCGCCCATGACCGAAGAACAGAAAAAAATACAGCGTTACGCCGAGAAAGTCAAACGTCATACGCCCAATTCACGTCTCGGCGTTCAATGCCTGAAGGCCTTCTGGGTGGGCGGACTGATCTGCTCAATCGGCCAGGCGCTCACCATGTGGGGCGTCCAAATCGATCTGACTGAAATGACCGCGCCCATGTTCACCTCGAGCATCCTGATCTTTCTGGGCACGACGCTTACGGGCCTGGGCGTGTACGACAAAATCGGCAAGTATGCGGGTGCGGGTTCCATCGTGCCCATCACGGGCTTCGCAAATTCCATCGCCGCGCCGGCGATTGAGTTTCGGCGGGAAGGATTGGTTCTCGGCGTCGGCGCAAAGCTGTTCGCGCTGGCGGGGCCGGTGCTCGCCTACGGCATTTCGACGTCCGTATTGGTTGGAATGATTTATTGGATCGTGGAGGCGTTTTTTGCATGAGCCGTGCGGGCAATCAAAGCTTTATCTATGAAAATCCGCCGCTGGTCGCCTCGCACGCCTCGATCGTGGGGAAAAAGGAGTACGAAGGGCCGCTCGGCAAATGGTTCGACGCGACGATCGACGATGATCTGCTCGGAAAAAAGTCGTGGGAGCAGGCGGAGAGCGAGATGCTCCGGCGCTGCGCGGTGGACGCCGTTGGGCGCGCGGGCATGACGGAGAGCCAGATCGACGTATTTATGAGCGGGGACCTGAACGACCAGATCATCGCGTCGGGATTCTGCGCGCGTTCTCTGGGCATGCCGTTTTACGGACTATACGGCGCGTGCTCGACATTCGCGCAGGGGGTCACGCTTGCGGCGGCGCTCATTTCAGGCGGGCAGCTGGGCAACGCGCTGTGCGGGGCGTCGAGCCATTTCTGCACGGCGGAGCGCCAGTTCCGCTTCCCGTTGGAGCTGGGTACACAGCGCACGCCCTCCGCACAGTGGACGGCAACCGCGGCGGGATGCGTGGTCCTGACAAACGACTTCAAAAAAAAGAACGCCATGCGCGTGACGGCGGGGACGATCGGGCGAGTAATCGATTACCAGATCAAGGACGCGAACCAAATGGGCGCGGCAATGGCGCCGGCGATTGCATCCACCGTCCGTGCACACTTCGAGGACACGTGCCGCCCGCTCGATTATTACGACCTGGTGGCAACGGGCGATTTAGGCTGGATCGGACGCGAACTGCTCATCGAGCTTCTGCAAGAGAGCGGGCACAAAATCGACCCCGGCATCATGGTCGATTGCGGCGCAAGCCTTTACGCAAAGGAACAGGATCCCCACGGCGGCGGGAGCGGCTGCGGCTGCGTGGCGTCGGTGACGTCCGGCTGGCTCATGAAGCGGCTGGAGCGGGGCGAGCTGAAAAAGCTGCTCGTCATCGGTTCGGGTGCAATGCTCAGCCCGACAAGCGGTCTTCAGGGGGAGTCGATTCCCTCGATCGGTTATGCAGTTTCTCTGGAGATGATATAATGGAGATTCTTCTGGCTTTTGTCAAGGCTTTCGTCGTGGGCGGGCTGATCTGCGTGGTCGGTCAGTTGCTGATGGATTTGACAAAGCTCACGAGCGCGCGCATCCTCGTTTTGTACGTGGTGCTGGGCGTTATATTGACTGCGGTGGGTGTCTATAAGCCGCTGGTCGACTTCGCGGGTGCGGGCGCAACGGTGCCGCTCACAGGCTTTGGCTATTCCCTCGCCATGGGCGCAATCGAGGCCGTGCGGAAGTACGGGTTTTGGGGCGCGTTTTACGGCGGGGTTGCGCGCACGGCGGCGGGCATTGCCGCCGCTGCGTTTTTCGGACTTTTAAACGCGCTGATTTTCAAACCGCGCGCGAAAACATAAAGACAAAACCACTTCCCGGCATGTGGGAAGTGGTTCCTTTTTTGACCCTTGGTCAGTCCGCAATCGCCATGTATTCGCCCATTCGCTTGGCCCATTTCACCTCGTCGAGGTTTAAAGCGGAGTAGTTGCCAATCTTGCGCAGAACGCGCGTCGCCTCCGCGCCGGCAAGGGGCGTAGGCCTGTAATCATTTGAATAAGAAACCGAGGATGACGAAACGGGGATCACCGAAATGCCGCCGTCGGCGATGCCCGCAGCCGGATTGAGCACAAACGTCTGCTGGAAGATCATGGCATCCTTGTCGCTCGGATTTGAATTGCCGCCAAAGCAGAAATTGCCGAGGCCGTAGACGATGTACTTGCCGTTATAACACTCAATGCCGCCCACGACGTGGGAATGGCTGCCAAGCACGAGATCCGCGCCCGCATCGACGAGCGCCCTGCCGTAGGCGATTTGCGAATCCGTCGGGGAATAGACGCGCTCCTCGCCCCAATGGATCATGACGATGAGCAGGTCGCAGTCCGCGCGCTGCCGTTTGAGCATCGCGTCCAAATCGTCAACCGTATAATCCCACTCCGTAACCGCCATGCAGGTCACGCGGATGCCGTTGACGGTGTCCGTATAAACGGCATTGTACCCACAAACGCCCACGCCCGCATCTTCGAGCACCTGCGCCGTCTCCTTGAGGCCGCGCGTGCCGAAGTCGAGCGCGTGGTTGTTTGCAACGCCCGCCACCTCCACGGAGGCATCGGTCAGTATGTTCACGTTCTCCGGATCGCCCTTAAAGTTGTATGTGCGCCCTTCGCGCTTCTGCGTGCTGGTTGTGAGCGGACCTTCGAGATTGACAAACGTGAGGTCGTCGTTCTCGAAGATGTCCTTCACATTTTGAAGGAAATAATCGTAGCCGTACTTCTCCACATACTCCTCGAACCGCTCGTGTGCATTCGTGTTCCAATCGCCGCCGAGGGTGCAGTCCCCCGCTGCCGTGATGGTCAGGGAGGGGAGTGCAGTCTCCGGCTCGATGGTCGGAATTTCGCCCATCGCAACGGGTGTTGCGGACGGAACAACGGACGGCTGTGCTGTGGGCTGTTCCGTTTCCACGCTCACGAAAAAGGGCGGCAACTGCGGTTCCGATGTCTCAACCACGACGGCGCCGCCAACCGCGCCGGAGTCATTCATGGGCGGCGCGGCAATTTCGACCGTGCCATTCTCGACGATCCACGCGCCCGCATCCGTGTTTGCCGTGACGTTCTGCAGTGTATAAATCAACCACGCAAGTGAAAAAACGCACAACGACGCAAAGATGGTCGTGTACATGTAAATGCGCTTTTCGCGCTTGCGCCGCCTTCTCATCTCACTGCGGCTTATGTTTCGATTTTTTTTCGTTTTTGCGTTCACTTGTCGCTCCAAATCCAACGGATTGCAGGTAAATTATACGCGAAACTGTGATATAGCGATACAAATATCGAATATTGTAAGAAAGGTATTGCACGGTCGAATGAACGCGAAATACAATGGAAATAATTGTCATGGTTTCGAACAAACAATGCGGCGCAAATGTGAACACCTGCCGAAACATTCGATCTGTGCAACCAAAAATCGAATCGCCCAAGGATTGGCTCCTCGGGCGATTCATGATTTTCGTGATCTGAAAAACGGCGCCTTTACCGATGCATATACAAAACGCCGAGCGTTCCCTCTCCGCAATGGCTGGATATGGTGCAACCCGCGCGCGTGACGAGAATTTCCGAAAAGGGTTGACATTTCATGATCGCGGTGCGAACAGCTTCGACCGTCTCGTCGGGCACGCCGGAATGTGTGATGAAGACGCGGCGCAGATCGATATCGGATGCGCCGGAAAGGCGATCGTGCACATACTGCTCCAGGCAGCGTGCGAACGGGCCGCGATACTTGCGGCCAACGCCCATGTTCCCGTCGCGCACCTCGATGCAGGGACGGAGCCTGAGAATATTCGCGCCCAGTGCGGCAATGGCGGAGCAGCGCCCGCCCTTGCGCAGATAATCGAGCCGACTCACCAGAAAGCTCGCATCCACGTGCCGGGTCTCTTCCGAAAGCGTCGCCGCGATATGCGCGGCGTCTTTTCCACTTTCCGCCATCTCACAGCCGCGCAGCGCCAAGAGCGCCGAACCGGTCGAAAGATTGCGGGAATCGACGGGATAGACCGGCAATCCCTCGGCGGCAAGCATCGCGTTTTGGTGGCATGCGCTCATCTCGCCGGAAATGTTGATGTGCACGAGCGCATCGACTTCTCGGAGATTTTCCTCAAAAAACGCACGATACTCGTCGACATTGACAGCACTCGTCTTGGGAAGCGCGCCGCCTGCATCCACGTGGCGATAGATGTCCGCGGGCACGACGTCGACGAGATCCTTGTAGAACCTGCCCCCCAGATTGACCGTCAGAGGCGCGACGGAAATTCCATAGCGCCCGAGCAACTCAGGCGACAGATCGTTTGTCGAGTCAACCGTGACCTTTGTCCTCATTCGGTATCGCCCTCCCGATCCGCGATGTCATACACGCTCCTGAGTCGAAGCCCTTCCGCCTCGCCGCGCAAAATTTTCACGCGCCGCTCGCCAGCGTCCATGTCAAAGAAGTTGTCGGACACGAGCATGTCCGGGTCGGCGGACTCAATCATGACGCCCTTCGCATACGCAAGCGCGGTCACGACGATTTCGTTACCTTCAACCTTGGCGGAAAGCGCGGGATCGACAAACGCGAAATGCTTCGGCGCGACGAGCAGCGTCGTCCCCTGCGAAACGCATGCGCCCTCCATCCACAATTCATATGATATATATTCGCCATGTATGTCCATATCCGCAAACGTCAGGGCGTCAAACCAGTGCGCCGAAAGCGCGGGCACATCCGCACACAGTTCGCCGGATTCCAACGCCTTCGCGCGCGCATCCCGGCGCGACCATTTGACCACGCACAGCGCAGGCGCCATCGTCTCGTTTGAAAGATTGAACCGCACGGTCTTTTCGACGGGTTTTTTCAGTTCGATATTCACGTCCGGCCGCCCGGTCAGCTCGCCCTCTTCGCACGCGGAGAGCAGGACCGGTGCGAAAAACCGCTTTTCAAAGTAGTGAAGTGCCTTCCAGCGACCGTAATAATCGATCGACGCCCACGAAATCACGGGCCAGTTGTCGTTTAACTGCCAAACGACCGCGCCCATGCAGCGTCCGCGGTTTCTGCGCCAATGCTCCACGCCGTAGCGAATGGCGTCGGCCTGCAACATCTGCGATGTATACACAAGCGATGCAAAGTCCTTGGGATAGAGGTACATCTGCGCGACGTATTTCATGATCTTGCCGTTCGCGGCGGCATTTCGCTGGTGCTTCTCCATGACGTAGGAGAAGGCATTGCGATCCGCAGGTTGCGTGAACGATCGAATCGTCGGCATGGTCGGGTACGCCTGAAAGCCGAACTCCGACGCATACCGGAAATAATGATCCCGATAGGCGGTGAAGGGAAGTTCCCCGTGCCACACCATCCAGTAATGCACATCGCCCCGGTTCTCGTCGTTCGGGTCGTCAAAGCTGCCCGTGGAGGACGGTGACGCGGGCCAGTAGAAGGTGTCCGGGTCGTACTCCTTGAGCATCTTGGGAATGATATACTCGTACATGCGGATGTACTCGCTCTTTTGCTTGGGCGATTCCACCCACACACCCATGGCGGCGAACTGCTCCATTTCGTTGTTGCCGCACCAGAGCGCAAGCGAGGGATGGTTACGCAGGCGCACGATGTTGTCGCGGAATTCCGCGCGGATGTTCTCCTCAAACGCATCCGTCAGCTCATAGGATGCGCAGGCGAACATGAAGTCCTGCCAGACCATGAGCCCCAGTTCGTCGCACAATTCATAAAAATCATCCGATGGATAGTGCCCGCCGCCCCAGACGCGCACGCAGTTGTGGTTTGCCAAAACCGCGTCCTCGAGGAGCCGCCGGGTGCGCGAGCGCGTCACACGCGGTAAGATCGCGTCCTCGGGGATGTAGTCTGCGCCCATGGAAAAGACGTCCACGCCGTTCACGCACGCCGCGAAGGACGTGCCCCACTGATCCTTTTCGATGTGCATGGTCAGCGTGCGCAGGCCGATCTTGTGCTGATATGTATCGAGCGTGCGCCCGTCGTCGGACTTAAGCGTTACGTTGACGTCGTAAAGCGGCTGATCCCCGTAACCGTTGGGCCACCACAGCTTCGGATTTAAAATCTCGATTTCCCCCGCCTCGGCGTCGGTCTGGAAAAATGTTTCGCCGTCGGGCGCGGTAATCTCGGCCTCAAAACGGATGTCCGTGGACGTGATATACTCTGCGTCTGCTTCAATGTTCAAAAACACCCTGCCCTGCGCGTGGCGCTGGCGGATGTATACGCCCTCGATCTTCGCCTCATCGTAAAAGCGGATTCCGATGTCGCGCCAGATGCCACAATCCGGGAGCCGGATGCCCCAGTCCCAGCCGAACATGCAGTGCGCCTTTCTGAGGTGAACAAAGCCGCGCATCGCGTCCGAGGAACCCTCGTAGGGGGATTTTTCGTATGCAGCGCGGATGAACTTCGTGGGCGATTTCAGGAGAATTTCAATTTTGTTTTCGCCCGCACGCAGGACGTCTGTAACGTCCGCCTCCCAAATGCGGTGCATATTGTCGGCGCGCAAAACGAGCCTGCCGTTAAGCCGCACGTCCGCAAGCGTATCAAGCCCATCCATGCGCAAAAGCGCAAGGTCGTGGCCCAAGTGCGTCTCGTCCGCAAAAAACGTTCGCTGATAAAGAAAGTCGTTCTCCATCACGGGAAGTGCGATTTCTTCGTTCGCGCGGAAATAAGGGTCCTCCAGGAATCCGTTTTCGATGAGATCATTGTATACGGAACCAGGCACGGTCGCGGAAATTCCCGCCTGTCCCCCGATCACATCCAGCTTCCAGATCCCGTTCAAAGACAGTTTGTTCATGCTTCGTTCCCTCTCATTCAATGGCGATCAGCCGCACGTTTTCCGCGTCCTTCTGACGCGCGAGCTCGTCCATCAGCTGTTCAATCGACTCCGTGACGTTCTGAAGGTCGATCGACACAGTAACGGATGCCTTGCCGTTTATGGGCAGACTTTGCGTGATGGTGAGTACGCTCGCGCCGCAGTTCGAAATCACGCTGAGCACCTTCGTAAGCGCACCGGGCTCGTGTGTCAGCAAAAGCGATAACACGGCCTTGCGGCCCACGGTCATCTCCGTCGGCTCAAGAATCTTATCCTTATACTTGTAGTAGGTGCTGCGGGAAATACCCGCCAGCTTCACGGCCTCGCTCACCTGGGCGCACTGGCCGGATTCGATGAGCCTTCGCGCCGCAATCACCTTCAGAAAGAAATCGGGCAGCGCGTTTTTCTCAACAATTAAATATCCCTTCAACATAAATCACCTCATCAGCCGACCTTTTTGAGTATCGCGGACGCGAGAAAGCCCACCGCCGCGCCCGTTAACACGCCCGCCACCGCGAGCGTGGGAAGATAGTACATCAGACCCGGTGTACGTGCGATCAAAGCCGCGGCTAAAAGCTGACCCATGTTGTGGGAAAGCCCGCCTACGGCGGAGACGCCCACCGCCGTGAATTTTTTCGTCCACTTCAAAAGCGCCATGATCAAAAGCGCCAAAAACCCGCCAGAGAGCGCGTAGATGACCGCCGAGAGTGAGCCGAACAGGAAGTTCGACAACAGGACGCGCGCGACGAGCACGCCCGCGGCCTCCTTCGGGCCGTAGAGATAGAGCGCAAGGAGCGTCGCAACATTCGCAAGCCCGAGCTTTACGCCCGGCACAGCGATATCCGGAATCAGGAGATATTCGAGCCAGGCAATGACAAGGCCCGCAGCCGTGAGCATGGAAAGTCTGGTCAAATTCTTTTTCATCAGTTGAGTACCGCGTCGAGCGCGTCCTCCCCCGTCAATACGACGGACACCCGGTTGGGCAGGCACACAATCGACTCGCCCGCGCGCTGGATCGCACCCATATGGACGCAGGTCTGATCCCTGCAATCGGACGAAACGACGCGCGCGCTTCCGTCCGCGACTTCAATCGTCACACCGTTGACTTCGAATGTATCCGTATCGCTGAGGGAACGCTGCCACACGAGGCTTCCATCCGCGTAGACCTCGACCCCAGCGGCCTGTTCGCCCCTGTGGGTGACAAAAAAGGCGACGACGCCAACAAGCACGAGCCCCAGAATCAGGAGAATATCGTTTCGTTTCATTGGATCCCTCCGTGACCATTTTACAGCATTGTCGATCATATTTCAATTGTATAATTTCCGCCATGTGGTATACTTAGGATGTGAATCGCGGAAAGGGGTTTCCTTTTTGAAAAAAACACTTGCCTTGCTATTAATGATGATCACCTTACTTCCGCTCACCGGATGTGAACAGGCCGCACAGAGCGCGAAGGAGACGTATTACGACCTGTTCGACACGGCGACGACCGTTACGGTGTACACAGCGGACGAAGACGCGGTGTCTCAGATCGTCGCAAACACCTATGCGCGACTCAATGACGTCTTTGATGCCTATGCGCCGCACGAGGGGATCGATGGGCTCTACGCGCTCAACAACGCGGGCGGAGAATGGGTTTCGCTCGACAGCGATCTTCTTGCGTTAATCATACTTTGCCGGGATAATCGCGCTGTCGCGCCGGAACTCGATATCACGCGCGGCGTACTTTTTGAGATTTGGCGCGCGTTCCGGGACGGCGAGCGGGATCTTCCCACAACCGAGGAGCTGTCGGCTGCCTATGCACACGGTGGCTGGGAGAAGGTGGAGATCGACCCATCGCAAAGCCGCGCGCGGCTCCTGGACCCTGAGATGCGCATCGACCTTGGCGCGGTCGCCAAGGGTTATTCCGCCGGACAGCTTGCCAAGGCTTTGGAGGCGGCGGGGTACCCAAGTTACATTATCGATGCGGGCGGTAACGTGGTCACCGGTGCGCGGGAAAATCCGTTCGTGATCGGAATCACAAATCCGCGCGGAACCGGGCTTGTCTTGAAGCTGTCGATGGAGCACATGGCGGCGGTATCGAGCGGGGATTACCAGCGTTATCGTGATTACGAGGGCAAAAGGTATCACCACATCATCGACACGACGACCCTTTATCCCGCGGACAACGGGATTGCGCAGGTAACGATCATCAACGCAGATTCGGCATATGCGGACTTTCTCTCGACGACGCTTTTTTTGATGGATTATGATACGGGACGCGCGTTCGCGGAGGAAAACGGGCTTCCGGTCGTCTGGGTGATGGACGACGGGACGATTCAAATGACAGACGCGGCGCATGAGATGGCGGTGGAATAAGTGTACTATGAAGAGGGCAGGAAGCCCAGGCGGCGCAAGCGGCGGGGCTGTCTTTCACGGATCGTCGGATTTTTTCTGAAACTCACTTTGCTCATTCTCGTGCTTGCGCTCGTTGCGGGCGGGATCCTGTACGCGCTGCCCGTGGGACTTTTCATGATCGAGCCGGAGGCGGACCTGTCGCCCGCGGATAATCTGCCCACGAACCGGATCAACGTTCTGCTTCTTGGGGTTGACAAGCTCTCCGACGGCACGCAGCGTTCGGACACGATCATGGTCGCAACCGTGGGCTACGACAGTTTTCATCTCACCTCAATCATGCGCGATACCATGGTCGATATTCCCGGTCACGGCAGACAAAAAATCAACGCGGCCTACGCGCACGGCGGCGCGGAGCTCGCAATGCTGACCGTCAATCAAAATTTCGGGCTGAACATCACAAAGTACGTGGTCGTGGACTTTACGACGCTTGCCGACCTCGTCAACGCCATCGGCGGCGTGGACATCGAGATTACAAAATCCGAGCAAACCGAGATCAACAAAAACATCTACAGCGCGCGCAAAGTCTTCTTAAGCGCCGGGTATACCGCCGCCGACACGGGTGCGGTCGATCTCGACTTTTCAAATGCGGACGCGGACGGTTATGTGACGGCGCATCTTGACGGCATTCAGGCGCTCGGTTATGCGCGCATTCGGCACATCGATTCGGACATCACGCGCACCTACCGCCAGCGCAAACTCCTGAACGCCGCGCTGAAGGAATTTCAGACGACCTGGTACAATCCGCTCACGCTCTATCGGCTCGGCGCTGCCGCACTCGCGAAGCTCGACACCAACATGAACCCCGTCGAAATTCTTTCCATCGGCCTCAAGGCTGCCGTGCGCCCCTCCGCCGAACAACTGCGCCTGCCGATCGACGGCTCCTACAACGACAACGGTTCTGCGCTCGTAGACGTCAATTTCGAAAAAAATCACACGGCGTTTGTGGAATTTGCGTACTGATCCGGAGGCAAGCGTTAAGATTTACCCTAATTTGCTGTTCATGGCATCATTTTGGTGCTATAATCCCTGAAACGAATCAAAGGAGGTTGCGCATATGTCAGAAGAACGGCGCGCCGCAAACTTTATCGAGGAATTTGTCGAGGAGGATCTCGCAAGCGGGCGATTCGACCATGTACGTACCCGCTTTCCGCCCGAGCCGAACGGTTTTTTGCACATCGGCCACGCAAAGGCACTGTGCATCGACTTCGGCATCGCGCAAAAGTATGGCGGCAAATGCAACCTGCGCTTTGACGACACGAACCCTGTCAAGGAGGATGCCGTGTTCGTCGAGAACATCGAAAACGACATCCGCTGGCTGGGCTTCGAGTGGGATGAGCTTCACTTTGCTTCCGACTTTTTTGAAAAGCTCTATGAAATCGCGTGCGGGCTGATCGAGAAGGGCGTCGCCTATGTCGACGACCAGTCGCCCGAAGAAATGCGCAAAAACCGCGGCACGCTCACGCAGCCGGGCACCGACAGCCCGTATCGCAATCGCACCGCCGCCGAAAACCTCGATTTGTTCCGCCGCATGCGCGCGGGCGAGTTCCCGGCGGGTTCCCGCGTTTTGCGCGCGAAGATCGACATGGCATCACCCAACGTTTTGATGCGCGATCCAACCATCTACCGGATCATGCATGTGCATCACCACAAGACGGGCGGCGCATGGTGCATCTACCCCATGTACGACTTCCAGCATCCTTTGCAGGACGCCATCGAGGGCATTTCACACTCGCTCTGTTCTCTCGAATACGAAATCCACAGGCCGCTTTACGACTGGGTTGTGCGGCAGGCGGGCTTCACCACCCAGCCGCCGCGCCAGATCGAGTTTGCGCGCCTGAACATCGAGCGCACCGTGATGTCCAAGCGCCATCTGCGCAAGCTCGTGGAATCGGGCTACGTGTCGGGCTGGGACGATCCGCGCATGCCGACCCTCGCAGCGATGCGCAGGCGCGGCTATCCCGCAGCCGCCATCCGGGACTTCCTTTCCCGCGTGGGCGTCGCAAAGGCGGATTCCATGGTGGAGGGCGGTCTTCTGGACCACTGTGTGCGCGAAGCCCTGGGGGACATCGCCGCGCGCACCATGGCGGTCTTAAATCCCCTGAAGGTCACCTTCGAAAACTGGCCGGCAGGTAAGGTCGATGAGCTCGAGGTGGAAAATCACCCGGATCACCCGGAAATGGGCACCCGGATTCTCAACTTCACCGGTACCTGCTACATCGAGCGCGAGGACTTTATGGAGGAACCCGTCAAAAAATTCTTCCGCCTCGCGCCGGGCAAGGAAGTACGCCTGAAGGGCGCGTACATCGTGAAGTGCGAACGCTTCGTCAAGGACGAAGCCGGCGAGATCACAGAAGTCATCTGCTCGGTTGATATGGACAGCCGCTCGGGCAGCGAGGGCGCAAACCGCAAGGTCAAGGGAACGCTCCATTGGCTGAGCGAAACGGATGCCTGCGCGTGCGAGTTCCGGCTCTACGAGCCGATCCTCCTCGAACACGACGCGGCGGCAGCCGTTGAAACGGTCGTCACCGAAGAGGGCGCGGAGCCCGAAGAACCCGCTCCCACTGCGGACTTCATGACGCGCGTCAATCCCGATTCGCTCACAGCGTGCAGGGGATTCTGCGAGCCGTTTGCGGCGGAAGCGCCCGTGGGCACCGTCTATCAGTTTTTGCGCATGGGTTATTTCTGCAAGGACCCCGCTTCCACGCCCGACGCGCCGGTTTTCAACCGTACCGTACCGCTCAAGGACAGCTGGGCAAAGACGCAGAAATAACGCCCGGAGGCAAAGCCACCGGGCTCCCGCCAAAGGAACCATGGTCTGGAATCCCAAACATATATCCTTCATCCGTCGGATCGCGCGGGGACTCAGCCCCACGCGATCCGAT
Organism: Bacillota bacterium; assembly: GCA_023421735.1. Next base: position 6,159 of record JAEZSP010000013.1, on the reverse strand, counting down.
TTTGCTATGGGGTGTAGTCGGAGAGACCCTCTCGGGCGAGTTCGACATAGCGACGGACCTTTTGCCAGGTGCCGACGCGATACACGTCGCGCACGGCAATTTCAAGTTTACACCCGCTCGCGCATTTTGCCGTGTGCCGGAAATGGGCCACCACCGCTTCCTCGTTGAGCTGATCGCCGACGCCCAAAAGGTTGGGCGAAGGCTTTCTGAGGTACACGGTCTTTCGGCTTTGGAGCGCCTCGCCCATCTTTTCCTCATCGCACCACGGCGAAATCGACACCTTTCGGATGTTCGGAACCGTCGAGAGACAGCCCGGCCAAATGGCATGTACCGCCTCACAGCAGCCGTATGACACAAGTCCCGCGCGGTTCATGAGCCTGAGGTAGTATGGGAAGACAAACGTGCGGTACATTTCCGGAGAGACCCCGCTCGTCTCCTGCGAATCCATATAAAGCCACATATCCTTCAAAGCCGCGGCTTCCTTTTGATCCGGCAGGTCGGTCGTAAAGCAGTAGCTGCCCTGCGCGAGGTGTTGGGCGCGGGCCGCACTCGTCAGCAGATTTTCGCGCGCAAGCATGCAGAAAAAAGCCTCATAGTCGCTGATCAACATCTCCATCATGCGATGGAATAGAACCGGCGCGTCATACATGGCGATAAACATATCCTCCATCGACATGATGTGCACGATGTCCTGCATGGGCGAGGCGTACAGTGAGAACCCATCCGGGCGAATCGGCAGGATGTCGCCGAAAAGTTCGCCGAGATATTCCGCGTCGCGCGCGGCTTTTTCTTTCTCGACGCCGTATTGCGACGGGCCGAGTTTTTCAAAATCCGCCTCCAAATCCTCGATGTGCGGAATGAACCGATGTCCGAGGCTCCCGGTTTCCTCGCGCGCCACCTTCAGGCCGAAGGGAATGAACCATCCCTGCGGACGAATGGTGATATGGTCGGGAACGAGGGTATCGTCGCGGAATAATTCATGATTGACGACATTGCGCAGCAACATTGCCTCGACTTTGCGCGCCTGCTCGTCCTCGCATTGCATGAGCGGCGGGAGGATGTCTTCTTCAAACGTCCAAAGCTCCGCCCGAAACATCGGCCGGGTGTCCGCCTTCATGTCGCCGTGGCGCATCCATTCCTTTTCAAGCATGCGGTTTTCGTCGCTGTGCGCCAGTTCGAGCTGTCTTTGCGCCAGTGCGCGCAGCCGCAATCGATCCTTCTGCGTCATCAAATCATCTCCTGACGGGCGCATCCTCAATCACCGCGCCCTTTCTGTAATTGGATGGGGTCACACCCGTGTTTTTCCGAAACGCCATGTAAAAATAGTTGACGTTCTGGTAGCCGCAGCGCGCGGCAATGACCTCCATGGGCTCCTTGTTCATGATGAGCAGATGTTTTGCATGGAACATGCGCAGGGACGTGAGATACTGTATGGGCGTCGCGCCGACATGCCGTTTAAAAAGACGGCAAAAATGCTCGCGACTCATGGATTCCCGGTGCGCAAGCGTCTCAAGCGTAATCGGGCGCATGTAATTCGCCTCCATATAGGTCCTGGCGTCCGTCACGGCGGCCGACTGTTCGCGCAGCACGCACTTGGAGGCACTCGCCTCCCGGTGGACGAGCATGAGCAGTTGATACAAAAGCGCCTTTGCGTAAAACTGATAATCGCCGCTCTGCCCCGCGAAGAGCGCGGCGGCCTCGAGAAAGGGCTTCTGAAACGCCTCGAAATCGTTCACGCGCAACGTCGGCGGAATGTCGTGCAGAAGGCCAAACGCACGATCCCGCTTGGCACACAGCCGCAGAAAGGAAAGGTCGACCAGCGAAAGCATACAGCGCGCGCCGATGGCGTAATAGGGCTCCATATCCGGATCGTAGAAGACATCAAACAGAATGGCTGTATAGGAATAGGGCGGCACGCCGCGCACCACGTCGCCCGGATGCCGAAAAAACACCGAGCCCTTATGAATCGGAATGAACTGGTCAAGCGTCACGCAACCTGCACCCGGGCCACAATCTGTGATAAATTCCAGCTCGTACCACATGACCATGCGCTCGTCGACCACCATACCGGGACGCAGTTCGCCGTGATTGACATATGTAACGTATGGATTGAACTCCTGAATGTCCCGCATATTACCCGCTTCCTCTGAATCAATATCTGTGAGAAACACGTCAACGGATTGGATTGCACGTTTTTTCAAACGATGCTACAATGCTAACATAAAAGATGGTATATGTCAATTATCAGTTTACATGCATATGCTGTTTCATGAATTATTATGGGCATTTTAGAAAACAATCTGGAAATAACGGCGGATTTTAATGACGAATCACATGCAGAATCGTTCGCGTTTTGAATGATTTTTGCCGAAAAATGCGGAATAAGCAAAAACGAACGTCCATTATTGAGATCAACATTTATCAAGGCGGTACGGACACATGCAAACAAACGATACGGCGCTGACACGAGAGGAAATACGGCGTGTCGTCGAGGGACGCGGCGCCGCAGGACGGGTACCCGTCATGCTCCACTTCTGGATTCATCCGGGGGCCTTTTCCGCGCCCGAACAGATTCAATCCATTCTGAATCAGTATCCGCAGGACTTTTTGCCGATCTGGCTTCAGATTCCACAGGTGTACGACGCGCCTGCAAGCGACCCCTCCTATCGGTGGAGCTGGAAAGACGCAGTCTCAAAGGGCGGCGCCCTTGATTCCGACGGCATCGTTGAGGACTGGGACGTGCAGCTCGACGCGCTCCTGGGTGACTTTCCCTCGGCCGACTATCCGGCCCTCATTCCGCAGTCCCCACCGGACGACGGGCGGTATCGGATCGGCTGCTGGTGGTACTTTTTCTTCGAGCGATTTTGGTCGATCCGGGGCATGGAGAACGCCCTGACCGATTTTTACGAGTATCCGGAGGCGGTGCACGCGCTTTTCCGGAAGATGACGGATTTCTATAAGCGCATGCTCGAGCGCGCAAAGGCGGAGCTAAACCTCGACGGCATTTTCACAAGCGACGATTTGGGCACGCAGACGAGCGTTTTTTTCAGCGGGAAAATCTTCGACGAATTCTTTTTTCCGTATTACAAAGAAGTCGTGGATAAGGCCCACGAGCTTGGCATGCATTTCTGGCTCCACACGTGCGGAAACATCACGGAATTTCTGCCCAAGTTCATTGACATCGGGATCGACGTCATTCATCCCATTCAAAAATATACCATGGAAGAACGCGAAATCGCGCGCAAATTCGGCGGTAAAATCGCCATCTGGGCGGGGTTCGACGTGCAGCGGGTCATCCCCTACGGGACAGCCGAGGAAGTGCGCGCCGAAGTGCGAAATATCGTGGACGCTTATGCGCGCGCCGACGGGCGGTTTCTGTTCACGCTGGGAAACGGCACAACGGGGGACACGCCGATCGCGAGCCTCGAGGCGCTCTTCGACGAGGTGTTCCGCTATGGGGAAGCGGCGATTCGCAAACTGATTTGAGCGGTCGATGCTCGGCCGTTTAATAGAACGAGGAGGGGAAATCATGGTACGCAAGGCTCTATCTATACTTGTGGCGCTTTTCCTGATTCTTATCTCGATGGCGCCCGCGCTCGCCGAGGAGGGTGAGCTCGTCAAGGAAGGTACGCCCATGCAGGGCGGAACCCTGACCATTTCCGATTACTTTGATCCGCCGCCAGCCATCAACGGCAATGTGCTCACGACCTCCGGCGCGCCCGGATCGATGGAGTACATGTACGACCGTCTTGTGGAATACGCGCCTGTGCCGGAAGAGCACTATGCGTACTTCCTCGCAGAATCCAGCTATCAGGACGAAGAGAACCGCACCATCGTCGTGCTCCGCGAGAACGCGAAATGGTCGGATGGCACCACCTTGACCGCGCAGGACGTGGTGTGCAACTACAACATGCGCTTCATGGTCAGCGACTCCGTCTGGCAGTATCTGACCAAGGTGGAAGCACTCGACGACCGCACGGTGGCCTTCACCTGGCACACCTACTCCGAGCTCCTGCCCCGCATGGCTTATAACCTGCGCATCGAAATGGGCTATCAGGAGTACGGCAAGTGGGCCGACGAGGCCGCGAAGTATCTCGAGAACCGCACGTGGGACGAGACGCAGATGATCTACTCCGTGCCTGCGGCGGATCAGGAAGCGCTCATCTCGCTGCGCGAGGATTGCTATAAGTGGCTGCCGGACATCACCACCATGCGCACCAACAGCGCATATTACGTGGAATCCGTCAACGCCAACGAGATCATGCTCACCAAGAACCCCTATTACTGGAACGCGGATAAGGTATACATCGACCACGTGCGCATCCAGCGCTACGTATCCGCAGAAGCCTATCTCGCAACCGTCATGCAGGGCGGCTACGATACCGAGCCGCACGGCCTGACGCCCGACCTTTTCAAACAGCTTGAGGAAAACAACCCCGACATGGTAACCATGTGGGTTCCGGACCTCGGCCAGCCTGCGTTTGAGTTCAACATCCTCAAGTACCCCATGGACATCGTGGAAGTGCGCCAGGCATTCGCGTTCATCGTCGACCGCGAACTGCTCCTTGAAATCGCCGAACCCGGCACGATGCCCCCGGATTACTACGCCACCGGCCTTACGCCCCTCTGGCGCGACGCGTACATGACGGACGAACTGAAGGCGCAGTTGACCGAATACGTGCCCAATTACGAGAAGGCAGACGAGCTTCTGACCTCCATCGGCTGGACGCGCGGCAAGGACGGCTACTGGCAGAACGAAAAGGGCGAGACGGTAACGATCGAGGTCTCCTCGATGAACAGCTGGCCGATCTTCTTCGCCTGCGGCGAAGCTGCTTCTCTGATGCTCGATGAATACGGCATTAAGTCCACCTTCAACGCCATGGAGCTTTCGTCCTACTGGGAGTACATCAACAACGGCGATCATCAGATCGCCTGCGATTTCCGCGGCGGCACGACGCAGCGCGGCCCGTGGGAAGCCTATTCGGGCATCTACCTCTGGTCCAACAGCCGCATCGGCCTGAACCCGCAGGGTTCGCCCTCCGACCTCAAGATCGAAATCACCATGAAGGACGGCACCGTCATCAACGTCCGCGAGCAGCTCGCGAAGATGTTCTACGGCACCTCCGAGGAAGCGGCTACGGCCGTTCAGACCATGATGAAGATGGAGAACGAGCAACTGTTCGTGCTTCCCATCGGCGAAAAGTACGCGCCGATGAAGATTCACAATCCGAAGCTCGCTGGCTATCCGCTCGACGGCAACCACTGGGCATGGTATATGGGCCACATGCGCGCCTATGGTCGCCTGCTCAAGTGCGGCTACCTCTACTTCACGGAGGATTAAGGCAACCCTCTCACAAAATCCCGCACGCACGGGCGCGCCGGGGATGCGCAAAACAGGCTTTTGCGGACAACCGGTCGCCCCGCGCACGCGGGAGCAATACGGGAGCGCCTTGACGCGCATCTCGTCCGCCCGGAGATGGAGGCATTTCCGGGCGGATCATATGGTCACATCCGAAAACGCATTTGGAGGCGAAGCATGTGGTATGGCTGAAACGGTTGCTTCTGGTCTTTCTGACGATCATCTTCTCCTCGACGATCACATTTGTGGTCATCCGTACCATGCCCGGAGACCCTGTCGAGACGCTCGCAATGGAACTGCAGCGCAATATGGGCATGGGGCTCGAGGACGCGATGATCCGCGCCCGGGCGATGCTCAACTTCGACCCGACGGTGCCCGTCTATATTCAGTACGTTCGCTACGTCTGGGGATTGATGCAGGGCAATTTCGGCGTGTCGATGCAGTTTAAGACGCCGGTCATGCAGGTGGTGGGCGACGCGCTCGCCTGGACGCTGCTCGTCTCCTCCATCGCGCTGGTTCTGTCGTTTATACTGGGCTCGCTTTTGGGCATGTACTGCGCATGGAAGAGAAAGACGCTCATTGACCCGACGGTCACGGTTTACGACGCGATCCTCGGCGCGGTGCCTTCCTTTGTCGTCGCCTATCTTTTGGTTCTCTTGTTTTCCGTCAAATTGGTGTAGCGGCGCGAATTCCGTATCACGTCTAGTGCGGATTCTGTGACATGCAAAAAACGAAGAAAAACGCCCCGTCAGCGCGCGCCGACAGGGCGTTAAAATTATCCAACCCGCCACCGTAAAAGC
>JAEZSP010000061.1 GCA_023421735.1 Bacillota bacterium | reverse complement strand
TATTGGCTGTGGTGGCTTATGATAAGGACACGCTCGGAGACGTTGTTAAATATGCAAAAAGTCAGAATGTGAAGTTCATCGCTTACGACAGACTCATTGCAAACGCCGATGTGGACTTGTATATTTCTTTCGATAACTATGCGGTGGGGCGCCTGATGGCGGAAAAAGCGGTTGAAAACGTACCCGAAGGCAATTATCTGATTCTCAACGGACCTGAAACAGATAATAACGTGTTTATGATCAATGATGCTTGCTTAAAGGTTTTAGCGCCGTACATTGACGACGGACGCATTGATGTGGTGGGAGAAACATTTATTGATGCGTGGCGAGATGAGGTGGCCTATGATTATGTCCGTGCAAAAATCAACGAAGGCGTGCATATCGACGCAATTATTGCCGGGGACGACAGGCTTGCGGAAGGCGCGATCAACGCACTGAGTGAGAACAGAGTTGCGGGCAGCGTGTATGTGACAGGGCAGGATGCTGAGCTGGGGGCGTGCCAGCGTATCGTGCAAGGGACACAGAATATGACGGTTTACAAGCCGATCAGTATACTGGCTGAAGGCGCGGCGGAAATCGCTGTCAAAATGGCGCAGGGCGAGAGCCTCGAAGATGCGCAGACAATTCATGACGGCACTTACGATGTGCCTTACATCGTCTTTGAACCCACGCCTGTAACAAAAGAGAACATGGCCGACGTGATAATCAAAGACGGTTTTTATACAATCGAGCAGATTTATCAAAACAAGCCGGGTAAACAGACTAATTGAGGACATAAATTTTAAAAGGAAAGACGGGGACGATTCGATCGCCCTTGGTTTTTATACCTTTATTGACAATCCATTAACAAACCGCAGGTGTGCTATAACTGTGTATCGGTTTAAGGCGGCTGATTAAAGATATTATCATTTCTTGCTATAATTCAATATTTTTATTTATAGTATAAAAGAAGCATTCTAATCTCTTCAACTTTTTGTTATAATAATTCTAATAGATGGAACTTTTTTAATTTATGTACGTCTAATAGAAAAACTATCTGTGCATTTCGCGCGGGAAAGGATATTTCATTGGAGCTTTTAAAGATTGAAAGCCTGACAAAGGTGATAAAAAAGAAAAAGATATTGGACGATATATCTCTAACCGTGAATTCAGGTGAGATCGTCGGTTTTTTGGGGCCAAACGGCGCGGGTAAAACCACGACAATAAAAATGATTATGGGCCTCTTTTCTATCACATCGGGTCAGATCACTGTCTGCGGACACGATATCGTGAAAGATTTCGAAAATGCCATGAAGAATGTCGGCGGTATTGTCGAAAACCCAGATCTATACAAGAAGCTTACGGGCAGACAGAACCTTGAGTATTTTGCCGCCATGTATGACGGCGACACAACCAAGCAGATTGAAGAGGTTGTTGAGCTTGTCAAAATGGCAGGCCGCGTGGACGACAAGGTGAAGAATTATTCGCTGGGTATGAGACAGCGTGTCGGTTTGGCACAGGCGCTGCTTCACCGCCCCAAGCTGCTGGTGCTGGATGAGCCCACCAACGGACTTGATCCTATCGGTATTAAGGAACTCAGAGACCTGCTTAAATACCTCGCTAAAAACGCGGATGTGGGTGTTTTCATATCCAGCCATCTGCTTTCCGAAATGGAGCTTATGTGCGACCGTATTTATATCATCGACAACGGTGTGGTTATAGGAGAAAAGACCCTCGAACAGGTCAGAGATTCTGGCGATGAGGAAATTTTCAGCTACAACTTTGTCACAAGCGATAAAAACAAGACTTATGAGTATTTTAAAAGCCTTGAGGCTAACTGCGATCAGGTGAACGGCGGTGTGACTGTGGTGATGAAGCGTGAAGAGATCCCCAATCTGATTCGTGCGTTGATTGGGATGGACATCGATATATTCGCAGTGAACCAGTCTCAAAGAACGCTGGAGCAGGATTTCATATCCATGACGACCGGTACCAAGACGCAGATCAGATAGCAAGGAGATTATGATAATGGATTTTATAAAATTAACCTTTATTGAGATAAAGAATATTTTCAAATCTAAGTTTTTACTTATACTTGGCATACTGGTGCTGCTGATGAGCATCGCGATGCCGGTATTAAGCGCGATTTCAGGCAATCCCACGCAGGCGTCCGGTCTTTTTAGCAGCGGCAGAGCCTACTATGAATCTGGGTACTACAACAATGGCGAAGCACCCATCACGGTGGGGGGAGTCACCATTGAACCGGATAATCCATTTTACTGGAATATCAGGCAGTTTGAAGACGAAAAAGAACACATGGACGTCTCCTATTTTGAGCATCCCGAGGCATACAATATCGTGATGGAAATGGGCGAAATGGAGCAGGAATATTATCTGAAGTTTGCAGCTCAGATTACCACGTATGAGGACTACCGTTACGATCTTGCTTGGTACGGCTCAGAGGCTCTGTACGATAAATACATATACGAGCACAACAAAGTGGATATGGATACGCTCAAAGAAGCCTTGAATTGGCGGCGCGGCGTCGACGATACGACATTTGAGACGACCTATATCAATATTACTGAGCAGCAAAAGCAGGCGAAAATCGACGAAGCCCAAGCCTACCTTGATAAGATATATCAGGTTGTAGACACTAATGACTTTGCAAAGTACATTGAATTATCCATTGAGCAACAAAAAAGCTACATTGAGGATAGCGATAAGCGGGTAGACGGTTTTGAAGCCACGATCGCTGATTTGGAAGGCCAGAAAGCCGTTGCCGAGCAGGAATATAACGACATGGTCTCGCAGAACGCGGATTCGGAGGCGCTTGCTCAACAGACGAAAAAAATAGAAAATCTTCAGTCGCAGATCAACGGCTTGCAAAATCAGATCAACGATACC
>JAEZSP010000032.1 GCA_023421735.1 Bacillota bacterium | reverse complement strand
GTGTCGCAATTTGAATACGGGAGGTGTCAGGCGAAATGGCATCGGATAAGCGCGTTAAGGTAACGCTCGCGTGCGCGGAGTGCAAGCAGCGCAATTACAATACCATCAAGAACAAGAAAAACGATCCGGACAGGCTCGAGATGAGCAAGTATTGCCGCTTCTGCAGGAAGCATACGGCGCACAAGGAGACCCGCTAACCCCGTTAGCGATTAAGGATGTGAGAATATGGCCAAACCGGCGGCGAACCAGAAGGACGTCAAGAAACCCAGCTTCATCAAGCGGTTCCTGAACTGGTGGAAGCGCTTCTTTCTCGGCATCGCAAAGGCGTTTAAGAACACCTATTACGAGCTGAAGAAGGTCACTTGGGCCTCCAGGCACGATCTCCTCGTCTACTCGGCGGTCACACTGGGTTTCATGGTGTTCATGGGCATCGTCATCTATTTGATCGATCTTGGCTCGGGGGCACTGGTGAATCTCCTTGTGTCCATCGCCTGAGCGGGTGACGGATATGCCAGACAATCAGGACATCAAGTGGTATGTGGTACATACCTACTCGGGATATGAGAACAAGGTCAAGGTCAATCTTGAAAAGGCCGTTGAAAATAACGGCATGCAGGATCTGATCGTCGAAATCAAGGTTCCCACCGAGGACGTCACAGAGATCAAGAATAACAAGCGGCGCACCGTGCAGCGGAAACTTTTGCCCGGCTATGTCATGGTCAAGATGCTCATGACGAACGAGTCGTGGTACATTGTCAGAAACACGCGCGGCGTCACGGGCTTTGTGGGCGCCGGCAACAAACCGACACCGCTGAACGAGTCGGACTTCGCGACCATCTTCGAGCAGAAGCCCGCAACCCAGATCGACATTCAGGTCGGCGACAACGTCCGCATCCTCGCGGGGCTCTTTGAGAACTTCACGGGGCGCGTCGTCAAGATGGATGAGCGGACACAAACCGTCTCTGTCATGGTCAACATGCTCAAGCGTGAGACGGCGGTGGACCTTCAGTATGACGAGGTCATACGCGAGGACAACTGATTCCCCGCTTTTGCGGGTTTTCAGCGTGGGAGGCGCAAAAAGCGCCGATTATACCACATACATGTAGAGGAGGATACCCCCAATGGCAAAGAAAGTAACTGCGCTCATCAAGCTGCAGGTCAATGCCGGCAAGGCGACGCCCGCGCCGCCCATCGGCCCCGCGCTCGGCCAGCACGGCGTGAACATCCCCGGCTTTTGCAAGGAGTTCAACGACCGCACCGCCAAGCAGATTGGCCTCGTGATTCCCGTGGTCATCACGGTCTATCAGGATCGGTCCTTCACCTTCATCACCAAGACGCCGCCCGCCGCGGTGCTCATTAAGAAGGCCTGCGGCCTTGAGCATGCGTCCGGCCGCCCCAACCGCGACAAGGTCGCCAATATCACCAAGGCGCAGGTGCGCGAGATCGCAGAGCTGAAAATGCCCGATCTGAACGCCGCCTCCGTTGAGGCCGCAATGAGCATGGTGGCCGGCACCGCGCGCTCCATGGGCGTGGTCGTCGTCGACTAAGAAACGAAACGACGAATGTGGGAGGATGCATCCATCCGTTTGACCACAAGGAGGGTTTTTCATGAAGAAGGGCAAGAATTATTCCGATAGCCTCAAGTTGATCGACCGCGCAAAGCAGTACGATCCCGAGGAGGCCGTGGCGCTGGTCAAGCAGACCGCCAAGGCTAAGTTTGATGAGACAGTTGAAATATCCGTGCGTCTGGGCGTCGATCCCCGCCATGCCGACCAGCAGGTCCGCGGCGCGGTGGTTCTCCCCAACGGCACCGGCAAAAAGGTCACCGTGCTCGTGTTCGCCAAGGGCGACAAGGCCACCGAGGCCGAAGCTGCGGGCGCGGACTTCGTGGGCGCCGAGGACATGGTCGCCAAGATTCAGGGCGGCTGGTTCGGTTTTGACGTCTGCGTTGCCACCCCGGACATGATGGGCGTCGTTGGCCGCCTGGGCCGTGTGCTCGGCCCCAAGGGCCTCATGCCCAACCCCAAGAGCGGCACCGTCTCCATGGACGTGACCCGCGCCATCAACGACATCAAGGCCGGTAAGGTCGAATATCGCGTCGACAAGACCGCCATCATCCACTGCCCGCTGGGCAAGGCTTCCTTCACCGCGGAGCAGCTTCAGGGCAACCTCAGGGCGCTCATGGAGGCCGTCATCAAGGCCAAGCCCGCCACTGCGAAGGGCACCTACATTCGCTCGGCGGTCGTCTCCAGCACCATGGGCCCGGGCATCAAGCTCAATCCCTTGAAGTTCTAGGGCAACACCGCACAATTCAGCAGCGCGCTGACGGCCGCTTTTTCGCCATCTGCTCCTTGCAGAAATCTCGATTGACATCCAGTCAACCTTCGATTTCCGCAATTGCACCTGACAAAAAATCCGCTCGCCATCGCACCACTTCATTTGTGCGGCGTCACCCTAGAAAATAGAGCATCCCCATCCCGGCCCGCGCCGGGGTGGGGTTTTTCAATGAGGAGGGACAGCATGCATGAATACATGAAAGTGCTGCGTGCAAAGGCCGGCTGCGTTCCGATCCTCGTTTGCGGCGCGAGCGTGATTCTCGTGAGCGAGCGGGGCGAAATTCTGATGCACAAACGGCGGGATAACGGCTGTTGGGCGTTCCCGGGCGGCGCGGTAAACGTCGACGAGCGGGTAGAGGATGCGGCACGCCGGGAGATTCTGGAAGAGACGGGACTGGTCGTGAAAGAAATGCGCCTGTTCGGCGTATACTCCGGTCCCGACATGGCGCATATCTATCCAAACGGCGACGTGATCTCAAATGTAGACATTCTCTTCATTTCACACGATTATCAGGGCGAAATGCGGCCCGATCATCTGGAAAGCGATGAGGCGCAGTTTTTCCCGCTCAGTTGCCTGCCGGAGCCGATCTCCCCACCCTGCTTGCGCGAGGTACGGGATTACGCCGCTTCGCACGATTAAAAGGGTGGGACGCGCGGTATATTGAAAAAGGCATGAAGGGCATGAAAGGATGAATCGTATGGATCAGATTGTCATTGTGGGCGGCGGACCGGCCGGGATCTCGGCGGCCATCTATGTGGCACGCGCCGGCATGCAGGCGACGGTGATCGCCGGAGGGACGGGTGCCCTCGAAAAGGCGGATCAAATTGAAAACTACTACGGTCTGGAGACGCCCATCGCAGGCGCGGAATTGATTGCGCGCGGGCATCGTCAGGCGGAACGGCTGGGCGTCAAGATCGTTCAGGACGAGGTTGTAAACCTGGGATACGACGGCGCGCGTTTCTCCGTCGTCGGAAACGCAGGGACGCTGCCTGCCGACAGCGTGATATTGGCAACCGGATCGTCGCGCGCACTGCCCAAAATCCCCGGATTCGAAAAGTACGAAGGACGTGGCGTGAGCTTCTGCGCGGTCTGCGACGGGTTTTTCTATCGGGGTAAGGACGTGGCGGTTTTGGGCTGCTGCGATTATGCGGCGCACGAGGCGCGCGAATTATTGCCGCTTGCAAACTCCGTGACACTCGTCACAAACGGCAGCGCGCCCATTGAAAACCTGCCTGCGGGACTGAAGGTCGACACGCGCAAGATCGCGGCGCTGCGCGGAGGCGAGATGCTGGAAGCAGTCGCATTCGAAGATGGGGACCTTCTCCCGGTGCGCGGTCTGTTTGTCGCACAGGGGGTGGCGGGAAGCGCCGACCTCGCCAAAAAAGTGGGCGCGGAAACCATCGGAAACCGCATCGCCGTCGACGAAGAGATGCAGTCGGGCATCCCGCTTCTGTTCGCGGCAGGCGATTGCACCGGCGGCATGATGCAGATTGCAAAAGCAGTGTACGAAGGCGCGCGCGCAGGGACAGAGGCCGTCCGCGCGCTCAGAGCGCGCAAGGAACAGGCATGAGCGCGATCCTCCTGAACGGTCCGTCCAGCAGCGGAAAATCGACGCTGGCCACAGCGCTGCAAAGGGCGATCCTTTTGCAAAAAAACGGAGACTATCCCATCGTGTCGATCGATGATTTTTTGCAGATGTCGGTCGGCAAGCCGATCTACGAGGAAGACGTCTTTGAAGTCGGCCCACAGATCTGTGCCCGCATACGCGAACAATGCGATGCGCGGCATGGGATCATCATCGACCATGTCATCACAAGTGCACGGATCTTTCGCCAGATTCTGGACGCACTCGGCACTGAGCGTCCCCTGCTCGTCCGCGTCAGCTGTCCCCCACCGGAACTGGCGCGGCGGGAACGGGCGCGCGGCGACCGCGCCCCCGGCTCGGCAGAAGCGTCCGAGCGCTATCTATTTCCACAAGGCGGATATGATTTGACGGTCGATACATTTCGGGATTCTCCGGCTGTGTGCGCGCAAAAAATCATCAACAAAATGGGCTGAATCAAGCCGGCAGGGGCGAGCGTTGCCACCCGGGCTTAAATCGTTTTGAAAAAGAACTTTTTTTGGTCAATGAAAGCATCATATTCCAGTAATATCGTACATAAATGATCTTCCATTTGCATAAAACCTATGTTATAATAGATGCACACGACAACGAAGGGAGTCAACGATCATGCAGAACCTCGAGAAAGCGCTCAAGAAAAACAGAATCATCCTGAGGATATTGATCACAGTGTTGATTTTGCTCGTTCTTTATGCGATCATCATCGCGGGCGACATAAAGAGCGCAAAGACGAAGACGCAGCTGGCGTACCGGGATCAGATGGTGGAGCTGAGTGACGACATCACCGGTATTGGAGATGACACCGCATCCAACGATGAAAAGATCGCCGGATATCAGGCGGACATCGACGCGCTGAACGCGGACATCGCATCCATCGAGGCCGGCACTTATACCGCCGACTAATCTCACAAAATTGACGAAATGAAGGGAGCTGCCTGATCGTGGAACGGAAGTATCAAAATCAGAAAAAGTCCATCATCGTCCTTTGCATCGCCTGCGTGCTTCTCATTGGATTGATTATTTATTTCCAGGTGCGCATTCAAAATGTGAAGGCCGAAGAGGTTCAAACATACGAGGCGAAAGTCGCAGAACTCACCGCGCAGTTGGACGAAATGCAGGCCGCGTATGACGCAAAGGATTATAAGGGCACCATCAGCACCATGAAGGACGAAATCAAGACGCTCAAGGCCCAGAAGGAAGAACTCCTTGCGACGCCTGCCCCCACTGCCGAGCCGACGCCCGTCCCCACTGCCGAGCCCACAGTCGCACCCACCGTCAAGCCCACAGTCACACCTACCGTCAAGCCCACAGTCGCACCTACCGTCAAGCCCACAGTCGCGCCCACGGCGGAACCGACCGCAACGGCCGCAACGCAGGGTTGATTCACAAAGCGCATGGGGAGAAAATGCTCTCCATGCGCTTTTTTGTCGGGTAAAATGCCGCTCCCATTATGCCGCAAAGCGGATTTGCACATACGCTTCCGACATTTCCGTCCATCCGAATGGAAAACGCAGGCAGGCGCTTTTCTTGTCCTGTGAGGATTTGGGCACCGCGCCTTTGCCGCATCAAGATCGGCAAAACAAGGTGAAACCAGATCCGCCGAGGCGACGATCACGCTCGGCATTGGGATCAGGCCAGAGCCACCCTTCATGCGCGAACACAATCTGCGCGCACCCAGGCTTTGGTTCGCCGCCTCTCGCAATGAAAAGAGCGGCCCCGCATCTTTGCACAGGCGACAAAGATGACGGGACCTTGGGGATGCGATCAGGGCGTCTTTGGGCGGGGATCAGCGCGCAGAGAGCTTTTCGCGCGTCCATGCGATCTGTCTTTCGACGGCGGCAGGCGCAGGACCACCCTCCACGTCTCGTTTTTCCACGCAAATCAAAAGATCGATGGCCGCATAGATATCCGACGCAAAAGCAGGATGCGCCGCCTGATAATCCGCGAGCGCGAGCTTTTCGAGCGTCGTATCCTTCTCGACGCATGCGCGGACGAGCCGCCCGACCACATTGTACGCGTCCCGGAAGGGGACGCCCTTTTTGGTGAGATAATCCGCGCAGTCGGTGGCGTTGATAAACCCCTTCGCCGCCGCGGCGCGCATGTTGTCGGTGTGGAACGTCGCGGACTTGAGCATGGGCGCCGTCACCTCGAGACAGAGCGCCGCCGTGTCGATCGCGTCAAACACGGCCTCCTTGTCCTCCTGAATGTCCTTATTATAAGAAAGCGGCAGCCCTTTCATGGCGGTGAGCAGCGTCATCAGGTCGCCATACACGCGCCCCGCCTTGCCGCGCACGAGTTCCGCGAGGTCGGGATTTTTCTTCTGCGGCATGATGGACGAACCCGTCGAGAAACGGTCGTCGAGCGTCATGAACTTAAACTCCCAGGAACACCACAGGCAGATTTCTTCGCTCAGCCGCGAAAGGTGCATCATCAGGATCGAGAGCGCGGACATGAGCTCCAGCGCGAAATCGCGGTCGGAAACGCCGTCGAGCGAGTTCATCGTGATGTCCGAAAACCCCAATTCCGCGGCGACCATGCGCCGGTCGAGCGGGTAGGTCGTGCCTGCAAGCGCGCCGTTGCCAAGCGGCATGATCAGCGTACGCGCCTTGCAGTCATTGAGCCTGCCGATGTCCCGCAAAAGCATCTGCGCATAAGCCATCAAATAGTGCGCGAGCGTCACAGGCTGTGCCCGCTGCAGGTGCGTATAGCCCGGCATGACGGTTTGCAAGTGCCCCTGCGCCACATTGCAGATTGTTTCCGCCAGCGCCTTTGTCCCGCCGACCAGCGCGTCGATCTCATCCGCCAGATACATGCGGATGTCGAGCGCAACCTGGTCGTTGCGGCTGCGCGCGGTATGCAATCGCTTGCCCGCGTCGCCGATGCGCGCAGTCAGTTCGACCTCCACAAACGTGTGGATGTCCTCCGCCGTCATATCGATCTCGAGCGCGCCCGATTGCAGGTCGGCCAATATCCCTTCGAGTCCTGCGACGATCTTCTCCGATTCGCCCGGCTCGATGATCCCGGCTGCGCCCAACATCCGCGCGTGCGCGATGGAGCCCGTAATATCCTGCCGATACATGCGCATATCGAACCCGATCGACGCGTTCAGCTTGTTCAGCCGCTCGTCGATCTCCCCCGACATGCGCCCTTCCCACAACTTCATAGCACACCTCCAAAAATGATGAGGACCGTTGGGACGAGCATCCGCCCGACGATATGCCATCGCCCCGGGGAAACCCCCGGGACGACGCGTTTGCAGATGAAACTGCACCAGACAGCGGACTGATCCGGAACGACCCTTCCCTATTTCTTGCCGTCCTTCATGGCCTGAATCTTGATCGGCAGGCCGAAGAGGCTGATGAACCCGGCGGAATCGGCCTGATTGTAGACCTCGTCCTCGTCAAAGGTGGCGATTGCCTCGTCATAGAGGGAATGGGGGCTGGTCATACCCGCAGGCATGATGGTTCCCTTATAAAGTTTGAGCTTAACGACGCCGGAGACGACCTTCTGGGTCTGATCCACGAATGCGGAAAGCGCCTCGCGCAGGGGTGTGTACCACTGACCGTTGTAGACGAGTTCTGCGAAATCGAGCGCAAGCTTTTGCTTCATATGGAGCGTCAGCTTGTCGAGGCAAATCTGCTCGAGCATCTCGTGGGCGAAGTAAAGGATTGATCCGCCGGGGGTTTCGTATATCCCGCGGCTCTTCATGCCAACCAGGCGGTTTTCGACGATGTCGATCACGCCGATGCCGTTCGCGCCGCCCACCTCGTTGAGCTTTTTGAGGATGTCCGCACCCTTCATCTTCACGCCGTCCACGGACACCGGAATGCCGTTTTCGAATGCGAGCTCGACATAGGCGGGCTTATCGGGCGCCTGCTCGGGCCACACGCCCATCTCAAGCGCGCACTTGGGCGCGTTGGCGGGATCTTCGAGCTCGAGACCCTCATGGGAAAGGTGCCAGATGTTTTTGTCCTTGGAATAATTGGTCTCGCGATTGATTTTGAGCGGTACGTCGTGCGCCTCCGCGTAATCGATCTCCTCGTCGCGGGACTTGATGGACCATACGCGCCACGGCGCGATGACCGGCATCGTCGGCGCAAAGGCCTTGATCGCCAGCTCGAAACGCACCTGATCGTTGCCCTTGCCGGTACAGCCGTGTGCGATGGCGTCCGCTTTTTCCGCCAGTGCGATCTCCGTAATGCGCTTGCCGATGATCGGGCGCGCAAAGGAGGTGCCGAGCAGATACGTCTGCTCGTATTTCGCGCCCGCCTTGAGCGTCGGGAAGATGTACTCCTCCACAAACTCGTCGACCAGATCCTCAATATAGAGTTTCGAGGCGCCGGTTTTGATCGCCTTCTCGTGAAGACCATCCAGCTCCGTGCCCTGCCCCACATCTGCGGCGACCGCGATCACTTCGCAGCCCGGGTAATTTTCCTTCAGCCAGGGGATGATGATCGACGTGTCAAGGCCGCCTGAGTACGCCAGCACGATTTTTTTAAATTCAGCCATTTGCAAACCCTCACGATCTGTATTTTTATGCGTATCATGTGTATATTATAGCGGAGTTTAGCCGGATGTCAACCGTTAATCCGAATACTCATGTATATTGTCTGTAAATTATTGACGGTACGGTGCGGGAATGATACAATTATGATATTCACAAAGGGGAGGGAAAATGGGATGAAGATTCAAAAGCTCACGGATCTGGCATTCGCAAAGTATGGAAAGGTGGTCGATTGGATCGACACCAAAGCGCTTTCGAAGGCTCTGGAGGGAACGCCCGCGCCGGATGACGTGGTTTATGTACCCTCGGAACCCACTTTAGAGGCGACGGACGCGTTTGGGGCGTTGTCCACGCAATTCTATGGCGGGATGCCCATTCAGATCGGCTACTGCAACGGCAAGAACCACACGCTCAACGCCGTGGAATACCACCGCGACAGCGAACTCAACTACGCGCTGACCGACATCATCCTGCTGATCGGCGCCCAGCAGGACGTCGACCCCGCAACGCTGACTTACGACACGGCAAAGATGGAGGCGTTTCTCGCGCCCGCCGGCACCCTCGTCGAAATGTACGCGACCACGCTTCATTACGCGCCGATCAGCGCCGGGGACAACTTTTTCAAGGTCGCGGTGGTGCTTCCCAAGGGCACGAACGAAGCGCTCGCCTTCTCGCCCGTTCAGGCGGGCGAACCAAAGCTTTTAACCGCGACGAACAAGTGGCTCATTGCGCACCCGGAGAGCGGCATCGAAGGCGCGCACGCGGGGCTCATGGGGGAGAACATTGCGATTTAGTGCAAGCAAAAATGGAACCGGACCGACGGCTGTACGCAGGACGACAATCACAGCCGCCTGCCCGCACCACAATGCAAGGAGCAACCAATGTATAAAAGAGATGCGAAGAAACTCGCCCATGAACTGGGACTCAAGGACAGCAAGGACGCCGGTTATGGCGTGATCAACGGATTTGGCGTGACCATTTCGGATGTCCTGAACGGGCGTGCGCTTAACCTGTATGTCGGCGCGCCGGAAGGCGCATGGCCCGACATCGAGGCCGCGCTCACAAAGCCCAAGCGCAAGTACGCCATCCGCTCCATCGAGTCCGATCCCAAGGGTGGCACGGTCGAAATCATCTTTCAAGCCACCATCGACATGAATAAGCGGATCAAGGCCTTTATCGAGACCGAACTTCCTCTGATTGCTGAACTGGGCTTCTCGGGGGCTTCGCGCTGCGCGTATTGCGGGGATCGGGTCAAGCGGGCGGAAACCATCTGGGCACTTGCGAAGCCGGACAACGTCGCGCTGCCCATGCACGAGGCGTGCTGTTACGACTATGAGCGCGAGATCGGTCAGCGGGAATATGCAAGGGCGGCCGAACCGAGCGGCGGACCGCTGGCGTCAATCGGCGCACTTCTGGGCGGACTGGTGGGCACCATACCGTTTATCCTGCTTTACATGGTCGGCTACTTTGCGTCCATTACAGGGTTCGTGATCGGCTTGGGCGCAAACTACGGTCACAAACTGCTGGGCGGCAAGCCCGGCAAGGGACGCATGCGCATGGTCATCATCGTGAGCATCATTATGGTCCCGGTCGCGCTCATCGCGGGGGAGTTGGCATCCTTTGCATGGTCCATCATGGACGGAAGCCTGGCGGAATCCATAGGCGCCGCATCCGACGCGCTCACCCTCAGCGACACATTCCCGATGATCCGCATGTTGTGGGAAATGCCGGAAGCACGTGCCGAGATGATTAAGACTCTTATCCCGAACCTGTTTATGAGCTACATATTTGCCGGCATGGGCATATTTTGGTTATTTTTCCGTCTGCAGCATGAAAACCGCACTTCCCGCACGAGGCTCGTTCGGCTGTAGAAATCCGCAGACAAAAGATCGGCGCCGCACTGCGCCGATCTTTTGTCGTCTTACGCTATTTTTTGACGGTCTCTGCGGCCTTCGAGAAGAGGAATGCCTGAAATTCAACGGAAGCGATGCCGTCGCGGCGTTTAAAACCCGCAGCCTTCATAACCGCGTTGACGGAGGCTGTGGTGACGTCTTCATAAGTGCCGATGTCATCAACTGCAATGCTTTCCCGATCAAGGTAGCCGAGCGCAAGCAGTCGCCGCTGGAGTTTGATCACGCTGTCATCCGCATCGCCCGGTGCGAGCACCTGATAGGCGCCCTCCGTCGCACCGTAACTTTCACCCGACTTGGGCGCGACCGAAGCATTCAAAAGATTGATGAGATCGGCGGACGCCTCGCCCGTCTGTGCAACGCCAACGGCTTTCTGGAACTTCGCAACGGCCTTTTGCGTACCGTCGCCAAACTTGCCGTCGAGTGTGCCAGTATAATAGCCAAGCTCACTCAGCCGTGTCTGGAGCGCCACAACGTTGTCGCCCGCATCCCCGTTGATCAGCGGCTGAATGACGACCTCCGCAGCAGCCGCGTCCTCCTGTGCCTCCGCCGCCTTGGCGGGCGAGAGCGGCGCGGCATCCGAGAACAGAAGCTCCTGCAAATCGACTGACGCGACGCCCGTTTCGTCGAGCCCGGCTGCTGCCTGGAACCGCTTCACGATGGCGACCAGCTCGTCGCTGAACACGCCGTCCGCCTCACCGGAATAATAGCCCAGATTTTTGAGCCGCGTCTGCAACTTTGCAACCGCGTCGCCGGAATCCCCCCATTGAAGCAACGCGTAAATCTGCTTAATCGTGCCCGCCTGGGGCGCATCATCCGCAAAAAGCGTGCGCTGCAAGTTCTCGGATGCGCATCCGTCCGCCTCGAGCCTGCACGCAATTTCAAACTGTGACACGGCCTCGCTGGTCGTCTGATCGTATGTACCGGTCGCCTCGGCAAGGTACCCCAGCTCCTTGAGCCGCAATTGGAGCTGCGTGACGCGCGTGCCCGTATCGCCAAGTTTCAGGCCGTAGTCCTGCGTGGCTTCGGGCGCGGCCGTCACATCGTCCGCGGTGGACGTATCCACATCATAGCGCTTTGCATCGTCGGAATAGAGAACCTTCTGCAAATCGACGATCGCATAGTCGCGCGCCTTATAGCCATACATCTCATAAAACAATCGGACGGCCTTCACGGTCTGATCGTCGAAAACGCCCGTGGCTTCCTCGATGGGGTATCCAAGCTCCTGCAGCCGCGTCTGAAGTGCGATCACGGCCGAACCGACATCGCCCTTTTCGAGCTTTTTATACTGTGCATTCACGGTGGCATTGTATGCCTCGCTTTGATACGTCAGCGCGGTATCCGCAAAGAGCCGCTCCTGCAGTGCGGCGGTGGCGATGCCCGTCTGCATGATGCCATAGCTGCGTTCAAAGAGCTTCACGGCCTTTTCCGTGCTCTCGTCAAAGATACCCGAGACGCCGTCCGTATAGTAGCCAAGTTCCGCGAGCCGGGTCTGCAAATTGGAGACTCCGACCGATGTGTCGCCCAGTCGAAGCTGCCTGTACTGTGTCGCGGGCTGCTGCGTCTGCGTTTCGTCCGGCACCCCGTCATTGAGAACGGCTTCGTCGTTGAGGATCACCTTGCCGTCAGAATTGATGAGCAGGGCATCCGGCGCCTGGGTCGAGTCCGGCGAGACCGTCGTCGTCGCATAAGGAACGATGATTTCAACGGAACCGTCGGTCGCCTCCGCATCGATGCCCGTATCGTTTGCCGTGCAGCCGGCAGCAAGCGCGAGAAGCGCCGCGAGCGCGGCCGCTAACGCGGCTCTTTTCCACATTATAAGAACCTCCGTCAAGAAATTGACCTTTTAGACAATAGCCACAAATGACGAGGGTGGGCACGGCGATGGGCGTTCCTCTCCTGCGTTAACCCCACCGCGGCCTGGCTTTGCGGCATTCCTGTCGATCGTTCCAGTATACAGCTATATTGTTAATTTATAAATAATGACATTCCCACTTTGGAAAACCAACGTTCCGTGCGTTTCGAAATACAGCGTGTCAACCGTATAATCACCGCGCTCATAGCTCGATAAATAGACGTAATCCACGCCATATTGTTCAAACAGCGCTTCGTTCTCTGCGGGATCCTCGTACATACGCCGCACATCCTGCGCCTGCCGCGCGTAACTGATGCCGTGAAAGTACAGATAACTGCCCGTACCGCACACGATTTGCCGTCCCGCAAGCGCCGTAATGGGATCATTGTGCTGCTGTCCCGTGAGAAAAACGGCCGTGCGTGCCGTCTCCTGATCCGCAAACACGCCCGCCGCCGCCTCGTCGGCGGAAAAGAGCTGGTAGTCGGAGATGACCTCGCGTCCAATGGACATCGCCCCGGAAATGGTCGAAACAAGCATGAACAAAACAAGGAAATAGACCCGGCACCTGAGCCCCTTCAACCTGTCCCAAATCATCGCAAGGAACGCACCGACCATGGGAATCACGGTCAGAAACGCCACCACAAAGAGCTTGTTATTGTCATATGGATTGGGTTGGAACTGGAAGAATTCCGCCGCTCCATAGACGAGGAGCGCACCGAGCGCGAGCGCCCGTGCCGTTTTCCCCATGTTGAGCGCCGCGGGAATGACCAGGAGGTAGACAAGTCCGACGTTCTTAATCCAGAACCAGAGGTAATTGTCCTTTAATGCGTGATTGCCGTTGTTATTGACCCAGTTGAATAAAAACCGCAGGGAACCGCCCTCCGCCGTCTGCGGAAACGTCCACTTGAGAAGCTGCGGCAATGCGAGTGCGGCTGCAATCGCGCCATAGACCAGGAAGTTGAGGAGTGCGTCCGCCCCGTCTTCCCGCTGTGTGCGGATGAGGTGCGAAATCATCGCGCCGACCGAAATGATCCCCAGCGCGAGGAAGGAATGCGTGTGGATCATGGGCATCGCGCCCGCCCATACGCCGAGCACGATAAACGTCTTCCGCCTGCGCGTACGCATGGCGCGAGTCAAAAGATACAGCGCCGAAATGACCGCCGCCCAGCCCGCAAGCAACGTGCGCTGCGGAATAAAGAGGTCGCAGATCACGTTTACCCACCGGAGATTCAGGTCGGGCATGTTGGTGGGCGTGTGATAATAGCCCTCGAACACCGCCTGGAGCATCGAGGAATCCTGGATTACGCGGTCAAAGACATAGATAAAGCCAAGTCCGCCGTTTAAAAACAGCAGCAAAAACGCGAGCGCGACGGCGAGCGGACGATGTGTGAGCTCCCAGGCAAAAATGACGAAGCCCGCATACACGAGCAGCATCATGAACGAACCGGACACCACAAACGCGGTCTGAAGACTGGAACCGAAGAGCAGCATCGACGCGGCAAGTGCGTCCGAGAGGAAGGGATAGCCGAGTTCCACACCCTGAATGAGCGTGTAGGTGGGTGGGAAGCTGGCATTGCGCAGCCCCGTCGCGATGCCGAGGTGCAAGCACAGATCTCCGTAGGTCGACTGTCCGACGTGCAGCGCACCGTCAACCGGACGCAGCGTGTGCGTATATTGCATGTACACGCTCAGAATAAACAGCGGCACGACGAGCGCGACGAGCAGTTTCCACGGCACATCCATCTGCAAATCGGATTCTTCCCTGGGCATAAAGCGCCACGCGGCAGCCGCACACACAAACGCGAGCGCCAACCCCAACCACTGCGCCATCACCGTAAAATCAATGAAAAATGCAAAGAGCGCCGGGAACCACATCATCATGATCAGTCCCAGCGAAAGCCCGAGCCAGACCCGCGTCAACCTGCTCTCCCGCGCGAAAAGCCGCCGCGCGCTCAGCATTCCCATAATCTCAAACCCTGCTAAAAGGAAAATGCCTCCCATCCACGTCCTCCATCCAGCCTAAATGACGCCTGAAAACAGGCGCGGGGACCGAGCACGCGCCCGACCCCCTTTCCCTGCGTATGTCAGTTTCCCGTGCCGGCATCGATCTGATCGCGCAGATCGTCAAGCGTCGGCGGCTTGCAGCGGTTGCAGCGTTTGAGACCCTTTTCGAGCGCGTCATAAAGCGTATGCGCGTCGGCGGAGGGCATGTTCACGCAGGAATCCGCGATGTGGTAGTACTTTGAATTGTCGTTGTAGTAGACCGTGATCGTCTTCGCCATCTCCATGAGCTGCGCATCTTCCTGCGCCTTTTTCTCCTCGGCCTCACGCATCAAATCGTTCATACCGCAGAAGGGACACCCCTCAAGCCCATCCGCAATCGCCTCGTTCAGCGGAACGAGCTTATATTGACCTTCGAAGGCTTCGCATTCGTCCGAAACGTGGCAGATGCCCAATTCGTCCACCCATGCGCAATCCACGCCGATCAAATCGGCGGCAGGCGGATTGCAGTGACCGCAGGCACGGTATCCTTCTTCCACACACTGGGCGAGCGTATAGGGCTTCGCGCCGGACATACCCACGCACGTCGCTGCCACGTGGTACGCCACGCCATTGCTCGTATGGTACACGATCGCCTCGCCCGCCGGCTTCAGCGTGGACGAAAGCGCTTCGTCCATCCAGTTGGCGGTCGCGGTCGCCTGTGCCTGGGCAGCGGGCGTCGCAGTCGGCTGGACGGTGGGTTCGGTCGTTGGCGCAGCGGTCGGTTCGAGTGTCGCGGTGGCAGTCGGTTCGGGTGTGGCGGCGGCTGTCGGCTCCGGTTCGTATATGTAGGATTCCGCGCCGCAGACCGCACAGGGCGTCGCGCCGGCCTCATAGGCATCCTTGAGCGTCATGAGCCTGTACTGTCCTTTAAAATCTGCACATTCGTCGCTGGTGTGATAGACGTTGTTCTCATCCACCCACACCACGGGCTCGTCCGTGGTCAAAAGCGACTCTTCCGCCGGATGGCAGTTACCGCAGGCATGATACCCGTCTGCGACCGCCTCCGCAAGGGTGTACGGTTTCGCACCCGACATACCCACGCAGGTGCTCCTGACGTGGTAGCCCACGCCGTTGCTGGTATGATAGACGATTGCCTCACCGGCGGGCTTGAGCGTGGGCGCCGGGGTCGGCTCCCCTTCAATGTCAAGCATCGTGGGCGCTGCAGTCACCTGTGCGGGAACGGGCGTAAACGATGTCGTCGGTTCCGCGGTCGGCTCCGCAGTCGGTTCCGCGGTCGGTTCTGCGGTCGGTTCCGCAGTCGGTTCTGCGGTCGGTTCCGCGGTCGGTTCCGCGGTCGGTTCCGTGGTGACGGCCTCGTTTTGGAGGCTCATCCGATAGGAAGCCACGGATTCCCCCACCTGTTGAATCTGTTTCACGATCCGGTCTGCATCGACGGTCGTACCCGGCGTCTGGGTGGGTACGGCAGTCGGTTTGACCGTCGGCACCGCAGTCGGCGTCACTGTCGGTTTTACCGTGGGGGTCGCGGTCGGTTTGACCGTCGGTACCGCAGTCGGCGCCACTGTCGGTTTTACCGTGGGGGTCGCGGTCGGTTTGTCCGTCGGTACCACAGTCGGCACGCCGGTGGGGGGCGCGGTCGGTGCATCCGTAGGTGTCTTAGTTGGTGCCTGGGTGGTCACGCCGCCGGGCAAAAAGCCGGTCGGTGCCGTCATCTGTGTGGGCAACGGCGTCTGCGTGATTTCAGGCGTAACGCTTGCCATGGGGGCATTGCTCGGTTCGAAGGAGACGTCCGGTGCCGCTGTCGACGAATCGGCAGCGAACTTTTCAGACACCCAATCCTTCGCGTCGTCCGCAAGGGAAACGCCCGCGAGAATGCCGTCCGAAAGCTTCACACGCGCATAGGCAGATACGTCTTCAGACACGGCTTCAACATCTTCCGCAGCATCCGAGACCCTTGCGGAAACAACCCCGGCGAAATCCGCAAGAAAGGTATTCATTTTATCCTGCGTACTCGTGATGCGCCAATCGTCCGTCTGGACGGTAAGCGCCCAGCCGATCCAGCACAGACATAAAACCAGCGTTAAAAGAGAGGCGAGGAGCTTAACCCCCGCGCCCCAGCGCAATTTTTTTGTCCACAAAAGGAGCATACCCACGGGCCACACTAAAATGGAAACGATCAGTGCGAAGATGCCGTATACGTAGCCCCTGCCTTGCCTTGGCCGTCTTGGTCTTTTCCCGCGCGGAGACCTGTTATAACTCGTGCGCCGTTCGGAGCGCATCATATATCCCTTTTCGCGGCGTGCGAAGAGCATAAGCGTGCCCTCTGCCTGCATCCGTATCACCTTCCAAACCCGACATATGGCATAGTTTCCCCATTAAGCCTCATTATATCAGAATCACCGAGGACAGGCAAACGACAACATTGTGACAGAAAAAAGGTGCAATGGGTGTCGAAATATGGCCCCATTCAAATCTCTCCCATAGCTCAACTGTAATTTAACGGACATACGGAAGGATAAAAGGGGCGATTTGTCGAAAGATTGAAGGTGGATTTGGATGACCTCAAGTCTGTTTACTATATCTATGGAGGTAGGAAATATGAGTGTGGAACGCAATCTGCCCATCGTTCGCGAGCGCAAGCTGGCGATCCTAAAGGGCGATCCAGAGCTCGTTGCGCAGCAAAAAAAGGCCGGGAAACTCCTGGCACGCGAGCGCATCGCACAGCTTCTGGACGCTTCGAGCTTCGTGGAGCTTGACACGCTGAACGCGGAAGCGGGCGTCGTCACCGGCTACGGCCTGGTCGACGGAAATCCCGTGTACGTCTTCTGTCAGGATTTCACGGTAAAGGGCGGCTCCGTCGGCGCGGCGCACGCGCGTAAAATTGTCAAGGTCATGGATCTGGCAGAGAAGACGGGCGCGCCCGTCGTCGGCATCTATGACACCGCAGGTGCGCGGCTCGACGAAGGCATCGAGGCGCTGAACGCCTACGCCCAAATCGCGTCCCGCACAAGTGCCCTTTCGGGCGTCGTTCCCCAGGTCGCCCTCGTGCTCGGTTCCTGTGGCGGCATCGCGTCCGCGCTCGCAGGGATGACGGATGTCGTCGTCATGAGCAAAAACGGCGCGCTCTTCGTCAACGGCCCGATGGTTGTCTCTGCTGCGGCGGGCAAGGAAGTCACCCTTTCCGATATCGCAGGCACACAAGCCTCCATTAAATCCGGCATGGCGTCCCTCGCCGCCGAGACCGACGAAGAAGCGATCGCCATGGCGCGCAAGCTGCTTGGCATGCTCCCGGTCAACAACTTGGATGAGGCGCTCGCGCCCGCACAGGACGATGTGAACCGCGTTTCACCCGAACTCAACCAGATTGATACCCTTGATGATGTCAAGGCGGTTATTTCGAAGATCGCCGACTTGGGCCAATACATTGAGCTTGGGGAGGACTTCGCGCCCTCCATGGTCACGGCACTTGCAAAAATCGGCGGCGCAACGGTCGGCATCGTCGCAAACCAGTCCGCAAAGGACGACGGCAGGCTCAGCGTTTACGGCTGCAAAAAGGCTGCACGCTTCGTCTCGTTCTGCGACTGCTTCTCGATCCCGGTCGTCACCATCGTGGACAACATGGGTATGAAGATCTCCACCGCGCCCCAGGGCGAGCTCTCCCGCGCGGCTGCGCAGCTGCTGTTCGCCTATGCGGAAGCGACGACGACGCGCATCGCGGTCATCGCCGGAAACGCCATCGGCATGGGTTATCTCGCACAGGCTTCCCGCGCGGCAGCGGACGTCGTATACGCTTGGCCGGGCGCCGTCGTTTCCGCCATCACGCCCAAGATCGCCGCGCAGCTGCTGTACGCGGACGAGATGAAGGCGGCGGACGATCCTTACAAGAAGCGCGACGAGCTCGAAGCGAAGTACGCGGATGACGTCGCAGATGCCGTCAACGCTGCGGTTCAGGGCTATGTGGACGACGTGATCGAACCCGCACAGACGCGCCAGCTCGTTGCCGCAGCGCTCGAAATGCTCGCCGGCAAGCGCGAGACAAAGCCCGCCAAGAAGCACGGCAATATGCCGCTCTAAGGGGGAAAAACCATGAACTACACACAGGTTATGTCCTACGGTGGTCAGGTCACGATGATCGGCCTGCTCGTCGTGTTCAGTGCGCTTATCTCGCTGATCTTCTGTATCTGGCTGATGTCCAAAATTGTCCGTTCCTTTACCGAGCGGAAGAAAAAGTCCCTTGAGGATACCGTTGTTGCAACGGCGCCCGCACCCGTCCCGGTCGAGATGATTGAGGAAACGGAAGAAGCGGGCATCGACCCCGGCGTCATCGCCGCAATCGCAGCAGCGCTCAACGCGTTCACCGATTCCGGCAAGCAACTCGTAATCCGTTCGGTTCGCCGTTCAAACAACTGGACGCGCAACGCGCGCGGCGAACAGATCGGCCGCTTCTGATCAAATACGATATTATTGAGGAGGAACCACCATGCGCAAGTTTTCCATCACCGTAAACGGTCAGGCCTATGACGTCGAAGTCGAAGAAATCGGCGGCGCCCCCACCTTCGCGCCCGCTGCCGCCCCCGCACCCGTTGCTCAGGCACCCGTAGCCGCAGCACCCGCCCCGAAAGCCGCAGCACCCGCAGCAGCTCCCAAGGCCGCAGCACCCGCGCCCGCAGGCGGAGAGGCCGTGAAGTCCCCCATGCCCGGCACCATCCTCGATGTGAAGGTCGCTGCCGGTCAGTCGGTCAAGAAGGGCACCGTTCTCGTGATTCTCGAGGCCATGAAGATGGAGAACGAGATTATCGCGCCGCACGACGCAGTTGTCGCAGCAGTCGCCGTTACCAAGGGCGCTTCCGTCAACGCCGGCGATACCATCGTCACGCTGGGTTAAGCGGGAGGACACGACACAATGTTTAAAAAAGCAAACCGCATGCGCGCGTTTGTGTGCATGATGGTTCTGTTCGCGCTGACGGCGACGTTGATGGCATTCGCGGAGGGAACACCCGCCGCCACCACCGCGCCGGAAACCGCGACAACAGAAATGTCCGCCACCGAGCCGGAAACCGTTGCCGACCCGTACGCAGTACCCGGCACGGAAACTACTGTCGGCGACGGGACGTATATCCCCAAAGAGGGCGAAAGCACCGATCCTGACATTGATTTCATGACAGGGATCAAGAACATCTGGGAATCGACGGGTTTTGTTGCCGGGACCTGGCAGCAATACGTGATGATTCTGGTCGCGTGTTTGCTTCTCTACCTTGCAATCGTCAAAAAGTTCGAGCCGCTTTTGCTCCTGCCGATCGCCTTCGGCATGCTGCTGGCAAACCTTCCCCTCGCGGGCATGATGGATCATCCGGTTTATAAGATCTTTACATCCCCGCAGGAGGCGGCCACCTACGGCAACTATTACAACAAGTCTGTCGAAGTGGTTCTCAACACGGCGGGCGATTCCGTCTACCGCGTGCTCTACCAGAACGGCGGCCTTTTGTACTACCTCTATCAGGGCGTCAAGCTCGGCATTTATCCGCCGCTCATCTTCATGGGCGTCGGCGCGATGACGGACTTTGGACCGCTGCTTGCGAACCCCAAATCTCTGCTCCTCGGCGCGGCCGCACAGTTGGGCATTTATGTCGCCTTCTTCCTTGCCAAGGGCACGATTTTTGACTCCGCCGAGTCCAGCGCGATCGGCATCATCGGCGGCGCAGACGGCCCAACGGCCATCTACGTGACCACCAAGCTCGCGCCGCATCTACTCGGTCCGATCGCAGTCGCGGCGTACAGCTATATGGCGCTCGTACCGGTCATCCAGCCGCCCTTTATGCGACTTCTGACAACCAAGAAAGAGCGCATGATCGTCATGGAGCAGTTGCGCCCCGTGTCGAACACGGAGCTCGTGATCTTCCCGATCGTCGTCACCATTCTGGTGAGCCTGCTTCTGCCGGCTGCCGCGACCTTGATCGGTATGCTGATGCTCGGAAACCTGATGCGCGTCTCGGGCGTCGTCGAGCGCCTCTCCAAGACCGCACAGAACGAGCTGATCAACATCGTCACCATCTTCCTGGGCCTCACGGTCGGCGCGACGACCAACGGCGAGACGTTCCTGAATGAAAAGACGCTGCTCATCGTTCTGCTTGGCGTTCTGGCCTTCAGTGGCGGCACCATTGGCGGTGTGCTTCTGGCAAAAGTTATGAACGTCATCTCCGGCGGCAAGATCAACCCGCTGATCGGTTCTGCGGGCGTATCGGCTGTCCCGATGGCGGCACGCGTGTCGCAGGTTCAGGGTCAAAAGGCGAATCCCGGCAACTTCCTGCTCATGCACGCCATGGGCCCGAATGTCGCGGGCGTCATCGGCTCGGCTGTTGCCGCGGGCGTGTTCCTTGCCCTGTTCTCCCATTAATCCATAAGGAGGTAAAAAATCGTGGGAAAAGTCATGATTACAGATACGATTCTGCGCGATGCGCATCAGTCGCAGGCCGCGACCCGCATGCGCACCGAGGATATGCTCCCCGCTTGCGACGTTCTTGACAACGCCGGCTATTACTCCCTCGAGTGCTGGGGCGGCGCGACATTTGATTCCTGCCTGCGCTTCCTCAATGAAGATCCGTGGGTCAGGCTCCGCCAACTGAAGGAAGCGCTTCCCAAGACGAAGCTCCAGATGCTGCTGCGCGGTCAGAACATCCTCGGTTACAAGCACTATGCCGACGACGTGGTGGACGAATTTGTCCGCCTGTCGATCAAAAACGGCATCAACGTCATCCGCATCTTCGACGCACTCAACGATCCGCGCAACCTCGAGCGGGCCATCAAGGCCACCAAGAAGTTCGGCGGCATCGCGGAAGTGGCAATCAGCTACACCATCAGCCCCGTGCACACGGAGGAATACTTCGTGGATCTCGCGGTTCAGTTTGAAAAGATGGGTGCGGACAACATCTGCGTGAAGGACATGGCGAACCTGCTTTTGCCCTACGATGCGTATTCGCTCGTCAAGAAGCTCAAGCAGGGCCTCAAGAAGGACACGCTCGTCCACATGCACACCCACAACACCACCGGCACCGGCGACATGGTGTACCTCAAGGCCATCGAAGCCGGCGCGGACATCGTGGATACCGCCCTTTCCCCGCTCGCAAACGGCACCGCGCAGCCCGCGACCGAATCCTTGATCGCAACGCTGCAGGGCACCGAGTACGACACGGGCATCAACCTGGCCGAGCTCACCAAGGCGACGGATCACTTCCGCACCGTGGCGGATAAGCTCCAGAAGGAAGGCTTCCTCGATCCCAAGGTTCTGCGCGTGGACGTCAACACCCTGAAGTATCAGGTGCCGGGCGGCATGCTCTCGAACCTGATGAACCAGCTCAAGCAGGCCGGCAAGTCCGACCTCCTCTACGAGGTGCTTGCAGAGGTGCCGCGCGTCCGCAAGGACTTCGGCTATCCGCCGCTTGTGACCCCCACCAGCCAGATCGTCGGCACGCAGGCCGTCATGAACGTGCTTGCCGGCGAGCGGTATAAGATGAACCCCAAGGAGTCCCAGGCGCTCATGGCCGGCGAGTATGGCCAGCTGCCCGCGCCCGTTGATCCGGCGGTTCAGAAAAAGGTCATCGGCGACCGCAAGGTCATCACCAACCGTCCCGCGGATGACCTCAAGCCCGAGCTCGAGAAGTACCGCAAGGAAATCGGCCAGTATATCACGCAGGATGAGGACGTCCTCTCCTACGCGCTGTTCCCGCCGGTTGCCGAGAAGTTCTTCCAGGCCCGTCAGGCCTCGCAGCTCAAGCTCGACAATTCCGTGTTCGACAAAAAGAACAACGCAATGCCCGTGTAAGGGGCAAATGCCGGGGGCTCTGCCCCCGGCTCCTTTTATCATTCCATCAAGCGCTTGACCAGTTCAGGCAATCTGTCGGCGGCCCGGGTCCCAAACCCCGAGCCGCCGCACTCCGTTTTGGGAAATACAATAAACCGAAGGCCAGTACTCCGTCCATAACAGAAGCGATGGAATTCGGCGCGACCCTTTTGTTCCTGGCGCGAAGCCGGAGCGCAGGCGTAGCAGGCAGGGGCGGACTTTCCGCCTACATCAAGCGGAGAGCGACAAAGCCAGGGACGAAAGGGATCGCCGAAAACGCGGTTCTGTTGTGGATGGAGCACTAGGCGGCTCTCTTCTGCGTTTCTTTCATCCTCTCCCGTTGACTTTTCGCGCGTTCCGTGCGAAAATTGTAGACAGAAATGAAATAGGCGGTGTGGGTATGGATTATCAGAAACTGGACGCAATCGTCGCGTCTTATCGGGATGACATCATTCGGGACATCCGCAAATGGATCGCGGTTCCCTCGGTACTTGGTGAGGCGACACCGGACGCCCCGTTTGGGAAAGAAACGCGGCGTGCGCTGGATACCGCTCTCGAAACGGCGCGCGGCTACGGATTCGAAGCGCGCGACGTGGACGGCTATTGCGGTGAAGTGACGATGTGCGAAGGCGAGAGCACCATGGGCATGCTGTGTCATCTGGACGTCGTTCCCGCTGGCGACGGCTGGACAAAGGATCCCTGGGGCGGTGAGATCGCGGATGGCAAGCTCTACGGGCGCGGCACCATGGACGACAAGGGGCCGGCGGTTGCGGCGCTGCACGCCATGCGCGCGGTCAAGGAAGCGGGCATCCCCATGAAGGACGGCGTCAAGCTCATCCTCGGCTGCGACGAGGAGACGGGCATGACCGACATGCGCTATTACAAAACGAAACGCCCCGCCCCGGACTATGGGTTTTCTCCGGACGCGGAATTCCCCGTCATCAATATTGAAAAGGGCGGCCTGGGGCTTCTCATTTCCGCCTACGCGGCGGAAAAGGACGGCGCATTCCCCATCGTTTCAATGCACGCGGGCGAGCGCTGCAATGTCGTGCCCGGCACGGCGACTGCCACCGTCTCGACGAAGGGGCAGGGGTTCAAGGAACTGAAAAAACGCGTCGAAGCCGCCCGAGAGGCGCTCGGGTTCGACCTCACATGTGAAAAACTGGAGGAGAAAAAGGCGCTCATCACCGCGACGGGCAAGCCCTCGCACGCTTCCATGCCGGATCTTGGCAAAAACGCGGCTGGGATGCTGCTCATCGCGCTCAAGGAAATGAACGTGGGCGGCGCGCTGCACGGTGCCATTGCCGCACTCGCGGATAAACTTGGTCTTGCGTATGACGGGGAAGCACTCGGCATCAAGATTTCAGATGAGGAATCCGGCGCGCTGACCTGCAACCTCGGGCTTTTGCGCGCGGACAAGCACTTCATCACCGCGCAGCTCGACATCCGCTATCCCCTTTCGGCAGATGAGGAAAAGATGTGTGGTCAGGCGGCGACCGCGCTCTCCGGCACGCCGCTCGCGCTGCGCAAACTGCGCGGTCATGCGCCCCATCATGTGCCCAAGGATCACAAGGTCGTCTCAGGATTGGTCAAGGTCTATTCCGAAGTGACCGGGCAGCCCGGCTATGCATTCGCCATCGGGGGCGGCACATACTCGCGCACCATGCCCAACACCGTCGCATTCGGGTTCAACTTCCCGGGCGACACGGATACCTGCCATATGCCGGACGAATACGTGGACGTTGACAAGCTCATGCTGAGTGTGAAAATTTTCGCGCATGCCATTGCGGAACTGGCGGGAGGCGCCGAATAATGGGGGCATATTCCATCGCGATCGACGGCCCGGCGGGCGCGGGAAAATCCTCGGTCGCCAAGGCCGTGTCGCACGCGCTGGGGTATCTGTACCTTGACACGGGCGCCATGTACCGCGCAATGGCCCTTTATATGATCCGCGCGGGCGTGCCGCTCACGGACGCCGCCGCGGTTGCGCGGGCAAGCGCGACGGCAAACGTCGGCGTGCGCTACGCAAACGGGCGGCAGATCACCACGCTCGCGGACGAGGACGTCTCGGAAGCCATCCGGGCGGAGGAATGCTCGCGCGCAGCGTCCCTGGTGTCACAAGTGCCCGAAGTGCGCGCGCGCATGGTCGCTATTCAGCGGGAGATTGCCCAAAACCAGAACCTTGTCATGGACGGCCGCGACATCGGTACGAAGGTACTTCCGGATGCGACGGTCAAGATTTTTTTGACCGCCTCCGCCCAGGTGCGTGCGAAGCGCCGCTTCGACGAATTGCGGGAAAAGGGACTCCAACCCGCGCTCGAGACCGTGCTCGCGGACATCGTTGAGCGCGACCGCCAGGATACCACGCGCACAGCTTCGCCGCTCGTGCGCGCGGATGACGCCATTGAGGTGGATACCTCGGAAATGTCCCTCGCGGGCGTCATCGACCGGATCATCGAGATCGTGCGGGAGGCTCTATGAAACTGCTCGTTTCCATCATCAAGGCGCTCGTCGGCGCGTATTACGCCGTCATGTACCCCATTCGGCTGATCGGGGAGGAAAACATCCCGCCGGGCGCGGCCATCTTATGTGCAAACCACATCGCTTCGCGCGACCCAATCCTGCTGCTTCTCAGGCTCAGGCGCAAAATCACCTTCATGGCCAAGAAGGAACTTTTTCAGGTAAAGATCGTGGGCGCCGTGCTGCGCGAGGCGGGCGCATTCCCCGTGGACCGTGGGCGTGCGGACCTTTCGGCGATCCGCGAATCGATGCGTATCTTGAAAGAAGGCGGCTTGCTCGGCATCTTTCCGCAGGGCACGCGCAGCGTATCCAATGAACGCACGCAAATGCACGGCGGTGCCGCGCTCATCGAACAGCGCTCCAAGGCACCGGTCGTCCCGGTCTACATAGACGGGCCTTACCGCAAATTCAGACGGACGAACATCTACATCGGCATGCCCATCGACCTTGCTGATTTCGGCGCGCGCTCCGACGGCGCAACCATCAGCGCGGTCACAGGCAAAATCGACGGTGCAATCTGGGCGCTCAAAGCGTGAGGCGGGGATTCCCCGCCCGCGTTTTCTTTTTTGTGCACACGGGCAAAATAGGTGCAGGATGGCAGACATAATTGTGTTAAATGATGGTTATTTTTCGCCTTTTTGCAGGAATCATATAGATGTCATCGAAATGTAGTATATGGCACTTTATATTGTTTTCGAAACAAATGCGCCGCAAAAAGGATGAAAATGCAGCAAATCGGGAGTTGAGACACACGATCGAATTGGCCGCGCATGCGGGATTTTGCTTTGGGGTCAGGCGTGCCGTTGATTGCGCCGAACAAAATGCACCGAATTTGACGTTGGGAGCAATTATCAACAATCGCCAGGCGGTATCCAAACTTGAACAGGCAGGAATTGTGGCCGTCGATTCTGTCGAAGAAATCCCCGCCGGAACCTGTGTGGTGATCCGTTCCCACGGCGTTGGTCGCCGGGAAACGGAAATGCTCAACCAAATGGATCTGCGGGTCATTGACGCCACGTGCCCCTTTGTCGCGCGCATCCACCAAATGG
This sequence comes from Bacillota bacterium, assembly GCA_023421735.1. The sequence goes on along the minus strand of JAEZSP010000032.1, from coordinate 771 downwards.
CGGAACGTGCCGCGAACGAAGGCCGTCCCCTGATTGTGATCGGTGAGCGCACGCATCCCGAAGTCATGGGGATCCTCGGCTGGACGGGCGAAAGCGCCTGGGCCGTCGACCAAAAAGCGGATGTCGACAAACTGCCGGCGAATCTTAAAAATCCGCTTGTGGTCACGCAGACGACGCTGACGAAAGCCGCGTTTGAGGAAATTTCGGCGCTGCTCAAAAGCAAGTACCCGGACGCGGAAGTCACAAGAACCATTTGTCCGGCAACCATCGACCGACAGGACGAGGCAGTCGCACTTGCCGAAAAAAGCGACGTCATGATCGTGATCGGCGGGCGGGAGAGTGCCAACAGCCGCAAGCTCTATCAGCTCACGCGCGCGATTTGTCCCCGGACGTATTTTATCGAGACGGCGCAAGAGGCTCACACAATCGTCGTCAAGCCAGGGGACGCCATTGGGATTACAGCCGGCGCGTCCACGCCGGATTGTATAATTAAGGAGGTTGTAACAGCAATGAACGACATCGAGAAGCAGGTCACCCAGTCCGAAGAACTGCACACGGGTGAGGCCGAAGCGCCTGCCACAGAATCCGACTTCATGGCCGATGTGGAAAAGACTTTGGTTCAGATCCGCCCCGGACAGACGATTGTCGGCACTGTGGTGCAGATTACGGATGACGAAGTCTGCGTCAACGTCGGTTACAAGGCAGACGGATTGGTTAAGAAATCTGACCTCTCCTCAACCGATGTCAAGATTGGCGACGAGATAGAAGTCG
>JAEZSP010000093.1 GCA_023421735.1 Bacillota bacterium | reverse complement strand
CTGTCGCCCGCTTTCACGCCCAAATCATGCAGTTTTCGCGCCACACGCTGTTCCATATATACCTTTATTATAATATCACTTTGTACTTCTTAAACATGTGTGAAAATCACATTTTGAATTTATTCGACCTTGGAGGCTCCGCCTCCAAACCACCGCCAAAGGGTGATCACCCTTTGGAATCCCACAAGAGAAATGCTGCCGCATTTCTCGTTTCGTATCTTACCGTAGGATCGGCCTACGAGCACCCATGCATAACCCCATTCCTAGCATCGTTGGGCGCGGACTCCTGTACGCGCCGCAAGTCTCACGCAATTACGTTAAAATAAAATGATCCGGGAAATGCGCAGCATTTCCCCAACGGGTTTCCAAAGGGACTGTGTCCCTTTGGCGGGGTACGGGGCAGCGCCCCGTGACCTTAAGTCCGTGACCTTAAGTCCGTGACCTTAAGTCCATGACCTTAAATCCCTTGCGGCCTTAAATCCATTAAACCAATTAATCCTGCTTTTTATACGTGCTGAAGAAAACCGTCAGCACCGATATGTCAGCGGGCGACACACCGGAAATCCGCATCGCCTGCCCCAGCGTCTCAGGGCGCGCAGCCGTCAGCTTAGCCGCCGCTTCCAGACGCAGCCCCTTTATCTCGCGGTAGTCGAAGCCCTCCGGCAGCTTCTTCTTTTCCATCGAAGCAAAACGGTCCACCTGCCGCTGCTGCTTGTCGATGTACCCGGCGTAGCGTATTTCCGTCTCCACGCACAGCGCCACATCCTCTTCGGCGTCCGCACCACAGATAGCTTTCAGATCGGCGTATCCCATACCCTGCCGGGTCAGCAGCGCTGCCGCCTTAACGGGTGCGGACAATATTGGCTGCCCCTTCGCCGCCAGCACTATATTCGCTTTATCTATATCCACTGTGCACTTAGCCAATCGTGCCTTTTCCGTTTCCACCGCCTCGCGCTTCTTCATGAACGTATCGTAGCGCTCGTCCGTCACCAGCCCCACGCGCCGTCCCAGCTGTGTCAAACGCGCGTCCGCGTTGTCCTGCCGCAGCAGCAACCGGTACTCCGCCCGTGCGGTCATCATGCGGTACGGCTCCGACGTCCCTTTCGTCACCAGATCGTCGATCAGCACACCCGCGTACGCATCGCTCCGGCCCAGCACCAGCGGCTCCTCGCCCTTGACGTACTGCGCCGCGTTGATGCCCGCCACCACGCCTTGCGCCGCCGCCTCCTCATAGCCCGATGTCCCGTTGATCTGCCCCGCAAAGAACAGCCCAGGCAAATCCTTGGCCTCCAGCGACAGCTTCATCTGCGTCGGGTCGATGCAGTCGTACTCGATAGCATAGGCCGTGCGCATGAACACCGCGTTCTCCAGCCCGAGCACTGTGCGGTACATCGCCTTTTGCACCTCCTCAGGCAACGACGAACTCATGCCCTGAATGTACATCTCGTGCGTGAAGTGTCCCTCCGGCTCAATGAATATCTGGTGCCGGTCGCGTCCGGGGAACTTGACCACCTTGTCCTCAATGGACGGGCAGTATCGCGGCCCCGTCCCCTCAATCACGCCGCTGTACAGCGGGCTGCGGTGCAGGTTCTGCCTTATGATGTCGTGCGTCTGTTCGTTGGTGTAAGTCAGGTAACAGGGCGTCTGCTTGTGCGGCGCGCCCTTGGTCATGAACGAATGGTATTGCGGCCGCTCATCGCCGTACTGTGGCTCCGTCTTGGAAAAGTCGATGCTGCGCGCGTCCACCCGCGCGGGCGTGCCCGTCTTGAACCGCTGCAGTCGTAACCCCAGCTCCGTCAAATCCAGCTTGTCCGCGGGTGCCAGCCCCGCCGGCCCGGACGACACGGTATACTCGCCAATGATCACGCGCCCTTTGAGATAAACGCCGGTGCACAGCACGATGGCGCGAGTCTCATATACCGCGCCGAGGTGCGTTTCGATGGCGGACACGCGCCCGCCCTGCGTATGGATACGGGCCGCCTCCGCGCTCACGATATGCAGATTATCCGTGTTCTCCAGCGTCCACTTCATCACCTGCTGATACTTCTTCTTATCCTGCTGCGAGCGGATGGACTGCACCGCCGCCCCTTTGGACGTGCCCAGCATCTTGAGCTGCATGTACGCCGCGTCCGCGACCAGCCCCATCTGCCCGCCCAGCGCGTCGATCTCGCGCACCAGGTGCCCCTTGCTCGTGCCGCCTATGGACGGATTGCACGCCATCATCGCGATGCCATCCAAATTGATGGTGAGCAGCAGTGTCCGCTGCCCCATCCGCGCAGCCGCCAGCGCCGCCTCGCAGCCCGCGTGCCCCGCGCCCACCACCACCACGTCATATGTTCCGCCGTTATACGTCATATCATTTCCCCAGACAGAATGTATCGAATATGCTGCGGATGATCTCCTCCGTCGCCGTCACGCCGGTGATCTCCCCCAGAGCGTCCCATGCTTCTTTAATATCTATCGTCACGCAGTCGAGGTCCGCGGTGTCAAACGCGTCCATGGCCGCTTTCAGACTTTGTAATGCCGCTTTCAGTATCGCGTGGTGCCGTTCGCTGGTCACCACCACGTCGTCCACATCACCCGTCTCCGGCACATGGATGTGTCTGAGTATCTCCTCACGCCCCTGCCCCGTCTTCGCGCTCACTTCCACAGCCTCGCAGCCAAATGCCGCCCGCGCTTCCGTCGCGTCCGTCTTGCCCGGCAAATCAGCTTTGTTCAGCACCACCAGCGGTTCCTGCTCCAAAGCCCCGAATATTGCTTTGTCCTCCTCCGTGATGCCCGCAGACCGATCAATCACCAGCACCACCGCGTCCGCATCCTTCGCCGCCGCCCGCGCGCGCCCGATGCCGATGCGCTCCACCTCGTCCGCGTCCTCACGCAGCCCCGCCGTGTCTACAAACCGCAGCAGCACGCCGCCCTGCATCACGCAGTCGTCCACCATATCGCGCGTGGTGCCGGGTATCGCCGTCACAATGGCGCGTTCCCTGCCCACCAGCATGTTGAACAGCGACGACTTACCCACGTTGGGCCGCCCGACGATCACCACGCTGATTCCCTCACGCAACAGCCGCCCGGATGCAAACGTCGCCGCCATCTCCTCAATGTCTCGTACGGCACCTTCAAGCAGCGGCAGCGCGTCCC
>JAEZSP010000072.1 GCA_023421735.1 Bacillota bacterium | reverse complement strand
ACTCAATGCGACGGGGGTCATTACGATGAGCCAGTCGGAGGCGATCAATGACGTTGTGACGGTGGTGCTCGGCGCGCTCTCGACGTTCGGCATTGTCAACAACCCGACTGATGCGGCGAACTTTTAGATCGCGGAAGAAAACCAAAACCGTCAACAAACCGTCATCGGTTTTCGGAGTTGCACATTTTTGAATGAAACACGTTCAGAAAATGCAAAAAAGCACCCATTTCGGGTGCTTTTCACTTAAATTTGGTGCTGGAAGCGGGATTTGAACCCGCACGACTGTTAGGTCAACGGATTTTAAGTCCGTGGCGTCTGCCGATTCCGCCATTCCAGCATGACACAAAAGCCGCTTGCGCGGCTATTGATCGTCGTGAAATCACTCCTCGCCGCGGGAGAGTTTCCGCATGGCACGACGGGAGACATACTCGACGCTGTCCATCTTTTGATAAAGCTTGCCCATGAAAAAGAAGGTGAGGCCAAACATCAGACCGATCAATCCAATGGCTGCAACGATGGTGAAAAACGATCCTGCGTTTTCCGCAGACGGCCACTGAAAGAATGTGCTGAGTTTTGCGGCACTATTCCCGGTCATGGTGTTCCAGGTCATCGTGGAGAAATAAAGCGACGCAAGCACATAACCGCCGGTCAAAAATAACACGAAGATCGCAATGCCGAATATCATTAAAAAAAGTGCCATTCAAATACCTCCCGGTTTTGGTAGTCACATTATACAACGCACAACCCCGCACGTCAATAGAGTTAGGCGCATTCCCACATCCTTCCGGCGCTGGGAATGCGCCAGGAGATTATTTTGTGTGGCAGTCGCGTGCGGCCTTGAGGGCGTCGAGCTTGTCGAGCCGCTCCCATGTGAGATCCAGATCGTCCCGCCCGAAATGGCCGTATTTTGCGACCTGCTGATAGATGGGGCGTTTCAGATCGAGGTTTTTGACAATGGCGGCCGGACGCAGGTCGAAGACTTCGGCGACGATCTGAGAAAGCGCGTCATCGGAAAGCGTGCCGGTTCCGAAGGTATCGACAAAGACGCTGACCGGCTTTGCCACGCCGATTGCGTAGGCGACGCCGACTTCACACTTCTTTGCGAGGCCCGCGGCGACGAGGTTCTTTGCCACATGGCGCATGGCGTAGGCGGCAGAGCGATCAACCTTGCTTGGATCCTTGCCGGAAAAGCATCCACCGCCGTGGCGCGCGTAGCCGCCATAGGTATCGACGATGATTTTGCGTCCGGTGAGTCCGGAATCGCCTGCTGGGCCGCCGACGACAAAGCGCCCGGTCGGGTTGATGAAATACTTGGTATTTTCATCGAGGAGGTCTTTGGGGACGACGGGGCGAATGACCTTTTCGATCATATCGCGCTCGATCTCCTCGTGCGTTGCCTCGGGGGCGTGCTGTGTGGAGACAACCACGGCGTCCACGCGCACGGGCGTCATGTCTTCATATTCGATGGTTACCTGTGCCTTGCCGTCTGGGCGGAGATAGGGGACTTCGCCGGACTTGCGCGCTTCCGCAAGACGGCGCGCAATCCGATGCGCAAGCGAGATGGCAAGCGGCATGTATTCGGGGGTTTCGTCGCAGGCGTAGCCGAACATCATGCCCTGATCGCCGGCGCCTTGGTTCATGATTTCCTGGCGATTGACGCCCATGGCGATGTCGGGCGACTGCTCCTGCACGGAGACGAGGACGGCGCAGGAATGGCCGTCGAAGCCGTACTTTGCGCGATCATAGCCGATTTCGACGATCTTATCGCGTGCGATTTTGTCGATGGGGACATAGGCGTCTGTCGTGATTTCGCCGGTTACGAGCACCATGCCCGTCGTGGCGCAGCATTCGCAGGCGACGTGTGCGTCCGGATCCTGTGAGAGGATCGCGTCGAGCACGGCATCGGAAATCTGGTCGCAGACCTTATCCGGATGTCCTTCCGTCACCGATTCGGAAGTGAAAAAGTGCCTCATAGTCGAATTCTCCCTCTGTTTATTCGAACAAAAAGCCCGCCCCACGGGCGAGCAGACATGGTCATACCCGCCTCATCTTTCGGCGTTTCCGCCGCGGGAATTGGCACCAAGCATTTAGCCGGTTGCCGGGTTTCATCGGGCCCGTCCCTCAACCACTCTCGATAAGGCTGCTTTTCAGTTCTGAGATATTATATAACCAAATGCGCGGGTTGTCAATCGTAAGCGTGTTTGGCAGGATGCGCGGACAGTTAACGGCAAGAGCGATTGTGCGAATATTGTTTGCATCCTAATTGTGCGTATGTTATAATCTGGGTAAACAAATAAGAAGGGGTGTTTTTCATGCCGTTTATCAGTATCACAACTTCTGTCAGGCTTGAGGGTGAAGCGCGGGAAAAGGCGCGCGAGGCGGCTTACGAAGCAATTTTGCTGGTGCCCGGAAAGTCGGTTGAGGTGACGATGGTTCAAATTCGGGACAGCGCGGACATCACAAAGGGAAACACGGGCGAACCCGCCATGTTCATTGAGGCGCGCATGTTCACCCGTCCGCCGTTTGCCGCAAAGCAGGAATTTGCGAAGACGATCCAGACGAAGCTTTCCGAAATCACGGGCGTTGCCCCCGCGCAAATTTATCTGAACATCATGGAGTTTTACGAGTGGGGATCGAACGGCGATTACAGGAGTTTTTAAGGGGGTTCCATGGACGTTAAATATATAGGAAATAAAAATGGTCCCGTGCTGGGCGCGACGAAGCTCGGCGTCATTGAGAAAGACGGGCTGTTTTTCAAGGACATGGATGGGACGGGCGATTTGAAGCCGTTTGAGGACTGGCGACTCGCCCCCGCTGTGCGCGCAAAGGATCTGGCGGCGCGGCTCTCCATTCGGGAGATCGCAGGGCTGATGCTCTATTCCGCGCACCAGTCGATCCCCTCGCGCGGCATGCGCCACTTTCGCATGTCAACTTATTCCGGCAAGGGGTTTGACGAGTCCGGCGCGAGGAGCTGGGCATTGACCGACCAGCAGAAGGAATTCCTCGACAAGGACAACGTGCGTCATGTGCTTGCGACGACATTCGAATCGCCGGAAGTGGCCGCGAAATGGAACAATGAGATGCAGTCGTTCTGCGAGGGACGGGGGTTCTCAATCCCGGTGAACACCTCCTCCGATCCCCGGCATGGCTCGGACTTTTCGGCGGAATACAACATGGGTGCGGGCGGAACGATTTCGCTCTGGCCTGAAACGCTGGGGCTTGCCGCGACGTTTGATCCGGAAGTAACGCGGGAATTTGGCGATGTGGCGTCCAAAGAATACCGGGCGCTCGGCATTTCCACGGCGCTTTCGCCGCAGATCGATCTTGCGACCGAGCCGCGTTGGAGCAGGTTCATGGGCACGTTTGGCGAAGGCGTGAAGCTTTCGACCGACATGGCGCGCGCGTATTGCGATGGGTTCCAGACCAGCACCGGCACGCGCGAAATCGCGGGCGGCTGGGGCTATGATTCCGTAAACGCCATGGCGAAACACTGGCCGGGCGGCGGATCGGGCGAAGCGGGTCGCGACGCGCACTTTGGCTACGGCAAGTATGCGGTCTATCCCGGAAACGCGATCGAGACGCACATGAAGCCGTTTACCGAGGGTGCGTTTAAGCTCGCGGGGGGCACGGAATGCGCCGCTGCGGTGATGCCATATTACACCGTTTCCGTCGGGCAGGATGCGGACGGGAAGAGCGTGGGGAATTCGTATTCAAAATACCTCATCACCAATCAGCTTCGGGAACGTTTCGGCTATGACGGCGTGGTGTGCACCGACTGGGGCGTCACAAACGACATCGGCGAGAAGGAATCGACATTTGCGGGCAAGTGCTGGGGCATGGAGAAGATGACCAAGGCCGAGCGGCACTATGCCATCCTCGAGGCGGGCTGCGACCAGTTCGGCGGGAACAACGAGGTCGCTCCGGTTCTGGAAGCCTACGAGATGGGTGTCCGGGAACACGGCGAGGCACATATGCGCGCGCGGTTTGAAAAAAGTGCCCAGCGGCTGCTGATGAACTTCTTCCGCACGGGACTTTTCGAGAACCCGTATCTGGATGTGGACAGGACAATCGAGACGGTGGCGTGCGAGGCGTTCAAGAAGGCGGGTTTCGAAGCGCAGCTGAAATCGGTTGTGCTCTTGAAAAACGAGAAAAACGTGCTCCCGATGAAAAAGGGGAGCAAGGTGTACGTGCCCAAAAGGTATCGCCCCGAGAGCCGGAATTTCTTCGGCATGGTGATTCCCGAAAAGCATGATTCGCCCATCGACCTGGCGGAAGTCGGCAAGTACTACGAGGTGGTGGACGATCCGAAGGACGCGGATTTTGCGTTGTGCTGCATCTCCTACGCGAACGGCGGCAACGGTTACGAGGACGCGGACGCGGAAAACGGCGGCAACGGCTATGTGCCGATTTCACTGCAATATCGGCCGTATACCGCGAAGACCGCGCGCGAGGTGAGCATTGCGGGCGGCGATCCGCTCGAGGATTTTACAAACCGTGCGTATCGGGGGAAGACCGCAGCGACGTCCAACGAGTCCGATCTCGACATGGTGCTCGAAGCCAAAAAGGCCATGGGAGAGAGACCCGTGGTGACGGTGATCCGCATGTCGAAGCCCTGCGTGGTGAGGGAATTCGAATCGGCGACCGATGCAATCGTTTTGCATGCGGGCATCGAGGCAAAGGCGGCTCTGGACATCGTATCCGGCGCGCATGAGCCATCGGGCCTTTTGCCCATGCAGATTCCGGCGGACATGGAGACGGTGGAGGCGCAGGCGGAGGACGTGCCGCGCGACATGCGCTGTCACGTGGATGCGGCGGGGCACACATACGACTTTGGCTACGGCATGAACTGGTCGGGCGTGATCGACGACGCGCGCGTGCGCAAGTACGCGAGATAAATGGCAGGGCCGATCATCCACCTGCTGACCGCGAGGGAATGGGCGAAGAAGCGTCCGGAACTGAGCGCGTGTACGGAATTCTATTTGGGTGCGATCGCCCCGGACGCCATCCACGCGCGTGCGGGAACCGGGAAGGATGACAAGCTGAAATCACACCTCGGAAACCACGGCAGGCTCGACATGAAGCCGATTGCCGACTATACGCGGGCGCATACGACCGCGTTCGACCTGGGGTATCTCGCGCACGTGCTGATCGATCCTTACTGGTGCGCGGCGTACCGGGACATTCCGGGGCTTCGCAAGGAAGATGGGCATACGAACCCGGAGATTTACTACCGGGAGATGAACCGCTGCGAGCGTGCGCTCATCGACGAGGGGATATTCGATCTGCTCAGGCGGGCTGTGCCGCCGACGGATCACCCGCTTTTGACGGCGGCAGAGATTTCGGAATGGCGCGGGCGCATGCTTCTCACATCCCGCGATTCGGCAGCCGAAGCGGACGAAAACAGGTGCATCACTTTACCGTTTGTCCGGGCGTTCATCGCGCGGGCGGGCGACTACATCGAAGACATGGCGAGGAGGCTAAAAATATGATGAATCCGGTTCAGAAGGCGATTTTGGACAGGCGTTCGACGCGCGGATTTGACGGCGTGGCACTTTCGAAGGACGAATTGCAGACCCTCATCGACGCGGCGCTCGCATCCCCCAGCGCGATGAACCGCCAGCCGTGGCACTTTGCTTTTGTGACGGATCGCGCGCTCATGAAGGAGTTCAGCGATGCGGCGCGCTCGTATTACATGAAGAGTGCCTCCGAGGGCGTGCGCGCACGGTTCCGGGACCCAGCGTACGACTTTCTGATGAACGCGCCCCTTTTTGTCGTGATCTCATATCAAAGCGAGGGAGCGCATTCGTTCACGGGCGTGGACTGCGGGATCGCGGTGGAAAATCTTGCGCTCTCGGCGATGGGAATGGGACTGGGGAGCGTCATTGTCGGAATGCCGAAGGACGTGTTGGAGTCCGAAGCGGGCGCGGCATACCGGGAGAAGATGGGAATGCCCGAAGGGAACACGTACGCCATCGGCATCGTGATCGGGCACAACACCATGACGAAGGATGCACACGATGTAGGCGAGGGAAAGTACACAATCGTGTAGAAAAAAATCACGAACCCGCGCCCGTATGGCGCGGGTTTTCTGCGTAAAAGGAGATAAGATGGCGGATTTGGAGCAACTTGCGCCAGGCATCCTCGCGCAATTCGGCGGGGACTTTGCAAGTGCCGTGCGCGCGGGCGGGTGGACGAACTGTGTGTGGATCGCGGGGGATTTGGTGCTGCGCATTTCGCCCGACGCGGGCGGCGACCGCATCCGGCGCGAGGCGGCGCTGGGCATGCGGCTTCCCGCCTCGGTGGGGTATCCGAAGGTGCTGGGAACCGGTGTGTTGGACGGACACGAATGGAGCGTTTCGCGGCGCGTGCCGGGCGTGAATCTGGGCGAGGCCTGGCCGAATTTGAGTTGGGAAAAGCGGTCTCAGGCTATGCGCGCGCTGTGGGCGATCACGCAGGAGATTCATGCGGCGGACGTCGAGTCGCTCGTCCTCCCGCGCCGAACCTGGTACAGCGACTTGCAGGCCGAAGGGGCGTACGCCGATCTGGATTCGCTCTTTGAACGCGGGATGCTCGATCGGGACCTGGCGGATGCGCTGAACGGGATATTGGACGGTTTTTTTGACGCGCTGGGGCGCGCGCAGGCGTGTCTGTGCCACGGGGATTTGACGATGGAGAACATGATGTGGCACGGCGGGACGATTGTGGCGGTATTCGACTTTGAACACGCGGCGTTCCTGCCCGCGCAGGCGGACGTTTATTCATTCCTGCGCCACGCATTCGGGCCGGACAGCGAAGCTGCGCCGCCTTGGTTTTTGGAAGACGTTGCGCGTTTGGCGCGGGGGAGGGTGCGCAATGCGGACGAGGCACAACTGCTCCTGGGTTTTGCGGCGCTCATTTCGATTCGGCACATGGACATTTGGGACGGGGATGAGCCGCGCCAATGTCTCATCTCCCTTGCGAACGGACGGGGCGGATTTCTCGGGCCGGTGGTAGAGATGGCACAATGATGATGGATGCGGGCCGGACGTTCCATTTTTCCTGAATTGTGTTATAATAGAAGCGATAAAGGAGGGTTTGCCCATGAAGACATACGACATCGCGGTCGTCGGCTCGGGTTCCGGGCTCATGGTCGTGGAAGCCGCGCTTTCTGCGGGACTCACCTGTGCGGTTGTGGAGATGGGGAAGTTCGGCGGGACATGCCTGACGAAGGGTTGCATCCCCTCGAAGATGCTGGTCTATCCGGCGGATCTAATCCGCGAGTCGGAAGACGCCGCGCGCATCGGGCTCGCATTTGCGCAGCCGCAGGTCGACTGGGCGCGGATTTCGACGCGCGTCTGGCGGCAGATCGGCCATCACGAGCAGATCGAAAAGAGCCTGGACGAAGTGGAAAATCTCGACGTCTACAAGGGCACGGCGGAATTCACAGGGCCTTACGTCATGCGCGTGAAGAAAGCCGACGGGACGTACGCCGAGGCATTTCGCGCGAAGAAATTCGTCATTGCGGCGGGCGCGCGCTCGTTCGTACCGCCCATCGAGGGACTTGAGGACGCCGGATACGTGACCAGCGAGACCTTTTTCGGCGAAAAATATCCGAAACTGCCGTGGAAGAGCCTGGTGATCGTGGGGGGCGGCGCCATCGGCGCGGAGTTTGCACACATTTTCTCAGCCATGGGCACAAAAGTGACGCTCGTCGAGATGAAGCCGCACATCATACCCACCGAGGAGGAGGAAGTCAGCGATTTTCTGGCCACGAACTTCCGAAAAAACGGGATCGACGTGATTGTGGGCGCGAAGGTTCTGAAAGCGGCTGCATCGCCGACTGAAAAGAGCGTGCTCATCGAGGACGTGAAGACGGGCGAGCGGCGGACGATTTCCTGCGAGGAGATTTTCATCAGTTCGGGTGTGCGATCGAACGGCGATCTCTTGAACCTGAAGGCGGCGGGGATCGAGGTAGACGCGCACGGCTATGCGGTGGCGGACGAGTCGCTGGAAACGACCCTCAAGGGCGTGTACGCGATCGGCGACATCAACGGCAAATACCAGTTCCGCCACAAGGCGAACTACGAGGCGACTCTCCTCATCGAGAACCTATTTGGCGGCGCGCACAAAACGGCGAAGTATGACGCGGTGCCATGGGCGATCTTTACCTGGCCGCAGGTGGGGCACGTGGGCATGACCGAGCGGGAGGCGAAGGAAAAGAGCATCCGCTACGGCGTGGCGCGCAACTACTATTCATCCATCGCGGGCGGCATCTCGATGGGGATCAACGAGCGGTCGACGGACAACGGATTTGCGAAGATCATTCTGGGACGGGACATGAAGATCCTCGGCGCGCACATCGTCGGGCCCTACGCATCGATGCTCGTGCAGCCGTTTGTGTACCTGATGAACGCGGGCACGCCGTGCCCGGATACGCCACCCAGACGCGGATTCCGGCATATGGAATGCCCGAAGATGGGCACCGTCGATCCGGTGACGGAATCGATGGTCATTCATCCGTCGATGAACGAGCTGGCGGCATGGGCGATTGAAGATGTGGAATGGCAGGACTGACAGATGAAGACGCTACAGGAGTTATACCAGCGCGCGGCGGCACTCGCGGTCGACCCCGATCAATTGGACAAGGTGCGCGCGGAGTACGATCCGCGCCACCTCGACTGTCTATTAAATCCAAAGAAATGTCCGGTGGTGGTGCGCGCGGGGGCGTGTGACTGCGATCCCACGCACAAAGCGGAGTGCGCTGCGCGCTGCGCATTTGACGCCATGTCGATCGGCGCGGATGGGAATATCGAGATTGATTCGGAGAAGTGCGTCGGCTGCGCGGGCTGCATCGATGCGTGCGAGAAGAAGAACATTGCGGCGAGTACGGATGTCGTTGCGGCGCTGCAGGCCGTACGGGCATCCAAGGGATATGCCTACGCGCTCATTGCGCCGGCGTATCTGGGTCAGTTTACGGATGCGGTGACGCCCGGGAAGCTCAGAAATGCGTTCAAGGCGGCTGGCTTTGACGGCATGATCGAGGTCGCGCTGTTTGCGGATATTCTGACGCTCAAGGAAGCGCTCGAATTCGACAAGAACATCACTACGGAGGCGGATTATCAGCTCACGAGCTGCTGCTGTCCCATGTGGATCGCTATGATCCGCAAGGTCTATACCGAATTGATGGGCCACGTGCCGGGTTCTGTTTCGCCCATGGTTGCGTGCGCGCGCACGGTGAAGGCGCTGTATCCGGACGCTGTCACGGTGTTCATCGGCCCATGCCTTGCCAAAAAGGCCGAGGCGCGGGAGAAGGATTTGGCGGGCGCGGTCGATTTTGTGCTGACGTTTGAGGAGACAAAGAGCATCTTTTCCCTGCTAGGCATCGACCCCACGCAAATGGAGGAAAGCGAGAAGGACCACTCCTCGCGCGCCGGGCGGGTGTATGCGCGCACGGGCGGCGTGAGCGAGGCAGTGCGCGAGACCGTTGCGCACATCAGCCCAAACCGTTCCATTCAGGTGAAAACCCGGCAGGCAGACGGCGTGCCCGCGTGTAAGGCCATGATGAACGACATTCGAGCCGGAAAGGGCGGCGCAAACTTCTTTGAGGGGATGGGCTGCGTAGGCGGTTGCGTGGGTGGGCCGCGCGCCGTGACGCCGAAGGAGATCGGGAAAGAGGCGGTCGATGCCTACGGCAAGAAGGCGCAGTTCCGTACCCCGGCGGAGAATCCTTATGTGACGGAATTGCTTGCGCGGCTGGGTTTTGATACCGTTGAGAGCTTGCTCGAGAAGGATGATATTTTCACGCGGCGGTTTGAGTGAGCACGCCCGCTGCGTCGGCATGGCGCGGCGGCGGTCGTTCGGGAAAGAATCCCCGGACGGCCGCTTTTTTGTGCGCGCACCATCATTGGCGACCTGCACGGCCGCATGTAAAGTTCGATGTCGGCACGGGATACACTTGACAGTATGGCGCGCGGGTGTACGATTTTTCGGGATCAGGGATCAGGGATCAGGGATCAGGGATCAGGGATCAGGGATCAGGGATCAGGGATCAG
>JAEZSP010000050.1 GCA_023421735.1 Bacillota bacterium | reverse complement strand
TTCGCAAATTCCACCAGTTGCAGGTTCGTAAGCATTTGTGTTCCACCTTTCCGCCCGGTTTTCGGGCAATAAAAAAACGAGCCCCACTCGTTTCATGCATAAGAAAGGCGCATCCCGCAGGACGCGCTGCTATTTCGTAAATGGTTCTTTTTTCATGCGTTCGGTTCTTTATTAAGCGAAGAATCAAATGAACCCCCGCCGTTTGGCGGGGATCCTATTCCCCGCGACTCGCGTCGCGGATGTGTGTGTTTGATTGGTCGCCGATGCGTTGCACGATGCCGGGAATATGGGTGAATCCTGTACCAAATGGGTCGAAGTCTTTTACTCGCTGCCGACTTCCATGTTCTGGATGGAGGCCATGATCTGCATGGCAAGCGCCATATAATCGGCATCATCCGCCGGGGTAAAGACGAAATTGTAGGCATTACCGTTTTCATTCAGGGCAACCATGCCGCTCGAATTGCTCTCGTCGATGTCATAGGTTACAAAGCCGATATCATTGATGGTGATGAGCTGAACGCCAGTGTAGAGAGTGCTCATCTCTTCAACCAGATCGGCATACTCATAGCCTTCACCGGCGAAGGAGGACAGCATCATAACCTGAGACCCATCCTCAGAACCGGAGGCAAAAAAGATACCCTGTGCCTCCCACTCGGGAGTGATCTCATAGACAACCCATTCGTTGGGTAGATAAATCTGGAAACCGTCCTCTTCAAAGGGAACATAGCTGCCATCGAATGTAATCTCGACGGTATAAGCCTCTTGGGCTTCTTCAGCAAGTGCGGCAATGGGCAGAACCATCATCAGGGCAATGATAATCGCAAGTGTCTTCTTCATGGAGTACCGCCTTTTCCATCTTATATAGGCATCATGAACGCATGCGATGAATTTTATCATACATTGATATCAAAAGCAATATATATAAGATTGGGTCGTCATTATTTTATATGACCTGAAGCAGATGCAATCGGCGCAGTTGATTCACAGGTATAAATGAGAAATGGTGTTTGAATAAACATACGGAAAGCGGTAAGCCGCATGAGGGAGAGCGCTCCCTTATGTTCGCAGCATGATAAAATTATCTCGTCTACCGTATCCACCACCTTGCACGTCGCCGTCACGTCGCGCGGGAAGCCGCCCCCCGATTCTTTTAATTCGTGACAAGGACATGGAAGTCGTGAGATAGCGCTGCAGCCGTTGCGCTGAGGTTGTACACGCGGATGGTCAGGATACCATTTGCATCACACACGCCCTGATAAAAGAAGTTGACGGAGTACTTCGGCGTCACCGTCACATGCGAATTGACGGTTAATCCCGGCAATGCGGCGGTACGCTCGACCCATGTGTTTCCCTGAACGGTTCCAAAGTCGAGAGAGACGGTCGTCTTGATTCTGTCCTCCATCGCAACCAACACCCAGTCGCTCCACGTGGTAGAAGTCAATGCCGAACGCCGATACACCTTTTCACTGCCTTATAGCCGGTATCCTGCTTGTTGTGGTTCGGGTACACCGTGTCTGCGCTGAAACGGTACGTAATCAAGCCCCCGCCCCCGCCCCCGGGGAAACCATTCGCCACCGCCGTCGCGTAGTCGATTTCGCATGTCGTGATTGTCCTGACAGGGAAGTCCGTGACAGGCATGGAAGGCAGAATACTGTTTCCGGGGACCCGCATGGCCTTATACCTGTTGGGATCGATCCGGTCTTTCGCAAACAGTCCCCGGTCGTTTATGACGACGAAATCATCATCACCACACAAGATCTTACGGAAGGACGGATGCAAGTCACGACGCCCGCAAAACGCAATAAAATCAAGCATATTGGACAATTTCATACTTCTGACAAAAGGAAATGGTGTTTTCTTTTGGCGTGGCGGAGATGTAGAGATACCGCGCGCCGAGAGTCTTCGCGCCCGCGCAGGCCGCTTCAAAAAGCCGCGTGCCGATCCCTCGGTGCTGGGCGTCGTCGGAGACGAAGAGCATGGCGAGATTGGCAGAGCCGATTCCACACAGCCTGCGTTCTACTATGGAAAAACCCATGAGGCGATCGCCTTCGAAGGCGCCTGTTACGACACCGCCCTGTGCGATGCATCGCGCGAGGTAGCCGACCACCCATGCCTTTTTATCCGCATCCCAGATGTGTTCGTTGGGGGCGTCTTCTAAAACCCAGCCACTTGCGCGCCTGCGTCAATGCATCGCATTGCGTTCGTGACGAATGAAGTCTCTCAAACAATCAGCATGCAGGTCGGTCGGTAATACGTGTCTGTATTTCATGCGGTCACCTCCATATAGGTTCGACCATCCGGGGCATGCCCCGGATGGTCGATGTGTCGCAATTGATCGGGGTCTTATCGTGTGCGCACCGTGATCCCCATGGCGTATCGCCCGGCGCTGCGCCCGTACACCGCAAGGCCGTTCGTGGCCTTGAGGGTGAGGGTCAGCGTGCCGCGCACGGCGATGGCGGTAATGAGCCGGGAGGGAACGCGGATGCGGATCATCTGGCCATAGGAACCCGCCTCGTTAAGCTTGCGGATTTCTGGCTGGTAGTGCCAGGAGAGCACGCCGCAGGCGTCCGCATCGTCGCCGATGAGCAGTGCTTTCTGCACCTCCACGCCGTCAATCAGACAGGTCAGGTCGGAAAGCGGTCGCTCTTCATCCGTCATGAAGTAGGAATTCGGAAACGCGCCGCGGTCGACCAGATAGCCGCGCATAAAGCCGAGATCCTGTTCGTCCTTCGTGGGCGCGCCGCCCAGATCCTTTGTCAGAACCCGCTTTGCACCCGCCTCGAGGAAGATTTCAATGTCACTTGGCTCGCCGGAGACGGGAATTTCATAGGTCAGGCTGCCTTCGCCGCCCAGGCACAGTTTTTCGTCTCGAATGGCCGTCCAGCGATGGGCAAAGCCCTCGCTTGCGCCGGACGCGGCGGGGATTTCGATCGTGCCAACGGGTAAGGCTGCGCGCACGTCAAACGTCGTGAAGTTGCGGGAGATGACTTCTTTGCCGCACTTCAGATAGGTGCTCAGGATCGCCACGGCGTTTTCGTCCGGCATTGTGAGGGCGATCGCGGGAAGCGGATTCGCACCGCGCGCATAAGAGCCCACGGCGAATGCACCCTTTGCATCCGATACGCGTCCGTCGAGGCCATCGTGCCACAATTCCCATTCCACCGCCAGCCCTGTTTCTGCGTGTGCGGCGGTGAAGCTCGAAAGCGCGCAGGGGATTTCGACCGCCGTGCCCGCGTCCACGGTTTGGCAGGGGGGACAATCGAGCGCGAGGAAGTCCTGCGCGTGCAGGTCGCGGATGCGCATGCCGCGGCAGAAGTCCTCGTATCCGAAGTCCTTGTCCCGGTCGTCGATGCGGTAATATCCGTTAAACTCGTTCACCACGTCGTGGAATTCCGTGAAGATAAAGCCGTTGATGGCCCCGTGGAGTCTGAATTCGTTGAGCATATAGCGGTACTGCCACGCGATGTCGGAGTCGCCCGCCGAGCCGTCCACGCCCCAGACCATGCCGCATTCGCTGTTCATGAGCGGCGCGTTTTTTTGCGCGTTTTCCCCAATGTAATTGAACTGAGAGCCGGGGAATGTGCTCTCCACAACCTTTTTGATGTGATCGCGCACCAGTTCGTAGCCGTTGAGGTAAAAGTGCCACGTATTGATGTCCGTCTCGACGTGGTCGTAGTTACAGGGGGAGTTATCCTCCACGATGCGCGTCGGATCGTTTTTCTTCGCGCGCAGATAGACGCTGCGCACCCATTCCTGCGTCTCGGGCAGGTATTTTCTCTTGCTCTTTGGCCCGGTGAACAGGCCCCATGTCTCGTTGAACATGACCCATGAGAAGATCGAGGGGTGATTGTAATCGCGGTCGAACGCGTCCGGCCACTCGCTTTCGTAGGCTTTTTGTGCTTCCTCGTTTGGTTCGCCCCAGAAGCACGGCATGTCCTGCATGATGAGGACGCCCAGTTTGTCCATCCAGTAGAGCTTGCGCGGTTCCTCGAGCTTGATGTGGATGCGCGCCATATTGAGCCCGAGGCGCTTGAGTCGCCATGCCTCGTCGCGCATATCCTTGTCGGTTGGGTATGTAAAGTGACCGGTGGGATGAAACGCCTGATCGAGCGTGCCGTTGATGTAGATGGGTGCCCCGTTCAGGAGGATGCGCCCATCCTGCGCGGCGATTTCGCGGATGCCAAAATAGGTAGAAACCATATCGTTTCCGAGCGTCAGCGTGCCCTCATAGAGGTTCGGTGCATCCGGCGACCACAGCCGGGGATGCTCGATGCGCATCTCAATGCACACATGCCCATCCTTTGTCTTGCCTGAAAACGTCTTGCCATCAAAGGAGGCGGTGAGTTCCGCACCGTCCGGCGCGCAAACGGCGGCACTCAGCGCGACCGTTCCGTCGATTTTCGTTTCAAAGCGGAAGGATTCGATGAACGCCGACCCGCGCGCCTCGAGCCATACGGTCTGCCAGATGCCCTGAATGTCGCCGTACCCCTGTTTGCCGTATGTCTGCGTCTCGTGGCGGAAATCCTCCGTGCGCACGACGATCTCGTTTTCGCCCGCACGCCAGAGCGCGGTTACGTCAATCTCAAAAGGGGTGTACCCACCTTGATGCGTTGTGGCAAGCGTGCCGTTGACGTACACATCCGTCCGGTAATCCGCCGCGCCAAAGCACAGAAAGATGGTCCCGTCGGCGGAAAATGCAGCTGTCCGACGGTACCAACCGATGCCGGGCACGTTCTCGCCTACGCCGGAGAGCGCGCTCGACCACGAAAACGGCACCGTGATCGTGCGGTCGTAGCCGCCCGGCGCGTCGTTCCCGTCTGCTGTGCGCAACAGTTTAAAGTCCCAATCGCCATTGAGGTTTTTCCATTGGGCGCGCGCCCTGTCCGGGCGCGGAAATTCGGGCTTTGGAATCATGGCGTTTTCCTCATTTCACAAATGTCATTTCCCGTTCGGCAGTCGCGGCTTCATCGAGCACCGCGTGCGAACCCTCGAGGTGGAAGGATACCTGTGTCCCATCGATCCTGATTTCTCCCGGGAGAAAGGGCAACTCGAAGGCGCAAACCCGCACGGGCTTTCCTTCGACCGTGAAGCGCGCGCCTTCAGCCGTTTCGGCCTTGCCCCAGCTTCCGCCCATGAACCACATGCCGGAAAAAGCGCCGGGCAAGACGGGTTTCAGCCGCATGAATCCCGCGCCCGCGTCGCATGCGAAGCCTTCATAGATCGGCAGGAGCGCGAACGCCGCCATGGAGCGGGAATAGTTGGAGCCGCACTCGATTTCGTTGAAGGGATTGCGCTTTCTCCCGTCGTAGCGGTTGCGTACTGCCGCGATCATTTCGGCGCCTTCCGCGAGGAATCCCTCCTGAATCATCAGTCCGGCGGCAGCGTACTCAAAACCCGTCATGGTTTCCTCGCAGTACGGTACCGAGATTGCGGGCTTTTTGGAGCCTTCCGGATACGCGCACATGATGGTGCCTGCCTCGCCGTTCAGGCTGAACACGCGGCAGGGATTTGCAAAGGCGCGCATTTCGGGCTTGAAGTTATATTGGTAGAGGCTTTTCAGCGCGCTTTTCAGCTTCTGTGGATCGTAGATTTCGCCCAGACCCATCAGATTTGCGTGCCACTGCGCCAACGCCTGATCGATGATCAATCCGCCTGCGATTTGATACTTGAGCTCGCCTGTCTCCTCGCTGAAGTACTTGTCCGCATCCTCGTAGCGCGCGAGCTGGGCGCGGTCGTTGAGGTCGATTTTGTGGTCGTAATACGCCCCGTTGAAGAGTTCCTCGTCGAGGTATTTTTTCCCGGACGCAAAGAGCGCGTCATATTCCGCAGAATCGTCGCCGACGGCCTTCGCCATTTCGGATGCGGCCTTCAGCGCGCCCAGATAAAAGCCCTCAAGCCATGCGTTCGGTCCGAACAACTCCATGTCGAGCGTGTGGTGTTGCCGCCCGTCGATCACGCCATCCTTGTCGGGGTCCCACTTGACGTCGGTGTCCTGCCACGCGAATTCCACCGCGCGCTTGGCAGACGGCCACATTGCGCGCAACCATTCCGCATCTCCGGACAGTTTCCATTCTCGGTAGGTCTGCATGACAAAGCCCATTTGGCCGTCGACGCACGGCATCTTCCACCAGAACCCGCGCCCCGGCGGCAGCCGGAGCCGGAAGGAAATGCGCCCGTCTTCCATTTGGCTGTAAGTCTTTTCGTTCTCACGCACACTGCGCTCGAGGGCGGGGAAGAGGTAGGGCAGCGCGTAGGCGTAGTTCCATACGTGCTGGCAGGTGCCCTCACAGCTTCCGCCCAATTCGCTCAGGCCTTCCCAGCCGTAGAACGAGCCGTCCTCGAGCCGAAGACATACGGGTGTGACGAGGATCGAAAGGCTTGCGCCTGCCGCTTCGAGTGCCTTTTCGGGAATCGTGCTCCCGTAGAGTGCGTCGCGGAACCGAGCCGTGTCGCCCTCGAGCCGATCCCAGTTTTGCATGGCATATGCGCCTGCGTCACGGGCGGAGGAAAATCGGGTGGCATACCAGTTTTTCCATGACATGCCCCCCTCGTCCCAATCATTTGTGACTGTGGGATAATACCAGCTCAGGAGGAAACGCGCACGCCCTGTCTCGCCGGGCTTGAGCACAAACCGCGCCTCGACCGTGCCGCGATCTTTGCCCGGATCGTCATACGTCCGCTTTTGCAGAAAACCCGGGCGTGAAAATTGATTCCAGTACATCGTTTGCCCGTCGAACCAGCCGCCCCGGAACCAATGCGTCTGTACGGCGTGGTCTTCCGCGTCGGTCAGGACGCACAGTCCGTTTTCGCCCTCCGTCATGGAAAGTCCGCCGTTGATCTCGGCATTGATGCCCTTTTGAAACGCCGCACCGAGCGTGAACGCGACGGTGTATGTCGTTTCCGCATTCGTCGTGTTCTCAATTTCGACCGTAAAAAACGCACAGGGAAGACTCGAATCGTCCTCGTTCATGGGAATGAAGGACGAAAACGCGGTAAGGGACGGCTTCCCGGGAAAGCGGCGATCCGAAAAATCGAGTTGCGCGAACGGGAATGCGGCGGTCATCTGGCAAAACTCAAAGTGTGGAAAGCCGGCCATGGTGCCTTCGGCTGGGCCGTAGCCGAAGCCGAAGTGGTCGTATTTGCAGCCGCCATACGTGCCGGAAAGATCGCGGGCGAGATCCCCCTGCAAGACAAGCGCCGTGACGCCGGATGTGGTTTCGGCTTTCACGGCGAAATGTGTAAATGGATTGATGTGTCCCTTGGCGGGATGGTTCTCGATCTCCCAGTCGGTCAGGGCGCCGTTTCCGGCGAGCCCCACAGACCCTGCTCCGATGCCGCCCACGGGCATCGAAACTTCGCGTGCGGATTCATTCTCGTACCGAAATCCCTTCATAAACCAGGCCTCCCTCTCCCTATTGGTCATGGAATAGTCGATATCCGTGCAAAACCACCATCTGGCGGCTATAGGACATGACCACGCGGTCGGGCTTCAATTCGTCTACAAATTCGGTTGCATCTCTGTCGGTTTTACGCATATCAACCAAGTACACGTCACGCGCAACTAAGGAGAGGAATGCGCCGACGGGTGCGCCGTAGGAATCCTTGAATACCAGGATCGTCACATCCGGCGCCGCTTCATTGTGAAAATGCTCAAAGTTTTCGGTGAGTCCGTATGCCCTGTAGGCAGTGCTGTTCCAACCCTCGCCATTGAGATTCGACCACTTGATGACCGAATCGCCGAATGGACCCGTGACCTCGGTGATGTTGCTGTTTTGGTTTGTGTAGCGTGAGATCTCGGTATCATATTTGGGCCAGAAGATGGTAAAATCATCCGGGCGCGTGTGTTTTACGCCGACGCGACGCCCATATTTCCCAAGGTATTTATCGGGGAACGTTTGACTGTAGAATGCGGCGGGATCGAGCAGGCTGTCGTCGAGCCCGATTTCCTTTGCCAGCACGTGCGCCACGTTCAGCGCCGCATAGGGCGTCCAGTGCTGATCGGTGCGCAAAACGATCTCTGAAGTGGGAAACCCCTCGAGCGCAACGCGACTGTCGATCACGTCCAGATTCGCGCCGCGCAGCGTTGAAACGATTTGATCACCCAATTCGTCGCCCCAGTCGAGCTGCGCGTATCCACCGGTCAGTTTGTCGTCGCCATAGGTGGTTGCATGTTCGTAGATATAGGTAAACGGTACATCAATCGCAGAGGCAAAGCGGATGATCTCATCCAGCGCGTCCGTGATATCGGCCGGCGTCTGGAGGTCATAAAGATCGCCCGTTGGGAGCTTCACCATGTTGGCAGAACCCGTGGTGATGATGTTTTTGCCCATTATATATTGGAGATCCGCGTTTGCCTGTCCCAGAGCGTTCTTTTTCCACAAATCGTCGCCGAACGCCGCCTCGAACGATTGGATGCGTGCGGACAGGAAGTCAAGTGCGCCGGGATCGCTGGGCAGATAGCCCGAAAGCCGCGATTTGATCCGCACGGAATTGTAGAGATCTTTTGCGTTGTGCGCAATGGTCAATATGCCGAATGTGAGTATGAGCACGAGCAAAAACGCAGCAAGTCCCGCATCGACAATTCTCGACGTCTTTGTCACTTTTCCATCCATTGTATGATCCTTTCGCAGGCGCGCTCGGTTGCGTGCCCTGTTTCAAGATAGCCGAAATAGGATGCGATGGCCGCGCAGTTTTTGCGCGCGGCATCGGCGTCCGTCGCGGCGATGATTTTGATCAACTCCTCCATATCGCGCGCCACGAAGAAGGGTGTCTCGCTGACATCAAAGTACAGCCGCCGATCATGCGCGACGTATTCGTCCCGATCTGCCTGATAGAGGAAGATCGGCCGTCCCGTGAGCGCGAAATCCATGGCCGCAGAGGAATAATCGGTGATCAGTGCGTCTGAGGCAAGCAGAAGATCCGCCATATCCTCGTATTTGGTCACATCGAGGAGCCGTCCGCCCTCCTTCAGGTCGAGTCCGCCCTTGGCGAGCTGGTGTGCGCGGAAGAGGCAAAGCCAACGGTTGCCTGTCTTTTGCTCGAGCGCATTGAGCGCCGTATCGAGGTCGATGGGGCAATGGAAGGCGACCAGTCGCGTCGAATCGCGGAACGTAGGGCAATAGATGAGCAGCTTCGCCTCCGCCGGAACGCCCAGTTTTGCGCGGATCGCTGCGCGCTGTGCCGGGTCGTTTCGGATGAGCATATCGTTGCGCGGACCGCCCGCCGCGAGGATCTGGCCCTCGAATCGAAACGCCGAGCGGATCATCTTTTTGCCGAATGCACTGCCCGCAAGCATCAGGTCGCAGCTTTCTTCAATCCGAAGCCGCCGTTCCGGGAAGGCATCGTAGGCGATTTTTTTGAACGCCCGGTCGCCGTGCCATGTGTTCAGATAAAACTGCTGCCCAATTCGCCTTTTGAGGAAACGCTGCAGTGTGAAATTATCCACCCACACGCGCGCAGTGGCGTAGTCCCGCAGTCCGGCGAAGGAGATGGGATCGCGCAGGATGACATAATCCGGGACGATCGCCTTTTTCGACGCGGGGTCGCGGAACATCCAAACGATTTTTGTTTGCGGGCGCAGCTCATGCAGTTTTTCAGAAATCGGCTTGGGATTGTCGCCGTATGTGCGCGCGGTAAAGCTCGAAAAGACGACCTTGTCCCGATCGATTCCCAAAACCATCCGACACGCGACCATGTAGAGCGTGCGAAACGATTCCAGAAACCAGCGCCCCACGTCCTTGAACGGGCTCTTCTTTGTCCGCAGCTTCAGTTTTGTAACGACCTTTAGACGCGGCATCTGTCGTAAGTCTCCTTCAGACCTCTTGCGAGGTCGTATTCTGCCCGGAAGCCGAGCGATTCGAGCAGGGTTGGATCAATAACTGCCCGCGCCACCTTTGAATAGCCCGCTTTTTCCACATCGTCCGGGTTTTCAAACGCGAGTTTCACGCCCGCGATGTCCGCGAGCGTCTGCGCATAGGCGCGAATGGAGTGAACGTCCCGACCCGCGACGTTGTACGCGCAACCGGCTTCGCCCCGCGTGAGGAGCAGCAGAAGCGCCCGCGCCGCGTCCCTGACATAGAGAAACGAGCGCACCTGATCGCCCGCAGATTTCATGAGAATGTCACGTCCGGCCAGCGCGTCGCGCAAAAACTGCGCGTCGGCGCGACTGTTCGCCGGGGAGATCGACGGTCCATAGACGTGGCAAAGCCGCGCGACGAGCGCGTCGGTTCCGTATTGCTTGACCCAACTTGCGACCATGGTTTCCGCGCACCGCTTGCTCTCAGGGTAACATGCGCGGGGATTCATGGTGTCGAGCGCGCCCGCAAAAGATTCCGGGAAGCCCGCCTCCGGCGCGGGGGCATGACCATACACTTCGCCCGAGGAGAGAAAGAGAAAGCGCGCGCCGCAGGTTTGCGCATAGTCGAGAAGGCTCATGGTGCCAAAGACATTCTGGCGCATGACGCCCGCCGGATCACGCGCGTAGGCGAGGGGATGGGCGCCACTCGCCGCATGGACGATCAGATCGACCTGAAAATCGAAATTCGGGAAGCACTCCGCGTCGTAGAAAACCGTGTGCCCTTTTGCGCGGGATTGATCTCGCACGGCGGAAATCACCTCGCACCCCGCAGAAGTGAGCATGTCTGCGACCTCTGCGCCGATCAGCCCCGTCGCGCCCGTGACGAGCGCGGTCTTGCCGGATAAGGTCATCTGTCGCGCTCCATTCTCAGGTATGCCTTGAATAGTTCAAGGTCGTCCTTTGTCGTGAGCTTGATGTTTTTGTCGGATCCGGCGGCGAAATAGAGTTTGTGACCGAGATCAACCATCATCGTGTTGGTGTATGCCGAGCCGTAGATGCCGATTTCTTCCGCAAATGCGCGGCGGTATGCCTCGAGCAGCATCCCGAATTGATAGGCCTGCGGAGTCGCAACCTTGCGCACGCGGTCCCGGGGGATATATTCCATGGTGGTCAATTCGTCCCGCGCAACGAAGATCTGCTCCGTAAAGGGCGTCGCCGTCACGCCGTTTCCGTGGAGCATGCACACGCGGATGACGTCCGACAGAACGGATGAATCAACCATCGGTCGGATGCCGTCGTGGATGATGCAGATATCATCATCGGAGAGCTTGTCCGCCAGGT
This sequence comes from Bacillota bacterium, assembly GCA_023421735.1. The sequence continues at coordinate 13,627 of JAEZSP010000050.1, read as the reverse complement.
TGTAGACGCCGTTTCGGATGGATTCTTGCCCCGAATTGCCGCCGGGGACGATCCATTCGAGCTTGGTAATGCCATACTGGGCGGCATAGCGTTCAAGCACGTCGCGCCATCCATCGAGGCATACGACCTCGATTCTGTCAATTTCGGGATGCTTCTGAAAGCCCTCGAGGGTATAGATGATGACGGGCTTATCGTAAATATTGATGAACTGCTTGGGCACGTCCATGTGCATCCGATTGCCGACGCCCCCCGCGATGATGATCGCGACGTTCATTTTCGCGCCTCCTTCACATGGTAGACCGTCGAGAAGTGACGGCGGATCTGTTTCTCTGCGGGCGGCAACTTCATGTAGTCGCCGTATATGGACGTCAGATACACCTCGGGTTTGTTGGGCGATGCATAGACGCGCCCCTCAAATGCTAATTGACCCGCTTCGCCATACACGTCGCGCCCCATGCGCTCCTCATTCGTGTGAATGCCGCAGCAAACAACGCCCACCTTTTCGCTTGTCTCGTAGTCGTACATGCGGCTGAGCTTTTGCAGGAGATTGTTCCATGTGCGCCAGCCAACCGCCTTTGCGGGCAGGTAAGCGACTGCGCGGAGCGTACGATGCCAGTCCCGGGTCTCGGGCAACTGGCGGTAGTACGCCACGCGCCTGAGAATCACGAGGGTTTTTGCGAGAAAATAATGGAAGCGTGAAAGCCATTCCCGCTTCGGCAATCCGTCGATGGGAAAGATATCGATGCATACATTGGAATAGGCGCGGACAGCGCCCTGCCGACTTTCAATGCGAAGGAGATAATCCGTGTCATAGGCCCGCACAAAGGGCACAGAGTGGCGGATTGGGCCATCCGGGGAGCCGATTTCAATATGGTCGCCGATTTTACCGCCCGACAGCGCGATCAGTTTGTCGCAGTCCGGACGCGGGAGGTTGATGTCGATATCGTCGTCCCATGGGATGTATCCGCCGTGCCGCACAGCGCCGAGAAGCGTGCCTCCTGAAATATAATAGCGAATGCCGTGTTCGTCACAGAACTTTGTAATCGCGTCAAGGATGCCCAGTTGAATCGGACGAATCTCCTCAAAAGGCACCTGCGGACCCGGGTTCCCCTGAAATTCGTAGCTGTCGATCATGTAATTGGTTACTCCATTATCTATAGTGCCATGGATATTATAGTAGAAGAGTCATCGGATTGCAAGCACGCTGCCAAAACGCGATTTGGCGGCACAGGGTTGACCCCGCGCCGCCAAGGGGCGCTCACCGGCATGCGATGAGAAAGAAGCCAAGTATGCGCCGGTGATTATGAGCGATTCAACCAGTTGACCGGGTCCTTGCCATGCCGAATGACGTCGATCACGGCATCTGCGGTGATGAGGCCGACCTGATGGTAGGTTTCCCATGTCTCGGCGGCGGTATGGGGAAAGACGAGTACGTTTTCGAGGGCGAAGAGGGGATCGTCGGCCTTTGTCGGCTCGGTGGCGTGCACGTCGAGCACTGCGCCAAAGAGATGTCCGGATTTCAGGGCGTGATAGAGCGCCGTTTCGTCGATGACCGCGCCGCGCGCGGTATTGACGAGAATTGCGCCGCGCTTCATGCGCGAAAGGGTCGTTTCGTTGATGAGGTTTTTGGTCTCGGGCGTCGCCGGGACGTGCAGGCTCACGATGTCGCTGGAAGAGAGGAGATCGTCAAAGGAGACAAAGCGCACGCCCAGTGCGCGCGCGGCAGCCTCGTCCGGGAAGGAATCAAAGGCAATCACCTCGGCGTCAAAGGCACGGGCGAGCTTTGCTACATAGCGCGCGATGGCGCCAAACCCCACCAGACCCACCACGCGTCCGCGCAGCGTATGCCCCACGCGGCGCTCCCATGCGCCCGCGCGCGTCGTCCGGTCGAGGGGGATGAAGTGGCGAAGCATTGCGAGCATGCCGCCGATCGCAAGTTCTGCGACCGCGTCCGCATTCGCACCGCGTGCGTTTGTAACCTTGATCCCGCGGGTCTTCGCGGCCGCGAGGTCGATGTTGTCGACACCTACGCCGAAGCGCGCGATTACCTTCAGATTGGGCGCATGTGCGAACACCTCGCCCGTCCAATCATCAACGCCCGCCACCACGGCGGAGATTTGCGGCAAAAAAGCGTCGAGTTCCGCGCGGGTCATCGGTCGCCCGTGGGGATTTTCGATGACCTCAAATCCGTTTTCTTCCAATCGTTTTTTCCCCGCCGCGCAATTGCGCGCATAGTCGGTTGCGGTGACGAGCACCTTTTCCATGCGTCGTGTCCTCCGTTTTTTTGACCATTATACCACGTGCGAGTGTCGCTTGAAAACAACGAAAAGGTGTGCAATAATACGGTTAGGCAGCTGAATGTATGAGAGGTACAATATGCAGATTCAAAACCCGATCCTACGAGGTTTTCATCCCGATCCGTCCATCGTCCGCGTGGGGGACGATTTTTACGTCGCAACGTCCTCGTTCTCGTATTATCCCGGCATCCCGATCTATCACAGCTGCGACCTGGTCAACTGGCGGCGCGTGAGCTATGCCTTTTCGCGGCCGGAATGGTTGCCGCTTACGCCGGATCACGTCTCCGGCGGCCTGTTTGCGCCGACATTGCGCCATCACGACGGGCTCTTTTATGTAATCGTCGCAAATATGTCGGTGCGTATATCGGCGTCTTTGCCTCGGGGAACGGCGCGGATTGCCCGGATGAGGCGCGGTTTACCGGCTTCGCTTATCGAGGCAGGGACTGAACCTTCCATATATAGGCCATCGCATGCCGGGTGCTTGATAAAGTCACATTTGTTCAGTAAAATGATCGTATATGTTGATGAGATCGGGGATTGGGCATGCGATATAAATGGTTTTTATTTGATTTGGACGGGACACTCACGCAATCGGAAGAGGGAATTGTCAACTGCGTCAGGCACGCGCTGACCGAGATGGGGAAGCAGGTGCCGGACGATGCGGTTCTACGCAGATTCATCGGCCCGTCGCTCAGACAATCGCTTTCCAGATATGGGGGGCTATCCGAGACCGAGTTTCCGCGCGCCTTGGCGCTTTATCGCGCGCGCTTTTCGGAAGTCGGATGGAGGGAGAATCGGGTTTATCCCGGCATCGCGCCACTTCTTCAGGCGATTAAAAAAAGGGGCGGGTATGTCGCGCTCGCCAGTGCGAAGTCTGAGGTGTTTTGTCAGAAAATCCTTGATTATTTTGGCCTTGCGCCCTATTTTGACCGCGTGGTTGGCGCCGCCCATTCCGATACCGATCCGAAAAAAGCGGATCTGATCGAGCGCGCGCTTCCGGATGGGGTTGACCGCGCGCGTTGCGTGATGGTGGGGGACCGCGTTTATGACATCGAGGGTGCGAAGGCGGCGGGCGTTTGTTCCGTAGGCGCCCTGTACGGTTACGGCGCGGAAGCCGAGTACGCGGATGCGGATTTTGTCGCCGAGACGGTATCGGATCTGCACGACTATCTCGTGGGCGAACGCGACCCGGGCTATTTTATTACATTTGAGGGCGGGGATGGCTGCGGCAAGTCCACCCAGTTTGCACTTGCGCAGGAGCACTTCGCCCGGCGCGGCTGGGACGTGGTGGCCTCGCGGGAGCCGGGCGGCAGCCCCATTGCGGAGCGGATTCGAGACCTGGTGCTGGATGTGAACGCAGTGGGCATGACCGATGCGTGCGAGGCACTTTTGTATGCGGGTGCGCGCGCACAGCATGTGCGCGAGGTGATCCGGCCCGCCATTGCGGCGGGAAAGCTGATGCTGTGCGATCGTTTTCTCGACTCTTCCATTGCTTTCCAAGCATACGGACGTGAACTTACCGAACCCATTGTTCGTCAAATAAACGCGTTGGCGGTGGACGGTCTTTCACCCGACCGCACGCTTCTATACATCCTGGACGCGCAAACGGCGCGTGCGCGCGTACTCTCGGGTGGAGAGCCCGACCGCATTGAGCGGGAGGGGGAAGCGTTTGTCGCCCGGGTAAAACGCGGTTACGAAATCCTCGCGGCGCGCGAGCCGGACAGGTTTGTCCTCATTGACGCCGCGCGTGGGATTGCAGAGATCTTCCCGGACACCGCACAAGCGATTTCGGGGCTCATCGATCGGGGGAGTTGAGAAAATGGCTTACGAAAATTTATGCATGTACTGCTTCGAGGACAACGGTGGGCAGGACGTCTGCCCCCACTGCGGGCGCGACGCGCGCGCGGCTGTTCCTCAGGTGCAGCTTTTGCCGGGCACGCTTCTCTATAACGAGCGGTTCCTTGTGGGCCGTGCGTTGGGGCAGGATGCGAGCGGCATCGTCTACGCGGCGCTCGATACGAAGCGCGGCGTCAAGATCCGCATTCGCGAATATCTGCCCAGAGACAGCGCGCGCAGGCTCAACTCCGGCGAAGTCGTGCCCGAATCCGGGCAGGAGGACGCATTTGAGGCGGGCCTGAAAAAGTTGCGCGCGTCTGTCGAGGGCGTCGAAGATCCGTCGAAACGCCACTTCTTTTTTGAGGAGAACGGCACCGGTTACATTGCGCAGCGAAAGGCCGTCGCGGGAGGCGGCATGGAGGGCGACGATGAAAAACAGGGGCCGAATATGGCGCTTGTCGTTGGCATCGCGGCTGCGCTCGTTTTGGCGGTCGCCGTCGGCGTTATCATGCTTGTCAATTTCCTCACCAACCGGACCGATACAAAGGCAGATCAGCCGCAGACATCTGCGGAAGACATCTGGTCGCCGCCGGAATCGCCCACGCCTACGCCCTACGCGGCTGCGACGTTCGGCACGATTACCGACCCCGAGCAGTCGTGGAAGGACTTTACCAACCCCGACCTGAAGGGCGATCAGAGTGACTATGCCACGCCGACACCGGTTCCCACGGCAGAAAGCGGCTTCTCCACCGACAAGACGATTAATGCAAATTCCTCGTCTTCGGAGATTAAGAAGCTTCAGAAGCTGCTTGCGAATCTGGGCTGGCTTTCATCCGACAATATCAACGGGCAGTATGACGGCGCCACCAAGCAGGCGGTGAAGGATGCCCAGCAGTATATCAACGACACCTACGCATTCTCGCCCAAGCTGAACGTGGATGGCGTCGCCGGACCCAAGACACTCAGTTGGCTGATCCGGGTCGATCTCGTTGCGAAACCCACGCCGACGCCCGCGCCCATCACGCCAAACCCGACCCAGGCGCAGCAGGTGATCGATGAAAATTCCACCAAGGCGCAGATCAAGTACGTGCAGGGTCAGCTCGCGATTCTGGGTATTCTCGACACGGATCAGATCGACGGCGTGTATGACGACAGTACCCGCGCTGCGGTTCTCTACTTCCAGCAACGCGTCAACGATCTGCAGGGATACGACGCGCTCCAGGAAACGGGTACGGTGGATGCCACGACCCTTGCTTACCTCGATTACTACGTCCAGTGGTGGCAGGACAAGCAGTCTCAGACCCCGGCGCCTTCACAGAGCCCGACGCCGACTGCGACCCTCCCCGTTGAAGGTGAGGTCATTGACGAGAATTCGCCCGCCGCATCCATCAAGGCCGTGCAGGAGATGCTGATCGCGCTTGGCTACCTCGACGGCACGGCGGATGGTTCCTATGGACAGAAGACCTACGCCGCAGTCAAGAGCTTCCAGAACTTCATCAACATTCAGCACGGCAACGTGGTGTCCGTGACGGGCAAGACGGACGAAGTGACGCGCAACTATCTTGAGTTCTATTACGAAAACCTTGAGTCCTCCCAGCCCACGCCGACTGCGGAGCTCGAAGCCCCGGTGATCACCGTCACGGGCGCGTCCGCCCAGGCAAACGGCGTCTACTATGTGGGCGATTCCGGCGTCAAGATTGCCTGGAGTGCGGCGGGTGCGGACAGCTACGCAATCTATCTGCAGGACGATGGGGGAAATGTGGTGCGCAAACAGGAGAGCACCGCTGCAACCTCCCTTGATTTCCCGCTGAGCTACCTGACCGGCAGCGGCATCTACAAGTTCAGCGTGGTTGCGATTCCGGCGGGCGGCGATGCGGGTGACGGCCTCTATACGAGCGTGAATCTTGCAAGCGCAGCGGCCGTGACCGCCGCACCGACGGCGACGGTGGCGCCTTCTCAGACACCCGCGAACCTTAAGCCCGAGATCACCGTGACCGGTGCGCAGGGCTATCAGGACGGCGTGTACCAGATTGGCGAGACGGGTGCGGTCGTCGGCTGGTCGTCAAACGGCGCTGGCGCATACAGCCTGTACGTCACGGATGACAACGACGATATACTCTGGAGCCAGAAGAACACGACCATCACGAGCTATCAGCTGGAAGCATCCGGCATGGAGTCGGGTGTGCGCTACACATTCAGCGTGGTCGCGATTCCGCAGGGCGGTGTGGAAAAGGACGGCGAGTACAGTTCTGTGCGGCTGACGCTCGCGGACGGTGTGGGCGTGACGCCCGAACCTTCCGCCACGGCGGCGACAGACGTGGGAGCGCCCGTCATCACCGTGACCGGGCAACTCGGCGAGCAGGGCGGGATTTACTGGGTGGGTGACCAGGACGTCACCATCGCCTGGTCCGCCACGGGACATGTGCGCGCATACAACTTGTATCTCAAAAACGCGCAGGGCGCGGTGCTGAGCCAGCAGACGGAGGTCAACGAGACTTCTTACAAAGTGACGCCAAGCGCCATGACGTCCGGGCAGACCTACACCATCGAGGTTGTCGCCATCCCTGAAGGAGGAAGTGATGCGGACGGAAAGGCCTCATCCGTCGAGATTCAGCTCTATGCGGGTGAGACGGTGGAACCGACGCCCACGCCGATTGGGTCGGTGGAGGTCCCTGTCATCACCGTTTCAAGCTACAAGGACTTTCAGAACGGCGTCTACTATGCGGATACGGATGGCCTCGCGTTCAGCTGGTCTGCGGCGGGCGATGTCGAGAGCTACAATCTCACAATTATCGGCTCGGACGGCTCGACTCTCTACGACAAAGAGGGCGTGACGAAGACATCGAGCGTGCTCGATTCCACGAGCATGCAGCAGGGTGTCGTGTACACGCTGACCGTGACGGCGGTGCCCGTGAATGGCACGGCGGCGGACGGCGCGAGCGCGTCTGTCCAGATGGCACTTTATCAGAAGCAGGAAGTAGGCACGCCGACGATTACCGTGACGGGCGCGGCTTCCGAAGAAAACGGCGGCTACTGGGTGGGCGATGAAGACATCACAATCGCATGGTCTGCCGAGAATGCGGCGACATACGACGTGACCGTCAAAAAATCCGACGGTACCACGCGCAATCTGCTCACCGGATCGACGGATACTTCTATCCTCGTGAAGGCGACGGATTTCCTCGAAGGCGTGACCTATCGCGTCACCGTGACCGCAATTGCCGCGGGCGGGACAGCCGCAGATGGCAAGAGCGCGTCGGTCCTTCTCGCAAAGCAGGAAGTGGTTGCGGAAGTAACGACGCCCGTCATCAGCGTGAGCGGCGCGGCATCTGAGGAAGGCGGCGTTTACTACGCGGGAACCGAAACCATGACCGTCTCCTGGTCGGCGGACAATGCGGCGTCTTACAGCATTTACCTGCTCGATTCCAAAGGCGCTACCGTCAATTCCGAGAAGGAAACCGATCAGAAATCACTGACCCTCAAGCCATCCAATATGCAGGAGGGCGAGATGTACACCGTGACCATCGTCGCGATTCCGGAGGGCGGATCAGAAAGCGACGGGAAATCCGCCTCCGTACAGCTCATGCGCAGTGCCGCTCCCGAGGTGACCAAGCCAAAGATTTCCGTTTCGGGACAGGCGGGCGAACAGGACGGTGCGTATCTGATCGGCACTGACAACATCGTCGTCAGCTGGACGGCCGACAATGTATCTGCCTACAGCATCTATCTTTACGATGGAAACGGCGGGCTTGTGAACAAGGCAGAGGCGGTGAGCGATACCCAGGTGACCCTTAAACCCAGCGATCTGACTGCGGGGGCGAGCTATAAGCTGACTGTCGTCGCAATACCGACAAGCGGCGTGGAAGCCGATGGGAAATCTGCGTCGGTCTCCCTCGTTGTGAATGAGGAGTCGACGCCGGAAGTCGGGATGCCTCAAATCGACGTGGCCGGGTACGTTGACTATTCCAACGAAACCTATTGGAAGGGTACGGACGATCTGACGCTCTCATGGTACGCGGATAATGCGGCGAGCTATCGCGTGGTTCTCACGGACTCCGACGGAAATGCCGTGCTCGACACGGGAAAGACGACCGAGACGAGCGCACCGCTGACCTCCAAAAAGTTGGCCGAGGGTGAGGTCTACACGCTCACTGTGTACGCTGCGCCCGAGGGTGGTGCGAGTTCCGATGTGAAGAGCGACAGCGTGATGATCGCACTCGTGTCGACGCAGACGGAACCGCCTACGCCGGACTATATCGACCAGACATCAGATCCTACAGACATCACGACCATGCAAACCGCACTCTATCAACTTGGCTGGCTTTCCAAGGACGCCGTAGCTGAAAAGGGGACGTTTGGCCCTCTGACACGGCAGGCCGTGTTCGATTTCCAGACCTACGTTGCGACCGAGGGCATCAACCCGGAAATCACCGTCATTGACCCAACCGATGAGAACGCGTCCGTCGATGCGGCGACCCTGACCACGCTCTACGATACGACGTATCCTGTCAACAAGCCATAGCATCTTTCGATCCGACGGCGGCACTGGGAAAATTCCCCGTGCCGCCGCTTTATGTTCTTCTGCTGCATTTCTGCATTTCAGTGCCTTGTTCCCTTTCGCATAACAGACTGGCGTTTGATTTGCAAACTGTATACGCGCGATCTTAAAATTGCAATATATTTGCAATACAATTCACGATTTGGAAACGAATGGACGGCGCGGAAAAGGATGGAAAACGCGGTAGATTTGGTAATTTAGACAGGATTATGACCCAATTGAAGGGGTGAAAGCCACAAAAACAGACTAAATTCCGAAAAAGGGGTGATTGATCAGACCGAAGTCTGTGGATAACATGTTCCCATCCACCGATGAATACGCCCCGGCTGTGGGCAAAACACGCGAAAATCAAGTGGAATCGGGGCTTTGGCTGTGGATAACCATGTGGATAGTGTGGATTAAGCCGTGATTTCATGCGTTGTATATACATGTTCCGGTATACGTCATAATTCCGTCCAGATTGGATGATTACGCCCGTATGACAAACCGGGGAAGAATGCGTCACGTCCCTGGGGCGAGCGCATCCGATGGCAGGAGGCATGCTTCCGTTGGGCGATCCGACTGCTCGGATTGTCATTTGGGCGGTGAAAAGGCCGTGAAACCGCAATTCCAGATTGTGACAATCCATGAAATCCAATATCGACTGTGCGTGATTCCTCTTCCATTTCTCGAATTTTCTTGCTCGCAAGCTGCGTTTCTGGTATACTTAAATCGTATCAGTATGTACGCATAGGAGTGAGCGGGTAATGAAAAAATACCACTTTCTGGGCTATGACTTTGGGGCGTCGAGCGGGCGCGCAATGCTGGGCGTCTACGACGGGGAGAAGATCGAGCTTTCTGAAATACACAGGTTTTCGAATGATCCGGTGGAGTTGAACGGGCGGTTTGTATGGGATGTGCAGCGGCTTTTTTTTGAGATGAAGCAGGCGCTTCTCAAAGTGTCGCGCGCGGGCATCCAACTCGATGCGATCGGCATCGATACGTGGGGCGTCGATTTTGGCCTCCTCGACAAAAACGGAAACCTTGCGACCCAGCCCATTCATTACCGCGATCACATGACCGATGGAATTATGGAAAAGGCGTTCGAGATCGTCTCCAAGGAAAAGATTTTCGAGACGACCGGCCTTGCGTTTATCCAGTTCAACACGCTTTACCAGCTCTATGCGTTGGTTAAAAACGGCGATCCTTCGCTTGCGATCGCCGAGGACATGCTCATGATCCCCGACCTTTTTGCCTACTTCCTCACGGGCAAAAAGGGCACGGAGTATACCGTTGCCTCAACAAGCCAGATGATCGATCCCGTGACGCGGGATTGGGCATATGACCTTGTCGAAAAGTTTGGGATCCCGAAAAAACTACTCGGCAAGATCACGCCCGAGGCCACCGTGCGCGGAACGCTGCTTCCCGAGATTGCGAAAGAATGCGGCGTGGGCGAAATTCCGGTGATCGCCGTCGCAGGGCACGACACCGCGGCAGCCGTCGCGGCCGTCCCGGCAAAGGGCTCGGATTTCGCGTATCTTTCCTCCGGCACATGGTCGCTTCTGGGCGCGGAATTGACTGCGCCGCTCACCGACAAGTCCGTCATGGAGGCCAATTACACCAACGAGGGCGGCGTGTGCGGCACGATCCGGCTGCTCAAGAACATTATGGGCCTCTGGATCATTCAGGAGTGCAAGCGCGAATGGGATCGGCGCGGAGAGGTATACGGCTTTGACGAGCTGGTCAAGATGGCGGAGAAAGCGGCGGCCTTCAAGGCAATTCTGAACGTCGACGATCCTTCGTTCCTTGCGGCGGGCGACATGCCTGCGCGCGTGCAGGCGTACTGCAAAAAGACCGGGCAGCCGGTGCCGGAAGGACCGGGCGAGATTTCGCGCGTCATCTATGAGTCGCTTGCGCTCATGTACCGCTGGGGCGTGGATGCGCTCGAACGCGACATGCTCAAGCGACCGGTGAAGGTATTGCACATCGTGGGTGGCGGCAGCAAGAATGAGATGCTCAACGAGTTTACCGCCGCGGCGATCGGCCGTCCTGTGGTAGCGGGTCCGTCCGAGGGCACGGTGATTGGAAATCTGCTGGTGCAGGCGATGGCGGTTGCCGATGTGAAGAGCCTTGATGCGCTGCGCCAGGTGGTTGAACATTCATTCCCCACCAAGACCTACGAGCCTAAGGGCGACGCGAAGGCGTGGGACGCGGCGTATGAAAAGCTGCTCTCGCTCATGAAACATGCCTGAGGAATTCCCCCACGGCATGCTGCCGGGCTCCCTGGAGCTTGCTTATCTGGGCGACGCGCTTTATGACCTTGCGGTGCGCGCGCGGCTCGTCAGACGCGGTGGGAAGGTACACGACCTTCACAAGGCCGCGGTCGCGCGTGTCTGCGCGCACGCACAGGCTGAGGCGCTTGCGCGCCTGGAAAACATGCTGACAGAAGAGGAACAGGCGGTCGTCCGGCGCGCGCGCAATGCGCACCAGTCGCCGCCCAAAAACGCGGATCGCGCGGAATACCACCGCGCGACCGGCCTCGAGGCGCTGATTGGGTATCTATATATCACTGGCCACGAAGCGCGGATGCGCGAAATACTGGACGCGGCGACGGGAGACATTGAATGAAGGATGACAAGAAGCGCGGCCCTCGCACATCGGGGCGCACAAGCGTGCCGCCCGCGCGGCGCGTGGACGGTGAAGGCAAGGAAAAGAAGGAGCGCCCAAGATATGCGGGATACCGATCCGATGTGCGAACAGGGAAGGACGCCCCTGCCGATCGGGCAATCGCGCAGCCGGACATCCCGCGCTTTGGGCGCCCGGTAAGGCCAGAGGCCGCATTCGACACGCAGGCGTCCGCATCGGATGATGGCGCGGGCTTTGTGCGGCGTGCGGACGACGCGCCCACCGAGCAGCCGGAGAACCTTCTCACGGGCCGGAATCCCATCCGCGAGGCACTCAGGGCCGGGACGCCGATTGACAAGTTGATCGTTTTGGACGGTGACCTTTCGGGCGCGGCGCGGGAGATTATTGCGGCGGCGCGCGAGAAGGGCATCGTAATTCAAAAGGTCTCGCGTCAGCGGCTCGACGGAATCTACGCCGCGCATCAGGGCATGGTTGCCTATACCGCGCAGGCGGAATATTCCTCCGTAGAGGACATGCTTGAGGCCGCTAAGGAAGCGGGCGAGCCGCCCTTTCTTGTGATCCTCGACGGGGTGACCGACCCCCACAATCTGGGCGCTGTGATCCGATCCGCCGAGTGCGCGGGCGCGCACGGCGTGATCATTCCGGAGCGGCGCGCATCGGGGTTGACGCCCGCCGCGTCGAAAGCGGCGGCCGGCGCGCTTTCCTATTTAAAGGTTGCGCGCGTTAAAAATCTGAACCGGACGATCGATGATCTCAAAGCGGCAGGCGTGTGGACGGTTGCGGCGGCACTCGAGGGCGAGGATGCTTTTTCGGCAGACCTCACCGGGCCCATCGCGTTGGTCGTGGGCTCAGAGGGTGAGGGGATTTCGCGGCTCACGCTCGAGAAGTGCGACCGGAAGGTCACGCTCCCCATGAAGGGCAAAATCGGCTCCCTGAACGCATCCGTCGCGGCGGGTATCCTCATTTATGAGGTGCTGCGCGCGCGCGGTCTATGAAGCGGCCGCCAAGGCGGCTGGTCATCGTGGACGGGTACAACGTGATGAATGCGTGGCGCCGGGACGCGAGTATGCAGCCCCTCGCGGATTTGCGGGATCAGCTGACCGAGCGGTTGATCAACTACGCGGGATTTTCAGGACAGGAGGTCGTCCTGGTCTTCGATGCATGGATGAGCGGGCGCATGACGCGCACCGAGGAAGAGATGGGGCCGCTCAAAATCGTCTATACCCAGAAAAACGAGACGGCGGATCATTACATCGAGAGGCTTTGCGATTCGCTCGCGCGGGAGGTTGCGTTGGGCCGGATCGAGATTCGGGTCGCGACCAGTGACAACGTGGAGCAGACTGTGGTGCTTGGGCGCGGTGCGATGCGCATGTCCGCACGGGAGCTTTTAATCGAGATGGACAACGTGCGCGCGGCGGGGCGCACCAAACAGGTTCGGCCGCGCAAGGAAACCGTCATGGACAGGCTTCCGGAGGAGATACGAAGGCGGCTCGACGAGATGCGAAAGGGCCGGCAGGAGGGCTGAATGGAGTTCAATTATGAGACCATGACCGACGAGCAGGTGGTCAGGCTCGCGCAGCAGGACGGTGTAAAAAACCAGTCGGACGCCGCGCTGGAGTATCTGCTCAACAAGTATAAGAACTTCGTCCGGACGAAGGCCCGGAGTTATTTCCTCATCGGCGCGGATCACGAGGACATCGTGCAGGAGGGCATGATCGGGCTATACAAGGCGATCCGGGATTTTCGCGAGGACAAGCTCGCATCCTTCCGCGCGTTCGCGGAATTATGCGTCACGCGCCAGATCATCACCGCCATCAAGACGGCGACCCGGCAAAAGCATATTCCACTCAACAGCTATGTTTCTCTCAACCGTCCGCTCTTTGACGAGGACAGCGACAGAACGCTTTTAGACGTCATTACCGAGGACACGCCCACCAATCCCGAGGAGATGCTCATCGACCGTGAGGATTATACATCCATCGAGGGACGCATCGCGAACATGCTCTCCGGGCTTGAAAAGGAAGTGCTTGAGGAGTACATGGACGGAAAAAGCTATGTGGAGATCGCGGAAAACATGGGCAGGCACGTGAAGTCCATCGACAACGCACTGCAGCGCATTAAAAGGAAGCTCATTCGATATCTGGAGGAAAAATAGTAAAATCTGAATACAGAGTGTTGACAAATTTGGAATGCGCGGTTACAATATCTTCTGTATGACGGCGGGATAAACGCGCGGGTGTAGCTCAATGGCAGAGCCCCAGCTTCCCAAGCTGATCACGTGGGTTCGATTCCCATCACCCGCTCCATACGA
>JAEZSP010000092.1 GCA_023421735.1 Bacillota bacterium | reverse complement strand
GGCACGCGCCGAGCGTAATCGGAATTGCCGTGTAAAGCAAGTCTTTAACTGTCGATCGTTTTGATTGAAAAGTGATACTGCCGGACTGACGGCGTTTTTTCTTGATTTGTTTTTTGCGGCGATTGTACAGAAAAATGATAACGGCGAGGGCGAAGATCTCCGAGATGGATACACCCAAAAGCGCACCGGCCGCTCCGTATTCCACACCCTTGGGATACCATAACCATGCAAAGTAGAGACCGGCTCCCAGTTTGACGATCTGTTCAATAAGCTGTGTGATGGCCGTGGGGGACATCATTTGCAGGCCTTGAAAATATCCCCTGTATGCGGATAGAACAGACACGAAGAACAGCGAGGGCGCAATCATGAGCAAGGACAGCTTCGCGGAAGGGATCTGAGCCGCGTTTGCAAGCAAGCCTGAAAGCGCAAGCATCACTATAGTGGAAGCAACACCGATGATAAGCAGCAACTTGAACGCAGACTGGAATACCTTATGTGCCCCGCGGTAGTCTCCCAGTGTGACACGTTCCGATACAAGCTTTGAAATCGCTGCGGGCAGACCCGCAGTCGATATCACAACGAGTGCCGCGTAAATGGGGTAGGCCACCTGATAGTTTGCCATGCCATCGGCACCGATGATATTTGTTAACGGTATGCGGAATATCGCACCGATAAACTTGACGATCAAACCGGCGACCCCGAGGATGGCCGCACCTTTGACAAAGCTTTTCTGTCCGTTCGACATATATACTCCAATCAATTCTCTATTATAGTCTATTCGGTCAGCAGTGTTCTTAATTATTAGAGCATTATATTATAAAAAAAATGGTTTGCCAATATGTATCATTATTGATAAACGATAAAAACAAGCTGTTTTTCATCCCGTAAATATTTGCTCTATGAAAGTCACTTATGTATAATATGTCGGTAAAACACAAATAGGGAGCAATATAATGCGATTAAACATTGTTTTGGTCGAACCGGAAATACCCGCGAATACAGGCAACATTGCAAGGACATGCGCAGTGACAGGGGCTCAGCTTCATCTTGTGGAACCGCTTGGTTTCAGTATTGAAGACAAGCATTTAAAGCGAGCCGGCCTTGATTACTGGCATCATCTTAATGTCAAGATTCATAAAAACCTTGAGTGTTTTTTTGAAGTGACGGGCGGCGGTACTTTTTATTATTGCTCTACAAAAGCAAAAAGAGCCTATCATGAGGTTCAATTCGAGGATGAATGTTATTTGCTGTTCGGTAAAGAGACAAAAGGATTGCCCGAGCCGCTTATATTCTCAAATCCCGAGAAAAGCATTCGCATACCGATGAGAGCCGGATTAAGATCGCTTAACCTTTCCAATTCGGTCAGTATCATTGTTTATGAAGCGATGCGCCAGCACGGGTTTCCCAATATGTTCTGATATTATAGGAAATATAATGAAAAATATTCCGAATAAGCATGTGAATAATATATCTTTTTCTTGCTTTTTACCTTTCTTTCGAATAAAATTACTTGAGATTATTATACTCTTTGAGTATCAGACATATTTGCATGAAGGAGCCATTTATGAATAAAAAAACAGTTAAGGACATTGATGTCCGGGGAAAAAGGGTTCTTGTGAGGGTGGACTTTAATGTGCCGCTCAACGACAAGAAAGAAGTGACTGATGAAACAAGAATTGTTGCTGCGCTGCCCACAATTGAATATTTACTAGGTGAAAACGCAAAGATCATACTTTGTTCCCATTTGGGTCGCCCGAAGGGTGAGTTTAAGCCCGAGTTCTCTCTCGCGCCTGTTGCGGTTCGGCTGGAAAAGCTGCTTGGTCGCAAAATCACATTTGCTGCTGATGTGATCGGATCAGAAGCCAAAGAAGCTGTGAGCAACATACAAGAAGGCGAAATCGTACTTCTCGAGAACGTGCGTTTCCATAAGGAAGAGACAAAGAACGATCCCGAATTCGCAAAACAGCTTGCATCCTACGCAGATATTTTTGTGAGCGATGCTTTCGGTACATGCCACAGAGCGCATGCGTCTACCGCTGGTGTGGCGGCGTATATTCCCGCTGTCGCCGGTTTCTTAATTGGCAAAGAGCTCGATTTCCTCGGCGGTGCACTGGATAATCCGGTGCGTCCTTTTGTAGCGATTCTCGGTGGCGCCAAAGTGGCCGATAAAATCGGTGTTATTGATAATCTTATAAGCAAAGTGGATTCCATTATTATCGGCGGCGGCATGGCTTACACATTTTTAAAGGCAAAAGGCTACGAGGTCGGCAATTCTCTTGTTGATGAAGAAAGCCTTGAGCTTGCTAAAAATTTGATGAAGAAAGCTGCTGAAAAAGGTGTGGGTATGTTCCTGCCTGTGGATGCGATTGAAGCAGACAAGTTTGATGCCAAAGCAAAAACGCAGGTTGTACCCGTCGAGCATATGTCAGCCGATTGGATGGGTCTTGATATCGGGCCTACAACGCGTATGCTGTATGCGGATAAGATCCGTACGGCCAAGACGGTTGTGTGGAACGGACCGATGGGTGTGTTCGAAATGGAAGCATTTGCCGAAGGAACAAAGTCTATAGCAAAAGCGATGGCAGATTGTGACGCTATCACGATCATAGGCGGCGGCGACAGCGCGGCAGCGGTCAAGATTCTTGGATACGCAGATTCTATGACACACATTTCCACCGGCGGCGGTGCGAGCCTTGAATTCCTTGAAGGCAAGGAGCTTCCGGGTGTGGCTGCACTTCTGGACAAATAAAGAGAGTGTGTTCATAAACAAGATGTTATGAGGGTTGCTCTCTTTGGGGTAACCCTTTTTTAAAGATTAATAAATTGACTGGGAGGATAAAGACATGAGAAAACCGATTATCGCCGGAAACTGGAAAATGAACAAGACAGCCGAGGAAACCAAAGCGCTTATAGAAGGGCTTAAGCCGTTGGTCGGCGATGTGACGGATGTGGATATCGTCGTCTGCCCGACATTTGTGAACCTGGCGACGGCCGCGCAGGCGCTTGCGGGCTCCAACATTAAGCTTGGCGCTCAAAATATGCATTTTGAAAAAAGCGGTGCTTATACGGGTGAGATCTCAGCAGACATGC
>JAEZSP010000076.1 GCA_023421735.1 Bacillota bacterium | reverse complement strand
ATTCGCGGAATCACCAAGAATTCGGGCGCCTATTTGTGCATGAATTCGTCGGGAAAGAGGGCCGATTTTGTGCCGTCCTTTTGGTGCTTTTAGGGTGGTTGCATCCTTAAGTTGATGGCATTGGTATTCGGATCAAAACAACGGCAAATGAACGCATCGGGCAATCTTGTTTCGACGACATCAGAAGGGCGGCACAACGCCATCATTGTGCCCATTGCTTGATATCCAAACATATGCAAAATAGAAACATCCGCATCCAGTATACCTTTTAAGTATTTTCGTGGACAAAGCTTCAATAAGTAGTTCCAAAACTGCATTCTGTCGCAATACGGCGAAATCAAAAATGGGAACCTGATCGTATCATCTGTTAGGATCGCTCCGCCTATCTTCTTTCCATCGAGCGTCAAAAAAAAGCATTGATTGATCGCCCACTTTGTGTCGCGGAGTCGGTTATTCCAATCGTAAGACATGTTTGTATCGACATCCGAATAGATGGTTTGATAGATAGCAAACAAGTCTAAATCCGCTTTACACAACCGTAATTGATATTCTTTCATCATGATTCTCCTTCCAATTGAACTGGAGAAGAACAATCATATCGCTTCTCCACATTACATCACTGCAAACATCATCATGTTATAGCCTCCCTTCATGAAATCATTTATAATTGTAATAATAGCACAGCGCAATTGAAGGCGTCAATGAAAAAAGAAAAGAAAGCCGGGACGGGCATCAAAAAAGCAGCATGGATCCCGTTGATTATGCATACAAGCCTTGGTGCTTTGCTTCACCTTCAATTTCCCTCCATTTTATGATATACTCGAAGGGGGAGGCGATTGGATGGCGCTTGTGACCGAAGTGAGAGAACGGCAGGGCATTGTCGAAGTTTACATGGAAGGCGTGCGTTTCGCGCGGATCAAAAAGGTTCATTTTGAAAAAAGACCGACTTCGGCCGGCGACGACATTCAGCCGGAGGAATATCTGGATACCGTGGCGGCGGTTCAATTTGCGGACGCGTACGAAGCCGCGCTCACATCCCTCGATTTCAGCGCGCGCACCGCGCGCGAAATTGAAAGGAGCCTCGTCCGGAGGGGATATGTCCCCGCCGTTGCGCGGGCCGTGACGGAGAAACTCGCGGAAGCGCGGCTCATCGACGATGCGCAGTACGCGATGCGCCTTGCGGAAGGTGCGGCACGCAAGAACGCCGGGCGATATGTCGTCAAGCGAAAGCTCATGGCAAAGGGCATCGGCGATGAGGATGCGGAGGCTGCGCTCTCCCAGTTGGACGAGGATCAGCAGGCGCACGCCGCCCGGGAAGCCGCAGAAAAGCTCGGACGCAAGTATGAGCGTCTGCCGCTACGCGAGGCGCGGGCGAAACTTTCACAGGCGCTCGCACGCAGGGGATTTCCATGGGACGCCATCTCGGAGGCCGTTGACCACTTCTTTGCAGAGGAATAGGAAAAGGATCCGCTTGGGGCATATTCCCAAGCGGATCCTCTTTGCGTTATCTCCCCGCAGCCGCCGCGATCAGCGCCTGGAAGGGCTTGATGGAGTATTCGTCGAGGCCGAGCGTCTTTTCGGGATGCCACTGGAGGCAGACGAGGAATTGATCGCCGGGAAACTCGAGTGCTTCGATGACGCCATCGCGTGCGCGTGCGGTGATGACGAGATTTGCAGCGACGCGGTCTGCCGCCTGGTGGTGATAGCTGTTGGTGCGCAGGGCGGTCGCGCCGAAGATGTTTGCGACACGCGAACCTGGGACGATGTCCACATCGTGGGAAAAGGGCGCGGACTCCTTTTCCTGTTGGTGAACGGTGCCATAGACCTTTGGCACATGCTGAATGAGCGTTCCGCCCAAGGCGACGTTAATCACCTGCAATCCGCGGCAGATGCCGAGAATCGGCTTTTTGCGCGCGAAGAGCGCCTGAACGAGTGGAATTTCGAGCGCATCGCGCGCGAGGCAGACGGAGCCGAGCTCCGGCCACGGTTCTGCATCGTAGCGCGCAGGCGCAACATCCCGACCGCCGGTGAACACGATGCCGTCGAGCGCATCCGCGCGCGCGTCGAGCTGATCGAACGGAAAGCCTTCGTAATCGACGACCAGAGGCTCTCCTCCGGCCTGAAGAATCCCGTTTATGTATCCATCCGGCACATGCCGCCCTGTTCCGTCGCTATGCTCGTAAGGAATGACGCCAATGATCGGTTTTTTTGTATTCATCCTTTTCACCCTCACATTTTTGCTGGTTTTCCGCAGCTCAGCCTGCCCTCGGGGCATCGCCCGTCCACGGCGCAGCTGGGGCCAAAGACCCAGAAAATATCCTCGTCGTATGCCTGAAGCGCATCGAGCATTTCGCGCGCCACGCGCCGAATCTCCCATTGTGCGCGGTTGCAGGTGCGCAGCTTGATGAAGTGCAAAAGCTCCCGCGCATTCATGGCGAGCATGATGTCCGTCACGTGTCCGCTGAGCGCGAGATAAGCCATGTCATGCGAGGGCGTGCCAAGGGCCATCCACTCATCCGCAAGTGCTGCCTGGGCCGCAAATGCCGCCTCGTAGCGTGCGAAGAGCACAGCATCCTTGCGTACGCTTTCGGGCACGACATATTTTCCGTTCGCCAGCGCCTGTACGGCGTCCGGAACCAGAAGCGAGAGCATCCGGTGGCGCGTAAAGTGGGTGACGCACGCAAGCGAAATGTCCCTGACGACAAACTGCGCGTTCAGGAATTCCAGTTCGCGCGGACGCGCGTCCCTGACAAGCGCCATCATGTTGCGTTCGGAGGCAAAGTCCCCATCCTCGGGTGCGAATCGGCCCGCAAATTCAATGGCGCGCGAGAGCGCCTCCTGCGGCTTGGGCGTCGCAGCGACGAGCTTCGCACGCCCCTTTGCTTCCCCGCCGCGTTTGAACGCGGTCGGCATGGGACGCGCGGCACAGCGGGTATACCGGGTGCGCTCGGCGGCGATAATACCGGGATAGAGCGCATCAAATTGCGATTCAAGCTGTGCGCCGAGCGCGGCGATTTCAGGCTGTGTCGCGCCGCGTCCGTAGACCATTTCGCAGACGACCGCGATGAGCGTTCGCGCGTTCAATGTCACATAAAAATTGCTGGAGAAAGAGTAAGGCAGTACGAATCGCGCGTCCTCGCGCGGCACGCCCGCGTCTGTGAGGTCGCGGTAGAGCGCAAAAAGCGCCTCCGTTTGGGCGATGTATTTTTCGCGCGCCGCATCCGGAAGGTCGCTTGGGACGAGATAACCCGCGCCCGAAAAATCGACGTAGCGCCGCGATTTGACGATATAGGCGGCAAGACGATGCTCGATCATAAACTGTTCGACCAATACGCTCACCCGGTCGAACGCGATGGAGAATGTCTGATGCTCCATCAGCGACTTGTGCCCGGATGCGAGCACCTTGCCCACGAGCCTCAAATCCTTTTCAGCGTCTCCCGGCTGATCAAACAGTTCGAGCGCGGAACCTTCCGTCGTCGAAATGCGGGCGGCGCTCGCCACGACCCTGAGCGCATCCTTATTTTCCAATATGATCTTTGCTGTTCCTTCGTACATCTGACACTCCCCTTTGCTTCGTCTATCATACAATAAAATCCGCGTGTGCGCAATTGCGGGAAACCGTTTTTACCATGTGCAAAACGAAACACAGCGGACTGATTTAACGCTTTCCGGTGCCTTCGAGGTACCGGATCAGGGGCATGACCCAATCGGTCTGAATGATGTCGAACCCCCGGCGCGCAAGCCAGCCCCATCCCGCCTCAACGTCGCCCGGTGCGGAAACATCGTCCGTATGGCCCGCGGAAAGAACGGCCTTATGATCGTAGACGATGGCGTTCGCCCATACGAGCAGACCCCTTTTATGCATGTCCTCTATGTACGCCGGGGAGGCAACGGGGGATGAATCCCGCGTAAACAAGGCCTCGATGCCCGCATAGCGGAGCCTTTTTTGACAAAGCATCTCCGTGCACACATCCTTTTCACGCGCGATCACCATGTACGGAATGTCCGGCGCAACCTCTTCCACGATGTCGAAATACTTGGGATCGGAGGATGTCTTGACAAGCACCTGATCCTGCATGCCAAACGTGCGCACGGCCCGCGCAATCTCGCGCGGCCAATCCCAGAACTTGTCGATATTGATATAGCATCTGCCGCGAAACCGCGCGAGCACCTCCGTCAGGCGCGGCACGTGAAATTGCGTCGCCGTGCGATCCTGATTGACGAGGAACAGCATGTCGACTTCCCGGCTCGTCATCTCGGCGATGCGCCGCGCCGAATACAGATGCGCGTGTTCCATGCCCGGATGGAAGACATACAAAATGCCGTCCGTACTCCGGGTCACGTCGATTTCGATCATGTCCGCGCCCTGCGCAAGCGCCGCCTCATAGGCCGGGATGGTGTTGCAGGGGATGTTTCCGCCCGCGACGCCGCGATGCGCCGCAACGAGCGTCCTCTCCCCCGCCGCCTGTCTCAAATCAAATTTCATCATCATTTACCCAAACAGAACGGCGGAAATCGCCGGCCATTTTTCCACGAGATAAATAAACAGCAGATGCCCGGGATAGAACGCGTAGAACACCCACTTATTGAGCTTGAGATTGGAACGCATCGGTATATAGATGAACGGGAGCGCCATGAGCGCGAACATCTGCGTGGAGAAGCTCACGCCAAAGAGGTTGTAACGCGCGCCGTCGAGCCCCCAATAGATCATAAACGCCGCGACGACCGGAAGCGAGATGTACCAGCGATTGATGAACAAATAAAGGAGCAGCATCAGGGAGACACCCCGAATGCCATAATCGAGCGCGTTATTCATGAGATATGTGAGCAGGAGAATGACGGCCGTGATCCAGAGCCGCCGTTCGCGCACCGACCAGATGGCCGCGATGCCGACCGCCAGCGAAAGGAGGATGCTCGGATCCTTCCAGCTATAGACATAGAAGTTAAAAACTGCGCCGAAGGGGTCCGCTTTGAACGGGATCGCGGTCATCAACGCATTCGTGTGGTGAAGCGCCAATACATAAATCGGTTGGGCAATCAGCGCCAGAAGCGCGATGCGCTGGAGATAACGCCCCATGTCGCGCGTGTAGACACAGCCAACGGCGATCGCGTATGCGTAGATCGGGAACGCGATGCGGCCGATGATCCGCATAACGGCATACTGCGGGAAGATCGCCGCGCCAAGATGATCGACGAGCATGGTGACCATGGCGACGACCTTGATGAGATTGGTATCGTTATTGAGTCCGACCGCCGTATGACGGAACGGCCAATTGCGGTCGAGCCAGCTTTGCTTCTGCTTTGCGGGCATCGCATTCACCCCTTATACGCGATCAGGCGTTGTGCGTCTGCGCGGCTTATATACTTTCCGAGACGTTGCACGATCTTTTCGCGCGACTCTTCCGGTTCCTCGTCGTAGGCGGAGGTACACAAATCCCCGAACTGTGCTTCTGCCGTTCGGTAGACAGAAATACCCCAGCCATAGGGCGCGCCGTGACGGTCGCGGCGCCTGTCAAACCCCGCAACGGCGACATATGTGCGCATCTGAAGCCGCGTGATCGCCGCCTCAAAGCCCTTGTCCACATATGCGCTGCGCACCTCGTGCGCCATCGATACGCCGCTCTCGATCAGATCATAGAGTCGTTGATCGCGGCTTTGCACGAAACCATCCGCCACGCGCGCATCAAAGTCGTACCCATCGCGCCGCATGTTGCAAAAACGCGGGTAGAGTTCGCGCGAGACGAATCCGGCCTTATTCGCAAAAAATTTTGCATAGGCGACCGTGCCCGCGGCAGCGAGCTGTTCGCGCCATTCCCACGGGCCTTCGACGCCGTCTTTGAACCAGTATTCCTCAGGCGTCCATTCCTCAACCGAGAACCCCGCCACATCCGACCGAAACAGCGGAATCAGTCCGACTTCGTCGACCAGATTTTGGACGTCCTGCGCATTTCGCAATGCCCATTTCATCCGAGCGATTCCATGGCGAGGAGAAGTGAGCCGACCGCGCCCGCATTGTCCGAGAGCCCCGGAAGGACGATGTAGGAATCGATGTGCTCCAAAATCGCCGGATGCGCAACGTATCCGCCCAGTTTTTCAAGCACCTTTTCGCGCGTGCGCTCAATCAGGTTCGGCTGGTGCATGACGCCGCCGCCGAGGATGATGCGCTTGGGCGAAAGGAGGCAAATGGCGCTCACGCACATCTGCGCGAGATAATCAGACTCGATCTGCCAGGCGATGTGATCGTCCGGCAGCGTGCGCGAGGGCACGCCCCAGCGTCTGTTGAGAGACTCACCGCACGCGAGGCCTTCCAGGCAGCCGTCATGATACGGACAAAAGCCGTGCGGCGTGGGGTCCATGGGATGCGGGTTCAGGAGAATGTGTCCCATTTCGGGATGCACGAGCCCGTGGTGGAGCTTTCCGTTGATATAGAGCCCGCCGCCAATGCCGGTGCCGATGGTAAAATAGACGATCGTGTCAAGGCCAGCGCCCGCGCCGAGGATCGCCTCGCCCAGCGCCGCCGCGTTGACGTCCGTATCGATGCCGACCGGCACGCCCAGCGCGTCTGCGAGCGATTTGCGCAGCGGGTAATTGCGCCAATCGAGCTTCGGCGTGGTGGTGATATCGCCAAACGCCGGATCGGCTGAGTCGAGGTTGAGCGGGCCAAAGCTGCCGATGCCCAGCGCGTCGATTTTTTTCTCCATGAAAAAGCCCGCCACGTCGCGCATCGTTTCCTCCGGCATGCGCGTCGGGTAGCTGACCCGTTCGAAGAGATTTCCGTTTTCATCGCCGATGGCGCACACCATTTTGGTGCCGCCGGCTTCCAATGCGCCCAGTCTCATTTGCGTTCCTCCGTTCGTATCTCCCGCACGAGGGATTGAATGGTGTGATCCATTGCGCCGCGCGCCGCCTCCATGTCCGAAACGAGCTTAAACTGCGTGCGGCAGCGGTCGAGATTGTGGTTCGTGCGGTGAATCTTAAAATAAGTATCGCCCCATATGTGATCGGTTAAAAACCGCACACCGCATTCGTATGTCATGAGCCGCGCGCCGTCTGGGAGCGTGGCGATCTCGGTTGGCGTCAATTGCGCGCCGCATGCGCCGAGAAAGCCGCGCGCATAGGCCGCAAAATGCGGCATGGAGAATGAGACCTTTGAAAGATCGCGCTCGTCCTCCGCGCCGGTCGTTGCGCCAAAGCGGATCGAATCCCCAAAGTCATTGCCCGCGAGGCCAGGCATCACGGTATCGAGATCGATGACGCACAGCGGCTCGCGCGTCTTCGCGTCGAGGAGCACGTTGTTGAGCTTGGTGTCGTTGTGCGCGACGCGCAGGGGAAGCGCGCCAGCTTCGCGCAGATTTGTCATATACGAAGCATCCGTTTCGCGCGCGAGGGCAAAGGCGATTTCCTCTCCCACCTCTTTCACACGTCCCAGCGGGTCGGCCGCGACAGCGTCCTTCAAGAGCCGTACGCGATTGGGCGTATCATGAAAGCGCGCGATGGTTTCGTGCAGGGTGTGCGCCGGGAAGTCCGCGAGCCGCCGCTGGAAATCGCCGAACGCGCGCGCACTCATCTCGAAGTCTGCCGTCGTGTGCGCGGATTCGAGGCAAATGCTGCTTTCGATAAAGTCATAGACGCGATAATACCCGCCGTCGACCACCGCGTACAGCGCGTCATCATGCGTCCGAATGGGCATGAGCACGTGGCGCGGATCGGGATCGCGCGCGGCAAGGAAATCCGACACCGCACCGATATTTCCCATGAGGGCGGGAACATCCCGGAACACGCGATTGTTGATCCGCTGGAGAATGTAGCGCCGTTGGGTGGTTTGAACCAGGTATGTCTCGTTGATATGTCCGTTGCCATAGGGGGAAACGTCCTTGACATTGCCCGCAAGCCGGAACAGGGCAGCTACTTCGCGCATGCATCCTCCCAAAGCCGTGCGGGGTACCGACCCGTGCGCCTCATTTCAGCAATCGCAGATTTGACCATTTCGAGGTCTTCTTTATAGGTCATGCCATACCATTTTTCGTCCGTATCAAGCACCTTGACTGTCGCCGCGTGTTCGTTGATGAGCTGATTCGGCACGAGCGGGAGAAAATATTCGCACTTCAAGGGATCTTTCGGAAGGTTTTCTCGCAAAAACGACGCAAAACGCGCCTCGATCTCATCCATCATCTGACGACCGAAGCACCACATATTCATCGAAACAAAGGTGCCTGCCGGAATGAACGTAAATGTATCCCCGCCGTCCTCCGAGTACTTTGCGCCGCCCTCTGTCGGAAGGATACAGGTGCGTTCCGTGACGCCGGTCAGGTTGTTCGCACCATCGACCGCGCACACGCCGCGCGCCACGGAACCGTTTTCCGTGAGCGTATTCTCGATGCGATAGCCGACCATGGCATGTTCGCTTGCCGGACGTTGTGCAGCGAGGAAGTCGCATGCCTTCCGAAAAGCGGACGTGCCATAAAAATCATCCGCATTGATCACGCAGAAAGGGCCGTCGATTTCCGCCTTGGCACACAGCGTGGCATGTGCGGTACCCCACGGCTTTTCGCGGCCTTCCGGGATGGAGAATCCATCCGGCAGCATGTCAAGTTCCTGATACGCATATTCGACGGGGAAGACGCGGGAAATACGTTTGCCGATCGTCTCCTTGAAATCCTTTTCGAATGCATGTTTAATGACGATGACGACCTTGGAAAAACCGGCGCGCATGGCGTCGAAAATCGAATAATCCATGATAACGTGATCGCAGTCATCCACCGCCGTGATCTGCTTATCGCCGCCAAACCGTCTGCCCATTCCGGCAGCAAGCACGACGAGCACGGGCTTGTTCATGTCCATTCACCTTCTCAATTTATGATAAATCGATTATACCCGCGCTGAAATGCAAAGTCAATTGTCGATTCAGATCTCAAAAGTCCGTTCCCGGCAATCAATCCACAACATATTGTGCGGCCAGTCAATCACGAGTACCATATGTTGCGACAGCGGGTTAAAATGGACGTTCGGCATCCACGCCATCGTTGTAATTCATTGAAAATACATACTTTGCGGGTTGAAAACATTGCGTCTTCATTATATAATGCCGATATGAAATGGGAGGGATTTTTATGGCCAAACCGACGAAAAACCCTGGCGAAGACAAGCGGATCATGCTCCTGCTCATCGTGAGCGGTGTACTGCTGCTCGCGCTCATCTGTGTCTCGGCATTCGCTTACCAGTGGCACAACGAGAATGTGACACTCAAAAAGAGCAACCAGAACCTGCGCGCGCTCACGGATCAATCGACGCTCGACTCCGTGACGGAGGAACTCAACTCGACGCAACAGGATCTGTATGCCGCAAAGAGCGAAAACGAGGAGTATCAGCGCAAAATCAAAGAGTACGAGGGCATTCTGGACGAGAACGGGCTGATGCCGACCGCGACGCCAGCCACGGGTAACTGACATGCTGATCCCATCCCTCGCCTTTTCCGGCGATTGTAAATCCGCCCTGGCGCTGTACGCCGAGGTATTTGGTCATGCGGCGCGCACGGAGCGCACATACGGCGCATACGTGCCTGAAGGAACGAAAAACCCGCCGGAGAACCTCTGCGACTGGATTTTGCACGCGGAGATGGAGATCGCGGGCGCCGTCATCTGGCTGGCAGACGAAGTGCTGGAGAAGCCGATCCACGGCTCCACAGTGAAGCTGGTTGCGACGGTTGCGAACGCAGCCGAAGGAACACGCGCGTTTGACCTTCTTTCGGCGGGCGGACGCGTGACTTTGCCTCCGACGGACACATTCTATTCGACGTTCCACGCAGGTACGGTCGATCGGTTCGGCGTCCATTGGAATATCATCGCCGAGGAGGCGCCGTAAAGGGGATACAAAAAACGCGGCCACATCATGCGGTCGCGTTTTTTTAATGCCTTGTACCCTTCCCGGGCGTCTACTTGCCGTACGCCTCCGCGTGGATGATTTCGATCCACGCGGGGATCGGCGTGGCAAAGTGCTGCGGGCAGGCAGAGACGCATGCGCCGCAGGCGATACAGGTCATTTCAGGCATCTGCTTCTGGTACCGCTCATAGAAGCCTGCGAGGTTATCGAACACGTGCGCCTGATCATAGCCGCGCAGGATGCGCGGAATATTGATCTCCTGCGGGCAGGGCAGGCAGTATTCGCAACCGGTGCAACCGACCTTGATGCGGGCCTCATAGGCCTTGCGGACATCGGTCAGCATGGTGCGCTCGGCATCCGTAAGGCAGCCGACGTCATTTTCGGAGAAGATGCGCAAATTGTCGTCGATCTGCCCTATGGTGCTCATTCCGGAGAGGATGGTCATGAATTCAGGTTTGTCGATGAGCCACTTGAACGCCCACTCGGCGGGGCCGGCGTCTTTGCCGGATGCGCGGTAGATTTCAAGAATCGACGCGGGCACGCTTTTGGTCAGGCTGCCGCCGCGCACGGGCTCCATGGCGATGACGCCGATGCCGCGCTTGGCAGCCTCGCGCACGCCGTCCATGGTCGCCTGATTGAATTCGTCCAGAACGTTCATCTGCACCTGGCAAACCTTCCAGTCATAGGCGCCAAGGATCTCCAAAAAGGTTTCCTTGTCGTCATGGAAGGAGAAGCCGGGATACCTGATCTTTCCCTTTTGCACCATGTCGTCGAGGAATTTGCCAAAGTTGAGCTCGACGAGCTTGGGAAACCGATCCTTCGAGAGCGCATGAAGCAGATAGACGTCCACATGGTCGGTCTTGAGCTTTGCCAGTTGCTCGTCAAGCAGCGTCTCAAAATCCTCGTACTTCTCGACCCTCCAGACGGGTGATTTTGTCGCGAGGATCACCTTTTCGCGATAGCCGTCCTGAAGTGCCTCGCCGACGAGCACTTCGCTCATACCGCTGTGGTAGGGATAGGCCGTGTCGATGTAATTGACCCCATTGTCGATGGCGTGGCGAACCATTTTGATCGCCTCCGGCATGTCGATGGGATTGTTCTCTTCCGGAAGTGTCGGCAGGCGCATGCAGCCCATGCTGAGCGCACTGATTTTGACATCCGTTCCAGGCATTTTGCGATAGATCATTTTACTCCTCCTCCATGTCCATGTCGTCGCCGGAATCAGATCCGGCGGACTGTGGGGCGAGCGGAAGCGTGACCAGGAATTCTGTCCCCTCGCCGAGTTTCGAATGTACCTCGATCTCACCGTGCATGGTGCGCACGATATGCTTGACAATCGCGAGACCCAGGCCTGTGCCGCCCATCGAGCGGGAGCGGCCCTTGTCCACGCGATAGAAGCGCTCAAACATACGCGGCAGGTGTTCCTCCGCGATGCCGATGCCCGTATCGGCAACCGTCAGGTTCGCCTCAGTGTCGTTTTGAAACACCTGAACCGTTACGGAACCGCCGGGTTTGTTGTATTTGATGCCGTTTTCAATCAAATTGATGAGCATCTGTTCCACGTGATCCTTATTGCCGATCACGTAAACGGGATCCCGATTCATGTGGCAGGAAAGCTGCACCTGCTTCTCCTTTGCGTGAATCGCAAGCATCTCCGTCACGTCGTAGGCTGCCTTATCAAACCGGATGCGCTCCTTGGGCGCTTCGTCCATGCCGGATTCGAGTTTCGAGATCGACAGGATGTCGTTGATGAGGCGCGTGAGGCGCTCGGACTCGAGCATGATGATGTTGAGAAACTTTCGCGCCATTTCGGGCTTCTCAATCGCGCCGTCAAGCAGCGTTTCCACGAAGCCGCGGATGGACGTGAGCGGCGTTTTGAGTTCGTGCGAGACATTGGCGGCAAAATCCGTGCGCACCTGTTCGAGGCGGCGCAGTTCCGTGATGTCCTCCACCATTGCCAGCGCACCGACCACCTTGCCGTCCTTGCGCATAGGCGATACATAGAGTCTGAGCGGCCGGTGCCCGCGCCCGATCGCGGTCCGCGCCGCGACCTCGTTCGTATAGACGCCGCCCTGCCGCATGGCATCCGAGAGCACCTGATCGAGCCGCACGTCCTGCGAAGCATCGTTGATGTGCATGCCGTGGACGCTTCCGGTGATGCCCAAAAGCTGTTTGGCGACCGGCGTCACAAGGATGACGCGCAGCTTGTCATCGACCGCGATAATGCCGTTTTGCATCTGATTCATGACGACCGAGAGCGCCTGATTGCGGCTGCGCTGATTGAAGATGCGTTCGTCGATGCGCGAGAGGATGGCGTTATATTCGGCGGCCGCCTCCTTGCCGAAGCCATCGCCGGTAGAAATGCGCACGTCAAAACGGCCGTCTGAATACGAATCGAGCACTGCCATGATTCGCTCAATCGCCCGGCTGCGCCGCTCATTCAAATAGATGAGAATGCCGAAGAATGAAAGTGCAATGATCAAAAATAGGCAAACATACACCGTAGATCCGTTCGCAACGACCGCCTGCCAGAAGTCCGCACGCAAGGCAGAGACGCGGATCAACGAGCCGTCGCCCAGATACCCCATCGCACACAGGATCGATTCGCCGTTCGATCCCGTCCTTTTATATACGCCCGATCCACCCACGCGTGCCTGCGCAAAGTCATACTGATCCAAGGGCGCGCTCGCCCCATCGGACGCGTAGACCGCTTCCCCGTTCTCCGTGTAAACGCCCAGTCGCAGCTTGTTTTGACGCAAATACTGAGTAAGCGCAGAAAAGCCCTCCGCATTCGTTCCGGAGGGCGCTGTCCCGGTGACGAGCCTGAGCGCCAGTTCCACGTCATCCGAAAGGCTTTGATTGCGCTCCTCAACAATCGCAAGACAGCTGAAGACTACGAGGAGAACAAGCACAAGCAAGGTCGAGAGGGTTGCGGCGAGCGCAACCCTGTTTCTCACAACCGATTCTCCTGCTTGTCGTTGAACTTATAACCAACGCCACGAATCGTCTCAATGTAGCGCGCATCATCGCCCAGTTTCTGGCGGATATGGCGGATGTGGACATCGACGGTTCTGGTTTCGCCGTAGAACTCATAGCCCCAAATGCGGTCCAGGAGGAAGTCTCGCGTCAACACCTTGCCGCGGCTGAGAACCAGGAGCTTGAGAAGCTCAAATTCCTTGAGCGTGAGAGAGAGCTTTTCACCATTTCGGAAGGCTTCGTAATTACCCACATCGATGGTCAATCCGCCAACGTGGAGGATTCCCTCCTCTTCACTCTGCGGGGCAGCGCGCCTGAGAAGCGCCTTGACGCGCGCAATCAGCTCCCGCACAGAGAACGGCTTTGTGATATAGTCATCCGCGCCGAGTTCGAGACCGAGGATCTTGTCCACCTCATCGCCTTTTGCGGTCAGCATGATGATCGGGATATCAGCTGTGGTAGACGCGCTCTTCAGGCGACGGCATACTTCCATGCCGTCGATGCCCGGCAGCATGATATCGAGAAGAACCATCGCCGGACGCTCGTGCGCACAAACCACCAGCGCATCTTCGCCCGTGGCGGCAGTGACTACTCGGTACCCTGAGGCCTCAAGGTTAAACGACAAAAGTTCAAGGATATGAGCCTCGTCGTCAACGGCCAATATCAATTCGTTTGCCATGTGCGTGTCCTCATTTCTTGTGAATTAGTATTTGCCCGGCTGCGTCGAGGCGCCGGCATTACCCATTTCGGAATCGGTGAGAAGTTTGGAAAGCTCGGTCATGAAAGTTTGAATGTCCTTAAACTGCCTGTAAACCGAAGCAAACCGGACATAAGCGACCTCGTCGAGGAGTTTAAGCTCGTCCATCACGATTTCACCGATCGATTGGCTGGTTACTTCCGTGTCTCCCGATGCGTAGACGCGCTTTTCGACATTGCGAACCAGCTCGTCAATTTGATTGAGGGAGACCGGGCGCTTCTGGCATGCCTTGATGACGCCCAACCGGAGTTTTGCGGAATCAAAGGTCTCGCGGGTCTTGTCACGCTTAACGACCATGATCGGGATTACTTCGATCTTTTCATAGGTCGTAAACCTTCGCCCGCATGCCTCACATTCCCGCCTTCTGCGTATGCTTGTACCGTCGTCGCTCAATCTGGAATCGACGACCCGGCTTTGCATACAGCCACACAGCACGCATTTCACGAACGCGTTCACCTCATTCGTTAATATTATACACAATGTTGCGCTTTAAGTCTAGCCTTTTGTGAAAAAATGTGTCACATCAGACGTGCCCAAATTCAGAATCTTTACGAAAAATGCGAAAATTCGGACGTTTATACGTCCGAATCCAGCTCCACCAGGATTACGTCGTCTCCAATTCTGCGGATTCTGTCCCACGGAATCAAAAGACCCTCTTTGTCAAACTTGAACATACCAAGCATTCCGCATTGCTCCGGAACGATGATCGCCTCCACGCATGCGCGGTCGTTCAGGCAGATATCATAGGGTCTGCCCAATCGCCGTCCGTCGCAGATGTTGATTACGTCCTTTTGCTTCAATTCTGTAAACGTCATGCGATCGCCCCCCTGCACCATACTATGCAGGAGAAAGCCCGCGCGATATTTTCGACATTGACACGTCGAAGCGGGCATCAAAGCGCGCAATGTGTCGAAGGCCAAAACCCTTGCAAACGGCCTGATTTTACTGGAAATCAGAAGATAATGCGAATCAATATCGTTTCATAAACCGTTTTATCGGAATCACTTTTCGTGTCGAATGTCGATTAAGACACAATTTCTTGCGACTTTTTTCACGCGAAATTCATCTTTTAGTCCGCTAAACTCAACAAGCGAGGTGAATCCAGTGCGTCTGAGCGTAGAAAGCGTATTCCTCATCAATTTCTCGCTGGATGCGCTTGCCATCGTGGCTGCGGTTCGGCACAGGGTACGCCTGCGGCTCATCCGGCTCGTCGCCGCTGCTGCGTTTGGCGGATTGGTTGCATCTTATCTCGCAGTTGCCGGAACAGGCAGCATCTTGCGCATTGTCGTAGCACTGATGATGGCACCGGTTTTGGTACGCATCGCATCTGGAAGAACGGGCATCCGAACGCTCATCGGTCTTTCTGCTGCGCTCATCTGCGTGACCGCGTTTATGGCAGGTATAATGGGGTCTTTCTCAGGCATATCTTTTTGGACATCTTTGATTGCGTGCATCTCGTCCGCCGCAGTTGCGGGCATGGTACTTGGTCTTCGACGCAGATCTTTGGACACATGGGAAGCCTGGATTGAAATGAGCTACCGGGGCGTTTGCGTTCGCTTCCGGGCACTCGTCGATACGGGAAATCATCTAACAGAACCCTTGAGCGGACTTCCGGTCATGATCGTTGCTTATGACGTGATCCGGGAAGCCCTGCCAAGCGCATTCTCGCCTGAAAACACGCTGGAGACGTTGCCAAGCGGCTTCCGGCTCGTTGGCTATGGCGGGGTCGGCGGCACGGGGGAACTTGGATGTTTTCTTCCGGACGAGCTCAAAGCGGACGTAGGACGCGGTGATAAGCCCATGGGCGATGTATGGATCGCCGTCTATCCCAGCAAACTGCCCGGCGGCGCGGTCGCACTGGCACCGCCGACTTTCCTGAATGCATAATTGAACGGAGGGGAATAGGATGGTCAACTCGATCAGCAAATCGATTTTTGGACTCGTCGTACACCTGAGGCGCGGAAACGTCTGTTACATCGGTGGAAGCGACACGCTTCCTCCCCCGCTGACCCGCGAAGAGGAGCTGGCGCTGATGGCGCGAATGGCCGGCGGAGATATGGGCGCGCGCGCGACGCTCATCGAACGGAACCTGCGGCTTGTCGTATACATCGCACGCAAATTTGAGAATACCGGAATCGGAATCGAAGATCTGATCTCGGTCGGCACAATCGGGCTGATCAAGGCCGTCAACTCCTTCGATCCAAGCAAGAACATCAAACTGGCGACCTATGCGTCGCGCTGCATTGAAAATGAAATATTGATGGTTCTGAGAAGAACGAGTCGGCTCAAGCTCGAAATTTCCTTCGACGAACCGCTCAATACAGACGTGGACGGAAACGAGCTCCTGCTGTCGGACGTTTTGGGCACCGAGCCGGACCTTGTTTCCCGCAGTCTTGATTCCACCATCGAGCGCGATACCTTGCGAAGCGCAATCAAGGAACTCTCGTCGCGTGAACGCAACATCGTCGAACTGCGCTATGGCATCGGCGGCGGAAGCGAACGCACGCAAAAGGAAGTCGCCGACATGCTCGGCATTTCGCAAAGCTACATATCGCGCCTTGAGAAGCGAATCATCGGAAAGCTCCGCGTCGAAATGGACAAAATGGCATAAAACCGACTTTGGTTCATCTATATCGATCCGTCGTGATTTGAATATCCCGCCTCCGCAGCGGCAATACTTTGTTTGCTACGGAGGTGACGACATGCCATCTAACAAGGTCGAGATCTGCGGCGTGGACACGTCCACTTTGCCCGTCCTCAAAAATGAACGGATGCGCGAACTGTTTCCGCGCGTGCATTCGGGCGATGTTGCGGCGCGCAACGAGTTTATTCAGGGAAATCTCCGGCTTGTCCTGAGCGTGATCCAGCGGTTCAACAACCGGGGGGAGAGCGTCGACGACCTGTTTCAGGTGGGTTGCATTGGCCTGATCAAGGCCATTGACAATTTCGACGTCACGCAGAATGTGCGTTTTTCCACCTATGCGGTGCCGATGATCATCGGTGAAATTCGCAGGTATCTGCGCGACAACAACCCGATCCGCGTCTCGCGCTCCCTCAGGGATACCGCTTACAAGGCGCTGCGTGCGCGGGAAGCGCTCACCTACGAGCGCGGCCGCGAACCGCGGGTGGAGGAGATCGCGCGGCACATGGAAATGCCGGAGGAGGACGTCGTGTATGCCCTCGAGGCGATTCAGGATCCCGTGTCGCTGTTTGATCCGGTGTATCAGGACGGCGGCGACGCAATCTACGTCATGGATCAGGTGCGCGACGCGCGCGTGAGCGAGGACGACTGGGTGCGCGATCTTTCGATCAGCCAGGCGCTCTCCCGGCTCGCGGAGCGTGAGCGCAACATCATCAATCGGCGCTTCTTTCAGGGGCGCACGCAGATGGAGGTTGCAGAGGAAATCGGCATCTCGCAGGCGCAGGTTTCGCGGCTCGAAAAAAGCGCGCTCCAGCAGATGCGCAAGTACGTATAGCGCCATCTCCATCGAATCGCCGACGGCTTATGCTGTCGGCGATTGTTTATTCTTGAACAATATTACAGCCGCCGCCTTCATGATTGAAGCGCTTGCATAGGCCGAATTCCCCGTTGACAAGTTCTTTGAAAACTCTGACGAAGATTCACTGGCGAGCGATCTGGCCAAGTAACCAAGACAACCGCGCGGTGGTGATACGATCACCGCGCATGACGGAGGATTGATATGTTTGATGTCAAGTTCAATGCCATCAACTTAAGGATGCAACCACCCTAAAAGCACCAAAAGGACGGCACAAAACCGGCCCTCTTTTCCAACAGATTCATGCACAAATAGGCGCCCGAATTCTTGGTGATTCCGCGAATTGAC
>JAEZSP010000097.1 GCA_023421735.1 Bacillota bacterium | reverse complement strand
GCCGGTAAATACGGCGAAGGCCGGGGGCTCTGCCCCGGGCACCCCCGCCAAAGAGAAATTGGTGGATTTATTTTCGTACGCGACTTCGCTCCGAGGCATCACGCACCGGAGCGAAGGACTTTTTTGGGCAGATAGCAAGCAGCGCCACGGATGTCTCCCAATGACTGCATATTGAAGTTCAGATAGCGAAGGGACATGCCGCGTTCCTGCAAAAAACATATCAAGAATCGGATCGCCCGGGGTTGGCCCCCAAGCGATCCGACGCGCCATTATGAAATGATTTTATTCCATGGATTCGCGGGGGCAGCGCCCTCGCCGCCTTCCGTCACTTTGTGTCGCTGGACGAACGCGTCACCCGCAGGCGCACCATGGCACGCGCGAGCATGGAGCGCGTCACGGCATACTCCTGACGATTCTGCTTTTGGCGGAGAATTTCCTCGGCCTCTTCTTTTTCGTGCAAGGCGCGGTTGACGTCGATCTCCTCGGGCCACTCCGCGGTCTGGAGGACGACGTAGACGCTGTCCGGCAGTACGGATGCATAACCACTCGACGCGGCGAACCAACGCCATTGACCCTCGATCTTGACGCGTGTGACGCCCTCACGCAGCGCGACAAGGGTCGGCGAATGATCCGCAAGAATGCCGAGCTCGCCATCCTGCGCTTGCAAAACGACCATCTCGATGTCCCCGTTGAAGAACTCTCGTTCAGGCGTCACGACAGACAGCTTCAGACTCATGCAGGCGTCGCCCCCTGATTTTTCGCGGACTTGTTGAGTTCCGCCGCCTTCTTTTTCACATCGTCCAACCCACCGACCATGAAGAACGCACCTTCTGGCAAATCATCCACTTCGCCGTCGATAATCGCGCGGAAGGACTCGACCGTCTCTTCGACCTTTACGTAAGCGCCGGGAATCCCTGAGAACACCTCCGCCACGTGCATGGGCTGGGAAAGGAAGCGCTGAATGCGCCGCGCACGCAAGACCGTGTTCTTGTCCTCTTCGGTCAGTTCGTCCATGCCGAGAATTGCGATGATGTCCTGCAGTTCGCGGTATCGCTGAAGGGCCGCCAATACGCGCATCGCCACATCGTAGTGCTTGTCGCCCACGACATCGGCAGAGAGAATCCGCGAGGAGGAATCCAGCGGGCTGACCGCCGGATAGATGCCCATCTCCGCCACCTGCCGGGAGAGCACGGTGGTCGCGTCCAAATGCGAGAAGATCGCGGCAGGTGCCGGGTCGGTAAGGTCGTCCGCAGGGACGTACACCGCCTGCACGGAGGTAATCGACCCCTCGGAGGTGGACGTGATCCGCTCCTCCAGTTCGCCAACCTCGGTCGCCAACGTCGGCTGATAGCCAACGGCGGAAGGCATGCGCCCAAGAAGCGCCGAAACCTCGCTGCCCGCCTGAATATAGCGGAAAATATTATCGATGAAGAGCAAAACGTCCTGCTTGCCGACGTCGCGGAAATATTCCGCCATCGTCAATCCCGTCATGGCGACGCGCATGCGCGCTCCCGGCGGCTCGTTCATCTGCCCAAATACCATCGCCGTCTTGTCCAGAACGCCGGAACGCTCCATCTCGAGCATCAGATCGTTGCCCTCGCGCGAACGTTCCCCCACGCCGGTGAAGACAGAGAGACCGCCGTGCTCGATGGCGATGTTATGAATGAGCTCGAGGATGAGAACCGTCTTTCCGACGCCCGCGCCGCCGAACAACCCGATCTTTCCGCCCTTGGAGTACGGTGCCAGAAGGTCGATGACCTTGATGCCCGTTTCAAACATCTCCGCCGCGGGTTTCTGGGTGTCGAACTGCGGCGCACTGCGGTGAATGGGCAATGCATCATCGCTCTCAACCGGCGGTTTTCCGTCGATGGGGTTCCCCAAAACGTCCAACGCGCGGCCGAGCGTCGCCCTGCCGACCGAAACGCGAATGGGCGCGCCGGTGTTTTCGACCTTAAGCCCACGCGAGAGTCCCTCTGTCGCCTGGAGCGAGATACAGCGCACGGCATCCTTCAGATGCTGCATGACCTCAACCGCCACCTTGCGCTCCGGCGCGAGCACATAGAGCAGCGTGTGAATGGGCGGAAACGAGCCCGGCTCAAAATAAACGTCGAGCACAGGGCCGATGATCTGCGCGACCGATCCGTATACCATTTAAAATTCCTCCTGTTGCGCGCCTGAAACGATCTCCGCAATTTCTTGGGTGATCGCGCCCTGGCGCACGTGGTTCATGTCGAGGCGCAATTGGTCGAGCATCGCGTTCGCGTTTCTGGTCGCATTATCCATGGCGGTCATGCGCGCCCTGTTTTCAGCTGCAAAGCTCTGCGCGAGCGCCGAATACACAAGACCCATGAGATAGTGATGCGCCATCGCCTCGCCCACCTCCGATGGGGTGGGATAAAACGTGAAATCCGACACCTTTTCGTGAAGCGGTTCAACATTCGGAAAATCTTTCGCGAGCAGCGGCATGATGCGAAGCACCGTGGGCGCCATCTCTGCGCCCTTCATCATGGTGTAGACGACGTTCACCTCGTCCACATCCTTCGAAAGGAAGATTTCCGTGAGATGCGCAGTCACGTTGCGCGCATTGCGCAAGGAGGGGTTCTGCCCCACATGCTCGTACCGATTGTCGGGTTGAAAGCCGTTGCGGGCAAAAAACTCCGTCGCCATGTGTCCGACGGTAAACAGCCGCACGCGCCCGTGCCCGCCGTTTTTAATCGCATCCAGCGCGTGACGCAAAACCTGATGGTTGTAGCCACCGCACAGACTCTTGTCACCCGCCAGGACGATGTACGCGGCGTTCTTGCCATGCTCCCGAAAGAAGTGGCTGTTTAAAGGTTGTTCTGAATTGTCCAGCACGAAGCGGATGCCGCGCCGCACCTGATCAAAGAACTTCATATTCTGATCGTGCACGCGCATCGCGCGCTTCATCTTGGCAGACGATATGAGGTACATGGCGCGCGTAATCTTCGAGGTATCCTCGATCACCTTAATGTGGTGCCGGATCTCGGCGACGCTGTTCATTTGCTCGCCTCCGCGTCCTTCGAAGACTTCTCCCCTTCGGAAGACTTCTTCTCCTCAGGAGGCTTCTTGTCCTCGTCAGATTTCCGATCCTGAACGGACGCCTTTTCCTCGGGAGGCTTTTTGCCATCCGGCGGCGTCTTATCATCGGCAGGCTTTTCGGCCGCTGAACCCTTTGCATCGTCGGTCGGCGCCGCGTTTGTATAAGGCACGCAATTACCAAGCCACTCGCACACCGCGTGCTTCATACTGTCCTCAAACGCCGGATCGAGAAGTCCCGTCTCGGAAAGGCGCTTGACGCCTTCCGGGTCGCGCCCCTGCATATAATGCGGAAACTCATTTTTAAACTGCCGAACGCGCTCAATCGGCGTGTCGTGCGGGATGATGGCATGCGTCGCAGCATAGAGCAGTTCAACCTGCCACGCCATGGGAATGGGCGCGCCGTCTTTCTGGGTAATGAGCTCCGTGAGGATCGCACCGTAGCGCAGCGTGTCGCGCGTTGTGACGTCCATGTCGGATGAGAACTGCGCAAACACCTGCAGTTCTCTGTATTGCGCCAATTCCAGGCGCAACCGTCCCGCAACCTGGCGCATGGCCTTGGTCTGCGCGGCACCGCCGACGCGGCTGACGGATAGGCCGCCTGAAACCGCCGGGCGGATGTTGGAGCGGAACATGTCGGTATCGAGGAATATCTGACCGTCTGTGATCGAGATGACATTGGTCGGAATATAGGCCGAAATGTCGCCCGCCTGCGTTTCAATGATCGGGAGCGCGGTCATGCTTCCGCCACCGTTTTCCTCGTTGAGCCGCGCAGCGCGCTCCAAAAGCCGCGAATGCAGATAGAACACGTCGCCCGGGTACGCCTCGCGTCCCGGCGGACGGTGGAGCAACAGCGACATCGATCGGTACGCGACCGCGTGCTTGGTCAAATCGTCGTACACAATGAGCGCATCCTTGCCCCCATACATGAAGTGCTCCGCCATTGCGCATCCCGCGTAGGGCGCGATATACTGAATCGATGCCGCATCGGAGGCCGTGGAGCAGATGATCGTCGTATAATCGAGCGCGTCCGCGGTGCGCAGTCGTTCGACCAGCCGCGCGATGGAACTCGCCTTCTGGCCGATGGCCACATAAAAACAATAGACGTTTTTGCCCTTCTGGTTGATGATGGCATCCAGCGCGATGGCGGTCTTACCGATCTGGCGATCGCCGATGATGAGTTCGCGCTGCCCGCGACCGATGGGCACGATGGCATCAATTGCGAGAAGGCCCGTCTGCATGGGCGTGTCAACCGGTTTGCGCGACAGAATTGACGGTGCGTTTGTTTCGATGGGGCGCATCTCGTCCCAATGGATGGGGCCTTGTCCGTCGAGTGGATCGCCCAGCGGGCTGATCACGCGGCCGAGAAGATTTTCGCCGCAAGGCACCATCAGCACGCGGCCTGTGCCGCGCGCCTGTGCGCTTTCGGGCACGGAAGCCTCGTTTCCAAGGAGCACAACACCCACGGTATTTCGATTCAGGTTCATGACGATGCCGCTGCCGCCACCGTCAAATTCAATGAGTTCGCCCAGCACACAGTCGAGCAATCCGTCCACAACCGCGACCCCGTCGCCGGACGTAATCGTTACGCCAACGCTGTGGACATCCACACGCGTAATATCTGTTCCGCTCTTGACATCCGTCAGCCGCGTTTCCAGCGTCTGACCGAGCGTTTTCCAATCTAGCATTCATTCACCCCCGTCTCACAAGTTGGCGCCGCACTTCTCGAAGGCGCCCGCGCAGGGAATTATCGAGCACGCGCCCGCCGACTTCCACCTCGATGCCTGCCACCAGGCCCTTATCGAGCTGTTCGGTC
Source organism: Bacillota bacterium (assembly GCA_023421735.1). The sequence continues at coordinate 14,311 of JAEZSP010000097.1, read as the reverse complement.
AACACGACGTCGGTCCCCAGCAGGTCCGACATATGCTTTTCAAGACGCCCCATCTCTTCCAGGGACAAATGAAACGCCGTGCGAACGATCCCCTTGATCATGCGCGACCCGCCTTTTCAAAGAATTCCTCGAGGAGCCTCTTGTGATCCTCTATGGTGACTTCGCGCTCCAAAACCATTTGCGCGATGTCGACCGACAGGTTGGCAGCCCTTTCATAGAGCTCCACCTGCGCGTTTGCTTCCATGCTTTGGGCATGAGCCTTCGCCTTATCCTCAATGCGTCGCGCTTCTTCCTGCGCAAGAGACGTCAACTCGTCGGTACGTGCCTTGCCGCGCTTTTCGCCCAGGCGAATGAGTTCCGCAACCTCTGCCGACGCACCGTCAAGCTGCTTTTTGCGGGCTTCCAGGAGATCCAGTGCCTGCTTCTCGCGCAAATTTGCGTTGTCGAGCTGGCCCGCAATCTTGTCCTCCCGCTTTTTCAGGAATTTCCTGACCGGTTTGTAGAGGAGATAATAGACGACGGCCAAGAGGATCGCCGCGTTGAGCATGTGAAGCAGTATGGTCGTCGGGTTAAACAATCCTTCCAAGCGCGCACCTCCCAGCTTCCGTTCGGTTCCCCCTTTTGTTAGCCCGTCACCTTTTTCGCAAGGACGAAGATGAGCAGGATGGCGACGAGCAGCGCATAGATGGCGCAGGTCTCCATCAAAATCAGGCCAAACAGGAGCGAAGAATTGACCTTACCCGAGGCCTCGGGCTGGCGCGCGATTGCCTCCGCAGCCCTGCCGGTTGCAATGCCCATGCCGATGGCGGCACCGCCGCCGCAGAGTGCCGCGATGCCCGCACCAATTGCGATCAGACCAAGAGCTGACATATCAGTACCTCCAGTTGATTATTATTCTACCGCTTCGCTCGTGTAAATGAGAGAAAGCAGGCCGAACACAAATACCTGAATGCCGATTTCCACCACCGTGAAAAACGACGAGAACGCCGCCGGCACGATGACCGGTACCAAAGAATAGATCATCTCCATGATGACCGAGCCGACCAGTATGTTTGCAAAGAGTCGAATACTCATCGAAAACGGCGTGATGAGTTCTGTAATGAGCTTGATCGGCGCAACGACGACGCTGGGCTGAAACAGACGCTTCGTCCGTCCCCAGACGCCGCGATAGCGAATGCCCGTGATGTTGACGGCGAGAAAGCACGTGAGGCCGAGCCCAAGCGTGCAGTTGAAATCGCTCGTCGCGGGCGGGAGCCCGAATAACTCGATGATCGAGGTGGAAAAGACATAGATCATGAGGGTCAGCGAGATCGGCGCGATCAGCGGCGCGCAGCCACCCACATACGTTTTTGCCCAATTCTCAAGCCCGTCAATGACCATCTCGAGTACGTTTTGCAATCCCTTCGGCCGCTCGGAAAATTTTTTTCGGATATAGAGGTTCACGAGCAGCAGGAGCACGATGACGGCAGCGAGCACACACCATGCGATCACGACACTCAACCCGACATTGATGCCGAATATTGTAAAAGGCACGGGATAGATATTCACATCCATCTCTACGCTTCATCTCCTTTGCGCCACCTTGCGATGATATAACCAAGATATGTACAGACCGCCCCCGTCGTCAGAAACAGGAGCGTCCAAATCGAAAGATACGCCGCCGCCAACATTGCCAGCCCCCAGATGGGCAGCTTTGCGAAGGCAAGCCAAAAATTCGGTTTTTTCATCAGCCGCACGGTGAGGCGAATCTGGAAAAGCCCCAGACCCACGCCCATGATGCTTGCGAGGATCCAATACAAAGGGCTCATAACCTCATTATAGTCCACATTATGGCATTGTCAAGCAGACACGGCAAAAGAACGAATCAAATCTCGGCGACGATGGGCGCATCGCATAGCATTTCACAGGTCACGACGCGGTTTTTGCCGGAGTGCTTGGCGGTATAAAGCGCGCGATCGGCGGCGCGCAAAACCGCGTCTCGATCACGTCCGCACGCCGGGAAAAGGGAAACGCCCACAGAGGCGGTAATCGCAATTTCGTCGGCTTCGGGACATTGAAAGCGCGTTTTCTCAATCGCGGATCGCAGCGCCTCTCCGCGCGCACGCAAGGCGGTGCAGTCCGTACATGCGAGGGTAATTAAAAACTCATCGCCCCCATAGCGGAACGCGGCCTCGGCGGGCAAAAGCACGCCCGCAATGACCTTCGCAATTTCGCGGATGAGCGCGTCTCCGCAGGCATGCCCATGCATGTCGTTGATCGCCTTATAGTTGTCTATGTCGAGCATCGCCACGCCAAAGCATTGGTTTTGCCGACCGACGAGCGCGGCAAGCGCATCCTCCATATGGCGCCGATTGAAAAGGCCGGTCAATTCATCGTGGCGTGACAGATCGGTCAGCCGCGCTTCGCTCTTCGCGAGCTTTTCCTGAACAAGAATCGATTCATCATATTGAAGGCGAGCCACGTGACTCGTCGTCGCGCCAAGCACGGTCATGAGGAAAACAAAACAAATCAGGCTCGGCCAGTTATAGAATGCGTGCGCGGGATCCGTCAGGACGAGCGCGCCAAATGCAACACATTGGAGCGCTCCCAGAAGGGTCATGGTGCGACCGGACAAAAGCAGCGCGCACACAGGGGTCGGGACGATGATATAAATGATGGGAATCAGATCACCGGAATGGACGGTTCGCTCAAAGATCGCGGATGCCCACGGTCCCGCATACAATATGAGCCCAGTCATGGCAAGTGCGAGGGAAAAACGTCCTATAAAATTGAAAACCGCCGCTGTCACAGTCATAAAAAGCAGCGCCAGTACGAGAGTGAGATAAAAGCTTTGTTTGTCTTTGCCCGTGTAAAAAAGTACAACTCCGACGATCAGCGCCAGCACGACGATCAGGACACACTGAATGTGCAGCAGAAGCACGGCGCGGGACAATCTCACCGCACCGTGCTCTCTGTAATGAACGTTCATGCGCTTTCTCGCCGCTTTGTGCACGCGTTGAAACATCATTGAATGCTTACACCTTACCGCCTCATGAATGATTGATCGAAAGCCCATTTCTGCAGGTTCTCCACGGCATTTTGTGATAACGGCCAATTGATATATATCAATTATATAATAATTGAGTCATATGTCAACATAGATTGCGGCATTCTCCGGCCGAGAAAATCAGATTCAGAGCCGCGCAAGGATGGCATCCGTCATTTCCTTGGTGCCCAGCGCGGATTCTCCCTTTTGGGCGAGGTCGAATGTGCGCAACCCGTCGGCAATGGCCTTCTTGACCGCCGCCTCCACGCGATCGGCCTCGGCAGGCATGCCAAGGGACAGCCGCAGCATCATGGCGACCGAAAGGATCGTCGCGATCGGATTGGCAACGCCTTTCCCGGCGATGTCCGGCGCGGAGCCGTGGATGGGCTCGAAAAGCCCGCGCGTGCCGTCGCCCATGGACGCCGAGGGAAGCATGCCAATCGAACCGGTGATCATGCTCGCCTCGTCGGAGAGGATGTCGCCGAACAGATTTGAGGTCACCATCACGTCAAATTGCGCAGGATTTTTCACAAGCTGCATGGCACAGTTGTCCACCAGCATGTCAGAAAGCTGAACCTCCGGGTACTCCTTCGCAAGCGCGTGGATCGTTTCACGCCAAAGCCGCGAGGATTCGAGCACATTTGCCTTATCCACACTCACAAGTGTTTTTTTGCGCTTCATGGCAAGCTCAAACGCCACACGTCCGATGCGCCGAATCTCCATCTCGGAGTAGCACTCGGTATCGTACGCTTCCTTTCCCCTTTTTCCGTCCCGCCTGCCACGCTCGCCGAAGTAGATGCCGCCCGTCAGTTCGCGGACGATAACCATGTCGAAACCGTTTGCGGCCTTCAGGGGGCAGGCATCCGCAAGTTCGGGGAAAAGGGACGCCGGGCGCAGATTGGCATACAACTCCAATGCGCCGCGCAGACCGAGCAGCGCGCGCTCCGCACGCAGATGCCCCGGCAGCGTATCCCACTTGGGGCCGCCGACCGCGCCGAGGAGCACCGCATCGCACGCCTTTGCGTCTTCCACCGTCTTGTCCGGGAGCGGCACCCCGGTCTGGTCGATGGCGCAACCGCCCGCAAGCAGATCCACGTATTCAAATGTTCCCAGGGCGTCAAGAACCTTGACGCCCGCTTCTACGATTTCTGGGCCAATGCCGTCTCCGCGCACGAGTCCGATCTTCATTTGTCTTCCTCCAGCTTCCCGGCCTTGACGGCCTCGATCAGTCCCCCGGAGGTGAGAATGTCCTTCATGAACGGCGGCATGGGCGCGACCGCGTAGGTCTTGCCCGTCGTCTCGTCCACGATTACGCCATTGTCAAAGTCCACATCCACCTTGTCGCCATCCTTGATCTCGGCGGCCGCTTCGGGGCACTCGAGAATCGGCAGGCCGATGTTGATGGCGTTGCGGTTGAAGATGCGCGCAAAGCTCGCGGCAATGACGCATGAGATGCCCGATTCCTTGATCGCGATGGGCGCGTGCTCGCGGGAGGAGCCACAGCCGAAGTTCTTGCCGCCCACCATGATGTCGCCCGATTTCACGCGCGAAAGGAACGTCTTGTCGATGTCCTCCATACAGTGGGCCGCGAGCTCCTTGGGATCCGCGGTATTCAGGTACCGCGCGGGAATGATGACGTCGGTATCGACGTTGTCGCCGTATTTGATGGCTGTTCCCTTTGCCTTCATCTGTTTACGCCTCCTTGTCCAGCATGTCGGGGGTAACGAGCTTGCCCGCGATGGCAGACGCCGCTGCGACCGCAGGGCTGGCGAGGTATACTTCGCTGCCCGTGTGGCCCATGCGCCCGACGAAGTTGCGGTTGGTGGTCGCGACGGCGCGCTCGCCGTCCGCCAGGATGCCCATGTGCCCACCCAGGCAGGGGCCGCATGTGGGCGTCGAAACCGCGCAGCCCGCGTCGACGAACACGTTGAAAAGCCCCATGTTCATGGCGTCCTGCCAGATCTTCTGGGTCGCCGGGATGATGATCGCACGGACGCCCTTTTTGACTTTCCTGCCGCGCAGGATATCCGCCGCGATGATGAGATCCTCGAGCCGCCCGTTGGTGCAGGATCCGATCACGACTTGATTTATGGGCAGATCGCCCGCCTCTTCCACGGGGCGCGTGTTCTCGGGAAGGTGCGGGAACGCCGCCGTGGGTTTGATTTCGGAAAGGTCGATCTCATAGGTTTCGTCGTACTCCGCATCGGGATCGGCAGTGTAAACGACGGGCTCTTTCGCACCGTGCGCCCTGAGGTATTCGATCGTCTGGTCATCAACCGCAAACACGCCGTTTTTCGCGCCCGCTTCGATCGCCATGTTCGCCATGCAGAGCCGGTCGGAGACGGTCAGCTGGCTGACGCCCTCACCTACAAACTCCATGGATTTATAAAGCGCGCCGTCCACGCCGATCATGCCGATGATGTGCAAAATGAGATCCTTGCCGGAAACGAACTTGCACATCGATCCCTTGAGCACGAATTTGATCGCGCCGGGCACTTTGAACCAAAGTTTCCCCGTCGCCATCGCACAGGCGATGTCGGTCGAGCCGACGCCCGTTGAGAATGCGCCCAGCGCACCGTAGGTGCAGGTATGGCTGTCGGCGCCGACGATCAAATCGCCCGCACCCACAAGTCCCTTTTCAGGCAAAAGTGCGTGCTCAACGCCCATCTCGCCCACGTCATAAAAATGGGTGATGCCGTACTTCCTTGCGAAATTCCGCACCAGCTTCACCTGTTCGGCAGCCTTGATGTCCTTGTTGGGGGTGAAATGATCCATCACCAGCGCGATCTTGTCCTTGTTAAACACCTTGTCTCGCCCGAGTTTTTCAAACTCGTTGACCGCGACCGGCGCGGTGATGTCGTTTCCGAGCACAAAATCCACATGGGCGAGCACCAACTCCCCCGGTACGACCTTCTCTTTTCCGCAGTGCGCGGCGAGAATTTTCTGGCTCATGGTCATGCCTGACATGCGCTTTCCCTCCCTTCCTCGTCGCGGGTAAGTTTGTATTCGATCGAATCGACCAGCGCCCGCCAACTGGCCTCGATGATGTCGGTGGAGACGCCGACCGTCGTCCAGATGTCCGCTCCGTCGGTCGATTCGATGAGAACCCGCACGCGCGCGGCGGTGGCGGAGTCCGCCTCCAGCACGCGCACCTTGTAGTCGGTGAGCTTCATCTCGGAAAGCTGGGGATAAAAGACCGCCAGCGCCTTTCGAAGGGCTAAGTCGAGCGCGTTCACGGGGCCGTTTCCGATGGCAGCCGTCGTTTCGTCGCGCCCATCGACAGTCACCCGAATCATGGCCGAGCATGGCATCTCGCCGTCGGCAGCCGGGAACTCGCTCGAGGCGCGGTAGAGCACCAACGAAAAATGGGGCAGGTATCGCCCGATGATTCGCCGGACGAGCAGTTCGAAGCTCGCATCCGCCGCCTCATACTGGTAGCCCTGATGCTCCATCTCCTTGAGCGTGTCGATGATGGTTTGGATCTCCGGGGAGTTTTTCTTGAGCTCGGGCGCATAAGCGCGCACTTTTTCAAGTACGGTCGAACGCCCGCTTACCTCCGAGGCGAGAAAGCGCCGCGCGTTTCCGACCGTCGCGGGTTCGACATGCTCAAATGAGCGCGAAAGCTTCAAAACCCCATCGACATGCATGCCACCCTTGTGGGCGAACGCGCTCGCGCCCGTGAAGGGCTTGGAGCCGCGAATGGTGACATTTGAAATTTCCGCAATGCGCGTGGCGGTTCTGGTCAGCGCTGTCAAATCGACGCCGGTCGCCGTGAGCCCCTTTTTGAGCATCAAATCGGGAATGACAATCGAAAGATCTGCGTTTCCACATCGCTCGCCATAGCCGATAAACGTGCCCTGTATGTGGCGTGCGCCTTCCTCGACCGCAAGCAGCGTGTTTGCCACCGCGCAGCCCGTATCGTCGTGGCAATGAATGCCGACGCGGGTGTCGGGGAAGCGGGATACGACGTGCGAAACGGAGGAAACGATGTCTGACGGCATCGTTCCGCCGTTGGTGTCACACAAAGCCAAAACCGATGCGCCGCCCTGTACCGCCGCGTCGAGCACCTTGATGGCGTAGAGGGCATCGTCAAAGTAGCCGTCAAAGAAGTGCTCCGCGTCGAAGATGACCTCGCGGTCCCTGTCGCGGAAGAACTTCACGGTATCGTACACGAGCTCAAGATTCTCCTCGGCTGTCGCCTGCAAAATCTGGCGCACATGGAGGAGCCAGCTCTTTCCGAAGATGGCGACCGCAGGGGTGTCTGCCGCGAGGAGGGACTGCACGTTCTGGTCGTCCTCGACCTTGGTTCCCTTGCGCCGGGTCGCCCCGAAGGCGCACAGCTTTGCCTTTGAAAGCTTCACCTCGCGCATCCGCTCAAAGAACTCGATGTCCTTCGGGTTCGAGCCGGGGTTGCCCGCCTCGATATAGTGAACGCCGAACGCGTCGAGCGCCCTTACGATGTTCAGCTTATCGCGCACGGAGAAGGAGATGCCCTCGCTTTGTGCGCCGTCGCGCAAAGTGGAGTCAAATACCTCGAACTCGCGCATCAGATCACCTCGTTTCCAGAATCTTATTGAGTCCGTTGATGTAGGCCAGGATCGACGACTCGATGATGTCGGTGGACAGTCCGCGCCCGGTCACGGTCTCATCGCCGTTTTTGAGTTTGACGATGACCTCGCCCAAGGCGTCCTTGCCCTCCGAGATAGAATGGATGCCGTAATCTTCGAGTTTGTAGCCGTTGAAGGCCACGCACTTATCGATTGCGTTATACGCGGCGTCGATGGGGCCGTCGCCCAGCGCCACTTCCTCCACGAACTCGTCGCCCTTCTTGAGGCGAACGACGCAGGACGCGGTCGCGTGGTTTCCGGCATGAACGGTGAAGCGGTCAAGCTCCAGTTCACCGCCGCGCGCCGTGATCTTCGCGTCCACGATCGCCTCGATGTCGCGGTCGGAAACGACCTTCTTTTTGTCACAGAGCTGCTTAAACTGCTCGAAGAACTCCGCGATCTGCTGATCGTCCAGCTTGTAGCCGAGTTCCGACAGCCGCTCCTCGAACGCGTGCTTTCCAGAATGCTTGCCCAACACCATGCGGTTCTTGTTAAGACCAATGGACTCGGGCGTCATGATTTCGTAGGTCGTGCGCTCCGCCATCACGCCATGCTGATGAATGCCCGACTCGTGCAAAAATGCGTTGACGCCGACGACCGGCTTATTGAGCGGCACGGGCATGCCGATGATGCCGTAGACGAGGCGGGAAGTGCGGTAAATCTGCGTGGTGTCGATGCGCGTTTCCGCCTCATAATAGCTCTTGCGCGTCCGCAGTGCCATGACGATCTCCTCCAGAGATGCGTTTCCGGCACGCTCGCCCAGACCGTTGATCGTGCATTCCACCTGCGTCGCGCCGGCCTTGACGCCCGCCAGCGTATTGGCGACCGCCATGCCCAGATCGTTGTGGTTGTGCAGCGACAGTTCCGCCTTGTGCAGGTTCGCGCAGTTCGCCTTCAGGTACTCGATCATGGCGGTAATGTCCTCGGGCGTCGAGAAACCGACCGTGTCCGGAACGTTCACGACCGTCGCGCCCGCGTCGATGGCGGCGGAAACGACCTGTGCGAGGAACGGAAATTCGCTCCTTGTCGCGTCCTCGCAAGAAAACTCGATGTCGTTCATCTTCTTCTTGGCGTAGGCGACCGCGAACTTCGTCTGCTCGAGCACCTGCTCGGGCGTCTTCCTGAGCTTAAACTGCATATGCACGGGCGATGTCGCAAGGAACACATGGATGCGCGGCGCAACCGCGTTTCTGAGCGCCTCGTAAGATGCGTCGATGTCCTTTTCAAGCGCGCGCGAGAGCGATGCGACCGACATGTTCTTGACCGACTCCGCGATGGTCTTCACCGACTCGAAGTCGCCCGGGGAGGAAATGGCGAAACCCGCCTCGATGATGTCCACGCCCAGCCGCTCGAGCTGGCGCGCAACCTCGATCTTTTCCTTCAGGTTCATGCTGCATCCCGGCGCCTGTTCTCCGTCGCGCAGGGTGGTGTCGAAAATTTTGATCTGTCTCATGTGAAAACTGCCCCCTTATCTGCTGATGATACCTGGCGCGCATACCGCTTGAGGTAACCGGTCAGCTCCGGCTGGGGCCTGAGGGATTCGCTTGCGCGCCTTGTCTCAAGCTCCGATTCCGGAACCGACAGGCTAAGTCGCGCGCCGGGAATATCGATCTCGATGATGTCGCCCTCATGCACATAGGCGATGGGGCCGTCGGATGCCGCCTCCGGGGAGACGTGGCCGATGGACGCACCGCGCGACGCGCCGGAGAACCGACCGTCTGTGATGAGTGCAACTTCCTTATCGAGACCCATGCCCGCAATGGCAGAGGTCGGGGAGAGCATTTCGCGCATGCCCGGACCACCCGAGGGACCCTCGTAGCGAATGACCACCACGTCGCCGGAATGAATCTGGCCCGCATAGATGGCCTTGATGGCGGCCTCTTCGCCGTCAAACACGCGCGCGGGGCCTTTGTGCCTGAGCATTTCGGGCGCGACGGCGCTCTTTTTGACCACCGCGCCCTTGGGGGCGAGGGAGCCAAAGAGGATGGCGAGCCCGCCCGTCACGGAATAGGGATCTGAAACGGGACGGATGACCTTGTCGTTTTTCACCGGGAAATGGGGCGCCAATTCGCCCATCGTCACGCCCGAGACGGTCTTGACGGAGCCGTCGATGAGCCCGGCATCCAAAAGGGTATTGATCACGGCATGTACGCCGCCCGCGGCGTTCAAATCCTGCATGTGGTTCGTACCCGCGGGAGCAAGCTTTGTGAGGTTTGGCGTTTTGCCCGAGATCTCATTGATCATGTTCAGATCGTAATCGAGTCCGGCCTCCCGCGCGATGGCCGCAAGGTGTAAAACGGAATTCGTGGAACAGCCGAGCGCCATGTCGACCGTCAGCGCGTTGCGCAGTGAATCCTTGGTTACGATGTCGAGCGGGCGCAGGTTCTCCTGCACGAGCGCAACGGCGCGCGCGCCCGCCGCCTTGGCAAGCCGGATGCGCGCGGCGTGCACGGCGGGAATGGTGCCATTGCCGGGCAGACCCATGCCGATCGCTTCCGTCAGACAATTCATGGAATTGGCGGTGAACATGCCCGAACACGAGCCGCAGCCGGGACAGGCATTGTCTTCGTAATAGCCAAGTTCGTCCTCCGACATCTTGCCCGCGGCGCACGCCCCGACCGCCTCGAAGACGGTATTCAGGTCCATGTGCCGCCCGTCCTCGCCGGGAAGCGACAGCATCGGGCCGCCGGACACGAAGATCGCGGGAAGGTTCAGCCGCATCGCGGCCATCAGCATGCCCGGCACGACCTTGTCGCAGTTAGGGATGAACACGAGCCCGTCGAGCGCATGCGCGCGCGCCATGACCTCGGCGGAGTCTGCAATGAGTTCGCGGGAGCAGAGCGAATAGCGCATGCCCTCGTGCCCCATGGCGATGCCGTCGCACACGGCGATGACGTTGAACTCAACCGGCGTTCCGCCTGCTGCCAGCACGCCGTCCTTGGCTGCGCGTGCGATCTTATCGAGGTGCATATGGCCCGGCACGATCTCGTTAAACGAGTTGACGATGCCGATCATGGGCTTTTCAATCTGCGAATCCGTATAGCCGATCGCCTTTAAGAGCGATCTGTGCGGCGCGCGTTCAAAGCCGCGCTTGATGCTGTCGCTTTTCATTTTTTCTTACTTTCCCTTCTCAGGCTTCCAGCTCATTTTTTTGCGCAGTTCCGCGCCGACCTGTTCTGCCTGGTGCTCGGACTCGATGCGGCGTTTGGCGTTAAAGCCCGGGCGATTGGCCTGATTTTCCAGAATCCAGTTGCGGGCGAACGTGCCATCCTGGATCTCCGACAGAACCTTTTTCATTTCCTTTTTGGTGTCGCCCGTAATAATGCGCGGGCCGACGGAGTAATCGCCGTACTCAGCGGTATCCGAAATGGAATAGCGCATGAAGGAGAGCCCACCCTGCACCACCAGGTCGATGATGAGCTTCATCTCGTGAATACACTCAAAGTATGCGCTTTCAGGCTGATAGCCGGCCTCGACCAGGGTCTCAAACCCGGCCTTCATGAGCGCGGATACGCCGCCGCACAAAACGCACTGTTCGCCGAAGAGATCGGTTTCGGTCTCTTCCTGGAACGTGGTCTCGAGTATGCCTGCACGCGCGCCGCCGATGCCCGCGGCGTATGCAAGCGCCAGTTCCTTAGCGTCGCCTGTCGCGTTCTGATACACCGCGATGAGGTCGGGAACGCCCTTGCCTTCGACGTACTGGCTGCGCACGGTATGACCGGGGCCCTTGGGCGCGACCATAATGACGTTGATGTCTGCGGGCGGCACGATCTGACCGAAGTGGATGTTGAAGCCGTGCGCGAACATGAGGGTCATGCCGGCGCGCAGGTAAGGCGCGATGTCCTTCTGATAGAGCGCGGGCTGCTTCTCGTCGTTGACGAGGATCATGACCATGTCAGAAACCTTCACGGCCTCGGCGGTCGTCATGACCGCGAGTCCGGCCTCCTTGGCACGCGCCGCGGATTTCGAGCCTTCATAGAGCGCCACCACCACGTCCGCACCGGAATCTTTCAGGTTCAGGGCGTGCGCGTGGCCCTGGCTGCCATAGCCCACGACCGCGATCTTCTTGCCGCTCAGGAGGGAAAAGTCACAATCCTTTTCGTAATACAAAGTCGCCATTTTAAACCGCACCTCTTTCCAAATATTCCTCATTATCCACAAGGCGGGCTTCCCCGCGCTGTATGGTCGTCGCGCCCGTGCGCGTGAGCTCCGCGATGCCGTAGGGCCGCATATACTCGATAAACGCGTCGAGCTTTGAAACCTCGCCGGTGATCTCGACGGTGAGCGCGTTGGCGCACAGATCGACCACCTTGGCGCGGTACACCTTGACCGCTTCCATGATCTCCGAATGCCGATCCTGCGTCGCCGCGACCTTGATGAGCATCAGTTCGCGGGTCACGCTCGGCTCATCGGAAAGCACGACGACTTCCTTCACGTCGTTGAGCTTCATGAGCTGCTTTGTGATCTGTCCCTTGATATAGTCGTCGCCCTTTGACTTGATGGTCATGCGGGAGACCTTGGGGTCCTCCGTCGGGCCGACGGTCAGAGAATCGATGTTGTAGCCGCGCCGGGCAAACATGCCCGCCACGCGCGTCAGGACGCCGAACTCGTTGTCCACCAGCGCGCCCAGTATGAACGTCCTTTCCTCCATGCAAACCGCCTCCTTGCTTAATTCAGGATGATGTTTTCGACGGAGCCGCCCGGCGGGATCATGGGCAGCACCATCTCATCGATGCCGATCACGACCTCCACAAGTGCGGGGCCGTCGCCCGTCGTCGCCTTCGCCATCACGTCTTCCAGTTCGTCTGCCGTCGTAACCCGGTATCCGCGCGCACCGAACGCCTCCGCGAGCGCCGGATAGTTGGTCTTTCGTCCGTGCGTGGTCGATGCGTAGCGCTTGTCGAAAAACAGTGTCTGCCACTGGCGCACCATGCCGAGGGTCGAGTTATTGAGAACGACGATCGTGAGCGGCAGCTTCTCGCTGACCGCGGTCGCCATTTCGTTGAGGTTCATGTGGAAGCTCCCATCGCCTGTGAAGAGCACCGTGCGCCTGCCGCTGCCGATGCAGCCGCCGATCGCCGCGCCCATGCCGTAACCCATGGTGCCCAGGCCGCCCGAAGTGAGAAGGCCCCGCGGGAACGAGAAGGGACAATACTGCGCCGTCCACATTTGGTGCTGGCCGACGTCCGTCGCGACAAGCGCGTCGTCCCCCGCCGCCTTGCGCGTCGCCTCCATGACATGCTTGGGCGTGAGATCCGTGGCGTCGCGCGCCGGCTCGTCGCGCTTGAAGGCTTCGATTTCCTCCCACCAATTTGGATGGCGCACCGAATCAAGCCGCGCGCTCAGTTCTCTGAGGACGTCCGGCATATTTCCGACCAGCGAGTGGTATGTGGGAATATTTTTATCAATTTCAGCGGGATCAATATCGATGTGCAGAATGCGGGCATCCTTGGCAAACTTGGATTTATCGCCCGTGGCGCGATCCGAAAAGCGCGTGCCGATCGCAATGATGAGGTCTGCTCCCTGCATGACCTTATTGGCGGCATATCCGCCGTGCATGCCGGTCATGCCGAGAAAGCGAGGATGTGCGGTGGGCAGCGCGGTCAATCCCATGATACTCGCGCCCACCGGGCAGTCGATCTTTTCGGCGAAATCCGCGAGTTCCTTTGAGCCGTTTGACAGGACCACGCCGCCGCCCGCATAGATGAAGGGGCGCTTGCTCTCGGCAATCAGCCGCACGGCCTCCGCGATCTGGATCTCCCCCGGCATACGCGTCACGCGCTTTGCCACTGCGGTTGCGGGCGTAAATTCACACAGGGCGATCTGGATGTCACGCGGCACATCGACCAAGACGGGGCCCGGACGACCTGAAGAGGCAATCTCGAATGCCTCGCGCAACGTCGCGGCGAGATCATTGACATCCTTGACCATATAATTGTGCTTGGTGATGGGCATGGTCACGCCCATGATGTCCACTTCCTGAAAGCTGTCGCGGCCAATGAGCGGCAAAGGCACGTTTCCGGTCACGCACACGATGGGCGAGGAGTCGTAGTAAGCCGTGGCGATGCCCGTGACAAGATTCGTCGCGCCGGGGCCGGAGGTAGCAAACGCCACGCCCACGCGCCCCGTGGCGCGCGCAAAGCCATCCGCGGCATGCGCCGCGCCCTGCTCGTGAGAGGTCATAACGTGCCGGATGCGGTTTTGGTTTTTGTACAGCTCGTCGTACAGGGGCAGAACCTGCCCGCCCGGGTATCCGAATACGGTGTCCGCGCCTTGCTCAAGGAGCGTTTCGATGATAATCTGAGCGCCGGTCATCTTCATTCGATCATCCCTTCCGATTGTGTTTGTTGTTTATAAAAAGAGGGCCTGCGGCTTCGTCTGCCACAGGCCCCCGATTTTGTCTCTGCTGCGGTTTCACATTCCGCACAAAAGACTTATTCGAAGATTCCGCGCTCGGCGACTTTGCCACTGAATTGAGCCGGTGCCTCTACTACTACGAGTACAAGCGCCAGCGAAATAATGACGATAAGACCGAGTACGGAAATGTTCATCCGCAAGTCTCCTTTCTTGCCCGCCCCTTGCTTGCGCAACGCGCGGGTTTCGGGCTGCGGAGCGCTGTGCGCTGTCCTCGCCCTTCAGTTCCGCTTCGCGAAACCTCGAATCCCTTTCTTGCCCGCCC
>JAEZSP010000086.1 GCA_023421735.1 Bacillota bacterium | reverse complement strand
CCGTCACCCTGCCGTTACATCCCTGCTGTTTGAGTCCATCGAGGATCACAAACGACGCCTCCAGCAAGAGGCCGTTCGTCGTCTGCATACACATGTACGTGTCGCGCATCTTGTTGAACGCAACATTGAGCTTCCCCAAGGCGGTGACGACCTTGATCAGCGCCGCGAGGATCGTCACGATCCCGACAATCAGCGACACCCACTGGAGCGCACTCACGCCGGAATCGCCCCCTTCCCCTCCAACAGCGCGCCCCACGTCTGCGGCCCGACAATGCCGTCCACGAGCAGGCTCTTCGCCCGCTGGAACTTCCGCACCCACGAAGCGGTCTCGGGTCCGAAATCGCCGTCGATGCCCCAATCCGGCAGCGCCTTCTGGTTCCACGCGACGAGCAGTGCCTGCATGTGCTCAACGGTGTCCCCGCGCATGCCCCGCTTGAGCAACGGCGTCTCCACGCGCACGACCGCGCCGCCATAGGAAATCATCGACGCCGGGAGCCTCCCCCACTTCGCCCAGCCGCGGCCCGAAACCGCCGTCTCCACCACGCCGTAGTTGAACCCGCGCGCCTCGATCGCCCTGCCATTTCCCTTGTAGACGCCGATGTGCCCGCGTTTCCACAGCACAAGCCCCGGCTGCTCCGGCAAGGTGGCAATCGCCCCAACCTCGTCGCACAGCGCGATCATGCCGTTCGCGGACGTGTCCGGACAGTTGTTCGACTGGTAATGATTCGCGCCGCGCCCGCCGTCCGTCCAGAAAAAACCCTTGATCAGCCCCACGCAGTCGCACACCATCTTGCCCTGCGCAATGTGCTGCCTGTAGGTCGCCATTCGCCCGGACGTGTAATGCGCCGGATACTGCCGTGCCTTGCGCGCCAGCAGCGCCTCCGATGCCTCGTACCACACCGTGCCGTACCAATATTTCGCGCCCTCGTCCTTCGCGTTTTCCGCGAATGCGACGAGCTGCTCATTTGTCAGCATGCATACCGCCTCCCTTTCAGAAAGACGGTAACAAAAAGAGACGGGCTTTGTAAGTCCGCCTCTCAACACATCCGGCAAAAAACGGTTCCCGCTCGGCATCCCATTAACTCCCGCTCATCGCAGCAATTTGATTTTCGAGTTCGGATATTCGAGACACCAAATCGTTCATCTGCGCGACGAGCGCATCCGGCAGCATCCCGTAATCCAGCTTCGCATAGTCCACCGCTTCCAGCTTGACGGCTATCCCGGTTTCTGCCTCGCTTGGCCAAACGTAACATTCATACCCGGTTTGCCAGATGCCGGGCGCCCCACTGTCTTCCGAGACAAATGTGCTGTTCGCACTGTCGTACTGATAGGTAAAGACGCTTGCGCCCATAGAAAGCCGATAGATTCTGTTTTCCCCTTCGCTCCACGAGATCGGAAGCGTGCCAATCTGGTTTTCCCCCACGATCAAATCAACCGTCGTTTCCGGAATCAGCGTAGTCATAACCGCCTTGCATGGCGTGTCCTTGAGCGTGTCGTATGATATTGCGGGCAACATCACGCTATTCAGTCGAACCAATTCGTATTCGTCAAGCGAAATCGCATGCGTTCCGGCCTCGGCGTAGATCATGAAGCTGCCGCCCACTGCCCATATCGTCCAAGGGCCAAAGGGATTGATCCCCCCGTCTCCGGTCGGCATCGCGCGATAAACAGCGCCGTTGATCGTCAGTTCATAGATTTTGCCGTCTTCCCATCCGTACCAGTTCGCGGGGAACGTCGCAATGGCGCTGTTCCCCGTCGGCAGCGTGAAATCCTGTGCGCCGATCAGTATCTTCGTGCGTTTGTACTTGCACGGCACATCATGCAAGTCCTCGTAGGAGATCGACACCGTGCCATTTTGGATTGATGTCTCGCTCAAAACGTCATCCGGAAGCATCGCGCGGTCAAGCTGCGACACGTCATATTCTTCCAGCTTTACAACACAGCTTCCCCCTGTCTCGATGCTGATCATGATCTGATTGGACGCGTTGACCCAGATCCAGTATAGGCCCCCAAAGCCGGGGAGCGTTCCATCCTCCTGCGGCTTCACATCGTATGCCGCGCCATTGATCGTGAGCCTGTAAAGATACCCCGGCGTCCAGAAGAACCACCCTGAAGGGCGTTCGTTCAGAAGAACGTTCGTCCCGGTCACAAATGAAATGATTTGCTCGGGAACGATCTCGAATGTCCTCTGCATTTTTCCGGGGATGTTCTGAACCGTGTTGTAATCGATGCTGGATGCAACCCCTACTTTTTGCAGATTCAGCGCGTTCTGAATCATGCCCGCGTTCATGTAGACGTCGAACAGCTCGTCGCTTACGTTGTAGGAAACCATCTCTCGGGGCGTCGTCGTCAGATAGACCAGCCGCGAATTGTATGCCTCATGGATATCATACTCGTGCGTGAGCCCCGGCTCCCAATGCGCGCGCATATCCCCGCCCGTGCCAAAGAGCAGGAGATTGTCGTGCGCCGCATCTTTCAACCAGACTTTGCCGTATCCAAATGAGAATTCAACCGGGGTTTCGGCAAAATCAATCGGCGTAGGCGTGATGCACCACCCATGCAGGACAAATTCCGTGACGGCTTCCCCATCGTTCTCGTCCGTCGAATGATAAAAGAACATCGCCTTGGGCACCGTGATCTCGACCGAATCCCCGCAGTCCTTCCACGCGGACTCCGGCAATGCGGTGTTTTCATCGCCGACCCACACCTCGTTAAACATGGACGCAGCCACATCAGACGTCGAGGCGCGCTGCCATTTCGGATTCCCCGCAAGCGAAATAAAAGACGAAATCTCCTTCGAAACGCAAACCGTTATCTCATCCGGGAACGCCGCCTCGGGCACGGCGGGCTGCACGACAAACCAGACGTTGATGCTCTCCCGATCCGCGTCGAACCGGTACGCCTCGGCGGCGTGCGGCGAAAACGTCCCTGTGAAATCCCCCGTCCCATTCCACCCGTTCGCCTGGACGACGTCCGAAACCCAGTGCATCGCCTTCCATGCCTCGTCGTGGAAGTGCTTCTCGTCGATCCATCCATACCCCGCGTAATAGAGTAAATCCGAAAGGCCGGTCACAAGGTAGAACAGCTCGCCGCCGTTCCACTCGTTGATCCAAATGCGCCCCGGCCCCGAAATCCCCCTGATCTTGCGCGCGGTTAATGCGCCAATCGCATAGTCCCCCGCCGGAAGAAACAGATAGCCGCCGGATGCATTGATCGCATCCTCGAATGCGGCGCTGTCGTCCGTCGCGTACACGGACAAATCCGGATCGGCCGCCTCATATTGCACGACCACATCCCCGACGGCCGGCACATAGAGCGGCCCCGGGTGTACGTCGCGCATGCGAATCTGATCCCCTACGATGGTCGCTGTATCGTCCACCACCTGATACAGCCGCACAGATTCGCTCGATGGATCGCCCTGATAAAGCTCGTGGTACTCCATGACCGCAAGGCTAGAAAAATGACCGACCCAAAAACGCCCGCTGAACTCCTTGCTCGCATCGACGTCCTTGCGGATGCCAAACCGATGATGGTATTGCGCTTCGCCCACCGCCCCGCGAGACTTCACATTGCAAATCGTCTGCGCGGCGGCAAACGCGGATACCTGCGAATTCAGTGGCGCAATCGCCGCCGCGAGCTGCGCGTTGGTCACCTCGCCCGGTTCGCCCTGCTCGCCCCGCTCCCCCTGTTGCCCCGTCGCGCCGCGCGGAATCCCAAACGTGAGGGCCATGCCGTCAACCGTCTGCGCATGCGCGACGGTCGCCGCGTCGCCGGCATCCAGCGTCTCGGCCGATACAGATGCGACCCCAACTTTTTGCAGCGCCACCGTCATGTCGGCGTTGTGCTGGGCGATTTCCGCAAGAAGCTGCTCAAATAGGGAGGGCGTCGGCTGTGTGACGTTGCTCTCCACGTCTGGGCGGGGCGCGACCGTCACGGTAAACTTGAATGTAGACCATCGCTTCTCGCCGGAAATCACCTCGATGAACGCCTCAATGTTGACGCCGCCAAACTGCGTGATGTCTTCCGTAACCACAAATGTATAGAGCCCATCCGATAAAGTAAGCATGACGACATTTCCGGCGGTCTGATCGGCGCGCCTCCATTGGAACGTCACCAATTGCCCCTCCGAAAACATCGGAAGCCCCCGAAATGCAATCAGCTCAACATTTTGATCGTCCTCAACCCCCAGCATCACCGGGTCCCCGTAATTGACCTTTCTGCCGACCACCGTCACAATCATCCCATTCACCTCTTTTTCAACATACAAGGTCGTGTCAAGTTTTCTGTGTAAACCCGCAAAATGCTGATCAACCCACCAGATCCGGAAACATCAAAACGATCTGCCCAAGAACCAGCGACCAGTTGGGAACGGGCATCGTCCACTTCTTAACGAC
>JAEZSP010000085.1 GCA_023421735.1 Bacillota bacterium | reverse complement strand
CCGTCACCCTGCCGTTACATCCCTGCTGTTTGAGTCCATCGAGGATCACAAACGACGCCTCCAGCAAGAGGCCGTTCGTCGTCTGCATACACATGTACGTGTCGCGCATCTTGTTGAACGCAACATTTTCGTATGCTAAAACACCCGCATTACACTTATTACAGCAAAAAATGATATACCCCCACCACCAATTACTTTTCGCGGAGGTGTGCCCATGGGAACAATCGAAAAACGCGGCAAAAACTCATGGCGCGTCGGCGTTCAAGTCCAGACGGACAACGGCTGGGAATGGGTTCGCCGCACGCTTTCATTTCCACCCACTACCACCCACGTGCAGCAGCAAGCCGCCGCAGAGGTGGCTCTCGCGCAGCTGACGTTGGATGTGGAGGAAGGCCGCAGTATCCCTGATCGCGCCACCACCTTCAAAGAACTATCGGCTCTCTGGCTGTCCAATTATGTCCAAGCTGAATGCGAACCGCCCACACAAAAGACATACAATAACTTTCTAGAAAAACGGCTGCTGCCAGCCTTGGGCGACATGCCGCTGCATGCCATCACGCCCCTGCTACTCTCCACCTTTCTGGCCAAGCTCCGCAAGGAACCCAAGGCCCAACAGCGCAAACGGGATGACCAGCTCAAGCGCAAGCGGACGCCTTCCGATCAAAAGAAAGTGACCGCCAAGGAAGCTGCTGTGCTGTCTGATACCACCATACGCCATTATTATGACACTCTCAATTCCATTTTGAAACATGCGGTCATGTGGGAGATGATGACGCGCAATCCACTGGACGCCGTTCCACGTCCCAAAGTCCGCAAAAAGAAGGTCAAGTTTCTGGACGACGAACAGGCTGTGCGCTTGCTTCGCTGCTTGAAAAGCGAGGAGAACATGTCTTTTCGATCCGCCGTGCTTTTGGCGCTCACCTGTGGCCTACGCCTGGGCGAAGTGGGTGCCCTCAATCTGTCCGACGTGGATTGGCAGCAAGGCACCATCGATATTCAGCGCGCCAGAGCCTACACGCCGGAAACAGGAAACTATGACGGCAATCCAAAAACAGAAGCAGGCGAACGTCTTATAACGTTGCCCGCTGCCATGCTTACCCTTCTTGATGAAACTCGAAAATATCAGGAGGATATTGCTCTTCGCGTTGGTGACATATGGCAGGGCGATGGGCGCATCGTATGCGCGTGGAATGGTGCGCCGCTTCATCACGATACGCCCAGCAAGCAATGGCGCACCTTCGCCGACAAAAACGGTTATAAGGGCGTCCGCTTTCACGATCTGCGCCACACCCATGCCACGCTTTTGTTTGCGGACAATATCGACGCTGTTGCCGTGGCCTCCCGCCTTGGCCACTCCGACGCCGCCATCACGCTTCGCACGTATGCCCACGCCTTGCGTCGTCGCGACGTAGAAAGCGCGGCCAGCATGCAGCGTCTGATGGAAAAGGCAGAGGCCCCCGATCCACAACATACATAGCCTTTCGCAAAGTGCATATCCAAATCATGACAAAAAGCCTCTTTCACCCAACTGGGGGAAAGAGGCTTTTAATTCATTTGCGTTTTATGTTTAATGCGCACAATAAAGCGGATACGCACTTATGCATATCCGCTAGTTTGCTGGTCGAGGTGACAGGATTTGAACCTGCGACCTTTTGGTCCCGAACCAAATATCATGAGGCAAGTATGCCCATAATCATTGACATCTCGAATTGCACGTTGTCGGTACGTTGTCGGCGACTATATCGCATTGGTGATCGCCCGGAGGCTGTCGTAGTCCGCAGACTGGTACGATTTCGTCATGCTGGCATCCGCGTGGCCCATAAGCGCGGCCTTGTCGGTGTCGCTTCCCTTCACGTTTTTCATGAGGTTCGCGAACGTGTGACGGCACGAGTAGGGATACCAAACCGGAGGATGGTCCTTATCCGGGATCGGCTGAATGCCGAGCTCGGCAAGAAGCGGATAAAAGTGATCCACGCGAAACTCGCGGTCGTCCATCAAACCGCCGTTCTTGCCCGGGAACACCCAGGGATTCGCGAACGCGAGGCGCTCCTTGATGATCGACGCGATCTTCGGGGAGATTGTGACGCTCCGATCCGTCCCCGCCTCGGTCTTAAACCCGCCGATGAAGCAGTCGTGCTCGGCGTCGTATGATTCCTTCGAGAGTCGCAGCATCTCATTCGGACGGAACCCGAGGTAGATCATACAGTACGTGTAATCCGCAAAAGGGATCTTGCCGACCGCGCCGCGGATCAACTCTACCTGTTCAGCCGTGAACGCCGGGCGCGTCCCGCCATCCTCCTTGCCGCAGTAGATATACTCGGCGATGTTGTCCTGCAGGATCTTCCGTGCGGCAGCATAGCGGTACAGCTGCACGGCCAGGTACTTCATGTTCTCCTTTGTCCGCTTGTTCCGGGGGCATGAGTCGATGCAGTCCTGTAGATCGTCGATGGTGAGATCCGCGATCGCAATATGCTTGATATCGTCAAACCACTTAAAGGCGGACTTGAGGCCCTTCATCGTGACCACGGCGATGCGCGGCTCGTAGTATGGCACCCACGCGTCATAAAGGGCGTGAAACGACACCGCCTTGCGCTTCGATGCGCCGGGTGCTTTGAGGTACGGGATATGATCGAGCGCCTCGCGCTTCGTCGCAAACCCGCCCTTCGTGCGCTTGAGGGGCTTGTCATCTTCCCATCCGTAGGTGTAGGAAGCCGTCCATGTGCGCCCACGCTTGTACGCCGTCCCCATGCCATTTCCGCGCACGCGCTTCCCCGCTCTCTTCGGCGCGAGATCCTTCCCGCACTGCGGGCAAAACCGCGCGCCGGAAGGCAAAACCGCCTTGCATTTGCGACATGTCGATACAGTTTCCATATTGATCACTCCCCCATTTTGTGGTATAATGGGGACAGCAAAGCCCGACGACATGCGGATTTTGCCACCCTACCCTCGCCCCGCCCGGTGCCCGCCGGACGGGGTTTTTTATTCGTCGATCGATCTTGCTCTGAGAACCGGATCACCATTCAGATCATCATCAATCCAATAGCGGTACCGATCGAGATCATAGGTATACGGATTGCCAGACTTTGCATGATCCGTAAGGTCATAGATCATTTCAGCATAGTCAGAAAAAATGGGATCATCACCAATCACCAAAGTGCCATTGGCATATCCTGACTCTTCGAGCGCCGCAACAAAACACAGTGCGATATATGGATCATCCAACCCGCATGTAGCATAGTATATCCCGAGATCATCGCCTTCGAAGCCAATTGTTGGGCCTTCATAGAAGCATATAAAATTGGGCTCAATGCCATGCATAACGTCGGACGGCCTATATTCGCCGCATAAGTCATTCACAACAGCGCTTGCTGTAAAAGTATATGTGAATATAGCAACTGACGTTCTTTCGGCTATACAAGAAAATGGGATCATTAACAAGAGTGTAATTATTATCAAAGTTATCTTTTTCATACATCCTACTTTCGATACCAAATATAAAAGTAGCTGGATGGAGCTCATTTATCGAGCGAACCAACGAGAGTTTCCATCAAAACGAGCGCTGCGTCTGAATCGCCAAAAATCACGACCGCATTGCCATCGACCGCAACTACACGGTATTTGCGTCCGTAAAATTCAAGTATAGCTTGGGGATCATTCTGAGCACTTTCGAGAAGATCAGCAGAGAACTCAATTGTATCAAGTAGCAACATGTCAGTTCCGTCTGTCTTGTATGTACGCCCAAACTCATAATCCTTGGAATAAGCCTCGATTACGTACAAAATGTCAGCGGGCACGAGCTTATTGACAAAAGTCATACCGCCCAGAATGTTTGTGTCGCTGCCAAACATTAAAATGGTGTAGTTGAGCTTTGCAAAACCATTCACAAAGTCCAAGCTCGACTCATCAAAATCAAACGCCGTCCATTCGCCAGCCTGCCAGATTAATGAATAGTCAACCATGAAATCACTCAAGCTCACGGGAGAAAGTTCCGTTGTCGTACCGCTAAAAGCGAGCGAGACCGAGGAAAAAAGGCATGCAGCCGCAACAATGAGAGAAACAAACTTACGCATAATATCCCTCCTTAACGTAGATGTCATCATTGTACCATATATGAAAATCATGTCAATATCAGCCGTCGAAGTTTTTGCCATATATTCCCATTGATGGATAATTTTGTATTGTATAATATGGAAGGGCGCGGCCGTGCTACTCGGTTATGTACGGAGGGCTCACATGAAAATACCCCGTGATTCCATTTCTGCGCCGGAATACCCATACATATACGCGATATACAGCGCGCACCGGCACGTGCTGTTTATCAACTCAGAAGCAGACCGCGGCTACGTGATCCTGCTCATCTTCTAGCCTGCCCCCGACTGACGCCGTACGGCACGACCCCCGCTCTAGCGCTGGAGCGGGGGTCTCTTTATTTTGCGTCCTCGTCGGGAATTCCGCGGGCGATGATCTCGTCGAGGTCGGCTTCTGTCATCCTGAGAGGAGCATTTGCGCCGCGAATCCGGTCAGCCATCCCGAGGATGATCTTCTTCGCGATCACCCGGTACTCGTGCGGCAGGTCGATGAATTCGGCGATGATCGCTTTATCCACTGCGTCGAGGTCGTGTTGCTGTGCAAGTTCATCCAGTAGTGAGCCGTCCGTGGGCTCAAACACTTCGCCTAGCCCATTTCGGAGCCACTCCTCGTTGGCGTGATACGCATTGCAGATCGAAATTATGAATTGATCAGATGGTACTCGATCGCCCCGCTCGATTTTTGAAATCGCAGCAGGCGTTACCCCTATCTTCGCGGCCATTTCCGCGAGTGTCAAACCGAGCTCTTGCCGCAATCGCTTAAACCTTTCCCCCAATTAAATCACCTCACATAGACATTATACCATAAAATTATCCTCAGTCAATATTTTTCTCGAATATGTATTGACAAATTATCCCAAGGATAGTATCATGTATACAGAGGATAAATACAGGAGGTGAAACCAAGTGGAGAATCAGGAAATCAAGAACGGCGTCGCTCACGGACTGTACTCCGTGAACGACGCGCGGAAAGCGAGTGGGCTATTGAGGATTGAAGATCCCTCATGCGACTTACTGATGATCGCCGTAAAGGACGATGCAATGAGCGGCAGTAGGGCCGGGGTTGCTGATCGCCTGCATGGGAATGCAGCCCATGCCTAGCGCTCTGCAGATGCTTGGCAACATTTTATTTAATTCGTCGTGGGAAACAGAGATACCGAAGTAGTTCGACAGAGCATGGGTTAACTCATTGGAGTAGATCGTATTAAAACCGGAACCGTAGAACAACATGTCGTACTTGCGAGAAATATCGTGCGGGTTGCCGTCACAAGTCAAGCTTGCGTCGCGGAGCTCGATCAGGGCAGTTGATATCGATCGAGTTACATCCAACATTATCACCTCCTACCCGAGGCGATTATACCACAAATCAACAAAGGAGTGAAAATACATGAACGATTTTGAACAGAAAAAGCAGGATGTCGAGGGGCTGCCCGAGGCGGTGAAGTCCCTGTCTCACGAACAAAAGATGATCGTGATGGGCGTCGTTGTCGGCCTCAAGACGATGAGTGCATTCATCGGAAAGACGAACTCGCAGAAGAGCGCCTGACACAGGTACTGAGAGGAGGGGCGCCGGATGACGCTCGAGGAACTCGAACGGCTGGACAGGCCGTACATAACCGTCCGGGACGTCGGTCCGTTGATCGGCGTCCGCCCGGACACCCTGAGATTTCAGGCACGCAGCAACCCGTCACGCTTGGGTTTCCCCGTTTGCGTGGCGGGAGACACCGTCAGGATTCCGCGCGAAGGCTTCATCGCCTGGATGCGCGGCGAGAAATAGAGGAGGAAGATCCATGAATCCTAATGAGTACATCGTCCGGGTAACCCGCAGGAGAGGGACGGAATCGGAATCCGTAGTGACGAACTACGAGATCCAGGAGGCGCAGAACGCGACCGAAGCGGCGGAGGTCATTGAAAAGGCGATGGAGACGCGGAATGCGTCGCACACGTCGACCGTCGCAGACCTCGTCGAGTACATCGGCAGCAACTTCGAGGCTCTCACGCGGAGGATCCCGGAGATCACCAAAGATGCATGCGCGGCGGCGCTCAAGGACGCCGGGCTCGAATTCGACGGTAGTAACACCACAACGCTTGAAGAGTGCGTTTCCGACATCATCCTTGACGACGACGCGCTCGCGGACAAGATCGCAGATCGCGTCGCAATGAGGATCGCGGGCGGCGCGGCAGCGTCCGAGGCCATGGAGATCAAGCGAACGGGCTTCGCAGCCGCCGCGCACGCCATCCGGACGGGAGATGCCATCTACGGAATCGGCGACGAGATCACGACCCATCATGACAAGTTCGGAGAAATTGTCTGGCGGGTGATCGATACCGCCGCTTATGCGCCGTACTCAATCACAGTCCAGGTCGTCAAGGTCATCACGCACCGCTGCTTCTCCCAGCCGGGCAAGCGTCACCCGTGGGGCTCGAATGACTGGGCAAACTCTGACCTCCGCGCATGGCTCAACGGCGAATTCTTCGAGAGCTTCTCCGATGACGACCGGGCGGAAATCCGGCCAATCACGAAGCGCACATACTCGAGCGCGTCCAAGCAAATCGAGGAGACCGAGGACTGGATCTTCATCCTCTCCGCTTCGGAGCTCGGATTCAAGGTCGACGATGACTGGATCAGGGACGAGGGCCCGGCTTACGATTTCTATGCTGGCGCGGAGGACGAGGATGATCAGCGCGCGATGGTCGACATGGACGGGGATGAGGTTGTCTGGTGGACCCGGTCGCCGTACCCGTACAGCGCCTACTACGTGCGCTTCGTGGGCTCCTCGGGCGCGCTCTACAACGGCAGCGCGTACAACGGGAGCGGGGTCGCCCCAGCTTGCGTAATCAGTTAATCCAATCATCCGCGCCGTTAGGCGCGCAAGGAGAATCGCATGCCTGTCCATCTGGAATTTGACGACAACTGGCTCCGCGACTACTACGCCCGCCTCGGCAAGCCCGTACCGGATGGGCTTGCCGAGAAGAAAGGCGGGAAGGCGAAGAAGCCGACGAAGTACCGCAATGTCCCGACCGAGGCGGACGGGAAGATCTACCAAAGCCGTCACGAGGCGAACCGCCACGTCGAGGTAGACATGATGTGGCGCGCGGGCGAGATCGCGGCATATGCGGAACAGGTGCGGTTTCGCCTCCCCGGTGGGATCGAGTACAGGGCAGACTTCGTTTTGCATTTCGCGGATGGCACCTACCGCGTCGAGGATGCGAAAGGCGTCCGGACAAAGGACTATAAGCTCAAAAAGCGCCTCATGGAGGAGGTGCTGGGAATCAAGATACACGAGGTGTAACGCATGCATGAAAGAGTCGGGGTTATCAAGCCAATCAAGGTGGCATGGGCTCATCCGGCAGCGCAGACGCCACCGAAACCCATACCACCATCAGGACAGGCGCCGCGCCGCGCGACGGTCACGGTGATCCGCGCGGCGGGCGACGCCCAGATCGCGGGCGAGCTCGTCAATGCCGCGACCGCGCGCGAGATACGAATCAAGGACGCCCAGCTCCGGATCGTTGAGGGCGAGCTCGATCGTGCGAAAAGGTCGAACGCCGCGAATCACGAGGCGCTGATCGCCAGCGTCCGCATCAAATACGGACCGCAGCACAAAACGCTCGCGCGCTGGATCGGGGACCAGATCGGCGCCTGCATCGCATTCGGATACTGCGCGATAGACGCGCTGCGCGGAAGGAGGGCGGCATGGCGTTGATCGAGTTCCGCGAGGAGAAATGCAGGGCATGTCAGGATCACCGCATCAACGGCGGGCGCTGCACAGGGCCGGGCGATTATCACCACGCATGGCGTCAAGTGGATTCAGTTCGAGTTGATCGACGCCGGCATCTCCTGCGGCGTGGACGGCATCGACGGCGACTTCGGCCCGAACACGGAAGCGGCGGTGCTGCGATTCCAGGAGCTTGTCTTCCC
>JAEZSP010000053.1 GCA_023421735.1 Bacillota bacterium | reverse complement strand
CCAAAGTGGAGGTATGGCTCAGCCGGTTAGAGCGCTCGCTTCACATGCGAGAGGTCGCTGGTTCGAATCCAGCTATCTCCACCAAAATCAAAGGGTGACGGCGTTTCGCACGTCACCTAACCCGCAAAAGCCCGCAATAGCGGGCTTTTCGCATGTCTATGTCTTGGACACAAAAATCTTTTAAATATAGACATGGAAATCAGCGCAATTTGTACCGGAAACGGTTGGAATTGACCCGATTGATCCGAAAAAATCAATCACTCGAATGTACTGGTGTTGTATATGAGGACAATTAAAGTATGAAGAAACTTATGGGCGAATTTTTCGTTCCGTCTATTGACGCATTCAAGCATCAGGTCATTTACAGGCATTCATAGGTACAAATACAGCATTGATTATGCAGTTAATAAAGGCCTTCAGTGTTTCACCCCGTTGTTTAATAAGATGTTAGCGGGGTATCAAAATGAATGAA
The DNA here is from genome assembly GCA_023421735.1 of Bacillota bacterium. The sequence continues at coordinate 2,886 of JAEZSP010000053.1, read as the reverse complement.
GACAAAAATTTAGAAAGACGTGGGCGGCATGCCCTGCGTACTGTCACCAAGACGCGGGTGGATGAAGAAGCGCAAGAGCATTCTCTCTATGAGCAGCAGTGGAAAGAATGCTGTAACAAAATTATTAAAATGTTGGAGGAAACAAAAATGACAATCAATAAGACTTTAAATGCTGGTGACCTTACACTAACTCTGGCAGGTCGCTTGGACACCACCACAGCGCCGCAATTGGAAGCGGAGCTGAAGACCTCGCTAAACGATGTGAGCTCTCTCACCATGGATTTTGACCAGTTGGAGTATATCTCCTCCGCCGGTTTGCGTGTACTGCTCTCTGCCCAGAAGGTGATGAACAAGCAGGGAAAAATGGTGATCCGCCACGTTAATGAAACCATTCTTGAGGTGTTTGAGGTCACGGGATTTTCTGATATTCTGACCATCGAATAAAAAAAGAAAAGGCGGAGCAATATTTACCCGGATATGATGAATTTTGAAGCTGTAACACTTAGACACAAGAAAATGATGAAACCATATCTATACAAATACGGCGAAGGATCCTGCCAGCACTCTTTTGCCGCTATGTTCTGCATGGCGAATAAATACGGCGATTCGCTTTGCGAAAAGGACGGGTGGCTGTTTATCCATCGAGCGGGTATCAGCAGTGAAACCGAAAGGGCTTATCTTTTTCCGATGGGTGACAATTCGGATGAAGTCAGGCTCGGGCACGCAATCGAAGCCATTATTGAGGACGCGCATAATCATGGCGCAGCTGTTCGCTTTGAAACATTGACTGCAGCTGCAAAAGACGCTGCAGTCAGGCTGTTCCCGGGTGTGTTTTCGGAAACGGCTATGCGTGATTATTCAGAATATATCTATACATATGACAAGCTGGCAAATCTGTCGGGACACCAAATGGCATCCAAACGACAGGATATCAACACCTTCTACCGCACCTACGGCAACAGCGTCCGTATAGAAAAAATAAAGGATAAGCATATTGACGAAATACGGTCGTTTCAGAAAATGTGGCTAGACAACCGGCTGAACGGCGAAGAGGATGTCCAGCTTGAATATGAGAACATCGCTATACAACTCGGGCTTTCCAATTTTGCAGAGTTAGATCTCAGCGGCATCGTTATCTATATTGATAATGTTATGTGCGGCTACGCTTACGGTGCGCCGCTGTCCCGGAACAGCTATGATGTGATGATAGAAAAGGGCGACCGCAGAATTGCTGATATTTACAGGGTACTCAACCGTGATCTCGTGAGGTTATGCTGCGGACAATACCAGTATATCAATCGCGAGGAGGATGTGGGAAACGAGGGGCTGCGATGTGCAAAGCTTTCCTATAAACCCGATATTCTTCTCGAAAAATACTTATTGCACGAGGTGGAAAAATGAATAAAGCCGAAGCGAACCTTTCGCTTCTTATTATCACTTTTTTCTCGGCAATACAGTATGTTTATCTTGCCAATGTTCCGGAATCCGTTTCAAACTTTGCATTCCTCACAATCACAAACCTGATTGGTTTTGGTATAGCGCTTGCACTTTTTTGGGGCGAGTTATTCCGGATAAGCAAAAAGCAGATACTGCAAAGTGTGATCCTGTCTGCGGAGCTTTTTGGCTTCAATCTTTTCGTACTTCTCGGAACAGCCGGTGTCAGTGCGACCGTCAGCTCATGCGTGCTGTCGGCATATTTTGTATTTATACCGGTATTTTCACTTGTGTTTTTGAAAAAAAAGCCGGATAAGCTCAGCTTGATCGGTATCGGCGTTGTGCTTGCAGGTCTTTTTCTGATTATGAATACGGATATCGCCGGCATTATAAATGTACATATCCTTTATCTTGTGGTTGCCGATGTTTTTTTCGCCATGTACATTATGACGGCCGGGCATTTCACGGCAAAATCAAACCCTTCTATACTTGCAATGGGCCAGATGTTCTTCAGTGCAATATTTGCTTTTGTGTTTTGGCTTGGCGAGGCAAGGATCACAAACACTGCGATGTCGTTGCCATCCGACGCGGCATTTTGGGGCAGCGTGCTGTTTATCAGCTTTTTTATCCGCGGGCTGTATGGCGTTGTGCAAATATACGCACAGCGATATGTCAGCGCGCTTAACACCTCGCTGATTTTTTCCTCTGAAATTGTCATTACAATGCTGATGTCACCTGTTCTCGCTCTCCTGTTTGGTACGGTAGCCGAGGTCATTACTCCTTGGAAGGTTGCAGGAGCCATCGTCATGGTGGCAGGAATATTGCTCGCGGACACCTCCTTTACAACCGCTGTAAAAAGGAGGTTTGCACATGAAAAAAACTGATTATGACAAGTATGCCGCACCAATATTGCTTTCAGTGGCTGTGTATATACTGTTGGATTTATCGGTAAGATTGACGGGTTTTCTGGAATTCGGTGTTTTTATCGGCATCAAAAACTTTCTTCCTGCCGCGATGGGACTGTTATTTGGTTGGTGCGGAGTGCTTGGTTGTTTGGTTGGAAGCATACTGACCTGCGTCATCACCGCCGCGACGCTGCCCGAATTGCTGTTTGAAGGAATCTGCGTTTTGGTGACCGGCATGGGAATGTGGCTTTTGTGGCACATCGGAGCGAAATCACGCAGGGTTCACTTGAAAAAGGCAAAAGATTATTTCAGATATATTGTGCTGAATGTATTGCTTTCGGCAGTATGCGGAGCGCTCAGCTTTGCGTTTATGCCCGGCGGTGCGTTTTTGACGGTGTTTATCGCTTATATCTCAATGAATTTACTTGTCGGTATACCGGTGATTATTCTGCTGACCTCGACAGTTTGTATTATTCCGGTTCTGCCGCCGTGGTGCCATAGGACACCGGATGTTTTTGGAAGTATACATTCCGAACCGGACAGCCTT
>JAEZSP010000096.1 GCA_023421735.1 Bacillota bacterium | reverse complement strand
GCCCCAAGGCGTTGCTCTTTTTGTCCAATATGACAGGGTCGCTCTTGCCCACCACGAAGACCTCCTCCTCGCGCTTGGCGAGGCTGATAAGAGGCAGGTCTTCCAGCCCCAACGAAGCGAGCGCATCGTAAGCGAAGGAAAGCTGTCCTTTGCCGCCGTCCACGATGATCAGTGACGGCAGCTCGTCAAAGCCCGCCGCACCCTGAAGCCCGCGCTTTAAGCGACGTGTGAGCACCTCATTCATAGACGCAAAGTCATTCGCGCCCTCCACCGTTTTGATGCGAAACCGCCGATAAGACTTCTTCTCAGGCTTGCCGCCGCGGAACACCACCATGGACGCCACGGAATCCGTACCCTGTGTGTTGGAGATGTCGTAGCATTCCATGCGATCGATGCGCGTGCCAAACCCCAGCGCTGTTTGCAGCTCGGCCAAAGCGCCGATCGTGGTATCGTGGTCGCGCGCAATGCGCGCCAAACGCCGTTCCAGCGCTTCCTTGGCATTGGCCAGCGCCATTTCCGTGAGCTTTTTATTCGCGCCCTTTTCTGGCACATGCAGCGCCACGCGCGAGCCGCGCTTTTGCGTGAGCCACTGCTCGATAAGCTCCTTCTCTTCAGGCTGAACGTTCACATATATTTGCTTCGCCACGCCGTCCACGCTCGAATAGTATTGCTTGACAAGATGTGACAGCACCTGCGGCTCAGCTTCACCCGCGCATTTCATGAAATAGCGCTCGGTGTGGTTAAGCTCGCCGCGGCGCACAAACATCCCCTGCACCACCGCTTCATCGCCGTTCTGATAAACCGCAAACACATCCTTGTCGTTGAGGTCGGGAAAACCGGCCTTTTGCTTCTCAAACAGCCGGTGCAGCGCGCGGATGCGGTCACGCATGGCGGCCGCCTTCTCATATTCCATATTCTCGGACGCGGCTTTCATGTCTTCCTGAAGCTGCTTTTCAAGGCTCTTGTATCGGCCCTGAAGAAACTCCGCCACCTCGTCCACCATACGCTTGTATTCATATTCGCTGACCTTACCCGAACACGGCGCGAGGCAGCGGTTCATCTCATAGTTGAGACACGGGCGGCTCTTTTCCGCGCCCGTTATGTCTTTTTTGCACAGCCGGATCGGGAACGCGCGCGTCACGGTATCCAGCACATCATGCAGAATATGCGCCGCGATATACGGCCCGTAATATTTCGCGCCATCGTTCTTCACGCGCCGCGTGACGCAGACGCGCGGAAACTTCTCATTGAAATCGATGCGGATGTACGGATAATGCTTGTCGTCGCGCAGCATGATGTTGTAGTAGGGATTGTACCGTTTGATCATGTTGCATTCGAGTATCAGCGCCTCGATCTCGGTCTGCGTCAACACATAGTCGAAGTCCTCGATTTCAGCCACCAGCGCGGCTGTTTTGGGATCCTTCCTGGTATTCTGAAAATAGCTGCTGACGCGGTTTTTGAGCGCGAGTGCCTTGCCTACGTATATCACCTTGCCATCGGCGTTTTTCATGAGATAAACGCCCGGCGTTTTGGGCAGTGTCCTTAGCTTTTCGCGTATTTCGTCGTTCATGCTTAGTATCCTAAGTCTATCGCTTTTTTAAGTACCTTTTTCGCCGCCGGTGCCGCATGAGAGCCGCCCGAACCCGCTTTTTCCATCACCACGGCGATGGCAAGCGGATGGTCGTCGTCCTCGATAAAACCCACAAACCATGCGTGCTCTTCGTTGCCGTCCTCACCCGCAATTTCGGCTGTGCCCGTTTTACCGCCCACGGTCACACCGTCAATGGCGGCTTTTTCACCCGTGCCGTTTTCGACCGCCGCGATCATCATCTCTTTCAAAAGCGTGGTGTCTCTCATCGGATTGGCGGCAGTCTCGGGCTTCATTGCATATGTCTGCGTCTCACCATATGTTACGCTTCCCAGCAGCTTTGGTTCCATCATTGCGCCGTCGTTGGCGATGCTGGCCGCAATCATGCACGCGTGCAGCGGCGTAATCAAATCATGGTACTGGCCGATGGCCGACCACCCAAGGTTGTTATCGGTATCCGCATCGTCGAACACGCTCTCGCCCATCACCGCATCGTCAAACATCATTTGATTGTTAAACAGGAACTTGTTCGCTTCGCTCATGAGTTTCACATTGCCGAGCTCCTGCGCCGCTTCGGCAAAATACACATTGCACGAATGCCGGATCGCATCCTCTAAGTCTTCATTTTCATGCTCACCCGTACAGGCGATCTTCTTTCCGCCGATCTCCGTGCTGCCGGTGCACGTCGTCTCAAAGTCAGCCATATCATTTTCAATAAGCGCCGCCGCCGTGATCAGCTTAAATGTGCTGCCGGGCGGATACAGCCCCGTGAACGCCCTGTGGACAAGCTCGCTCTCGCCGCCGCCCTCAAGAAATTCGTCCATATCCCTCGGGTCAAACGTCGGAGACGATGCACTCGCGAGTATCTCTCCTGTCTTATAGTTCATCACCACAACCGCGCCTTTATACCCGTCGAGCGCGTCCTTTGCTTTTTCGCAAAGCTTGGCGTCAATCGTCAGCGTCACGTCGCCGCCGCGCCGTTCTTGCCCCTTAACCAGCCCCACGATGCGTGAAATGGTATCCTGATCGAAGCCGAACATATGTTTTGCGAACATCGTCTGCGCGCCGTATGTCATACCGTAGCTGTCGCCGATAATATGCGCGATGGACTCACGCATGTCGTCATCGCTTATGTACACGCGCTCATCATCTTTGGTATAAAGCAGCTCTCTGCCCGTCCGGTCAAGCAGATTTCCGGGCTCCACTGAAGATTCCACCTGCTGGATGCGCGGGTTGTAAGGCGTAACAAACCAGCGTTCGCCGTACATGAACACCACGTATCCCAAATAAACAACGAGCCCCGCGAACATCACCGTGAAAACGATGAGCAGTGTGCGTATGTTACGCCGCAGCACATTTTTCATATGACCTCGCCTCCCGCCTTTCTGATTTCCACCTCATCGCGCTCGCCGTTCTTGACATTCACACCTTCAATGATACCCACCAGCGCCAGACAAGCCATCATGGAGCTGCCGCCCGCGCTGATGAAAGGAAGCGTGATACCCGTGAGCGGAATCAGTTTGATCACGCCGCCGATGATGATGAACGATTGCAGCGACAGCATGCACGTCGCGCCGAATACGAGCAGCGCGTCGAACCGCGAGCCCGCGTTCATCGCGATGATCATTCCGCGAATGATAAACACGAGATACAAAAGGATCACGATAATACCGAATACGATACCAAATTCCTCGCAGATCACCGCGAATATAAAATCGCTCGTGTTGACGGGCACAGCATTCGGATAACCCAGCCCGAGGCCCGCGCCGAAGACGCCGCCCGCCGCGATGGCCATGAGCCCCTGCACGATCTGATAGCCCTGCGTCCTGTGAAAGCGCCATGGGTTTTCCCATATTTCCACGCGCGTTCTGACATGCGGGAACATGTAATAGCTTGCCACCGCACCGCCGCTTGCCACGCCCAGCCCCGCGATGGTGAGCAGCGTTCGCCCCGTACCCGCGAAGAACATGATCAAAAATGTGCCCGCGAAGAGCAGCGCCGCGCCCAAGTCATTGGAGAGCACCAGCACCATCACACAGG
>JAEZSP010000014.1 GCA_023421735.1 Bacillota bacterium | reverse complement strand
CTACTGGAGCCCCAAGGTTCTGGGCGAGATGAACGATATGTACGTGAAGGCCGCGAAGCTCAAGGGCGAGTTTCTGTGGCACGCGCACGACAACGAGGACGAGATGTTCTACGTGGTGAAGGGGCGGCTGGTGATACGCTACCGCGACGCGGACAACATACTCGGGCCCGGCGAGTTCCTCATCATACCGCGCGGCGTGGAGCACATGCCGGTGGCGGAGGAAGAGGTGCACGTGCTGCTGATAGAGCCCAAGCAAACGGTGAACACCGGCGGCGTGGTCAGCGAGCGCACCGTAGAAGTATTGGAGCGCATATAACATGGACAAGTACATCGCACTGCTGCGCGGCGTGAACGTGGGCGGCAAAAACACCGTGCCCATGCGCGAGCTCAAAAGCCTGTTCGAGCAGGCGGGCTTTTCGGACGTGTCCACCTACATCAACAGCGGCAACGTGATATTCACGGCGGACGGCCCCGAGGACGCGCTGAAAACACAATGCGAGCGCATCATCGAGCAGCATTTCGGCTTTGCCGTGGTTGTAATGGTGATATCGGCGGCGGCGCTGAAGGACGCAATCTCCCACGCGCCCGACTGGTGGGGAACCGATCCGGACTCCACGCACAACGCGCTGTTCGTGATACCCCCCGCGACGCCGGAAACCCTCATGGCCGAGATCGGCGCGGCCAAGCCCGAATACGAGAGCGTGGCCAGCCACGGCCCCGTGATATTCTGGTCTGCCCCGCGCAAGACGTGGTCCCGCACGCGCTACAGCAAAGTTGTGGGCACGCGCGCGTACAGCAGCATCACGATACGGAACGCGAACACCACGCGGAAGCTGAGTAAGATGGTCTAGCGACTATAGCTTTTTGTTTTAGTATTGGGATTAAATCACTTTAACCTTAACATTAGCATTCTATTATATAATTCCGATAAATAGAGGAAATTGTATTATTATGTAGAATTCTTTTTTTATATTTTCCAGATGAGGAATTACTATGGATATTGAAATTGTTAAGTCTTTAGTTATTAAGAGCACATCATGCAAAGTTAACCTTATACATGTGAAAATAAAAGATATTAAGGAACGAGCAGAAGAAATTATAAGATTAATTACAGACACTAGTTGGGTAAGTCATTTAAGGCCTGTATCAAGAAGAACGTATACTGCAAATGCTAACCGTACTATCAATAAAATAGTTAACAACATTCTCAGAAAAGTTGATGATGAAGTAACTGAAGATTTTGGAGAATATCTTGTATCAGTTTCAGCCCAAGACGCTTTAGTTAATGAACTAAGTCATGGAAGAATTCCATTATCAGAAATACTAAAAGAAAAATCTTTTAGGAATCATGGGTTTGATTTTCACACCGAATCACCTCGAGCGATTATTATCTTTGGTGAATCAAAGTATAGCAAAAGCGAAAATCCTTATAATATTGCCTTATCTCAAATTTGCGATTTTATAAAGGACAAAAAAAATGATACAGATTTTGAATTGCTTGAAAACTTCGTTACTCCGCCTGCTATGATAAATGCGTTAAATGAACAAATGGGGTATGCGGCATCATTTTCAATGAATAGTAATAACCCAACCCTCATTTTTAATCGCGCACTAAAATCGAGTCATATTAAAGAATTAAGTTCTAATCCAGAATTATATTTGATTGGAGTTGAAGTAATTGCTAACTGATTTGATAAGGGGAAATAATATCCAAATCAGAATAAATTCTATATTGAATAGAATTCATAATAATGGACCAATCAGCAATAGAGATTTAGAATCCCTTGCATATATTAAAGAATTTTACCCTGATACTTTGGCTAAACATGAACATGAGTTAATGTATTTGATGGGCCTGTTCTATAAAACTTCTGAACCAAAAAACATGATTGAAGAAGTATATTCAATATTTGCAAAATCAATTGTAAAAGACACAGGCGAAAAATTTTCACCCGTACAAGCAGACGCCTATCAGAGGATCAAAAATACGAGGTATTTCTCTTTTTCAGCGCCAACCAGTATTGGTAAATCTTTTTTGTTCAGAGAATTGATTAAAAAATTCGACTTAGATATAGCAATAATAGTCCCATCGCGTGCATTAATAGCGGAGTATCTTAATTTGGTATACAACATTGTTAATAAAGATGTGTTGGTACTCCAATTTGTTGAGAATGTGAATGTATACAATACATCAAAAAGAGTTTTTATATTAACCCCTGAACGTGCATCTGAACTCTTCAAGTTTACTACTTACTTTAAAATTTCTTTGTTTTTACTAGATGAAGCTCAGATATCTGATTCTGACAGAGGACTAATATTTGATTCATTTGTTAGACGAGCAACAAAAGAATTTCCTGAAGCCAAATTTATTTTTGCGCATCCATTTGTAAAAAATCCTGAAGCTCAAATAATTAAACATAATTTTCAAGGGACTGATAATTCTCAAGCAATTAATTATAAGCAAAATACAGTTGGCAAAATATTTATCGCTGAAAATAAGGGGAATTACTATTACTTCTCTCCTTACAATAGATTAAATAGTGAATCAATAAGATGTGAAGAAGATGTAATTGAAAAAGTTCTAAAAAAATCTGGAAGTTTGTTGATATATACATCAAAAAGTAAATTATACGAACATACATATTTTGAAAAATATAAAAAGTATAGATACTATTTCCCTAGACACCGTGATCCAGAAGCCCTTCTCTATGTTGAAAAACTTAGAGAGTATATTGGCGCAAGCTCATTTGGCGAAAAAAGAAAATCTAACTTGATCAGGTTCATGAAATACGGCATCGTAATTCATCATGGGTCTATGCCACTCAAAGCCCGTTTGATAATTGAAGATTTTGTAAGGTCCGGTTTTTGTCGTTTATGTTTTGCAACATCTACCTTAGAGCAAGGTATTAATATGCCATTTGATATGGTTATAATTGATAATTTTAGAGAATTAAATCAAGACTTAACATTTAAAAATCTCATTGGTAGAGCTGGAAGATTAACAGATCTCCCAAATGATTTTAATTATGGTTATGTTGTAGTTCCTAAGAGAAATGTAGCTACGTTTAGTGAAAGAATTAATGCACCTTATTATATAAACGAAACATCAGAACTTGATAATGATTTTGCTGATATTCCTACTGATAAAATTGATTATGTAGATGCAATAAAAAATGATACATTTAACGATGATTATCATCTGCCTGAAACGCAAATTCAAAGATTGAATAAGCAGGATACGTATATTCATATCGAGTATATCCTCGACAATCTAGTGAAAGATGGTAAACCAATAACAGGCAATGATTATTATAATCTCAGTGATCATAGTAGAGGTAAAATTAAGGACTCATTCAAAGAAATATATATCATACATTTAAGACGCAACGAATTAACTACTCATGAAAAGAGTATTTTAAGTGCATCAATACCAATTCTCTTATGGTTGATACAAGGTAAAACTTTTAAAGAAATTACGGCTTTACGATATTATTTTTTAACCAATCAGAAAGAACAAAGTAATATAAACAGAGCACTGAAGAGAGGCGAGATTACAGATGAAGAAGCAAGCCGGCTGCTTCAGGAATTGCCCATCAGATACTCCCCTCAAGCTCAATCTTTACCTAACATACAAGTAAGAGCAGTAGGCTTATATCCAAAAAACTGCCCTGTAAAGGAACTTGATTACGATAACTTAGTTTATGATACATATGATTATATTGACAAGGTAATTAGACTATCTTTAGCAGATCCGTTGTGTGCTGCGTTTGAATTGTATTTCAATCAGACTGAAGATATTCGAGCGAAATCTATGAGCAATTATATACGTTTCGGAACTGATGATCCAACCGAGATATGGCTTCTTAAATACGGCTTCACTTTTGAAGATATAGAGTGGCTAAAGGAATATATTGAGTACATTGATGAAAATCATATAGTATTTAATAGTATTCAGCAATTAGCTTCGTTAACGGGTGAATGTAAATTGTTGTCACGATACTTGTAACTTGGTCGAACAAAAGGAGGTAATCACCACCTCATCCTACCACACCTCATTTTCCAAATCCGTTCACCTTTGTTGATTTTTTTCCACATCCCCCTTATACTAAAATCAACCATTTCCATACACATACTGGCACACACGCGGGTCTGCGGTGGCGGCCTTGCGCGTATATATTCAATAAAACTGTATAAGGGGCTTGGGAGTTAT
>JAEZSP010000007.1 GCA_023421735.1 Bacillota bacterium | reverse complement strand
GCTTCCTCATGTTCTCGGGCGAAAAGCAGCTGTCGGTTACCGTCACGGATTCGCGCGGGCGTACGTCCTTGGTGACGGACGTTCCGATCACGGTAGCGGCATACACGCCGCCCTCGATCTCCGCGTTTTCGGCGGAACGGTGCAATGCCGACGGTTCCGCGCCGCAGCAGGACGGAACGAAGGTCCGCGTGAACATCACCGCCGGAGCCGCTTCGGTGGGTGCGAAGAACACCATGACCTGCGCTGTGTATTACAAGCTGTCGAGCGCTTCCGCGTGGACGCTCGCACAGAGCGTGTCCCCGGTAAACTATGGAGTGTCAAAGACGAACCTCCTGCTTTCACCGACGTTCAATGCCCTGTCGAGCTACGACATCAAGGTCGCTGTGACGGACTTCTTCACTACGTCTGCCCCGGTCGAGCAGGAAGTCAGCGTCAGCACAAAGCAGGTCATGCAGGACTTCTATCGGGACGGCACCGGTGTCGCGTTCGGCAAGGTGGCGGAGACACCAAACGCGGCGGAGTTTGCGTGGAAACTCGTGGCATCGGACGCGCAGATCGACACGATGCGGATGAAAACCTTCACGTCTGTCGCTCAGCTTGGACAGACGGTTGGGTCTGCGACCATCAACGGGTGTCGCAGCGCGATGTCGAATGGAAGCCTCCTGATGGCACAGGCGTCCGACTTTGCATCCGCGGAGTTGCCGAGCACCATAGGGACGATCCTGATCGGCAGAATCCATGACATCCGCTCGTTCTGCTTGTTTATGGGGAAAGAGCCTGCGACCGGGATATTCAAGCAAGCCCTGGATAGCGCGGGCACATCATTTACCGGCACTTGGTATCGGGTGTACGATTCAGCGGCGGTCATACCCGTTTCGGGCGGCGGCACGGGGCAAACGACGGCAGCGGGCATCCGAAACGCCATCGGGCTTGGCAACACCACGGGCGCGCTGCCCATCGCCAACGGCGGCCACGGCGCGACGAGCGCCAAGCAGGGGCTGATCAACTTGGGCATCTTTTATTCGGCGACGCTCCCCGCATCGGGCACGGACGGGCAGGTGTGTTTGGTGCCGGTGAGCTGAGGAGGTGATGGCATGGCCATGACGGCGACAATCCACACCACAGAATGCGTATGGGGCTCATCTTCTTTCAACAGCACGACCGACCTCAAGGTCGGAAAGACGGGCTCATCATCGAGCGACGGCACGCTCTACAGAGGGCGCGTCAAGTTTGCCGCGATCCCGAAAAGCTGGGTCATTCAGTCCATCACGCTTCGGATGAACCGCATCGACAGCTACAGCAGCCACACGCTCACGCTGGGCGGGTCGACCGGGACGGGGTTCAGCGCGTCGTTGTCGTTCTCGCTTAACAAGTCGTTCTCGAGCGGCACCGGGACGAAGAACACCGACCTCACCGCATATGCTTCGACGATTCAGAGTTTCGACGGCACATGGTACATCCACGTCCGGCACGGCTCCGGTTCCAACTCTTACACCGAGTTCAGCGGCGACGAGCGCACGAGCAGCCTCAAGCCCGCGCTCATCATCACCTATGTGCTGGGCACGGTCTGGTATCATAACGGTACACAATGGACTGAGTGTCTTGCGTACTACCACAACGGCACCGAATGGATTCAGTGCATCCCGTACTACAACAGCGGGGGTACTTGGATTCAAGTTTAGTCGATCCGGCACCGGGATCAGCCGCCTTCGAGCGCGAGGGCGGCTTCATTATATACATTTTCACGGGAGGATACAACAATGAGGGATTTCTCGGTTGATCTGGTATGGGCCAAGCTCCAGCTGGCGCTGACGGGCATTGGCGGCTGGCTCGGGTACTTTATGGGCGGCATGGACGGCCTGATGATTGCGCTTTTGGTGTTCATGGCGCTTGACTACATCACGGGCATCATGTGCGCCATCGCGGATAAAAAGCTGTCCAGCGCCGTGGGATTCAGGGGCATCTTCAAGAAGGTGCTCATCCTCATGCTGGTGGGCGTGGCCAACATCGTGGACGTCCATGTGGTCGGCACCGGCAACGCACTGCGCGGCGCAGTGGTCTTCTTCTATCTGTCGAACGAAGGGCTCTCCCTGCTCGAGAACGCTGCGCACATCGGGCTGCCTGTTCCGGACAAGCTCAAGGATGTCCTGATTCAACTCCACAACCGGAGCGACAAGGACAATACGACCTCGGGCGACGGCGAGTAACCACCGACCCAACCAAATTCTCAAGCGCCGAGTGGCGCTATTATTTTACTCATTTTTGAGTAGAAAGAGGAACCAATGGCGATTGTTAGAATTCCTATTTCCAAGTTCGTGGACTACATGGTGTGGTGCCTTGAAAACAAGTGCGGCTACATCATGGGCGCGTATGGGCAGGACCCTAGGAAGTGGTCAAAGGACAGCTGGTGGTTCACCCAGTACACCGGTGAGCAGCGCAAGAAGGCGCTCTACTGGCGGGAGCACGCGCCGCTGGTGATGGACTGCAACGGCCTCGTCGAGGGCGGGTACCAGAAGGAAACCGGCATCAACATCAACGCCCGCGCGCGAAATAACTACTCCGCATGGTGCAATCCCAAGGGCACGGGGAAGATTCCCACCGCGCTTCGCGTACCCGGCGCTGCGGTGTTCATTCACAACGGCTCCTATGTGAGCCATGTGGGTTTCCTCTGGAAGCCCGTGACAAGCGGCAAGCCCGAAAGCGACTGGTGGGTCATTGAGGCACGAGGCGTTATGTACGGTGTCGTGGCCACGAAGCTGAGCGCGCGTGGCTGGAACCGCTGGGGTCTCATGACGAAGTACTTCGACTATTCGGATGCGGGTCAGGGCGACACGCCGATCTTCGAGTTCGGGCATCGGACACTGTCGAGGGGCGACACTGGCGCTGACGTCAAGGCACTGCAGGAGGCGCTCATCTCACTTGGCTACTCCTGCGGGAAGTGGGGCGCGGACGGTGAGTTCGGGAAAGCGACGAACGGCACAGTCATCGCCTTTCAGACGGCGAACAACCTCGCGGCGGATGGCATCGTCGGTCCGAAGACGGTGGCGGCCATCAACGCCCTGCTCCCCGAGAGCGGCGAGGAACCCGAAGACCCTGTCGATCCGGAGCCTGCCAAGCCGCAGGTCAAGGTCACGGGTGGCTCGGTCTATCTGCGCACGCTCCCGTCCACGTCCGGAGCGATCCGCGCCGTCGTCCATTTGGGCGATCTGCTGGAGAGCGCCGGTGATGCAGTGAATGGTTGGTTCCCGGTCGTCCGCGATGGCGAGGTGTGTTACATCTCCGGGAAGTACGCCGAGACCTCGGCGATTTAAATCGAATAATGCCAATAACCAAGCTCGTGACATGGCTCCGGCCATCTCGCGGGCTTTTTTATTTTCCGCGCAAAATCCGCACCTCGCCGTGGCTTACGGTGAAGGCATCTATCCGCCTTTGGAATGGAGGCAATGCTCATGACATTGGCACAAAAACAACGGATCACCGCCTTGCGCGGCAGGGGCGACAGCTATAAGCTGATCGCCACGGCGCTCGGGATATCGGCGAACACCGTGCAATCATACTGCCGCAGAAACAATATCAGCACCAGATGTACGATTGCGCATCCCGAAACCTTGGACGAGGCGGATGTTTGCCCAAACTGCGGACGCTTACTGCTCCATACGCCGGGGGCAAAGCGGAAACGCTTCTGCTCCGGCAAATGCCGGTCGGCGTGGTGGAAGAACCATCCGGAAGCGCTAAATCGCAAGGCGATCTATCATTTCAGCTGCCCGAAGTGCGGCAAGGCGTTTGAGAGCTACGGAAACGCACACCGAAAGTATTGCTCCAAGGGGTGTCTTGCTGACGCACGGAGGGGTTCGGTATGACCAGGGAAGAAGCGATCCTCCGCTACAAAACAGCGATGGCGGTGTTCAAGGATTGGCTTGCCGATGGCTACATAACCCCCGCCGATTTGCTGACGATAGGCACAAATATTGCTCTAAAATACGGGTTATCCACGCGGAGTATATACCTCGAACATAACTTGCTATGTGGGGAAAACAGAGTGATATATGGTAGCGTGAAGGGAGGTTACCATGTACAGAAAAATTACGAAACTTGACCTTGCGCCACAAACCCTGACCCGCCGGCGCACCGCCGCCTACGCCCGCGTTTCCTGCGGCAAGGACGAAATGCTTCATTCGCTCGCCGCGCAGGTCAGCTTCTACAGCGACCTGATTCAAAACAAGCCGGAGTGGGAGTACGCCGGCGTGTACGCGGACCAGGCAGAGACCGGCACGAAGGACAACCGGCCGGAGTTTCAGCGGCTGCTTGACGACTGCCGGGCGGGAAAAATCGACTTCATTCTTACAAAGTCGATTTCGCGCTTCGCCCGCAACACTGTCGACCTGTTGCAGACCGTCCGAGAGCTTAAGGCGCTGGGCGTCGGCGTGTTCTTCGAGGAACAGAACCTCAACTCGCTGTCGGGCGACGGAGAGTTGATGCTTACGATCCTCGCGGCATACGCGCAGGAGGAGAGCCGTTCGGTCAGCGAAAACTGCAAATGGCGCATTCGCAAGGATTTCAAGGAGGGGAAAGCCGCGGGGCATATACGCGTCTACGGTTACGACTGCAAAGCGGGCAAACTGACGGTCAACCCTGCGGAAGCCGAGGTCGTGTGGATGATCTTCTCGGACTACCTGACAGGCATGGGTAGAAACGCCATCATGAAGAAGCTGACCACGCTCGGTATCCCCGCCAAGAATGGCGGGCGCTGGTCGGAGAGCACGATCCATTCAATCCTCACGAACGAGAAGATGATCGGCGACACTTGCCTCCAAAAGAGCTTCGTGGACAATCACCTCACTAAGCGTCAAAAACGCAATAAAGGCGAACTTTCGCGCTACTATGTCGAGGCGTCACATGAGCCGATTGTCAGCGCAGAAACCTTCAAGGCGGTTCAAGCCGAGCTTGCGCGACGAGCGGCAAAGGCAAAACCCTCGCAGAAACAGGGTTTCAGCGAGTTCACCGGCATCATCCGCTGCGGACGGTGCGGCGCGAACTTTCACAGGAAGGTCAATGCCGCCGGCACGAAGTACGCAAAGACGACGTGGGCTTGCGCAACCTATACCAACCGTGGCAAGCATGAGTGCCCGGCAAAGCGGATCCCCGAGGACATCCTTAAGGCGAAGTGCGCCGAGGCGTTGGGGCTTGCCGAGCACGACCCTGCCAAGTTCAAGGCGAGAGTCGCGGAGATCATCGTTCCCGACGACGGTGTTTTGGTGTTTGCGTTTTGGGACGGTACAGAGCAGACGCTTGCTTGGGCGAACCCCTCGCGCCGCGAAAGCTGGACGGCTGAGATGAGGTCCGCCGCGCGGGAGAAGTTCATGAAGGGAGAGTACCATGGCTAATGTACGGGTTATCCCCGCCCTCGCGCCCATCATCTCGGCGCAGGAGCGGAATTCAACGGTCAGAAGGCGCGTTACCGCCTACGCCCGCGTCAGTACCGACTCCGAGGAGCAAAAGACCTCCTACGACGCGCAGGTAGACTACTACACAAAACTGATCAAGAGTCATCCCGAATGGGAGTACAAAACCATCTATACGGACGAGGGTATATCCGCGGTCAATACCAAGCGGCGCGAAGGGTTCAACAAAATGATCGAGGACGGCTTGGCGGGCAAGTTCGACCTCATCATCACAAAGAGCGTCAGTCGGTTCGCGCGAAATACCGTGGATAGCCTGACCGCCGTTCGCAAACTGAAGGAAGTCGGCTGCGAGGTCTGGTTCGAGGAACAGAACATCTTCACCCTGGACAGCAAGGGCGAGTTGCTCATCACCATCATGTCATCGCTGGCGCAGGAGGAGAGCCGTTCCATCTCGGAGAACGTCACCTGGGGCAAGCGCAAGCAGATGGCGGACGGCAAGTTTACGTTGCCCTACAAGCAGTTTCTCGGCTACGAGAAAGGCGAGGATGGTTTGCCAAAGATCGTCCCCGCCGAAGCGGAGATTGTGCGGTGCATGTTCAAGCTTTTCATGGAGGGGAAGACCTTCTCCGCTATCGCCAAGCACCTCGGCGACCACGGTATCCCAACCCCGGCGGGCAAGAAGACTTGGCAGCCGGCGGTGGTTCGATCTATCCTGACCAACGAAAAATACAAAGGCCACGCACTGCTGCAAAAGACCTATTGCGCCGATTTTCTCACGAAGAAGATGGTAAAAAACGACGGCAGAGTCCAGCAGTTCTATGTCGAGGATAGCCATCCAGCCATCATCGAACCGGACGAGTTCGATGCAGTACAGCTGGAGATCGAGCGCCGCAGGGGCCTCGGTAGGCCCACGAGCTGCACGAGCATTTTCGCGGCCAGAATGATCTGTGCCGACTGTGGCGGGTGGTTTGGCAAGAAGGTGTGGGGCAGCTACAAGGAAGACAAGACCCGCTGCCGCGAGATCTGGCAGTGCAACGACAAGTACAAGCGACGCGGCATTCCAGGCAATGGATGCCAAACGCCGCACTTTACCGAGGAAGTAATCAAGGCACGGTTCCTCGCGGCGTTCAACATCCTGATGGGCGACCGCAATGGACTGATTGAAGACAGCCGCCTCGCGCAAAGAGTCCTCTGCGATACCTCGGAGATTGACGTCGAACTCGCCGAGGTTCGGAACGAACTTGAGGTGGTCTCAGAGCTTTCCCGAAAGGCGATCTACGAGAACGCCCGAACCGCCATGAGCCAGAACGAGTGGAGCGAGCGTAACAACAGCTACCTGGAGCGCCACAGGCAAGCATCACAACGGCTAGAGGAGTTGGAAGCCCAAAAGCGCGAGCGCCTCGGAAAAGACAAAATCCTCGAAGGCTTCATCCGCGATATCCAGAGCCGCGAGCTTGCCATCACGGAGTTTGACGAGAAGCTGTGGTTGGCGGTTGTCGTTTGCGTCACGGTTACGGTGGGTGGGGGTATGACGTACAGGTTTAAGAATGGAGCGGAGATTGTTGTATAGAGGCTCTTCCTTCGATTGCTACAAAATAAACAAAGGTGCTCATCGGCTATTGCATTCTAGCCAAGCGTTTGCTATACTGCAGACTGTGATATAAAAGAGCATCATAATGTCAAGACTTGGCGTGTGTCGAGAACAGGAGATCGCATGAATAAAGATATCGGGAATATGAATCTATTCATGATGTGTAAATCGCTTGAACGAGGTGCGCTCTCCGAACTACCGGCTGGGTACTGCATTCGGAGTTTACGGTGTGAAGAGCTGAACCTTTGGAAGGCGATTCACTTCGATGATCCGGATACAGTTGTTCGGTATCGCGGCTTCATGGATCAGTACTTCCAGAATGTCTATGCGCATAATGAAACGCTGTTTTTTGATCGTTGCAAGGTGGTCTGTGATGAGGCCGATCGTCCCATCGGTACTTGTTTTGTCTGGAAATCATACGATAGATTCAACGCCGTTCACTGGTTCAAGGTGATTAAGCCTCATGAGGGCAAGGGTGTCGGCAGAGCGCTTCTGTCTTATGTGATGCGCGATCTTACTCCAGAGGAGTATCCTGTCTACCTGCATACTCAGCCCACGAGCGATCGTGCGATCAAGCTATACACCGACTTCGGCTTTAGTCTTCTTACCGATCCCATTGTCGGATTACGGGATAACGACCTAAAGCAAAGCCTGATGGCGCTCAAGATACGTATGCCTGCGAAGGCGTATGAGAATCTACGCTTTGAAAGCGCTCCAAGCATATTCCTAGATGCGTGTGCGTCGTCGCCCATCAACGCGTTTTAAGCGAGGAGCCGCAGATTGCGGACTCGGCTGCGGATTGATCATATTTCCTCGAAAGCTTCATCCGCGACATCCAGAACGGGCTTCTTGCCATCACGGAGTTTGACGAGAAGCTGTGGCTTGCGGTTTCGATCAGATGGTGGTCGGCAGGAACTGCTCGATGACGTTCAGGTTCAGGAACGGCGCGGAAGTAATGGTGTGATAAAACAAGATTTCCGGAGAATTTGACGTCGTAATTGTGCGCGAAGTCCATGATTGAGAGGATGTCTGCCCCGCTCGTTTGCCCTGGCGCAAGCCGTTATTCGCAACAAGCGATCCTTATGCACCTTTCCTTTTCGGATATGTCATCGTCGGTCTTGCGCTTGAATACAGCGCGCCGTCATGATATGATGAACATAGTATAGATATTGCGCAATGATAGGAGAACCTTATGCTATATCGTGAAATCGGAAAAACCGGGCGCAAGGCTAGCGTGATCGGACTTGGGTGCGAGCATCTGGACAACAAGCCGTACGAGCGAGTGAAGGAGACCATTGATGCCGCGCTCGAAAACGAAATCAATTTGCTCGATGTGTTCATGCCGAGCAAGGATGTTCGTGAGAATATCGCCAAGGCGCTCGGCGCGCGCCGCCAAGATGTTATGATTCAGGGGCATATCGGCTCTACAGATCTCAACCAGCAGTATGACATCTCGCGCGATCTACCGACGGTAAAGCGCTATTTCGAAGACCTGCTTCGCATATTCGGCCACATCGATTTTGGGATGATGTTTTTCATCGATTCAGAGGGCGACTATCAGGGCGTGTTCGAGACCGGGTTTGCGGATTATGTACTCAAACTCAAGCACAACGGCGATATCGGTCACATCGGGTTCAGTTCTCACAACCCGAATACGGCGATCCGCGTCATCAACACCGGACTTGCGGAAATGTTGTTGTTCAGCATCAATCCCGCGTTCGACATGCTGCCCGCGGGCGAGTACGTGTTCGACCATGTCGACAAGGGCTTCGGACGTGATCTGTTCCGGGGAATCGACCCCAAGCGCGCCGAGTTGTACAAATTATGCGAGCAAAACCAGATCGGCATTACGGTCATGAAGACGCTGGGCGCCGGAAAACTCATATCTATGGAACACACGCCTTTCAAAAAGCCGCTGACAGTTCCGCAGTGTATTCATTATGCCCTTTCCCGTCCAGCCGTCGCGAGCGTGATGTTGGGTTGTCAAACCAGAGCCGAGGTACTGGACGCCGTGCGCTACCTGGGCGTGAGCGACGAGGACCGGGACTATGCCGAAGCGCTGGGTTCGCTGCGCAACGATTTCCGGGGAAACTGCGTGTACTGCGGGCACTGCCAGCCCTGCCCGGTGGAGATAGACATCGCCTCCGTCAACAAGTATCTCGATATCGCGCGGTTGGACAAGTCGAATGTGCCCTCCATGGTGCGCTCGCACTATCAGGGGCTCAAGGCAACAGGGCGTGATTGCATTGCCTGCGGAAGCTGCGAAGAACGCTGCCCCTTTGGTGTGCCTGTCATTAGGAATATGGCGGAAGCGGCACTGCTTCTGGACTGAGCGGAGCTGCGCAGCTCAACCCGGGGCTGTCCCTGGACAAACATCCCCGCCGTCTAAGGTTTCCGATGCTGTTGTACGCGCAGCAAAACGAACTGATTTCGCAGGTATGTGGAGTGGAGGGTTTTGATATGGATCGGTCAACGTTCGATGGGTTTCAGTGGCTCAATAAGGGCGAGGTGAGATGGGAAGGTGATGCCTTCATAATCGATGCGCCTCCATTGAGTGATTTCTTCTGCGGTCATGATGAGGCGTCTTCTTCCGAAGACATGCCGAAGAACTTGAACAACGCGCCCTTCTTCTACACAGAAGTGAAGGGTGACTTTGTCATGCGCGTCCAAGTCTCCCATGCATTCGTAGACACGTACGATGCGGCGACCATCATGGTCATGGAGGATTTGAATGTTTGGGCGAAGGCGTGCTTTGAAAAGACGGATTTCGGCACGCATGCCGCTGTCAGTGTCGTTACGAATCGCATCTCAGACGACGCGAACGGCTGTAACATCGACGGAAATACAGCATGGCTGCAGGTGTCGAGGGTGGGCAACTCATTCTCCTTCCACTACTCATTGGACGGCGCTCGGTTTGACATGATGCGGTTTTTTTATCTGCCGGTCAGCGAGGCGATCAAAGTCGGACTTGTTGCTCAGTCGCCGATGGGACAAGGCGGAGAGCGTGTCTTCCGTCAGTTCTTATTGCAAAAAAAGACGGTGGCAAATCTCAGGTTTGGCGAGTGAATAGGCTATACTGAACTGTACAGAAAAGCCACTAATCTCGTATATACGCAAGCGTAAAAAATTCGCAAGCATCGTAATCGTCCAAATAAATGTAGCGTGCTGCTCGATGAGCAGAATATGCACGTCGGCCATTATCCTGGCGGTATACACTGGCTTGGTCTTAAATTAAGAGGTCCTCAACAACTGATGAAGCTGCTGAGGGCCTTGAAACACATATCTTGGGTTTTTTGCCCGGTGATCAAGCGACCAGATCAGAGTTGGCTCGTGCAATGTGGGCAGCGAGTCGCTTCCTTGTCGATGGGTTGGCGGCAGAAAGGGCATAGGCGCGGCTCCGGCGCGGGAGCTTCTTTCTTTTTAGGCATAACCTTGCCTAGCAAACGAATAAACAAGAAGATGCAGAACGCAATAATCAGAAAATCGATGATGGTCTGCAGGAACGCGCCATAGTTCAGAGTCGCAACGCCGACCTCTTTCGCCGCCTCAACTGAGGCATACTCCTTGCCATCCAGGGGAATGAATGCGCCTGAGACATTGTTTCCACCCAACAAGAGCCCAATCAGTGGCATGATGACGTCAGCGACGAGTGATGCGACTATTTTCCCGAAGGCACCACCGATGACGACCGCAATGGCAAGATCCAGCACGTTCCCCTTGAGCGCAAACTCCTTGAATTCCTTGATAAACTTCTTCATGCTGCATTTCTCTCCTTGCCCATGTATTTACAACCATAGTATAACACGTACGTAAAATTTTCTCAATGCGTCACGAACGACGCGATCCTGCTTAACTTGGAATCAGTGCGCATTACGTAAAACGGTGCCAAAATGGATCAAATGATAGCCCGGTATTAGCATTTGCACCGCCGTGCTATTTCCGTCGCAGCTGGATGCTTACCGAAATGATGAACATAGCCCACCTACTAATCTAAGAAATCTCTAATGTAATCCACGCCATAGCAAAAGGCCGATCATACCGCATCCTGTACTCGCTGTTCCAGCGATCCGCCTGTGTCAGCAGGGAGGATTCGTTGGCATTCCGTTTCCGGAATGGCTTGGAAATGTCAGTATGATAGGCATGGTTGTCGAAGCATACGATTCGCCGATTGTCGGGTTTTTATTGATTTCTAGACGGCAGTTGCGACATTGAAGGAATATGTTCGGTTATACACTCTCCATTTATGAAAAGGAAATGTATCACTCGATCAGGCGTCACTTCTCCACGGTCGAGCATTACCTGTGCCGCAGACTGGCCGATGGATAGATCCCTCGGCGCTATTCTATAGAACCCATCAAGAAAAGCGTCAACTTCCCGGACGCGAATCGGATTCTTTTCTCGGGGCAGAGCCACGCGGATGCCCTTTTTTAACATCGCTTGAAGCGCGGGTCGCCCTGACCACAATTTCAGTACCGCCTTGCTGAAAAGGTAGCGCACAACATCGTCCGCCATCGTCGGCGCCGTTTTTTCGTGCGGGATGCTATATCTGCGGTTGCAATACCAGATGGTATGCCGTACGCATCCCGGCCTTGGCTCTTTGTACGCGCTTGCCCACTTACTCCCATACTTGCCATTGCACACGCCGCAGATAAGCTTGTTCGAGAAGGTGTGCAGACAAGGATTGATGTAGGACTCACGATCCATACGCCGCTGTGCCTCCATGAATACCGCTTCGCTCACAATCGGGGCATGATCATCTTCTACGAAGAATTGCGGGAGCTCGCCGATGTTCTTGCGCGTCTTTTTTGTCAAAAAATCCTCTACAAAGCGCTTCTGCAATAGCGCCGCCCCGTAATATTTCTCGTTGGTTAGGATGGATCTTACCACGCAAGGCTGCCAGACCTTCTTGCCGCCTGGAGTAGGAATGCCGCAGTCGATGAGACGCCGGGCGATACCGGAAAAACTGTCTCCTTCCAAATACAGTCGATATATTAGGCGGACGATCCTTGCTTCATCTTCGATGATTTCGGGCTTTTCGTCCTTGCCACGTTGATAGCCCAGGAATTGCGCGTATGGTAGTGAATACTTCCCGTCCGCGAACCGTTTTCGGACGCCCCATTTTACATTTTCTGACAGCGAACGGCTCTCCTCCTGAGCCATACTGGATAGAAGGGTAAGGATAAATTCCCCCTTACGATCGAAAGAATATAGGTTTTCTTTCTCAAACCACACCTCGCAGCCGACCGCCTTCAACCGCCGTACAGTAGTAAGCGTATCCAACGTATTGCGGGCAAAGCGCGATATGCTTTTTGTAACGATCAGATCAATTTTCCCATCTAAGGCATCCGCAACCATGCGGTTGAACTCCGGGCGGCTTTTACTTGAGATGCCGCTCAATCCCTCATCGCAATACAGGCCGACGTATTCCCAGTTGGGGCGGGAGGCGATAAATTTGGGGAAGTAGTCCTTTTGCGCCTCGTAAGAATTGAGCTGTTCCTCGCTGCTTGTGCTGACGCGAACATAGGCCACGGTGCGGCGCCTTACGAGCGCGTCCGGCATGGATATACCCAATTGTGGCCTTGCCTCAATGGTTGTGATGATTCGCCTATGCTTCATCCGACTGCTCCAGACTGCCGATGAGCGGCTTTAGCTTAACGATCAAATATCGGCGGGCGGCTTCGTATTCCTCCCGAGTTATGAGTCCATCGGCGAGCATTGTGGCGAGCGTTATCTCCCCGATTCGGTAATCGAGTTCCCGATCAGCCTGTTTCTTGGTCATGGAATCTCTCCCTTCCGCCCGCTATTGATAGCTCAAACGGACGGGAAAGTCAAGCCCTCCACGCGTTTTTTAAGCCGCTAAAGTGCTCCCAAATAGAATCGTCAAAATTGCACACCTTTGGCCGAAAAGGGTGTTCAAATTTGACGATTTGCCGGAGAGACTGCCGAAAAACAGTGTGAGTTCAAATCCCGCCGGAAGTGGCGACTTTCTCTTTGCGCCGTTAAAGATTCATACAAAGAAAGCCGCAGATGCCCGAAAAGCCTGTATTTGCTGGGTTCCTGGCAAAACAAAAACCATCTATCGAGTTTATCAATAGATGGTTTCTGATTTGGCAAAGTCACCATGAATTGATACGATGCACACCCCGGAAAACAGTAATCGTCAAAAGAGAGGAATCGTTAAATTGCACACCCCTATCTGCCGTGGCATTTTTTATACTTCTACCCACTTCCGCAGGGATAGGGGGCATTCCCGACGTTGGGCGTCGTCTCAATTATGAACGACTCTTTGCAGGTGAATTACCCTGCTTCAAACTCGATGCGCAGGCTGGGATCGGTTTCGTTTTCAAAGACAATTTTGTTATATTGATCCACAATGTTCGACATCGTCATCGCCGTCATTTTTTCATCAAACAGACTATGCTCGTTTACGTTTGCAGAGAGAAATTGCTGGATATCCCAGACTTCTAGCCGTCCGGACAGCCCGGCGTCTGCTGCGAGATCGAGTGCGGTGCGAACGCGATCAAAGACTGTTATGATGATCGGCTTGTATCCTGATTTTATATTGGTTTGGCATTTTGTGATTAGTGCTCCGCCGGGAGCGGTAGTGCAATGGATGACTGTATTATTAATCGAAAAATCACCGCTGCGTGCAGTTGGCGCGTCCGCAACGGAAGCTCCATATACCTCGAACGATCCCGGTGGAAGGATAATGCTCAGTTTTGCGGCCACAAGATGCTGCAACACCGTTCCGAGGTATTGTGTGCCGGGATTTTGAAGTTGCTTTTTTTTCGCTTGTTCAAATAGATCGTCTAAGTTGGCAGCAATCGTTTTGGAGGCATCCGCCGCCAGCACGAAAGGTTGATTACGGAAATACTCCAGCACTTGCTCGGCCCAATAAGCCTCTACCACGCGGAAGTCTACCGACTCTTCCGAATTCCACGCGTTGAGGAATTCAACATATTTAATCATCAGGCCCATGCTGCCGCGACTCGTCCGTCCCCCTTCGGAAGACAGAATCTGCATTATGCCATATTCCTTGAGGATCTTTCTCAAATTCCCTCCGCCAATACCAGCCACCTGCCCCTTGCTACCCGTCTGAAAATCGTTGGGATTAAGCGGGAACTCCCGCTCGGAAACCATTCTCGTAAACTGAACGACGAGCGAAAGCGGCCCCTTGGTATAGATGCCGTTCTCGTCTTGGAAAGTCTTAAGCCTCTTTTGCACGCAGTTCACAATATATCGCCTCCGCAATTCGTATCAAGAAATTTTCTCCGATGAAGCGCGCTACAGGGAGCGCAACGGCGTCTCCCATCGCCTTGTAACCGTCGTTATTCGTTCCAGGGAGAATGAAATGGTCCGGCGCGCCCATCAGACGAGCGACCTCGCGCACCGTTAACAACCTAGCGTGTAGTTCGCTACCGCGCTTCATGACGAGGAACTGTTTACTGCTTCCTCCTTCGGGGGTGCGAAGGCAACCTGCGATACCATCGCAGCGCAATTCTAGTTGCTGTTCTCCGTGCCTGGTTCTCCGAAATCCCGTTGCATAGATCGTATCAAACCGACTCAGTTTTTCCATGTGTTTTTCAGGAATTAGGCGAAGCACGTCGTCCTTATCGAAAGGTACGCCTTTATCGACGATATCTTCAACTCGAAGTTCTGTGCGTGGAGGCCTGTCTGCCTTCCACCAAATCCAATCTGGAAGAGTATCCCCCAGTTCCGCAGTCGCTTTGCTATGGAGCCAGTTCGGTTCCACGTCCGTCAACCCTGACGGGATCGCACAATCTTTCGCGACGGCAATAACAAATACGCGCGGTCGAGATTGTGGCAAAAAAGTTGCCGCATCTAGTACGATGGCCCCGCTCTTGTAGCCTCTCTCACTCAGCGCTGCATGGAGAATTCGGAAATTCTCACCCTTGCCGACGGACAATAGCCCCGTCACGTTCTCTAATAAAAGAAGTCGCGGCTTTTTGGGCATTTCGCCAAGTACGCGCAACCATTCCCACACCAACCCACTTCGACGCGCGTTTATTCCCCCAATTGAGCCCGCAAGTGATAGATCCTGGCAGGGAAAGCTTGCCCATGACAAATGCGCATAGGGAAGGGTCGCCCCGCGTACCTCCTTGATGTCGCCTAAATGGAAGTGGCTCGAGCCGAAATTTGCAGTATACACATCCGCTTTTTGTTCGCTTACATCGTTTGCCCAAACGGGGGAGAAAAGTCCTTTTAGACCATACGCGACCAAACCGCTACCGGCAAAGAATTCGTGCATCGTCCATGGCGCTGCCGACAAATCGATCTTTTCATTGTGGACATTGAGCTGATGAGGCATATTCCAGCGCCCCCTTTAATAATTGCCTGCAGCTTTTCGCTTAAGCATCTTTTCCCACCCGTTCTTCTACCGACAGAAGTTCCTCAATTCCGCAACCGAACACGGCACACAATCTGCTAATCGTGGTGAAATCAATTCTCGTCGCTTTATCATTATACAGATTTGATATGGTATTGCGAGACAATCCCGTTTTTTCATGAATGTCTTTAATCGAATACCGTTTTTTACCCATCAAGGTCGACAGATTGCATTGAACAGGCATCTGAATCCTCCGCATGCACCATTTGTTGAATATTATACCATGCATCGTGAACACTGTAAATACTATAATAAGCACACTGAGTTCGGGATCCCCTCCAAATATTGTGAAATCACTTCGTAGGAGGCGGGCGGAATCCTCAATCGTGCACCGCTTAGCGTCCGTCTGTTTCTTCCTCATCCGCCGTTATCTACTCCTCGTGCCAGTCTTCAAGCGCCTGTGCCTTTTCCAACGGAAACAGGATGGAGTCTTCCATCTTCATTCCATCTACACGATAGGCATTGTCTTTCCGCCACCTCATTAGGCACCTGATTTTGCGCACAAAATCCTCTCCGTTGATCACAAAAGCAGCCCTACGCTCATAGAGGGCGTCCGGCACGAGGAAAGCATCGCGCTCATATTCGGAGGAGGGCTTGAGTAGCACCTCCTTTGTCACGCTGTTGACCAGGATTTGAACGTGCGTCGGATTTTCAAGATGGAGGACACAACCCCGGTGGATGCTCATTTGTCCATATTTACAATGAAATGTGATGTAGTTCATATCACGATACATCCGTTTCACCCCCGTCGGCCTCGTTCACAACTACGGCTTGATCCAGAAGAAATACCACTAGGCCGGACTCTGCTTGGAGTTCACCTTTAACCCTATAGGTCAACTGCTTCGACCAACCCATCAGCTTCGTCATCGACTCAAGCAATGCCACGCTGTTGATGCCGAAAGACACCCCATCCTTACGCAGATTGCGCGGAACCTCAATAGCGTTGCGCTCCTGCTGGTCGCACACCTGAACGATCAGGACCCTTTCTGCCGGATTGATCAGCATTCGTATATAATCCGGGTTCCCAAGCGCAGTGATCACGGATTTGTAGATAATTGCGCGTCCTCTACGATAGCAAAAGGTGATTGCGATCGGGAGCGTTGCGTGCGTCGTGTTCGCGGCGTATGATTCATCTTTATCTCGAGCATCATCGGAACGACCGGCCAACGAACCATTGCCAGTCGGTATCATAAGCTCCCTCCTCTCTTCTACTCCTGCTCAAGTAGCTCCTCCGGCGTTTCTGCTGGCTTTGAGGTAACAAAATACTTCGTACCATCAGGCGTGTTGAACAACTCAATCGCACTCAGCTTGTCGATCGATTGTTTGCGGTCATGTTCTTCGACATAATCACCAAAGGAGTCCTGCCATTGAGGCGGGAGAAAATTGTGAGATTTGCGAACAACTTTTCCATCAGGCAGTGTTTCATGCTCTGTTACAAATATCTCTGCTTCGTCCATCAAGAACAGTACGACGTCTGCGTCGTCGAAGAGCTTTCGCGTCCCCAGCATCTTGTACCGGTAAGCCTCATTCCAACCCATGATCTTGAACAACCGTTCACACGCAGGTGGTGCCTTAATTGGGCGTGGGACACGCTTTTCATCCTTCTTCTGATTGCGCGCCCATTGCATAGCGTTGTGTTCGTACTGATTGCAGCTTCGAATGGCAATCCGGTTATTTTTTTCATCAACCAGTATTTGCACATGATTCGTTTGCTCATAAAATCGAATGCATGCCGAATTGAAAGAGATGCCACTGTAGGAGAGCGTTATCGCTGCATCAAACTTATGACTGCTAAATTCTTTTCGCAGCACCTGGAATCCGGACAGGTCGGCCTTTCCTTTCACTTGTTCGGTTGGCGTCCTGCTTTGAGCGACATCCGTTTCCGATGTGGGCGGCTCCTGATGATCCTTCATAGATCGCGCCTCCTTTGTATCATTATAACGTCTCGGGGTCGAGCGCCTCGATCTCCTCTTGGATTTCTTCTTTTGACAGCGGCCTTTTCCGCTCATAGGCCTGAGGTCTGCTTGCCAGAGCCTGAACATCCCATACGTCAAAATAATCAACCAGATGCATTCTTGCGCTTGCGATTGCGCTTGCCAACAATGGGCCAACCAACTGCCGACGCCATTCATAGGGATAGATTGGCTGGTTCCACCCAATGAAACGATCTTCCCCATATTGATCTACCTGTATGATGGGGATATAGGCTGCCGTCTCAACCAGTGAGAAGATCAAGATCGCCTCCTGTCCCTTGATCCGATACTGCCCCCGCGCCTTGAATTTCCATCCCGCTTCCCAATTCATTAGCTCATAAATCAAGCCAGGGATTATACCAGAGGTAAAAGTAAGGGCCTTCCATCCATCGTCGTCCCGTCGTGCCCAGCGTACCGCGTTACTTTGTCCAGCGGATGAAGCGCGAATTGCCAGAAGTCTCTCGCGTGGATGGATCAAAAATTCCACATACTCCACATTCCCCATTATCGACCGGCACAGACTGTTTGCAGAAATATGTTTCTCTGTAAAAGTCAGAGTTGGCGTAGCTTGGTTTTGAGTATACTCAGCGCGAAGGACTTCAAACTGATGAGTAGGAGACAAGCGGACTGAGCGCCGCTCATTCAAATTCCATCCTGCCGCATCAGAAACACCCAGATATTCCTCAAGATCGGAACCCGCCCACGCCCTGTTCAAGGGAACGAACCCTCTTAACAGCCCTTCTGGAATCACGGAGAGTGAAAGGCTATAATGTGTATCCTTGCCACTATATCGATTAGAGGCAATAATCTTTTGCGCAATCGCGTAGACCTCGCGCGATACAATCCCCTCATGATGATCATCCTGCCAGTATGAGGGCATCTCTCCACAATTGCGGCGCTTCTCATGCGTCAAATAGCTTACAGTATACGTTTTTTGCGCCCGGATATCCCCGCTATATCGTTCATTGCGCAAAATGTTCATAACGCTTCCGGGGGACCAACGTGTGTTATAGACGTCCCGGCCCTCGGAATCCTTGCGAAGCCAACCCGTCCTACGCTTGGCAGCGGTCATACGCTCCGCAATTTCACTTGCTGGGTATCCTGCAAGAAACATATAATAAATCAGGCGCACCGTCTTTGCACCCTCAGGCTCGATCACCATCTGATCGTTCACCGTCATATACCCCAATAGATTGTTGGTAGGGCAGAGAAAATGACCTTCCTCGAAACGGCGGCGAACTGACCATTTCATGACCTCGCTTTTCTGTTGGCTATCCATTTGAGCGACCACCGACAAAATGATGAGATAAATCTCGTAGTTGTCCTGCAGGGTATCAAAGTTTAACCCCTCAAAGATAATGCCCACCGGCGGGTTGAGTTCTCTCAATTCACGCGCGACGCTTAAACTGTCGACCACATTCCGAGCATAACGCGTGACATCTTTAATGACGATACGATCGATTTGCCCATCCTTGCAGCGGCGTATCATTTCGTTGAAACTGTCACGCTTTTTCCGATTGGTCGCCGTGATCCCCTCGTCCGCAAAAATTCCAACAAGCACCCAGTCCTCATGCTCGGCAACGTATTTCTGAAAATACTTTTTCTGCATTTCAATAGAACTAATCTGCGCCTCATTGGGCGTCGACACCCTACAGTAAGCGGCCACCCGAAGCTTTTGCCGGGTTCCTCGTATTCGATCTTCTTGTGCTTTTGCCGGTGTTATAACAACGGGCTTGACAGAAGAAGATTGATACTTCGCACGTATCCTCGCCTTTTCTTCAGTGTCATGCCGGAATGCACTTTTGCCACTGATGATGACTTCAAACTCTGACTGAGCCTCTTGCGTGTTATCGGAGGCTGGTTTATCTTGTTGGCTCATTGCGATCAGCCTCCTGACAAGTCGACTTTAACGATGATTCAACGCGTTCGACTCGAATCCTGCCCGGAGTCATCCGGTTCTATTTGCTAAACCATCAAGGGTTCCGAATTCTGATCTCCGGCAAGCGACCAATACCATTCGCTTGCCTGCTTAATGGAGGCAATCCCTAATATTTTCTTTGCGTGATCAATTGTTCTCTTGCTAATGCCACTTACTTCAAGCTCTTCATAGATCTCATTGCATGGGCGGGTTCCGGAACTCAGTAGTCTCTTAAGCTCGACGCAAGCCATATCGAGCTTTGTGCTAACGAAGTCAGCAGATCCATATAGAATGTCGTCGGCCGTCATATCATACTCGCCGATCCACCGCAGTCCTTGACCGTCAGATAACTCGTAGGCAAGCGTCGCGCCTTCTTGTGCCAGACTGTTTTTTATCTGAGCCAGAACACGAACATTCTGATCATCCTTTGAACGGCCAATAAGAAGGACGCTGCGCGCTGCCGCGACAATGTCAATGGATCCCAATCCCCTATAAAGGCTCTTCCCTCCGTAAGCTTTATTCATATGCCCCACCAATACAATGGCGCATTTTGTACGTTCCGCTACTTCGCTTAAATGTCGAAGAACTTGTCGCATATCGATTGCTTGCCGCATCTGTATGTCGCTCCCGAGATATGCCTGTAGCGGGTCAATTACTAGCAACCGGGCGGAAATCTGGCGGATAGCGCGTTCCCATTCACGACCAGTTAATGTCAATGGAATTTCTGTACTGCTTAAAAATGCAATCCGATCACAGCTCGCATTTTCGCGCAACAGGCGAGGTTTTATGGTATCGCTCGGATTATCCTCGGCGGATTGGTAGATCGCATAGCACGGCGGCACAGCGTCCTTCACAAACGGCATATGCCCACCTTGCGACAGCAAGCTGGCTATGTGTAGCATCAACGTTGTTTTTCCGTCTCCGGGATCGCCTTGAACGAGCGTAATTTTCCCGAAGGGAATATATGGATACCACAGCCACTCAACTTTGCTTGCAGGAATCTCCGAATAAAATTGGAGTTGACACTTTTCGCCACTATCCATTAGGCGCACCGCCTTACCCCAGTCGTTTTACTCACACATAATATTATGTCTATTATAGTGCACAATCCCCAGTCAATCAAGCTAATTCGTGCCGATCACCAAATTTTATGAGCAACTGCAGATTTTGATTGTGGCAGCGGGGGAAGATTGCAAATCAACTGCAACCATGCACGCTTGCAATCTTGCAACCTTGACCTTGTCCCATAGATTTTCCTATATCCTTCGGAGACGACCGACCCCGTCGATCCGATTCAGGGAGTTGCTTTGAGCGTCAAGTGGTGAGCTCAGAGTGCAACCACGTCGCTTCAATACATGGGTAACCCTTAGAAAACGCATTGTCATTTGTTAATGTCCGTTACACAATATTTACTTAAACACTTCCTCTGGAATGACATCGCCGGCAATGCAGCGTCACAAGGAGTGATTTCGATTGTTAGCTTTCATCTTCATACTGTCTGCCGAAACTGCATATCCACCAAGGCACTCGTTAACAGGTCAGTTGCCTTCAATCGTGGATTCAGCCAGCCCATGCGCGCATCCGGTCGTGGATGAAAGCAATGCCGAGCGCAACTTCGCGCGTCAGGATAGTGAACACTGGGGCACCCTTTTCGATGCGATAGATTCCCGCCATGTAGAGCAGCCGCGCACCCTCTGGGCGAATGGCGTACTTGATCTTCTCTTTGCCGCGCTTCTCCCACTCGTAGTAACCGCTTGCGGGAATGAGGCACCTGCGCCAGAGCATCCCATCTTTAAAAAGGGGTTTCTCGGCGGCTGTCTCGCTCCGGGCATTGATGATCCGCTTTTCTAAACGGCAATGATCCACACGAACACTCGGTAAAATCGCACCGGCAATCAGCAGCAGGCTTGACCCAGAACATGTGTTCGTATATAATGGCTCTACTGACGACGGGGAGGCGAAAGCCTTCGGGATATGTCCGCCAGTTTCGGGATTATATCTTGCAAGTACAATTGGCGCAATGCATTTGTTTCTGACGCCAGCGATTTTTGACAGACTACGGGAGGACAGGCTGTAATGGAGCGAGGACGCACCGACAATAACATTCGATTTTTGAACCCCGATAATGAC
The DNA here is from genome assembly GCA_023421735.1 of Bacillota bacterium. The sequence continues at coordinate 46,491 of JAEZSP010000007.1, read as the reverse complement.
ACCGGATTGGCGACGTGTGCCGCTATGCAAGAGGAGAACCCGGGGCCGGAGGACATCCGCTCCCGCGATATGCCGGATGAGGTATTCCCTGAGTTGGCCGATCACCATAAGACAGTCCTGGTGCCCGTCATTCAAACCATTAAGGACTACATCCTGCTGCATTACAGGTTGGGGATCGCAGCGGAATTATGCCGTCAGATTGCGGACAGCGAGGTTTCCACAGGATATGATATCGACGATATTCGGGTTATACCCCAGATAAAAACCTGCCGCTTCCGGCACATGTCGTTCTGGCGGGCGTCGGCGTCTTCCATCATCGCCGATATCGATGTGGGGATCGACCTCCTCCTGAAGGACGGCGTGATCGACGATACCGTGAAGGCCGGCTTCCGAGTGGAACTGCACATCGACATGGATGAGGGCGAAATTCTTGAGTGCAGCATATACAGCGAATCTGAGCCCAGGCCTGAGCGCGATCTGTGGTTGCTGAGCGACTATCTGGTGCCCATTCTCCGGAAGGATGAAATCGAGGCGGGCGCCGAGGCACTGCTGGAAAAATACTACCCCGCAGCGCTATGTGATCTGAAGGAGCACAACGCATTCGAAATGGCCGAGCGCATGGGGCTTCAGGTCATGACGCTGCCGCTGTACAGACGGCCCAGAACCAAGAGCGTCCTGTATTTCTGCGAAGGCGAGGTTGCGATTTGTGTAAACCAGGAGGATCAATCCAAAGAGATTCCTGAGATTGTCCGCATCCCGGGAAACACCATCGTCATCAACAGCTCGGTCATCCCCGCGGATTCCTGCCACCTGAACATCTACCACGAGTGCGTCCATTTTGACTGGCACTACCTGTTCTACCGGCTGCAGGACATGCACAACAACGACGTGAAGGGGCTGAAGACGCGGCGCGTCGTCAAAACGGAGAAGCAGCGCGGCGAGAACCCGCTCCTCTGGATGGAATGGCAGGCTCGGCGCGGCAGTTACGCGCTCATGATGCCGGCTTCCGCCATGCGGCCGGAGATCAGAGCCGCATTGGAGCAGACGGCCCATCAGGGCTGGCATCTCGGCCGCAGAATGGAGTTTATCGCGAGAAAGATTGCCCGCGAGAACGACTTGCCCAAATACCGAGTCCGGGCACGCCTGATCCAGCTCGGCCATGTCATGGCAAAAGGGGCGCTGAATTATGTGGACGATCGGTACATCGATCCGTTCGCGTTTTCTGTCGAAAAGGGCACCGGCGACTACACCTTCGTCATCGACAAAAAGACCGCGTTCGCGGAATACACGGACAACCCCGACTTCCGAGCATACATGGACAGCGGCGCGTTCATTTACGTGGACGGGCATCTGTGCCTGAACGATCCGAAGTATGTCGTATTCACCTCGGCTGGAGCGAGACTCACCAAGTGGGCCAACGCCCACGTGGACGAATGCTGTCTGCGCTTTATCAGCGTGTACGAGCAGTGCGGCGTTGCGGAGTACCGCTTCGGCACACTCAACAGCGACGAGGAATACAACCGCCATTACCTCATGCTGGGCGACAACGACAAGGGCCGGGCGAAACCAGTCAGCTTTACGGACATGAGCGACATCGTCAGCAGCCTGCCGAACACATTCCATGAAACGCTGATCGCGCTGATGAAGATGAAGCGCATGACCATCGAACAACTGGCGGAATCCGCGTCCATGTCCGAAAAAACCATCAAGCGCTTCAGAAGCGCGGAGCGCAGGGACTATATGATGGATCAGGTTGTCGCCCTGTGTATCGGGCTCCATCTGCCGCCATGGCTGTCCTGCGAACTGACCGCGCGGGCTGGATTGGTGCTGCGGGATATCCCGGAGCACCGTGCATACCGGTACATCCTGGACTGCCTATTCATGGACCGCATCGAGGACGTGCAGCGGTTCCTGAAGGAAAATAAGCTGGAGCCGCTGAACCTGAGCTCCACTGCGTAGCACTCAATCAATCGTATACTGCCGGGCGCGTGCCCGGTATTTCTTTTGCAAATTTTCTTTTTGGGAAGGGGTCAGTAGCTGACCCTTTTTGGGCCCTTTTCGGGCCTTTTTTGATGCTCAAAACAGTGAAAACCCTTATGGTATAAGGATTTTGGAGGGGGTCAGTCGCTGACCTGTTTGAGCGGTCCCAAAACTGCTACCATGCACATGGCGCGAATGAATGTGCCGGAAAAATGCAGAGCGGAGGCTGAAGAAATGCAAGGCAAATTGACGGAGGTCAGAACACCGAAAGGAAGGATGGTTGGAACGCTTGACGCGCGAACCGGCACACTGCACATCAAGGATGGCAGGCGGATCACCATCATTGAAGTTCCCCAAAGCGGGCTGGACATCCGCTTTGCTTCAGGAGACGGGGGCTTCGAACAGATTCGCGTAGCGCTTCCACAGGAAAAGTTCAGAGCCTAATCTCATACCACTTTCACCCCGAATCCGCCAGATTGCTTTAGACGACAGCGCGGACGCCCCGAAAGGGCGTTCCAGCTGTCGTCTTTCTGTCTTTTGGCGGTCTTGGCGACTCCGGCGGATTCAGAAAATCTGCAATTCAAAGGAGTCAAGCCATGCTTATCAACTACAAGGACGCGGACGGCCGCGTCGTCGATCTCGAGGTCACCGAAGAAGTCGGCCAGTTCTACCTCACCTCTCTGGATCTGGAACGCAAAACCGAGCGGCGCGAGACCCGCCGGCATACGTTGCTCAGCACGTTCACCTACGAGGACAAGGACTACTTCGACAGCGGCGTCGACATTTGCGGGGAAATCGCCCTAGCAGATGCCGTGAGTCGCGCAATGTACAAGCTGACCGCGCGCGAACGCTATCTGCTCACCGCCGTTCATCATGAAGGTCGCTCCTACACTGAGATCGGAAAAGCCGAACGGAAGTCCCCGTCAACGATCATGCGCGAAACGCGCAAAGCTGCGGAGCGTTTCAAGCGCTTCTATGGTGACCGTGAGTAAAAAGTTCACCGATTTTCAGAATCCGCGCAAAATGCGTCCGCTGCCATGGCCTATAGCGAAGGCACTCAATAAACCGCCTTCGGAAAGAAGGTCACGGAATGGGACATACGCTCAGGATTGGTGTGGAGAAAGCACCGCCAAACGGCGACCAGGGACTGGCTGATAGGATCGTCACTTGCCGGAAGGTCGATCTGCGGGAACGGCTGCTGCGGTTCTTGCTGGGCGAAAAGCGCCGGCTGACAATCCTCGTGCCCGGCGACAGCGTGAAGACGCTGTCCATCATCGAAGAAGGAGGAAACACGGATGAGCGGGATGAGTGAACTCGACCTCTGCGTCGGCGAACTGCGATCAGCGGCGCAGTCGCTGATCGCAGTAGCGGACAACCTGGCGACGCTGTTCAGCGACGGCGTTGCGGAGCCGGACGCCGTGCCTACGGAATCACCGAAAGCCACGCCCCAAGCGGAGGTTCCCGCGCCGAAGCCCATCGCGCTGGAGCAAGTGCGCGCCGTCCTCGCGGAGAAATCCCGAAGCGGCCACACGGCTAAAGTGCGGGCGCTGCTGGAAAAGCACGGCGCCGCGAAGCTTTCGCAGATCGATCCCGCCAAGTACGGAGTGCTTCTCGCGGAAGCGGAGGTGCTGGGAGATGGGTAAGCACGCGCTGCTTTCGGCTTCCTCCAGCCACCGCTGGCTCAATTGCCCGCCGTCCGCCCGGCTCTGCGAGCGGTACGAGGACAGGGGTTCCGACTACGCCGCTGAGGGTACGGACGCGCACACGCTTTGCGAGTACAAACTGTGCAGCGCACTCGGCGAGGACATGTCCCACGTAGCAGACATCCGGGACTCGCTCGATTTCTACTCCGAGGAGATGGAGGAGTGCGCGAGCGGCTATGCCGCCTACATCCTCGAACTGCTCGAGTCTGCGAAGCAGACCTGCTCCGATCCCGTGTTGCTGATCGAACAGCGGCTTGACTTCTCCAGGTATGTCGAGGGTGGTTTCGGCACCGGCGACTGTGTGATCATCGCCGACGGGACGCTCCACATCGTGGACTACAAGCACGGACAGGGCGTCCTTGTAGAAGCCGAGGACAACCCGCAGATGAAACTATACGCCCTCGGCGCGCTGGAATTGTTTGACGGCATCTACGACATCCGCGAAGTCAGCATGACCATCTACCAACCCCGTCGCTACAACATCAGCACTCAAACGGTGTTCAAGGAGTCGCTCTACCAATGGGCGGATGAAGTCCTGCGCCCCGCAGCGGAGCTCGCCTTTACCGGTGATGGGGATTATCGCTGCGGCGAGTGGTGCCAGTTCTGCAAGGCGAAACACGAGTGCCGCAAGCGCGCCGAGCGGAATATGGAGCTCGCCCGGTTCGACTTCAAGCTACCGCCGCTGCTGGAAGACGACGAGATCGAATCCATCCTCGATAAGCTTGACGATCTCGCGGCGTGGGCCGCCGACATCAAGGACTACGCCCTGAAAGCCGCGCTCGCCGGGAAGCGCTGGAATGGGTGGAAATTGGTCGAGGGGCGCGCCAACCGCAGATACGTGAGCGAGGAAGCGGCCGCCAAGGCTGTCAGCGCGGCGGGTTACGACCCCTACGAGCACAAGGTGATGGGCATCACCGCGATGGAAAAGGTGCTCGGCAAAAGCAAATTCTCCGAGCTACTCGGCAGCCTGGTGGAGAAACCGCAAGGGAAACCAACGCTCGTGTCGGAGGGCGATCAACGTCCGGCTCTAACTACGGCAAAACATGATTTTATGGAGGTAGAACACAATGGCTAATCAGGAAAAAGGCAAGCACATCAACCAGGCAAAGGTCGTCACGGGCGAAGCCAGGCTCTCCTACACAAATCTCTGGGAGGCGAAATCCATCAACGGTGGCACGCCGAAGTATTCGGTCAGCATCATCATCCCGAAGTCCGACGCGCGCACCGTCGCCAAGGTCAAGGCGGCGATTGAGGCGGCCTACCGCGAGGGCGAGACGAAGCTGAAGGGCAACGGCAAAACCGTGCCTCCGTTTGCTTCGATCAAGACCCCGCTGCGCGACGGCGACACCGAGCGTCCCGACGATGAGGCGTATGCCGGCAGCTACTTCATCAACGCCAACTCCGCGACCGCGCCGGGCATCGTCGATAAGGCCTGCGAACCCATCTTGGAACGCTCTCAGATCTACAGCGGCGTGTACGCCCGGGCGAGCGTGAACTTCTACGCTTTTAACTCGAATGGGAACAAGGGCGTCGCCTGCGGGCTGAACAACATCCAGAAACTCCGCGACGGCGAACCGCTCGGCGGCAAATCCAGAGCCGAGGACGACTTCGCCACCGACGACGATGAGGATTTCCTCGGCTAACTACATTTTACAAGACTGCGCGGGGCGGCATGGAAACTTGCCGCCCTTTTGCGATATGGAGGACTTCCAATGAAACATTTGTCCCTGGATTTGGAGACGTTTAGCAGCGTTGATCTTGCAAAGTCAGGTCTATATCGTTACGCCGAAGCTCCCGATTTCGAGATTCTGCTGTTCGGATACTCTGTGGACGGCGGCGAGGTTAAGGTGACCGACCTCGCAAATGGCGGGTGCATTCCAAACGATGTCCTTGCCGCACTCACGGACGATAACGTAATTAAATGGGCTTTCAATAGTTCATTTGAACGGGTCTGCCTATCCCGCTACCTTCAGGAAATGAGCGTCTCCCTCGATCCCTTCGCCGACAATCATCCGTCCGCCGCCATCCTTGGCAAGGCGAAATACCTGAATCCCGAATCCTGGCGCTGTTCCATGGTCTGGGCGGCGTACATGGGTTTGCCACTCTCGCTCGTAGGCGCGGGCGCGGTGCTGGGCTTGGGGAAACAAAAGCTGACCGAGGGTAAGGAGCTCATCCGTTACTTCTGCAAGCCCTGCAATGTCACCGCCGCCAACGGACAACACATGCGCAATTTGCCCGAACACGCGCCGGACAAGTGGGTGGCGTTTCAAGCGTACAACCGCCGCGACGTGGAAACCGAGATGGCCATACAGGAGCGCCTCGCCAAGTTCCCCGTGCCGGATGAGGTTTGGGAAGAGTACGTGCTCGACCAGGAAATCAACGACCGCGGCGTGGCGCTGGACATGACGCTGGTGCGCAACGCCATTGCCACTGACGCGCGGTCAAGGGCGGAGCTTACCCGGAAGATGAAGGAGATTACCGAGCTTGACAATCCGAACTCCGTGGCGCAGATGAAGCAATGGTTGGCTGACAATGGCTTGGAGAGCGAAACCCTCGGCAAGAAAGCGGTTGCGGAACTGCTCAAGACCGCGCCGGGACCACTTGGCGAAGCCCTCTCGCTCCGCCAGCGGTTGGCGAAATCCTCGGTCAAGAAGTACCAGGCGATGGAGAACGCCGTATGCGCGGACGGTCGGGCACACGGCATGTTCCAGTTTTACGGTGCGAACCGGACCGGCAGATGGGCCGGGCGTTTGATTCAGATGCAAAATCTCCCCCAGAACCATCTGCCCGATCTTGAACAGGCGCGGGCGCTTGTGCGCGCCGGCGATTTCGCGGCGTTGGAGTTGCTCTACGACTCGGTGCCGGAGGTGTTGTCCCAACTGATCCGCACGGCGTTTGTGCCGAAGCCCGGTCGCAAGTTCATTGTAGCGGACTTCAGCGCCATCGAAGCCCGCGTTATCGCGTGGCTCGCCGGTGAGTGCTGGCGCAATGAGGTGTTCGCCAGCCATGGCAAAATATATGAAGCCTCGGCAAGCCAGATGTTCCATGTCCCAATTGAGGAGATCACAAAGGGCTCGCTGCTCCGCCAGAAAGGGAAGATCGCAGAGCTCGCGCTCGGCTATGGCGGTTCTGTCGGAGCGCTCAAGGCGATGGGCGCGCTGGAGATGGGGTTGTCGGAAGAGGAACTCCAGCCGCTCGTTACGGCTTGGCGCGCGGCGAACCCGAACATCGTCCGCCTTTGGTGGGACGTTGACAGGGCCGCGAAGCAAGCGGTCAGGGAAAGAACCGCCACCAAGACTCATGGCATCCGCTTCGTTTGCCAGAGCGGGATGCTGTTCATCACCCTGCCATCCGGTCGACGGCTCTGCTACATCAAGCCCAGAATTGGCATAAACCAATTCGGCTCGGACTGTGTTACCTACGAGGGCGTCGGCACCACAAAGCGCTGGGAACGGCTCGAAAGCTACGGACCAAAGTTTGTGGAGAACATCGTCCAGGCGATCAGCCGTGACATCCTTGCCTTTGCCATGCGCGCGCAGCAGCATTGCTCAATCGTGATGCATGTCCATGACGAGATGGTGGTCGAGGCCGACGACCGCATGTCCGTCGAGGTCCTGTGCGAGCAGATGAGCCGGACGCCGCCTTGGGCGGAAGGACTCCTCCTCCGTGCCGAGGGGTATGATTGCCCATTCTACAAAAAAGATTGAAAAACATATAACCTTGTCCCATTTCACGCAAAATGTGCCCTCCGCCGTGGCTTATAGCGAGGGCACAACCATACCAGACCCTCGAAAACGAGAGGAGAGTCTATCATGAATGCCAAAGCCACCAACCAGACCATCAGGATGCTTCCCGTGGGTGAACTGCTCGTGGGCGGATATCAGCGCCCCACCAATACCGCCCAGGTGGAGAAGATCGCCGCCCACTTTGACGAGGCGAAGCTGGGGCTGCCCATAGTCAGCGAGCGCGACGGCAAGTACCACCTGCTCGACGGCGCGCACAGAACCGCCGCACTTCGAAAGATCGGTTATACCCATGCGATGTGCCTGGTGCTCTCCGGGCTGAGCTATCAGGATGAGGCGGATTATTTCCGCACCCAGAACCAGAACAGCCGTCCGCTCACCAAGTATAACCTGTTCAAAGCGGGGCTGGAGGCCGGTGAAGAAATGTGCGTCCAGATCGACCGGATCACCCGCGCAAACGGGTTTATGGTCGGGATGTCAGCCCGGGGCTTCAACAACATCCCCGCGATCTACGCGCTGACGACCATCTGCGCAGTATACGGTTACGAGGTTCTGGATACAACCTTGGCGCTGATCCGCACCACATGGGACGGCATCAACAACGCAACGCGCCGTGAATTCCTGGTAGGCGTAGCGGAGTTCGTTCATCGTTACGGTAAGGTCAAGTTCGCCGAGCGGATGCGATTCAAGAACCTCGCAGTGATCTGGCAGGACTATCTTGCCGAAACCAGCCATGCCAACCGGCAAGCCTCAGACCCGTCAATGCGCAGGGCGTTCTGCCGGGTGCTTGTGCGCCATTACAACCAAGGGCTTAAATCGAACAGCAAAAACCGGCTTGCGATGGAGGGCTGATCGTGAAGATCGAAGTTGAGAATATCAAGGTGTCGGTCCGAATCCGCAAGCTGACGGCAAGGATCGACGAACTCGCTCAGGATATTCAGAGGAACGGACTGATCAACCCCATCACTGTGATGTCGGTCGAGGGCGGATATCAGCTGCTCGCGGGGCTTCGGAGGCTCCGCGCCGCGCAATCGCTCGGCTGGACGGAGATCGAGGCGACAGTGGCCGCACCGAAGGATGCCGAAGCCGCACTGCTCATTGAACACAGCGAGAACGTGCAGCGCGAGGCGTTCACCTTCTCAGAAAAGATGGATTACGCCAAGCTGATCGAGGAGATCGAGCGAGCGAAGGCGAGGGAGCGCGCAAGCGAAGGACATGCGCTGGGCGGTTCTGTCGCGGGGAAAGGGCGACCCAAGGGTGATAGCTTTGAGCTCGCACGAGCTCAAAGCTATGGGGATGAGGGCAAACGGAAACCACAATCCCGAGATGTTGTTGGTGATAAGATCGGCATGAGCGGCCAGCAGTACAGCCGCGCGAAGTACGTCGCCGATCACGCCCCGCAAGAGTTGATCGACGAGCTGGATCGGGGCGTACGCACGATCTATGGGACGTACGAGGATTTGCGTACTACGACAAAAAGTCCGAATGCCGAAGCGTCTTCCACTGAAGCTATCTCTTCCGCAGAAAAAGTCGAAATGGAATCCTTAAGCCCCAAGCCCATGCCTGAGACCGATCTCCAGCGCGCGATCCGTGCCGAGAGCGAGCTTGACGCCTTCAAGTATCGCCAGCACAACGAGATCTATCACAGGGAAACCATCATCGAAAACCTCAAGATGCGCGTCGCGGAACTAGAAGCAGCGCTCGAGGCGGCGAACGCCAGAATCAGAGAACTGGAGGATCAGTACAAATGCGAGAGCTGAAAATCGCCTACGGCGACAGCCGCCTGTCGAAGCGCTGGGTCAACAAAAAGATCACCTTTGACGAACTGTGCGAGCGCTTCAAGTCCACTCGACGCACGACCGAGACGGTCGCGGAGTACCAGAAGTTCTCAAGAGACCGGCGCGACGCCGCGAAAGACGTGGGCGGCTATGTCCTCGGCCACCTGAAAACCGGTCGGCGCAAGAAGGATACCGTCGAGAGCCGGTCGGGCATCACGCTCGACGCCGATCACGCCGGGCAAGACTTCATCGACAGCGTGGAGATGCTGTTCCCGCATAAATGCGCGATCTACTCAACGCATAGTCACACGCCGGAAGCGCCACGGCTCCGTATGGTCGTCCCGCTCTCCCGCGACGTCACGCCGGATGAATACGCCGCGCTCTCGCGTTTGGTGGCGGATGAGATCGGCATCGACTTCTTTGACGACAGCACCTACGAACCGGAGCGCCTGATGTACTGGCCGTCCACCCCATCCGACGGAGAGTATGTGTTCAAGGTGATCGGCGGCGACGAGCTTGACCCGGATGATTACCTTTCCAGGCTATCCGACTGGCGGGACTGCTCGCTCTGGCCGACGTCGAGCCGCCAGTCCGAGGTGGTTCAGCGGAGTATCCGTCATCAGCAAGACCCGCTCGCCAAGGGGGGCGTGGTCGGGGCGTTCTGCCGCTCCTACCCGATCGAGGACGCAATCGCGGTGTTCCTTTCCGACGTCTACGCGCCCTCGGTGATGAACGGGCGCTACGACTACATCCCCGCCGACTCCAGCGCCGGGGTCGTCCTCTACGACGGCAAGTTCGCCTACTCCCACCACGCCACCGATCCCGCCTGCGGGAAGCTCCTGAACGCCTTCGACTTTGTCCGGGTGCACAAGTTCGGCGATCTGGATGAAAAGAAGTCGTACAACGCAATGGCCGATTTTGCAAAAAAGGATGAGGCGGTCAAGACGCAGTTGGCCGAGGAACGCCTTACGCAGGTGGCCGGAGACTTTGCCCTTCTCGACGATGGCGACAAGGAGTGGCAGATCAAGCTGGAGGTCGAGAAAAGCGGAGAGGTCAGCGATATCTACGAAAACTACGTCGTCATCGCTCTGAATGACGGAGTTCTGAAGAACGTCGCGTACAACGAGCTGCGGGACACCCTTGATGTCCGCGGCGAAGTGCCATGGGAGCGCATCAAGGCGGGCTGGTCGAAATCGGATGAGGTCGGACTGTACGGCTACTTGAGCCACGTCTTCGGGCTGTATTCGCCCACCAAAGCGGACAACGCGATCAAGTACGCCGCCGACAAGCGCCGTTTCCATCCGATCCGCGAGTATCTCGACAGCTTGCCCGCCTGGGACGGCGTTCCGAGGGTCGAAACCCTGCTCATCCGCTGCCTGCAAGCCGACGATACGCCCTATGTGCGCGCGGTGACCCGCAAGACGCTTGCGGCGGCGGTCGCCCGCATTTACCACCCAGGCACCAAGTTCGATAGCGTGCTTGTGTTCGACGGCGCACAGGGCATCGGCAAAAGCACGCTGCTCAAAGACCTCGTGGGCGACGAGTACTACTCGGAGACGCTCTCGCTCACCGACATGGACGACAAGTCCGGCGCGGAAAAGCTGCAAGGCTTCTGGATCGTCGAGATCGGCGAGTTGGCCGGGATGAAGAAGGCCGACATCGAGAAAGTGAAGGCGTTTATCTCCACGGCGGATGACAAGTATCGTCCCAGCTACGGGAAGACCGTGGAGAGCCATCCCCGCCAGTGTATCATCATTGGCTCCGTCAACGGCGAGCGCGGGTATCTCCGCGACATCACGGGCAACCGCCGGTTCTGGATCGTGAAGGTCCATCAGGAAGAACAGGTCAAGAAATGGAGTTTCACTCCGGAGGAGCGCGACCAGATTTGGGCAGAGGCCAAGGCGACCTACGAAGCGGGTGAGAAGCTGTACCTCGAAGGCGATATGATTCCCGCCGCTGAGGATGCGCAGCGAGAGGCCATGGAGCTCGACGAGCGCCAGGGGATGGTCGAGGAGTACCTCGAGCGCCTGCTCCCCGAGGACTGGGACGCGATGGACATCTACAGGCGGCGCGATTACATCCGCGATCCGGACGATCCGACGCACATCAAAGGCACAGTGCGCAGGGAGGCCGTGAGCAACCCGGAGATCTGGTGCGAGTGCTTTGGACGGAACCTGTCGGAAATGAAACCGGCGGACAGCTATGCGATAGCGGCTTTGATGACACAGGTCGATGGCTGGGAGCGCACCAATGAGCGCTGTAAACAGCCCGTATACGGTCGTCAGCGCCTGTACCGGCGAAAGGATTGAGGGGACAACATGGATGGACAGGACAAGATTTCCCCTTATATTCAAAAGGGTTTCTGTAAAGGAAGAGACACAACCGAGCGCCCACACACGCGCGTAAGCAATATAAGGGAAAAGCTGTCCCGTTGTCCACGTTGTCCACGAGGAGCGGATGATGAAGGAAAAGACGATCGAGCAAAAACTCGCGCTGGCGGTAAATACTCTGGGGGGCATTCCGGTGAAGATCATGACTTGTAATTTCAATGGTATGCCCGACCGATTGATTCTCCTGCCTGGCGGGCGACTGGCGTTCGTGGAGGTGAAAGCGCATGGCAAGCACCTCCGTCCGCTGCAGCTGCGGCGCAAGCAGCAACTGGAGGCGTTGGGCTTCCAGGTGTACGTCATCGACCATCCTGACAAGATTGGAGGTGTGCTGGATGAAATACAAGCCCCATGAGTACCAGATCTACGCGACCGACTTCATCCTGACACACCCCACCGCCGCCGTTCTCCTTGAGATGGGTCTTGGTAAGAGCGTGATCACCCTGACGGCGATCCACGATCTGTGCCTCAACCGCTTCGAGATCGGCCAGGTGCTGGTGATCGCACCCCTGCGCGTGGCGCGGGATACATGGCCGGATGAGATTCAGAAATGGGATCACCTGAAAGGGCTTACTTACAGCGTGGCCGTGGGCACGGCGACCGAGCGGAAAGCGGCGCTTCTTCAGCCGACCCACATCCACATCATCAACCGGGAGAACGTGCAGTGGCTGATCGAGGAAAGCGGCCTGCCGTTCGACTACGACATGGTGGTGATCGACGAGCTGTCCTCGTTCAAGTCCTACCAGGCAAAGCGATTCCGGAGCCTGATGAAGGTGCGCCCGTTGGTCAAGCGGATCGTAGGGCTGACCGGCACGCCGTCCTCCAACGGCCTGATGGATATCTGGGCGGAGTTCCGCGTGCTGGACATGGGCAAGCGCCTCGGACGGTTCATCACCCACTACCGGGACGAGTTCTTCCTGCCGGACAAGCGCAGCGCCCAGCAGGTCTTCTCCTACAAGCCAAAGCCTGGCGCGGAGGAGGAAATCTACCGCCGCATCGGCGACATCACGATTTCCATGAAGGCGACGGATCACCTGCGCATGCCGGAGTGCGTCATGAACGAAGTGCGCGTTACCATGTCGGACGCCGAGGCCAAGCTGTACATGGCGATGAAGGAGGATCTGGTCGTTACTCTCAAAGGCGAAGCAATCGACGCGGTCAACGCCGCCGCGCTCTCAGGCAAGCTGTGCCAGATGGCGAACGGCGCGCTGTACGCCGAGGACAGGAACACGCTGCCGATTCACGACCGGAAGCTGGATGCCTTGGAAGACTTAATCGAGGGCGCGAACGGCAAGCCGGTACTGGTGGCGTATTGGTTCAAACACGACCTCGCCCAGATTCAGAAGCGCTTCCGTGTTCGGGAACTCAAGTCCTCCAAGGACATCGCAGACTGGAACGCCGGGGAGATTCCCGTGGCGGTCGTACACCCGGCATCCGCCGGGCACGGGCTCAATTTGCAGGCTGGCGGCTCCACGCTCATCTGGTTCGGGCTGACCTGGAGCCTTGAACTGTACCAGCAGACCAACGCCCGGCTCTGGCGGCAGGGACAGAAGTCCGAAACCGTGGTGATCCACCACATCATTACGAGGGGCACGATTGACGAGCAGATCATGCGAGCCCTTGACCAGAAGAACCTGACCCAGTCCGCGCTGATGGATGCGGTCAGGGTGCAACTAAGGAGGACGAATTAATGACGGCAAAAGAATACCTCGGGCAGGCGTATCGGCTCGACCAGCGGATTAACAGCAAGCTCCAGCAGGTGGAGAGCCTCCGTTCCCTGACACAGAAGGTCACCGCGTCTTATGGCGGCGAGCCCGTGTCGCATTCGCGCAACGTGACTTCCCTGCAAGATACCATCGTCCGGCTGATGGAGGCCGAGGAACAGGTCAACCGGCAGATTGACGAGCTGGTCAACTTGAAGATGGACATCGCCGCCCTGATCGACCGCGTGCGCAACGAAAGCTATAGGCTGATCCTTGAAAAGAGGTATCTGTGTTTCCTGCCCTGGGACGAGATCGGTGCAGATATGCACTACAGCAGCCGCTGGGTTCGCAATGTGCATGAGCGGGCGCTGGAAGTTGTCGGGAAACTGCTGAAAGAGAGGCACGGCTGATGGGGTATGCCGAAGCGATGGCTGACGGTGTCCGCGTCCGGCGCACGGCGAATGGTTCCAACGGATTCTATCCGCCGTGTTATCGCTGCGGCAGGGAGACGTTCTCCTGGAATTACATCCGAGGGCGCAAGTACACCTGTGACGCCTGCAAAGCAGCGGACGGCATTTCAAAGCTCGTTCGAAAAAGTGTTCCTGCGAGTTCCACATAGTTCCGCTGAGTTCCCATTGACGCAGGGAAAGGGGTATGATACAGTAAGCGTGTCGAAATAGACATCGGAACCGCGTGGGAGAAGCATCCCGCGCGGTTTTTTGTTTCCCATACGGCGCGCCCATTCTTATCTTGACTTCATCGCGCCCCGGAGTGATGAATGGCATACCAAAACAAGGAGGTACGCCAAATGACGATCCAAACCAACATCACAGCAAACCGCAAGGCGCTGGCCACTCGGATTTCAGAGGAACTGCTGGGCGCGCCGGTGACCTATGCCGGGGTTCCTTCCTGCGCCTACCGGGTGGGCACGGCGGTCACCATCAACCGGGCGGGCAACATCGAAATCACGAGCGACGATGCGGCTGAAACCCTGATGCCCTTCTTCATCAATCAAGGGTGGAGGGTAGCAGAACCAGCCGTCGCGGAGCCGCACATGATCCCCGAGCCTGACCCCGCGGAGGATGAGCGTGTGGAGGACGAAACGCCGACCACCGAGGAATCAACCAACAGGGATGCGGAAGTACCCGCCACTGCGGCTGATTTGGAAGCCGCACCCGACTCGATTCAAGACCCGGAGCGCGTGAACGAGATCGACGAGCACAGGATTCTGATTCCCGCCGCGATGACCGTGGCGCAGCTCACCAACCTCGTTCACATGCTGTTCAGCAAGCAGCACCTGCTGAACCGGGCGGCGATGGACGGGCGGCTGAGCATCCCTGAAGCCCTGGTCACGCGCATCAGGGAAAACACGCCGGACACGCCCGAAGCCTTCTCCGAACTGCTGAACGATTTCAAAGCCCTCGGCGAGATGGAAGGCTTCGATTACGAGGGCGGCATCGTGCGGATGGACTTCCCCTACGACAGGGAGCACCCGGAACGTTGGGTGGCATACGCCGGACTGGTGGGTCGAATCATTCACGCCGCGAAGGCTGCCAGCCACGTGAAAGCCGAGCTTCAGACCTCCGAGAACGAGAAGTACTACATGCGTGCTTGGCTCCTACGTCTCGGCTACGGCGGCGCGGATTTGAAAGCGGAGCGCAAGCTGCTGCTCCGGAACCTGAAGGGGCGCAGCGCGTTCCCGAATGACAACGCCGCCGAGAAGCACAAGGAGAAGTACGCCGCCATTCGCAGCGCGGCACACGAAGCACATACGGAAGGGGGCGCGGAGGAATGAACGAGCGGACTTTGAACCGGCTGGTCGATTTGAGAGCCCGCCAACTTGCGGGCGAGCATCTCCCTTGCCCGCGCTGCGGGATGGATACCATGAAGGACAAGCTTCACACCAACGCCCTGAGCCGACATGCCGACATCTACATTTGCGACCTGTGCGGCACCAATGAGGCGATGCTGGACTTCATGCGCAATCCCCTGCCGGTGGAGGACTGGTCGTGCATGCTGAGGTGCCATGACGGCTTTCAGCCCGACACGATGGAGGAATACCTCGACACCATCACCGCCGAGCACATTCCCTTCCTGACGGCGCTGTACCGGCGCTGGTTGGACGCCGGAGGGCAGGGCGATTTCAGAGCGTACCGGGACGAGGCGCGCAAGCGGTGCATTGGGCTTACGGAGCTCTGGACGCAGCCCTTCCAAGCGGAGTACCGAGCGAAGGATGGAAGCCGAGCGCTGGTGCGGTTCCGGGTCAGGGACGGCGACATCCAGTACGGCATCGACGTGATACCCAAGTGACATAGGGCGATTTCAAAGCAGTCGAAAGGCTGCTTTTTTCTATGCGCCCCGCGCTACTCCCTTCGGGAAGCGCGGGTTTCGGGCGGCGATTATATAAATCGCTCGTCCTCAGTCCGCTTCGCGGACGCTTGGTTGCCGTGTCGCGCCCACGTTGGGCTCACGTCGCGGCGATTCCCCGGCGGTCGAGGGTTTTCACGCAGGTGATTTGAAAGCCCGACACGCGCCCACACGCGCGGGAGTTTCAAAGCCCGTAAGACGAGAAAAAGCCGCCCTTTCGGTACGGCTGGGATTTGGAAGCCCCGGTCTCTTCTCAGATGTATCTGTACGCCTCGTAGCTGTCGTTGCTGTAGAGCAGGCCGTGGTCGCTTATGAACTCGCCGACCGTCGCGACGTACCCGCTGGCGTCCATGATGGCGAACTTCGAGCGCGCCAGGCCGTAGATTTGATCGAGCAGCTTCTGATTTCGGAGGTCGGCGGGCTTGCGGATGATGTGCGCGAGGTAGTCGGTGATGAAGACCGCCGTGTCGCTGTACTGTGTGTTCGTCGGGTCGGAGGTCAGTTGGATGATTCCGTTGTGCGCAATGCCGCAGCGGCAGGTCAAGTCCAGCGCCAGCATGCGCCGGGGCTGATTTGAAAGCGGAAATGGATGCGTCATTTCCGGGTTGACGCCCGCCTGCGTGCTGATTCGGAAGTGGTACACCACGCTGTCGGCGGCGGTGAAGTGTTCGCCGCGGACGGCGTCCCGGAACGATTCGAAATCCATAAAGCCCTTGTGGATGGTGACCTTGCCGTCCCGCGCGAACATGTACCCAGCGCCGTGAGGATTCCGGTAGAACATGGTGCGAAGGACACTGTCGGTGGGTTGTTTTACGCCGGACGGGGAAACGCAGATGATGCACATAATGATAGCCTCCTTTGATTTCAGAGCCCTTTGCGGGCGCGTTGGTATTCATCCCTCTGAACCGCCGGAAAGTCAAGCGCTGTCTGTGCTTCCCGGCGGTTGATTTGTTCGCGAGTGTCAGGCGGGAAACTCCAGCGCCGCCAGCGGGTAGTCCTGGCGCTCCTCGAAGTTGACTTCGGTCAGCTCGATTCGGCTGTAGATTTCGAAGCTGTCCGGTTCGGCAAAAAGCCGGAACGCTTCCCAAGCGGTGTGTGCGTCGGTGAACCACTGTTCCTCCGGAGTCCCGGTTTCCTTTTGGCGGAAGGTGATGCGATAGCTGATGGTGGGCATGGTGTGTTCCTCCTTGCGGCTGTGCCGCGTTTGATTCAGGAGCTTGGCTCCCGCGACGCTCCTGATTCCGGAGCGTTTCGGCCTGTGCCAAAGGCCATCGTCAGGCGGGGTGCGGAGGCTCCCTGTCAGGAAGCCTGCCGCCATGCGCTGTTGCCCGGGAGGAGCTTGATGAGGTGTTCGCGGGCGGTCTTGAATTCGTCCCCGATGAAGCCCAGCCGCAGGAGCCAGCACCGGAAGGTGTACTTGGGGTTGTCGGTTTGCGGGCGCGCCGGACTGGCGCTTCCCGCCGCGAGCGCCTGGTGGCTGATGGCCATGCAAAGCTGGATGTAAGCTTTGATCTCCCCGGCGTGAAGTGTGCTGTTGAAGGCTCGGAACTCGACGGTGCCCAGGTGCCCGTTGCTGCCTTTTTGCCAAAGGCTGTGCAGGTTGAGCAGGTGGTAGCGGCTCCCGTCGTAGTGGTTGTCCGCCCGCCAGCGCCAGTCGCGTGTGCCGTACCAGGCTTCGGCGAACTCGTCGGTGGTCTTGGGCTTCTTCCGGTTCAGCCGCTGGAGGAAGTCAGGGTCGACCGCTTGGCACCAGCGTCCCCGCCGGTCGGGCGAAATGCCCAAGGCCTGTGTCAGCAGGTCTTCCTTGGCGTTGACGATGTTCACCAGATTCCGCAGGGTTTTCGCGGTGTGTTCGCCCGCGCCGACGTGGACGTGGATGCCGCAGGAGGAGTGCGCTTTCGCGCCCGCTGCCCGGAGCTTCCGGATGAGTTCCTGTACCGTCTCGATGTCCGCCCATTTGCAGATGGGGCTGACGAACTCGGTTTGCTGGTCGTGGGCTCCCGCGATGCTGGCGTCGCTGACCAGCTTCCAAGCGCGGCCTTGCCCGTCGCGCACCTGCCAAGCGTCGTAGGTGCCGCCCGTGTGCTGGGCGCTCGTGCCGAAGTGTGCCGCAATGACCTCTGCCGCCTGCTGGCGCGTGATGGCGGTCATCTCTACCTCGATGCCGAAAGTCTGGTTTTTCACGGGGTTTCCTCCTTGTGCCCGGCGTTTTCCGCCCGCAGCTCGGCGGCCTGTCTGCCGCCCGCGACACATACATCACTCCGCCGCGCCGGGAAAGCAAGATAACAAACGGATAACTGGATGTGTCCGACCAGACCAAGACAGGACACACATCCGTCTCAACCCGCCGCCTTTACGCGCGCACATAGGAAGAACCCCGCCCCGCCGCCCGCGCCGCGCTCGGTTTTGCCCGGACGCCCGGCGCTTTCCCGCCGCAACGGCGCGAACAACCGAGCCGCACCGGCGCTGCCGCCACTGTATGGAGCGGCGAAACCCTACACACGCCGAGCAGAGATAGCACCTGCACGCGACGTCGTACCGCCCGCCACCGCGCCCCGCCCGACCATGTGCGCCCCACGCTTCCGCCCGTTGCGCCCCGTTTCCCGCCGCCCCGCGCCCCGGTTGCACGCGTCGCGCCCGGAAAGCCGCCCGTCGCGCCGCGACGAATCGGTTCCGCCCGGTTGCCCGCCCCGGCGAAACGCCCGCTGTCGCGCCCGTGTCGCGCCGTCGTGCCTGGCAGGCGTCCTCCGCCCGCCCCGGCAAGCCCGCGCCTGTTGCTGTGCCACGCCGTTGCTGTGCCACGCCGTTGCCGCGCCCGCGCACACCGCCGCCCGACCCGCGCTCCGGTGAAGGCCAGCCTTCGCCCGCGCCCGGTCGTCCCGGAAGACCGCGCCCGCCACCCAGCGCGCTTCCGCGCTTCGCCCCGGCGTCCCCCGCGCGCCCCGGTGTGCCCGGGGAGGGGGGATCAGATCTCTGTGAGCCCTCGGCTGGGGACCGCCGCCCCCTCTCGCGTGAATTTTCGCGAAATTCAGGGGTGGGGGTATCAGCCCCAAAAACAAAAAAAGCGTCATGCTGGCGCGAAGCGATGCCGTCGTAGCTCAATTGGTAGAGCCACCGCCTTACAAGAGGCAGAATCGCGGTTCGAAACCGCGCGACGGCTCCATCTGAAATGGAGGGAAACCTATGAATACAACCATGAACCTACAGCCCATCGCCATTGACCGGCTGAAGCCCGCGCAATACAATCCCCGCAAAGACCTCAAGCCCGGCGATCCCGCCTACGAGAAGATCAAGCGCAGCATGACGGACTTCGGCTATGTCGATCCCGTCATCTGGAACGAAGTCTCCGGGAACATCGTCGGCGGGCATCAGCGGTATAAGGTGCTCAAGGCAGAGGGTGCGTCCGAGATTGACTGTGTGGTCGTTCATATCGAAAACCCGCAGGACGAGAAGGCGCTCAACATCGCGCTCAACAAAGCCACCGGCGACTGGGAGCCGAAAGCGCTGGCGGACCTGCTGGGCGATCTGCAGTTATCCGGCTACGACCTCGGCGCGACCGGTTTTGACGCCGCCGAGGTGGACGACCTGTTCTCCAAGGTGCATGACAAGAGCGTGAAAGACGATGATTGCACGCTCGATCCAGAGGCGGTAAAGCCGTTTGTCCAGCCGGGCGACGTGTGGACGCTAGGCAAGCACCGGATGGTCTGCGGGGATTCCACCGACGCCGACACCGTCGATCTGCTCATGGGCGACGTGAAGGCAAATCTCGTGGTCACCGACCCGCCCTACAACGTGTCGTATGAGTCCGCCAACGGCAAGACCATCCAGAACGACAGCATGGCGGACGGTGCGTTTTTCGAGTTTCTGCTCGCCGCGTTCCGAAACATGGCGGCGCATATGGCTGAGGGCGGCAGTGCATACGTCTTCCACGCGGATACGGAGGGGCTCAACTTCCGCAGGGCGTTCAAAGAGGCGGGCTTTCATATAAGCGGCGTGTGCATCTGGGTGAAAAACAGCCTTGTATTGGGCCGATCCCCCTACCAGTGGCAGCATGAACCGGTGCTGTTCGGCTGGCTGCCCAACGGCAAGCATAAATGGTTCACCGACCGAAAGCAGACCACCATCTGGAACTTCGACAAGCCCAAGCACAGCGCCCAGCATCCCACCATGAAGCCCGTGCCACTGCTGGCGTACCCCATCAAGAACAGCTCCGCGCCCAACGGCGTTGTGCTCGATCTCTTCGGCGGCAGCGGCTCCACGCTCATCGCCTGCGAGGAAACCGACCGCATCTGCTGCATGATGGAGCTTGATCCCCGGTATGCCAGCGTGATCGTGGAGCGCTATCATCTGGCGTATCCTGACGGAAAGATCACCGTGCTGCGTGACGGGCAGGAGCTTCCTTATGAAGCGGTCGCCCTGCAATCCGGGGCGCTGGAGTAAGCGATGGCGACACGAGGGAGAAAGCCCAAGCCGACCGCCATCAAGATGCTGGAGGGCAACCCGGGCAAGCGCCCGCTGAACGAGCACGAGCCCGCGCCGCCGAAGGCCGCCATCAAGTGCCCATCGTGGCTGCTGCCCGAAGCGAAAAAGGAGTGGAAGCGGCTCGCGCCCTCCCTCGAGGCGATGGGCGTTTTGACGATGGCGGACATCACGGCCTTTGAGGGTTATTGTCAGGCGTATGCCCGCTGGAAGGAAGCCGAGGAATTCATCACGCAGCACGGCTCCATCTTCCAGACGCCCAGCGGTTATGTGCAGCAGGTTCCGCAGGTATCGATCGCCCAGCAGAACCTCAAAATCATGCAGTCCTTCTGCTCGGAGTTCGGGCTGACGCCCGCGACCCGCGCGCGCATCATCGCCAATGGTGGCGGATCGGGCGGCGGCGAAAGCGAGGACCCGATGGAACGGCTCTTGAAGGGAGGGTGGACGGATGGCTTATGATGAGAAGCGAGCTGGGCGCGTGCGCGGCTTTATCGAGTGCCTGAAGCACACCAAGGGCGAATTCCACGGCAAGCCCTTCAAGTTGCTCCCGTGGCAGCAGAAGATCATAGGTGATGTGTTCGGCACGGTACGCGACGACGACCCGGCGATCCGCCAGTTCACCACCGCCTACATTGAGATCCCGAAGAAGCAAGGAAAGTCTGAGCTCGGCGCGGCCATCGCGCTCAACATGTTGGTCAATGACGACGAGTGGAAGGCCGAGGTGTACTCCTGCGCGTCCGACCGCCAGCAGGCAGCCATCGTGTTCGACGTCGCCGTGGATATGGTCAAGCAGTCCCCGGCGCTCTTGAAGCGGATCAAGATCATTCCCAGCATGAAGCGCATGGTCTACCAGCCGACCGGCAGCATCTATCAGGTGCTGTCGTCGGAGGTCGCCACGAAGCACGGTCTGAACGTCAGCGCCTGCATCTTCGACGAGCTCCACACCCAGCCTACCCGCGCGCTGTACGACGTCATGACGCAGGGCTCCGGCGACGCCCGCAGACAGCCGCTCTGGTTTCTGCTCACGACGGCGGGCACGGACAGGACAAGCATCTGCTGGGAAGTGCATCAGAAGGCGCTGGACATCCTTGAGGGGCGAAAGGCCGACCCGCGCTTCTATCCGGTGATCTTCGGCCTGCCGGACGACGCGGATTGGTCGGACGAAAAGAACTGGCACATCGCCAATCCCTCGCTCGGTCATACCATTGACATTGAGAAGGTGCGAGATGCTTACCGCAAAGCGCTAGAGACGCCCGCCGACGAGAACATGTTTCGGCAGCTGCGCCTGAACCAGTGGGTCAAGCAGTCCATCCGTTGGATGCCGATGGACAAATGGGACGAGTGCGGCGGCGTGGTGAATCCCTACGAACTGGAAGGCCGCGTCTGTTATGCCGGGCTCGATCTTTCCAGCACCAGCGACCTCACCACCTTCGTGCTGGTGTTCCCGCCCCGCGACGAGGACGAGCCGTACACCGTGCTGCCGTTCTTCTGGCTCCCGGAAGACACGCTCCAACTCAGGGTTCGACGCGACCACGTCATGTACGACACATGGGAGCGGCAGGGATACATCCAGACCACGGAAGGGAACGTCGTTCACTACGGCTACATTGAGGCGTTCATCTGTCAGCTGGGCGAGCGGTACAACATCCGCGAGATCGCCTATGACCGCTGGAACGCGACGCAGATGGTGCAGAACCTCGAGGGCGACGGCTTCACGATGGTCCCCTTCGGACAGGGCTTCAAGGATATGTCCCCGCCCAGCAAAGAACTGATGCGCATCGTGCTGGAGCGGAAGCTCAACCACGGCGGGCACCCGGTGCTCCGGTGGAACTTCGACAACGTCTATGTGCGCACCGACCCTGCCGGGAACATAAAGCCGGACAAAGAAAAGTCCACGGAGAAGATAGACGGCGTCATCGCGCTGGTCATGGCGATGGACAGGGCCATGAAGAACCTGAACGGCGGTGCTTCCGTCTATGATGACCGTGGATTTTTGGTATTGGGGTGAGAATATGCCAAGCAAACCGAGAAGACCCTGTCGCTATCCCGGCTGTCCCAACCTATGCGCGAGCGGCGTGTTTTGCGAGGAGCACCGAAAGGAATGGAGCCACGACGCGCTGCGCGGCGGTGCGCATGTCCGGGGGTACGACGCCAGCTGGCGCAAGGCCAGAGCGCTGTATCTCCGACAGCATCCGCTCTGCGCGGAGTGCCGCAGGAACGGGAAACTGACCCCGGCCACGGTGGTTGACCACATCGTTCCGCATCGGGGCGATAAGGTGCTGTTTTGGGATCAACAAAACTGGCAGCCATTATGTGCCCGTCATCATAACGAGAAAACCGGATCTGGAGAGTGAGGTCTCATGAAAAACCCATTTTCCGGCTTGTTTCGTTCGCGGGACAAGCCTAAAGACGCTGTCAGCTCCGCGCCCGCCTTCTACTTCGGCACCAGCGGCGCGGGCAAATCGGTGACGGTCTCCACCGCCATGCAGATGAGCACGGTGTACGCCTGTGTGCGTGTCATCGCGGAGACCATTGCGTCCTTGCCGCTTCACGTGTTCGAGGTAACGGATAAAGGGAACCTGAAGGCGACAGAGCACCCGCTGTACCGCATCCTGCACGATGCGCCGAACGCGGAAATGACCTCGTTCATCATGCGGGAAACCATGCTCAGCCATGTCCTCCTGTGGGGCAACTCCTATTCCCAGATCATCCGCTCCGGGCGCAACCACATCGCCGGGCTGTACCCGCTGATGCCCGACCGCATGGAAGTTGACCGCGACTCCGCCGGAAACCTGACCTACACCTACACCACCACAGAGGGGCGCACGGTACGCCTTTCCCCGGACGATGTGCTCCACATAGCCGGTCTCGGGTTTGACGGCGTCATGGGCTACAGTCCCATCGCGCTGGAGCGCAACGCCATCGGTCTGGGGTTGGCCGCTGAGGAATACGGCGGGAAGTTCTTCGCCAACGGCGCGCGTCCGTCCGGCGTGCTGACGCACCCAAACACTGTCAAGGACCCCAAGCGCCTGAGGGAAAGCTGGAATGCTGCCTACGGCGGCAGCGCCAACGCGAACAAGGTGTGCATTCTGGAAGAAGGCATGACCTACGCGCCGATCTCCATACCGAACTCCGAGGCACAGTTTCTCGAGACGCGCAAGTTTCAGGTAGAGGAAATTTGCCGCATCTTTCGCGTCCCACCCCATCTGGTGTGCAATCTTGACCGTGCCACATTCTCAAACATTGAACACAGCAGCATCGACTTCGCGGTACACACCATTAGGCCGTGGCTGGTACGGATCGAGCAGGCCATGAACCGCGCCCTGTTCTCTGATCAGGAGAGGGGGCGCTTTTACGTGCAGTTCAATATCGACGGTCTGATGCGGGGCGACTACAAGAGTCGCATGGAAGGCTACGCCATCGCCCGGCAGAACGGCTGGATGAGCAGCAACGATATCCGCGAGCTTGAGAACCTGAACCCCCTGTCGGACGAGGACGGTGGGAACGCCTACCTCTGCAATGGGAACATGATTCCCTGCGCGCTGGCGGGCATCAATATCGCGGCGGCGGCAATGGCCAGCTTGGCACAGACGGAGCAGGAAACACAACCTGATGAACCGCCGCCGGATGATCAACCGCCCCAGGAGCCGACCAAAGGCCAAAAGAAACGGAGGAATGCCTCTTGAGGGAGCTCACCCTGAATGGCTACATCGACGATGAGGTATGGTTCGGCGACGAGATCACGCCCGATTCCCTGCACGAATCGCTGTATGGGGCCAATAACGAGCACAGCGACGACGTGCACATCCGCCTGAACAGCTACGGCGGTTCGTGCAACGCCGCCGTCCGCATGTTCGACGATCTCCGCGCCTACCCCGGCTCGGTGAGCATCACCGTGTCCGGAACAGCGGCATCCGCCGCGACCATGCTCTGTATGGCGGCGGATCGGCTGGAGATGACGCCCGGCTCGCTTTTCATGATTCATGATCCCAGCATGATGGCATTTGGCAATGAGCGCGAGCTCACCGATTCCATCAACCTGCTGCGCGCCTGCAAGGAAAGCATCCTCAACATGTACGAGCGCCGCGTCCGGATCTCCCGAAACGACACTGCCGACATGATGACCGCCGCCACATGGATGGACGCCAAAGGCGCATTTGAGCGCGGCTTTGTGGACGCCATTGCGGACAATCCGGCGAAGTACCCGGTCAACGCCGCCGAGGATCGCGCCGTGTACGCGAAAGTGGCCGAGGAAGGTGTGCAGGCGTGGTTTGACCGGAAGAAGCCTGCGCGTCCCGCCGCCATCGCGGCAAAAAGCGATGAAATCGTATTGACGCAGCCCGAGGCGGAACCCGCTTCGGAACCCGCTCCGGAGCCTGCCCCAATCCCTGTCCCAGCCCCAGACCCCAACCGCGCGAAGGTGACAAAGACCGACGCCCGGCTGGAAGAACTCAAATATTGAAATGGAGGAACCCGTTATGAACCAGATTCTTTCCATGCGCGAAAAGCGCGCAAACCTCTGGGACGCCGCCAAGAAGTACCGTGACACGCATATCGGTGAGGACGGCACCATGGGTACCGAGGACGCCGTCACCTATGACCGGATGGTCGAGGACGTCGACCGCATGAAGACCGAGATCGAGCGCCTGGAACGCCAGCAGGCCATCGACGCCGAGCTCAACCAGCCCACCGCCAGGCCCCTCGCCGGGAAGCCCATGCAGCTCAGCGCCGAGGAAAAGATCGGTCGCGCCGCGGACAGCTACCGAAACGCCTTCTGGAAGGCCATGCGCAACAAGGCCGTCCGCCCCGAAGTGTACAATGCGCTGGAGGTCGGCACCGATAGCGAGGGCGGCTATCTCGTCCCCGACGAGTATGAGCGCACCCTGATCGAAGCGCTGCAGGACAAGAACATCTTCCGCAGACTGGCGCACGTTATCCACACCTCCACCGGCGAGCGCAAGATCCCCGTCGCGGTGTCCAAGGGTACCGCCGCCTGGATTGACGAGGGTGCGGCACGTTCCCAACTGAAAAGGTTGGGCGCAATGACGATGGCTGCCTAATAGCCAAAGTTGTTGTAGAACTGGCCATCCGAAGAGTGGAATGAAGGGGTAACGCCCTGAAACGCTCCCATAATACTCCGACTGGCATGGAAACAATGAAGTGTTGAAATGTCAGACGCTCGGTGAAGTCGGCTGTATGCACTCGGCCTATCGGGAATCGTTAGGTCAAAGGCGAACCAGAGGTGGTCGCGAGTGTTAGGCCGGTGGTCTATCTATGCCTATGGTTAGAATTTCGCATGTGACAATTGCGAATGGCGAATCTCCGAATGTAAGGGTCTAAACGATCAGCAGTCTAAAAGGCTGCGTTGCTCAAAGCAACGCCTGTGAGGACGAGTAAAACTCTTCTTTATGAAAATCCTTATGCCGTTACAGGCGGCATCAAGCAGGCAGGCTCATAGGAGAGACCTAAGGGCATAGAACATGGATAGGATGACCGGAACGTGGAACCATCACGACGTGGAGGGCTTCATCCCCGTGAAGCGTTGGCAAGGAAAGCAGCAATGTATAACTTGTCTTTACTGTGATGGAAAGCGGTGGCGAGGTACCTATGAAGCCGCGATAACAAGCGGTGGAGGGACAGCCACTAGTCAGGTAGCGTACTAACACAGGAACCACAGTAAGGATTCATCACTGAATCTGCATAAGGTTCGAGTAAGACTAAGAGAGGCGAAACATTCTCAAAAGGGATGTGGAACCGACTTATGACGACGCGAAAGCTCAGAAAGAACCAATTACTGCGGAACAACGAATACTACGGCTTGCAGCCTGTATTCGACAGCCTGTACGCTCAATCTCAAGCGGGCAAAAAGTTCTCAGCGCTGTTGCCACTAATATGTAGCGATGAAAACGTCCGGCTGGCATACCGAAACATCAAAAAGAACAAAGGAAGCAGAACGCGGGGAACCAACCAATCCACCATTGTCACTCTGGGGGAGGAATTGCCCGAAAAACTGGCACAGTACGTCAAGGCCAGGCTGGCAAGCGACTTTCAACCCCATACGGTGCGCAGGGTGGAAATTGAGAAGGACAACGGGAAACTGCGACCCCTGGGAATCCCGACGATTGAAGACAGGCTCATCCAGCAGTGCATAAAGCAAGTGCTGGAGCCAATCTGCGAGGCGAAATTTCACCCTCACAGCTATGGCTTTCGCCCAAACCGAAGCACAAAGCATGCAATGGCGCGGGCAATGCACCTGTACAACAACAGCGGATTCCACTATGTGGTAGACATCGATATCAAGGGATTCTTCGACAATGTAAGCCATGAAAAGCTACTCAAGCAGATCTGGACATTGGGGATCAGGGATAAAAGCCTCATCTCCATCCTGTCCAAGATGCTAAAGGCAGAAGTGCGCGGCATCGGACGCGTGAGGAAAGGCGTGCCACAAGGTGGCATACTCAGCCCGTTGCTTTCAAACATTGTCCTAAATGAACTAGATTGGTGGATATCCAGCCAATGGGAGACGCATCCTTCTCACCACGAGTATTGGAACAGTGGGACCATGCAGCGCGCCCTTAAGGGGAGCGGCCTGAAACCGGTATTCATTGTACGGTACGCAGATGATTTCAAACTGTTCTGCAAGACCCGCTCCAACGCGGAGAGGATGTTTCATGCCACACAGCAATGGTTGCAAGAGAGGCTTGGCCTGGAAATCAGTCCGGAAAAGTCTGGTATTGTAAACCTGCGCAAGCGTTACTCGGATTTCCTTGGCGTGAAGATGAAGCTTCATAAAAAGGCAGACCGCTTAACGGCCATTACCCATATGAGCGACAAGGCTATTCGCAAGGCTAAGGCAACCCTCAAGGACGGAATCAAAGCGATACAGGCAAACCCATCCGCGAAAACGGCGGCGGTCTTCAACTCACAATTGTTGGGGCTGCACGATTATTTTAAGATGGCGACCCATGTTTGCAAAGATTTCAGCGAGATCGCCTTCGAGGTCAACAAGAGCCTTAGATGCAGACTCAAACATAGCTTCCAGAGCAAGGGAGCCCGGAGCAAAGCGTTCCAACAGTTCTACGGGGATTTCGGCGGAAAGGTCTATTTCATTGACAGAATCGCGCTTTACCCGATCGCCTGTATAAAAACATGCCCTCCGATGCGATTCTCGCAGGAAACATGCAATTATACGGAAATTGGTCGGAGATTCATCCATGACAGGTTGCAGAAGGTGAGCACATCATCTCTACGCTATATCATGGAAAATCCTGTGCCAGGAGAAAGCACGGAATACAATGATAATCGCCTCTCGCTGTACGTAGGTCAACAAGGTAAATGCCATGTTTTACAAGAGGCATTTCCGCCGCATGCAATGGATACGCACCACACAAAGCCCAAAAGTAAGGGTGGTTCTGATGCGTATAACAACCTCGTATTCGTTCACCGAACAGTACATAGGCTCATCCATGCAACTGTGACTGAAACCATAGAAGCCCTCATGAAGGAACTGTCCGCCTATAAGCTCAATCTAAAACGGCTCAACACGCTCAGAGCTTCCGTTGGAAACTGTGAACTACTGTAAATAGACGCTGGCTGATGGAACGCCGTGTGATTCGAAAGTTTCATG
Source organism: Bacillota bacterium (assembly GCA_023421735.1). The sequence continues at coordinate 18,724 of JAEZSP010000007.1, read as the reverse complement.
CACGGTGTGGAGCGGGGGAAAATCCGGCGATTGCCTCAAAGGATTACCTATCGCTATAGGCCGCCTATCCCGAGAGCGACGACAGCTTCGGCCAGGTGTCCATCGGCGCGTTCAAGCTGGCGACCATGATCAAGATCAGCGAGGAACTGTTGAACGATTCCGTTTTCAACATGCCCGCCTACATCTCCAAGGAGTTCGCCCGCCGAATTGGTTCCGCCGAGGAGGAGGCCTTCTTCACGGGCAATGGCACCGGCAAGCCGCTGGGCATTCTGGCCGCGAGCGGCGGTGCGCAGACCGGTGTGACCGCCGCATCCTCGACCGCCGTCATCTTCGATGAGATGATCGACCTGTACTACTCGCTGCGTGCCCCGTACCGCCAGGACGCCGTGTTCATCATGAACGACGCGACCATCAAGGCGCTGCGCAAGCTGAAGAACGGTTCCGGAGACTACATCTGGCAGCCCAGTGTGACACTGGGCGCGCCTGACCGCGTCCTGAACCGTCCGGTCTACACCTCTCAGTTCATGCCCGCGCTGGCCGCCGGTGCCAAGGCTGTTCTGTTTGGCGATCTCAGCTACTATTGGGTGGCTGATCGCGAGGGCCGCCAGTTCAAGAGGCTCAACGAACTGTACGCCGCGACCGGGCAGGTGGGCTTCCTCGCTTCTGAGCGGGTGGACGGTAAGCTGATTCTGGCCGAGGCCGTGCAGGTCATGGCCATGAAGGCCTGAGGAGGGACTGAAATGAGCAGCAACACGAAAAACTATGCCGCGCACGGCGGCAACGAGTGGGTCATCGGCGGCAAGCTGACGATCCTGCCCGGCGCGCAGTTGGAGGGTCTTACCGATCTGCTGGACATCTCCATAGAGCCCGATCCGCTTGAAGCCGCCACAACTGGCACCATCGGCGGTGTAATGCTGGCGGCGAACCAGGCAGACAGCACGGCTTCCACCGTGGCGGGCCTGAAGGACGATCTCAACGCCCTTCTCGCCAAGCTGAAAGCTGCCGGGATCATGGCCGCTGACACGCACTCCGAGTAAGGGACGGTGAGCGTATGATCGTCACTATCGATGAAGCCAAAACGCATCTGCGAATCGAGAGCGATGAGGAAAACAACTTCATCGAATCGCTGATCGCGCAGGCACAGGCAGCCGCCGAGGACTTCTGCCGGGTCCCCTTTGCGGAGCCCGCGCCGGAGCCCGTGCGGCTGGCGATTCTGCTGATGGCCGCCCATTACTATGAAAACCGGGACACCCCGGAGCGCCAGATCTACGTCACGCTGCGGATGGCATTCGAAAACCTGCTCTATCCCTATCGTGACGTAACGAAGATGTTCTGACGCCGAAAGGAGTGTGACGCGGTTTGCGCGGATACAAGAACTTTGAAGGCTCGCCGCATCCGGGCGATCTACGCCACAGAGTGCAAATCGGCTACACCGAGAACACGGTCAACGTGAACGGATACCCCGAAGCGCGCGACGTGATCCTCTGTACGGTCTGGTCGGCGGCTACCGACGCGGGCAACCAGCACTACCGCTCCGCTGACGTCATGAACACGGAAGCAGTCGTGAACTTCACCATCCGCTGGCGCAACGACATTGAGCCCGGCATGTGGGTGCTGTTCCAGAACGAGAAATGGACGATCTCCACTTTGGGCGAGTATTCGTTCCGGCGCAAGTATCTGGGGCTCAAAGCCTCCATTGCAAAGGGTGTGAGCGGATGAGCAAAGCGAATCCTGAGGGTGAGCGATTTGCAAAATCGCCACCCGAAACCCGCGCGCAAGCAAAGCGCAGGGCGTGGGGCGGTGAAAGCGGATGAGGCAAGTACAGCAAGCGCTGTCAGCGCTGGGCATCCCCGTTCTCTCGGGTGTATGGCGCGCTACAACTCAGAACCAGAATCCGCCCACGCAGTATGTGGTGTACTCCACCACCAAGACGGAGGACTCCTTCCACGACGATACGGTGACCAGCTACCGCACCTATGTCTACATGAACCTCTGGAGCGACAGCGATCCAACGGAAATGGCGGGGAGAATCCGCCAGGCCATGTACGCCGCTGATTTCTGGATGGTGGAGGAATCGGATCGCGGGTACAACATGCCCGCCTACGATACCGCCACAAAGCAGTACGCCATCCAATGGACATGGTGCCTTCGCGAGGAGGTGACCTGATGCCGATGGAACTTCAAGGCGCGGACGATCTGCGCGATGACCTGACCAACATGGCGGCGAACCTCGAGTTTGGCGCGGGCGTCAACCGCGCGCTGGAAGCGGGGGCCGCGCCCATTGAACAGCAAATGCTAGCAAACGCCGCCAGCGATCCCAAGATCATCACCGGCGCGCTGCACGGCAGCATCCACACGGGCAAGGTGAAAAAGCGCCGCATGGGCGGCAAGGCCATCACCATCGGCGTGCATCACGCGGAAAAGGGCGCGTACTACGCGAACCCTGTGGAAGCGGGGCACGGCGGCCCGGCCCCCGCGCCCGCGCATCCCTTTGTCCGCCCGGCCTTCGACACGCGTGTGGACGAGGCCTATGCCATCATGAAGCAGATTCTACATGATGAGCTTCTCAAATAACATTTGGAGGTACGAACATGCCTACTCCTACGGCTTCTCCCGCCGTTTCCTCGACGGTGGGCCTTAAGAACCTGGTCATCGCACCGCTGACGGCGGATACCGAAAGCGGCCACACCTATGGCGCGCTCCAACTGGTGGCAGGCGCGATTGAAGCGTCCATCACACCGGACAACGCCGACCCGGACGTCCAATACGCAGATGATGTCGAGTTTTCGGTGCTGTACCCCGACCCCGAGCTCACCTTCAAGACCAAGATGGCGGACGTGCCGCTGACCATTCAGGAGATGGTTTTTGGCAACACCATCGACGAGAACGGCGTGCTGATCCGCAACGCTTCCGACACCCCCAGCTATTTTGCCGTGGGCTTCAAGTCGGAGAAGTCGAACCACAAGTTCCGCTTTGTCTGGCTTTACAAGGTGCGCGCCAAGCCGGTGACGGAGAGCTACGCCACCAAGGAAGGCAAGACGGTCTCCCGGCAGACGGGCGAGATCGAATGGAAGGCCATCAAGCGCACCCACGACGGCCAGTATCAGGCGGTCGCGGACGTCGATGAAAACGGCTTCACCGCCGCAAAGGGAGACACCTTCCTGCAGTCGGTATACGAGCCGACCTTCCCGACCACGCCCTGACGATAACAGAGAACAGCGCAAACAGGCACACTCCTTTGTGGGGATGTGCCTGTTTGCGTTCACGGGAGGTGACGCGCTTGTCACTGGAAGCCCTGCGGCGGAACGGGCATAACCTTGGCCTGACCGACTGCGAAACGACCGGGAAGCATGATATCCCCGTACTGAAACCGGAGAACGCCCCGGAGCGGATGATCTGGATCGGCTTCAACTGCGCAAGCACCGATACCAACCGCTCCGCGCACGGCGTGCATTTCTTTATCGACGATTACCTGTTCGAGCGCGCATGGAACGACCCGGCGCGATACGCTGGCCTGCTAAAAGGCTTTCAGGCCATTCTGACCGCAGACTTTTCCATGTTCACCGATTACCCGAAGGCTGTGCAGATCTACAACCATTGGCGCAAGCACCTGCTGGGCGCGTACTGGCAGAGCCTGGGCATCACGGTATACCCATCCATCTGCTGGAGCGATCACGACAGCTACGACTGGTGCTTTGACGGAGAGCCGGTCGGCGGTACGATTGCCGTCTCCTCTGTGGGGACGCAGAAGAACAAAGACGCCCGAAAGTTGTTCATGGACGGCTATAGCGAGATGCTCTCCCGCCTGAAACCCCGGAAGGTGCTCTTCTTCGGCGATGTGCCCGACGAGTGCGAGGGCAATATCGAGCCGTATGACGCCTTCTATAAAGCCGTCCATTCCCGGCGCTCGGCACTTGACTCGTCCGGGAAACAGAGGTAAGCTATGGGTGGACGTGGCGGAGCGAGCCACCGTGCGTCCGGTGGCGGCTTTTTCGGGCGCGATCCCAATCTGAACGGTTACTACATCCCGCAAAACCTGCAGGAGGCGATTGATCGTCACTTGGCACTGGGGAGCTTTAGTCAAGCTGCTTGGAACATGCTGACTGATGCGGAACGAAACGGCATCTTTAGTTATACAGGGAGCTATTATGCCGCCATGAATGACGTGCTGTTCGGGAAACGTGCTGCAAGTCCCCACGTCCAATCATTGATCGACTATGCAACAAGAGGCATGGACAAGATGTCCGCATCTTTTGATTTTGTTGCAACCCGTGGTGATTCCATCCGTGATATGGCCTCGCTGCTAGGAGGAACAGTCAATCAGCTTTCGAATCCCGCTTTTCTTCGTGGAAGAATCGGCAAAACGGTCGAGTTCAAAGGCTTTATGTCCTCTGGCGTGCATGAAGGTGCTGCATGGACACATAAGGGCGTAACGACGATTATCAAGACGCCGAAAGGCACAAATGGCATGTATGTTGACCCCGTATCTGCAAATCGTGGTGAGTTTGAGTTCCTATTTCAACGAGGCACTCGACTGAAGGTACACAAAATCACCACAGACTCCAACGGACAGCTAAAGACCATCGTGCTGGAAGCTATTCCTACAAAAAAGAAACGATGAGGCGGATCGTATTATGAGAGAGATTGCCGCAGAACTACTACACTTCATCCATGAAAACAATGTGCCGGGGCGCATTGAATGGAGCGTGTTCCCTAAAGCTGTTCATGCATTTATTGATTTTGTTTATAACGGCGGAATTTGGGACGGCGAGTTCAGAGGAAAATTGAAAACACTGGAGTCCATGCGACCTTCTGAAATGGCGATGTCAGATCTACACAGCTATTCTACCGCAATCGTCTGTATTGAGCGTTCGTTTAGCGGTTTTATCGAGCAGAAAACCTATGATGGTACGCTTGCAGCCCTGCTGACGCGCTATTTGTATCTGACAGCCACGAGGTCGGACACCATCGCATCAGGCATTCTCGGCCTGGCCGTGGCCGACGCGGTCGGCGTTCCCGCCGAGTTCATGAGCCGTGAAGCGCTTCGCCGGAAACCAGTCGCGGATATGATCGGCGGCGGCGCGCACAATCAGAAGCCGGGCACGTGGTCGGATGACACCAGCATGGCGCTCTGTCTGGCGTTCAGCGCAGCGGAAAGAGAAGGCATCGACGCGGACGATATCATGGAACGCTTTTGTGATTGGTGCGAATCCGGCGCGTTCTCCGCGCATGGCGAGTGCTTCGACATCGGCATGACGGTGGCCAAGGCGCTCAGGCGCTACGCGGCACATGTACCCGCGCGGGAATGCGGCGGCGCGGCGATCACTGACAACGGGAACGGCTCCCTGATGCGCATCCTGCCGCTCACCTATATCCTGATGGCGCAGTATGGCAGTGATTTCGCCGCGCACGATGAAGCCATGCGGAGCATTGACCTGGTCTCCTCCCTGACGCACAGGCATCCGATCTCGCGGGTAGCTTGCGGCATCTATATTCATATCGCCGTGCGGTTGCTGCTGGGCGACGCCGTTTTTGACGCAGTTCAGCGCGGCATCGATACGGCGCTTGGCTGGTATTCCGCGCATGAGGGGTATGAGGATGGGCTGGACTGCTGGGAACGTCTGCGTGACGTGGGCACGTTCAAGGCGTTGCAGGAGGATGAGATCAAGAGCGGCGGGTATGTGGTGGACACGCTGGAAGCCGCGCTCTGGTGCCTCCTGAATACCGATCATTACCGGGATTGCGTACTGAAGGCTGTGAATCTGGGCGAGGATACGGATACGGTGGCAGCGGTAGTCGGAGGATTGGCAGGCATCCATTACGGGGTATCCGGCATCCCGGATACCTGGCTGAATGGTTTGCAGAACAAGAAGTTGCTGGACGATTGCTGCGCCAAGCTCGCGGTCTTCGCGGAACGGCGCAAGTAGAAACCAAAATCAACCAGAGCCTCGCGGTCAACGCCGCGAGGTTTTGTTTTAGGAGGAAAAGTCATGATCACCTGCACCTTGCAAGGGAAAAAGTACACGGTGGACTACATTCCCGGTCGTGCCCTGCGGGAGATGGAGCCCGCCGCGAAAATGTACAGCCGCATTGTCGCGCTGTCCAATGCCGCCGTGAAGGGAGAGACCGTCCCGGAGGATCAGCAGATCAGCATCCCAGACGCAATGGACGTGATGATCCACTGGTTCTGCCTGCTCTTCGGCAATCAGTTCACACCGGACGATGTGCTGGACGGCTATCCCGTGGATCGGCTGATGCACGACATCGCGCTGGCGCTCATGGCCGTCCAGACGCAGACCACGGAGATTCTGGACGAGTTCCCTACGAAGGCGGGGGCGGAACTTCCGTCGGCGAGGGCGACGGAGAGGACGAACCCCGCCTGACGCTGCCGGATTTCATCCTGTCCACCTACAACTCCCTTCTCGAAGACGGCTGGCGGATGAAGGAAATCGATGAAATGGACATGCTGGGTTTTCTGCACGTCCGGGCTTGGAGCGCCAGCCGGGAGAAAGAGAAGAAAGCCCCGAAACAGCGATATATCGACGAGGTCTGGCAAGGCCTCAAACCCTGAGGGAAGCGGCCATGAAGAGGCGCTTCCTTCTATTTTATGTACAGATTGGCAGGTGAGAATCTTTGAGCGAAACGCTCCGCGACCTTGTGGTATCGCTATCCCTGAACAGCGACAACTTCACGCGCAACATCAAGTCCATCCAGAAGCAGATCCAGGAAGCGGAGTCGGCGTTCAGGCTGGCCAGCTCAGGGGTGGAGAAGTTCGAGTCCACCACCGCCGGGCTGGCCTCAAAGCTCACGACGCTGGAGCGCAAGCTCTCCCTGCAAAAGGACGCGGTCAGCCAGTATGAGAAAGTGCTCTCGCAGGCGAGCGGGAAGCTGCAGGAGTGCTATGACCGGCAGAACGACTACAACCAGCGCCTGACGGACGCGAAGACCCGCCAAGCGCAGCTGAAGCAGGAAGTGGCCAACGCCGCCACCACGTACAAGCAGTACAAGACCACGCTGGGCGAGACCGATTCCGCCACCATCGCGGCGAAGGCCAATCTGGACGCCGTGAAAACGGAGTACCGCGAGCAGAGCGCCGAAGTCCGCAAGTTGCAGGGACAGAACGTCGCGCTCACGAAGTCCACCCAGAACGCCGCTGACGCCTTCTCCACCGCGCAGACGCGACTCAACGGCGCGAAGGCCGCCGTGCGAGAGACGGCCAGCGAGATCGACAAGTGCAATTCCGCGCTGGCGCTTTCCCAGACACAGTGGGATTCCGCCGGAGACGCCATCGTCCGGAGCGAGCAGGCGGTCGCCAGCATCGGCAGGCAGATGAAAAACGCCGAGAGCCGGTTCAAGCTGGCCACCGCCGGAGTGAAGGACTTTGACAAATCGGCGGAAGGGCTGACGGCGAAGCTGACGCTGCTGGGTGATAAGCTGGCGCTTCAGCGGCAGGCCGTCGAGCAGTACGAGCGCGCACTGACAGCGGCAAAAGAGCAGCTGGCAGCGGCGCAGTCCGTGGGCGACGACGACAAGATCCGCGAAGCCACTGATGCCGTACAGGACGCGGAAACCGCGCTGAACAACGCCCGAGCCGCCGTCAAACAGACGCAGGCCGACATCGCCGCCTGCAACAAGGAGCTGAAGACCGCGAGGTCCGACTGGACGGCGGCGGGCAAGTCGCTGGAGGAATTCAGCCAGAAGTGCGAGACCGTCAGCAAAAACATGACCAAGGTCGGGCGCGTGCTCACCACCACGGTGACTGCGCCTATCTTGGCGCTGGGCACGGCGGCGATCCAGGCCAGCATCAGCTATGAGTCCGCGTTCGCCAGCGTGCGCAAGACCGTGGATGCCACGGATGCGGAGTTCCAGCAGCTTTCTGATGACATCGAGCAGATGTCCACGCAGGTCGCTTCGTCCGCTGACGATATCGCCGAGGTCGTGGCCGTAGCGGGTCAGTTGGGCATCCAGAACGAGCACCTGATGGCGTTTGCCCGCACGATGATCGATCTGGGCAACTCCACCGATATCGTGGCGAGCGAGGCCGCATCCACGCTGGCGAAGTTCGCCAACATCATGGGCATGGATCAGTCGCTGTTCCAGAACCTCGGTTCCACGCTGGTGGATCTGGGCAACAACTACGCGACCACCGAATCCGCCATCATGGAGATGTCCATGCGTCTGGCGGGCGCTGGCAAGCAGGTGGGCCTGTCGGAAGCGCAGATTCTCGGCTTCGCGGCTGCCCTGTCCTCGGTCGGCATCGAGGCGCAGATGGGCGGCTCCGCGTTCTCCAAGGCGCTGGTCAAGATGGAGGTGGCGTCGGCCACCGGCGGCCAGGCGCTGGAGGACTTTGGCGCGGTGTCCGGCATGACGGCACAGCAGTTCAAGACGCTGTGGGACAGCGACCCTGCCGCCGCGTTTCAGGCGTTTATCGTGGGTCTGTCAAGGCTCGACGACGAGGGCGAGTCGGCCATCGCGGTGCTCGAGGAGATCGGCATCAGCGAAATCCGACTGCGCGACACGCTGCTCCGCGCCACCAACGCCACCGAGCTTTTCGCCAACACACAAGTGACGGCGACCACCGCGTGGGCGGAGAACACCGCGCTGGCGGATGAGGCGGGCAAGCGCTATGCCACCACGGAGAGCAAGCTCATGAACCTCAAAAACACAGCCATGCTGTTTGCCAGGCAGCTCGGCAACGACCTGAACCCAACCATCCAGAGCCTGATCGACGGCGCATCGTCGCTGCTGGAAAAGTTCATGGCGCTCGACGAAAGCCAGCGGGCGCAGATCATCCAGTTCGCCGCCATCGCCGCGTCCGTCGGTCCTGCGGCGCTGGCACTCGGCAAGCTGACCAAAGGGCTCGGCACCATTACGGGCGGCATCGGCAAGTTCGCCACTGCGGTCGGCAAAGCGGGCGGCGGGTTCTCGGGATTTCTGTCGGTACTGGCGAAATCACCTGCCGTGTGGTTTGCCGTCGCGGCGGCGGTCGTCGTCGGCACGGTCGCGCTGGCGGACTATGTGTCCGGCGCGAAAGAGGCCCGTGAAGCGCTCAAGGGCATGGAGGAAACCGCCAGGTCGTGGAAGGAAACCGCCGCGGAAACCTTCTATGGGAATAGCAAAGGTCTGTCCTTTTTCGGCATGAACGAGGGCGACTTTGAGAGAGGAGCACAGTCCGCACAGGACTGGCTGAACGGTCTGCTCGCCGTCTGGTCGGACGGGCAGAAGGAAACCAATGAGATCGTCGGCGCGTGGACGGGCTCCTTCAAGGCGCTGACGGCCTCCACACGGGAAGAACTGCAGGGGCTCAAGGACACCGCCGATAAGGCTGGGTATACCTCCGTTTCCGATCAGATGGCAAAAGATATCGCCACGCTGGACGCTATGGATACGGAAATTGCGAAGCTGCTGAAGAAGCGCCAGAACGGAAACCTCTCCGAGAAGGATAAAATCCGCCTGCAGGAGCTGATCGATGCCCGCGAAGAAATCGAGATCAAGTACAAGCTCTCCCCGGCAGACGCGGACGGCTTCGACACCGTAATTCAAAAGGTGGAAGCAGAAGTTGCCCGTGCGCAGGCGCGAGGGCAATCGGACGCGGGCATTGCGGTGTACGAAAACGCCGTGGTCGGGCTGGCCGAGGGCATGGCCGCCGTCAACGCGGCGCTGGACGAGCAGTACGACAAGGAGTACGCGGTCGTCCAGTTGATCGCGGATGAAGATGAACGCAGAACCGCCCAGCAAGCGCTGGACGCGAAGTACAACGCGGATCGTCGCGCCGCTGCGCTGGAGTACGCGCAGGCGCTCTCCCAGGTGGTCATGCCGGTCTGGGAGCAGCCGGAGATACAGGAAGCCAGTACGCAGGTCGACGACCTGCTGACCAAGTTGCGCGAATACAGCATGGCGGGCGAGAGCGAGAAGCCCGCGCTGCTCACGGGGCTTCAAGAATTAACCGCCAATATGGACGAAGGTTCTCTTACCGAATACCTGTCGCTGATGACGCAGATTCAGTCCCTGATGGACAGCGGGCTCACGGAAACGGAAATTGCGAATCTGTTCCCGGAGATCGACTTCACCGCTCAGATGGATCAGTTTGCGGGGATCGCCGACTACATCGGGCTCATCAAGGAAGACCTGCCCGGTTTGTACGGCATGTTCAATGAGTCGCTTCCCGAGGAAGCGCTCAAGATCGCGACCGACCTCGACATGACGGGCGCGCAGGCCAGATGGGACGCGTTCGCTGCCGACCCCGGCGCGATCACGACAGAGGCGATCATCTCCGGCTATACCGAATCCGAGGCCGCTACCGCGCAGCAGCCGAAGGTGGAAGCCTTCATTACCAAGTACAACGAAATCGCGGAAGGCGCGGATGTGGCGTCCCTCACGCCTACGGGCCTGATCGCCTATGTCGCGACCTACGCCGAGGCGACCAGCGGCGCGGATGTGTCGGCGCTCAATCCCAGCAATGTGACCGCAATGGTCGCCGCGTACCAGGAGCTTGCCGCCGGGGCGGATGTCTCGACGCTCAAGCCGGACGAGATCACCGCCTATATCACTTCTTACCTCGAAAAGGAAGGCGTGGACACCTCGAAACTTACCCCGGATGCCATCACGGCGTTTGTCCTCGCCTACGAGGAAGTGACCGGCGGTGCGCTCACCACCTCTTTGACCCCGGACGACGTGACGGCGATGGTCGCCAAGTACCTGGAAGCGGAAGGCGTCGACCTTTCGGCGCTGACGCCTGGCCAGATCGAGGCCATCGTGAGCAGCTACGCAGAGGCGACCGGCTGCGATAAATCCCAGCTGCTGCCCTCCCTGACCGCCTACATCACCGAGTACAGAGAAGCGGAAGGCGTGATGGTACCCAAGCCCCAGACGAAAGTCGTCATCACGGGCTATGACTACCTCGCCTATCAGGGGCTGAGGAACAATACGGATCTGGAACTCGAAGTGCCCATTCGGCTGGGCGAGCTGGAACAGGGTGAACTGGATCAGATGCTCGCGGATGGCAACGTCAAGTTCTGGAAGGATGGCGTCGAGGTGCCCATAGAGGCTGTGCCGGACGGCACGGTGACGGCGGATACCGTCGCGACGCTGGATCAGGACGGCACCTTGCACATTCTCATCACGCCCGAAGTCACCGGCACGCAGGAGGCCATTGACGCCATCAGCCCGGTTGTGGATGAGGTGGATCAGTTGGGAACCACATCGCTTGGACGGGCAGCGGGCATCCTACCCATAACCACGATGGATCTGATTGACAGCGCTCTGAGACGAATTCAATCATATCAGGATACGCTGGACTACAGCGCTTGGGACAAGTTCTGGGCGTCTCTCCGGGGTGAGTCCACCGACAAGGGCGTGCTGGATACCAGCATGAAATACGACTTCAGCGCCGAAACCGTCGCAGAGCTCTCCGCGTATGTGTCCGAGATGGTTGCCGCCATCCAGCAGGGAGAGGATGTTTCCGAGGAAGACCTGACGAACCTCAAGAACATCGTCACCTTCCTGAACGGGCTGGACGTGACCGACACTGGCGCACACGTGCGCGAAGGCGTCGCGCAGGGCATGACGGAAGCGGGCTGGGACAGTGACGCGGAGACAGTCGCGTCCAATCTGGAGACCGCGCTAAATCAGGCGCTCCAGATCAACTCACCCTCCAGGCGGGTGAAACCCGTGGGCTCCGGCACGGCGGAAGGGATCGCGCTGGGCATGACGGAATATGGGTTCTCCTCGGACGCTTCCACCGTCGCGCAGAACCTGCAAACAGCGCTGGCGGCTGTGCTGACCGCGACCACGCTCCGCTCGGCTGGCATGAACGCGATGAACGGCCTGAAGGCTGGCATCCAGGCTGGCACGCTCGGTGTAGTCACTGCCATGCGCCTGGCCGCCCGTGCGGCGGTCAATGCCGCCAAAAACGAACTCAAGATCACGTCGCCTTCACGGGTATTCCGTGATGAGGTTGGCGCGATGACTATGAAGGGCTTCGGCGAAGGCGTGCTGCGGGAGAGCCGGACACAGGCGAAGGTCATCCAGAACGCAGCCCGCTATCTCACCGGGGAAGCGAAGGCCGGCAGCATCACGACGACCAGCAACGACAACCGCCGCACCTACAACAGCCAGAGCACCATCTCCTTCGCGGGCAGCAATTTCTACGTCGGCGACAAGCAGGACGCCTACGCGCTGGCCGTGGAGATTGCCAGCCTGACCCGCCGCCAGCAGCGCGGAAAAGGGCTCCGGATGGCATGATCAGGAACAACCCATTTTGGGGGAAACAGCTGGTCGATGCTCCCATGAAGAACGCGAAGGTCGCATCTTTACAGGTGCGGCCTTCTGAACGGAGGCGACGATGATCAAGGACTGGTTTTCATGGAACGGCGTGCGCTGCACCGAGTATGGCATCCATGTCTCCGAGCAGCCGCCCCTCACAGTCCCTGCAGAGCGCGCGACATTCACGAATGTCCCCGGCCGTTCCGGCAGTCTGACGACGCTCGAGGGCGACGATGTGTACGAGGATCAGGTGCTGACCGCCACCTGCTTCGTATCGGACGCGGTCAGAATACCGGAGATCGCTGCGTGGCTAAAAGGCGCAGGCAAAGTCACCTTCGCCAATCGGCTGGGCGGCTTTTACTATGCCCGGATCGTCAACCAGATCAGCTTCGAGAAAATCCTGCGAGGAAATCCACACCGCTCCTTTGCGGTCAACTTCCGCTGCCAGCCGTTCTGGTATGCGGAGGCTGTACCGCCCATCACGCTGACGGCCTCGGGCGGCACGATCACCAATCCCGGGAACGTCTCTTCTGAGCCGGTCATTACGGTGTATGGCTCCGGTGACATCACGCTGATGGTGGGGTTGACCATCGTGGAGCTTGAGGGCATCTCGGGCGGCATTACAATAGATTCGCCGCTCATGGAGGCGTACTCCGGTACAACCAGCCTAAACGGCTCCATGAGCGGCGACTTTCCTCTGCTTAAGCCCGGCACGAACGCGATAAGCTGGAGCGGCAGCGTGACCAAGGTCGAGGTGCGGCCCAACTGGAGATACTTGCTCTGATGCCAGTTTCCGTTGACATACCTAGATTGGCTTGATACAAGAATCGGGACCACCGCTGTGATGCGGTAGTCCCTTGGGCTTTTTATGGCTGTTACCGGATTTGCTTCGGTTTTTAGTTTTGTTCGGCCGCGTCAGAATCCGCCTTCGTGCAGTGGATGGTTCCGGCGGGATGCTGAACGGGCGCATAGATCGAGTACAGCTTAATCGGTTTATCGCCTGTGTTGACCAGATTATGCCAAGTTCCAGCAGGGATGAATACGGCATAGTCGTCGACGACTTTCCGCTGAAAGTTTAGGGCGTTGGGTGAAGTACCCATCATGACTTTGCCCTCTCCCTGCTCCAAGCGTAGGAACTGGTCGAGGGTGGGGTGCATTTCAAGGCCAATTTCTCCGCGCGGAGGAATGCACATCAGCGTCAGCTGCAGATGGGTTCCTGTCCACAGCGCCCTCCGGAAGAAGGGGTTTTCAAGGGTCGCCTTCGTGATGTCCGTCACATAGGGGTTCGGACCGAAGTCTTCGCCAATTCCATTGCAGCGGGAGTTCAGGCACGGTCCGTTCGCCGATTCGCAAGGCTCAATGGGCGGATTGGGAGAAGCAGGATTGCAACAGCAAGAACGATAACAACTATCCATAATTACTTCCTTTCTGACAGCCATAATCCGCCGTAGAAAGCAGCAATTTGCAACGCTTTCCAATATCATGGTATGAAGCGCGCAGGCGGAATGTTTATGGGCTGTGTACGGCAAAACAAAAATCTAGCAAAGGAGCTGATTGCCTTGATCTGCGTATACCCGCCCGATTGTACCGACTTTTCCAGCAACGGACTCGGCCCGGTTAACCCTTCTCTTTGTACCGTAACCGAAACGCTGAACGGCGAATGGGAGCTTACGCTGGAGCACCCGCTCGATGCCCAGGGCAAATGGCGACGGCTGATTGAGGGCAACATCCTCCGCGCGCCGGTGCCCGCCGCCATGACGCCGCAGGTCAAGCTGATTTCTTCGGGCTCAGGCAAGGCGATCTACAAGGTATCCACCAGCCGCGATCCGCTGCGGCTCCGCTCCGGCACCGGGACGAAGTACAAGGTGCTCGGCAAGTACAAGAAGGGCACCGAGGTCGTCGTGCTGAGCACCGCCAATCCTTCGTGGTACGAGGTGTCCTGCCCGGACGGCAAACGCGGGTATATGGCCAGCCAGTACCTGACCTACGTCCGCACCGAGGCCACGCCGGGGCAAGCGGCAAAGGCGGTCGTCGAGCCCCGCCAACTCCGCGACCAACCGTTCCGCATCTACCGTGCCGTACCGGAGCTGACGAAGATCACCATCTACGCGCGCCATGTGTTCTACGATCTCATGGACAACATGCTGAAAACCTACAAGCCCGCCGCTAATGTGACCGGTGCGGTTGTGGTCCAAAACATATCCACAAAGTGCCTGACCGAACACGACTTCACCTTTTACTCCGATCTCGATTCCACCGCAGACGAGGTGGAATTTGAGAACATCAACCCCGTGGATGCACTGCTCGGCGAGGGTGGTGTGGTCGAGAAATACGGCGGTGAATTGGCGCGGGACTGGTTCGATGCCTTTGTGGTGAAGCGCGTCGGTTCGGACACGGATGTGCAGATCCGGGAGGGCAAGAACCTGCTCGGTATCTCCTACGATGTAGACCTGACGGACGTGGTCACGCGGATTATGCCAACCGGAGAGACAAAGGACGGCAAGACACTCTACCTGGACGAGCTGTACTTGGACAGCCTGCACATCGGTGCTCACCCGCACCCGAAGTGGATTCACCTCGCGGTCTCGGAGGCGAAGGTCTCCAAGGACATGACCACCGCCCAGGCCAAGACCAAGATGCGCTCCGCCGCGCAAGCCGAGTATGACAAGGGCTGCGATCTGCCCACCGTGACGCTCAAGGTGGACTTCATCAACTGCGCCCAGACGGAGGAGTACCGGCAGTACGCAGCGCTTCAGAACATCTTCCTGGGCGATGCTGTCCGGGTCATCGCCCGGCGCATCGGCGTCGCGGTGTCCATGCGGCTGACGCAGTACACCTACGACTGCCTGACGCGCAAGTACACTGCCATGACGCTCGGCACCGTGGCGGACACCATCGAGGGGAACATCATTTCTTCCCGCCAGCTCGCGTCCGGGACAATCTCCGGCGCAAAGCTGGCTGTCAACTCCGTGGGCGCGGGACAGCTCAGGGACGGCTCGGTGGGCAGCTTGCAGATTGGCCTTGCAGCCATCCAGACGGCGCACATCGAGACGGCGGCTATTACCTCGGCGCTGATCCAGCACGCCGCCATCCAGACCGCGCACATCGGCGAGGCGCAGATCACCGCCGCGCAGATCGCCGACGCTTCCATTACGGCGGCCAAGATCGCCAGCGCGACCATCACCGCCGCACAGATTGCCAATGCCACGATCACATCAGCCCAGATCGCGGACGCATCCATTTCGGCTGCAAAGATCGCGCTCGCCACGATCACCTCCGCGCAGATCGCGGAGGCGGCGATCGATTCCGCGCGCATCGCAGACCTCGCGGTCACCAATGCCAAGATCGCCAACGCCGCCATTGACACGGCCAAAATAAAGGACGCCTCGATCACGAACGCAAAGATCGCTGAGGCCGCCATCGGCCAGGCAAATATCCAGGATGCGGCCATCGGCGAGGCGCAGATCCATGACGCCGCGATCACCTTCGCCAAGATCGCCGACTTGGCGGTCAGCACGGCGCACATTGGCGACCTCGCCGTGACCACCGCGAAGATTGCGCAGGGCGCGATCACAAACGCCAAGATCGGAAACGCGGCCATCGATACCGCAAAGATCGCCCTCGGCGCGATCACGCAGGCGCTCATCGAGGACGGAGCCATTGGCACCGCGCAGATCGCCGACGCTTCTATTACCGACGCGAAGATCGTGGAGTTGTCTGCCAATCGCATCACGGCGGGCGTGCTCTCCGTGGAGCGGCTCATCATCCGGGGTTCGGAGCAGTCGCTGATCTATGCGATCAACAACATGGGCGAGCTGGTCTCCACGCAGGTGGACACCATCGACGGCTATGTGCTGACCGAGCGCTCGATCACGGCGGACAGGATCGTCGCCCATTCGATTACGGCGGATGAGATCGCCGCCCGGAGCATCACCGCGAACGAGATTCTCGCGGGCACGATCACCGGTGACGAGATCGCCGCTGCAAGCATTACGGGCGCGCACGTCAAGGCCGGGACGCTGACCACAAGCCATGTGGTCGCCAACTTCGGAGAAACACTGCTGCTCGAAAGCAGCGAGAGCGTGCGCTCCATCGTTCTGCCTGACATCGACGAGGCCATCGCCGGAATCAGCGTCGGCGGCGTGAACCTGATCGAGAACAGCGCGAGCCATACGCTCGTCGGCGATGATACGGACACCTATTGGACGGCTGCGGATGAGCTCGCCCCGAACACGACGTACACCTTCTCAGTTCGCGAGATCGTCAAGGACGCGGGCGCGGCGGCGGGCGTCACGTGGGCACTGGTCAACGTCGATACGCTGGTCATGGCGGAAACCGGTACGCTGGAGTTCACCTACGGAAAGCAGGCGCGGACGTTCACGACGCCAAACACCAGCGCGAACTGGAGCTTTGTGCTGTACGCCGGGCTGGTCGGCGCGACGAACGGGGTCACCGTCACGTTTGGCAAGGCGCAGCTCGAAGAGGGCGGCATCGCTACCGGCTGGCGCGCGGCTCCACAGGACACTGAGGCGCAATTCGGAAACGTCGGAGACACGATAGACCGGCTGGACGAGGGGTTTGGCGCGCGCGTTCAGGCGCTCATCGACGGAATGGGGCTCTCCGACCGGTTCGCGAGCACCGACGAGTTCCTTGACCTGCTCGACCGGGTGGACGTCGTCCGAAGCGACCTGAACCAGCAGGAATCGAACATGACGCTGACCTTCACCCGCCTCGCGGCGGCGGAGGACGGCATCACACAGCTTTTCTCGCACTTTGAGTTCGGCGACGACGGCGGCACGCCCTACCTCGACATGTGGGCAAGCGCGTCCAGCATGAAGATGCGCCTGACGAACACGCGGCTGGCATTCATCCAGGGCAGCCGTGAGGTCGCGTATTTCTCCGACAACAAGCTCTACGTCACGCAGCTTGAGGTCATCGAGCGCATCTCCATCGGAACCGCCGCCAACGGCTATCTCGACATCGTAACCACGCCGACCGGCGTCGGATTCAAGTGGCGCAGTTAACAGGGAGGGCTTTACCATGCCGACGACAACCATCACCGCGGACTCGCTGAAATACGCAAGCTCCAGCTCCTGGACGAGCGGCAGGGCGCGGCAGGGCGTGTATTCGTCCACGCGCTACGAAGGCGCGATGCTCTTCTCGGGGCTGGCAAGCCTCCCGTATGGGAACATCGCCATCTCGGAGATCAAGATGAAGCTGACCTTCGCGGACGCGGGCGGCAGCAGCAGCAAGTATGTGACGCTGTACGAGGGCGCGAAGGACAGCATCTCAGGCACAATTTCATCCATGCGCGGGAGCTCCATCGGCGCGGTCGTCGTGGCGGACGCGTACAGCGCCACGCGGACGATTGCATTCAGCGGTTCCTCGAACGCGGGCATGTTCACGAAGCTGGTGAACTTCTTCGCGGGCGGCGGGAAGATCCTGATCCTGTACGTGCCAAGCACGCGCGGCACGTATTCGGGCGGCTACTGCTACGACTACCTGTCCGTTACGAAGGCCGAGCTGACCTTCACATACGAATACCTTCAGAGCAACGGTACGCCGCCGGGCTCGGTGGCGGCGGGCAGCGCGGCGACGCTGAACATCACGTCGTATAACAGCGCCTATACGCACAATGTCACGTGGAAGTTCGGCGGCAACGCCTACACCCAAAGCGTGGCGGCAGGCGCGACGTCGGCAAGCTACACCATCCCGCTCAATTGGCTCAGCGCGATCCCGTCCGCGCTGTCCGGGGCGGCGAGCGTATCTCTGGAGACGCTGGACACCGGCGGGGCGTCGCTCGGGACGTACACATACCCGTTCACGGTCACGGTTCCGTCCTTGGTGGTTCCCACAATCGGCAGCGTGACCGCGTCCCCGGTCAATGACAACCCCATGCTGGCGGGCTGGGGCATCTACGCGCAGGGGAAGTCGAAGGCGAATCTCGCCATCAACGGGGCAGCCGGGGCCTACGGCTCGACCATCGTGTCCTACAGCATCACGACCAGCCCGTCCATCGGCTCCGCGTCCGGGGCGAGCATGCAGACCGGAACGATCAACGCCACGGGGACGGTCACCATCACGGGAACGGTCGCCGACTCGCGCGGGCGCACCGAGACCAAGACGGCGACCATCAGCGTCTACGCCTACGCCGCGCCGTCGTTCACGCCGGTCTCGGTGTACCGCTGCACGTCGAACGGCACCCGGAACGACACGGATGGAACGTATGTGTACCTCAAGGCGACGTTCGGACGGTCTGTCCTGTCGGGAAGCAACAACGTGAGCGGTAGCGTCACGGTGAAGCAGGTTGGCGGCAGCTATACCACGACGTCCCCGATCACCAGCGGCACGGGGATCGTGCTGGGCGGCGGGAGCATCGCGATTGACGCGACGTTCACGGCCACCTTCACGATCACGGACAGCGTCGGCAGTGTGACGACCTATGTGGATGAGATCAGCT
>JAEZSP010000002.1 GCA_023421735.1 Bacillota bacterium | reverse complement strand
AGCCATAGAAATGACCAGGAGCGTTTTTACAACTCGCATACCTTCTACGATTTCGCCGACTTTGGTAGGCAGCTAGCTGCCTACCAAAGTCGATCAAACGGTATCCCGATGCGCCCCCTTGGCTATCGCTCTCCCAATCGCTTCCTCCCTGACTTCTCTGTCCAAAATGATTGACAAACCTACCACATAATTCGGGATGATCCCGATTTAGCCGTTGACTTTGACGGCAATTCCTGCTATAATTATTCTCGCTGGTTTTGTTTTCTGGAGAGATGGCCGAGTGGTTGAAGGCGCTGGTCTTGAAAACCAGTGATGTCGAAAGGCACCGGGGGTTCGAATCCCTCTCTCTCCGCCAACCCTTGGAATATGGAGAAGTACCCAAGAGGCCGAAGGGGCTCCCCTGCTAAGGGAGTAGGGTGCGATGAGTGCCGCCCGGGTTCAAATCCCGGCTTCTCCGCCAAACAGCCCGTGAATGCTGATAAACAAAGCGTTCTCGGGCATTATTTATGCCTTGATGGAACTGGCTGATACAGCCTGTTCATTTGAAAAGTCGGAGAATGATTTGACTTATTGCTGGCATTGGTGCTGGCACTACTGCTGGCATCATTGCTTGGCGGCTCCGATAAGTGATATTCCTCGCGCCATTTGCTTTCATTTTCCAGATCGGGGCTTACCGGGTGTTGCGTGTAGCCCTGCTCTTCATCTGGCACAAGGTCGTCGATGAAATACTCGTCGGGTGTTCATTCTATGTCCGAGGCTTCTTTACATTCTGGCCTCTCGATGAGTGCATTCATTTGGAAAGTCGTTTCGCTGCCGGCGTCGAGCGTCGGAGCCTTTGGGCAAACAGCTCCCGGCGTGTCGCGCGGTTATCCTTGAACGCCACAATGCTCTCATCGTCGCGGCATCGCATTACGCCTTTCCGCCCTATTTCCGGGCATTAAAATCCGCCACCGTAGCGCCGGGTTATATTTCCACTCTTTGTTTGACAGTTCACAGATTATTATCAACGATGATGAAGGATAGAACCATCTATCTGTTATGTTGTATGAGTCATATGATGACACGAACCCCCTCAATAAAGGAGATTCACGCAATGAAAAAGACATTGATCTTCGTTCTTTCTCTCGTGATGCTCACGATCTTCGCCGTTGGATGCTCGACCGATCCATTAGACAGCACGACCGCAACCGCTGCTTCCACAGTAGAGGCGACCACAGAATTGACAGCTGCGCCTGAAGTGACTGCCGAATCGACGGCAACCGTCCAATCGATTCCATCTGCAGCCAGAGGAAACACGGACGCCAATACGTCGGCGACGACAAAGAAGTGAGACGACCGATCGCGTTTGTTTCGGTCGTTCCAATTCAACGCCTTATACCACCTTGGAAACGCGGACGCGGGTAAGCAATCTCGCTTGCCCGCGCCTTCGATTGCTCATTTCCGCCAACTTGAACGGCACAACGTCGTGTCGTATGTATAACCCGCGTCGCTTCCCAACCTGTTTTATCACCTTGCAGACCTACGTACTGCCCTTCGTATGGGTGATCGTACTCGCGGCGTCACCTTTAGCCTTTTTGGCGCGATGGAGCCCACATCAATATCCACGATTCAAATGGATTTGCCGGCAGTTTTACCGAAATAGAAAAAATCCCTCGAGTAACGCACAAGCATGTAGTCGAAATTCGATTTTGAAATATGGAAAAAAAGAATGGGCATCGGATTCTATCGCATCCATCCGACGTCCATTCTGATATCATCCGCTCTCCGCCTCCTGTAGGACTCTGCCATAGGCGGTGAAATGATGGTGCTTACCGGATCACAGAAGGCAGGCTGCTCAGATTGTTTCCCTCGCTTTCATCCGGCAGCGATTTCAAATATTCGGTTCCGTTCCGCGTCGCAATGCCGACGCCCCGAATACCACCCTGCGCGGCGAGTTGAACGCCTTCTTGCTTGCTCAATATGCGACCGCTTGAGAGCTGGTATCCGGTGATGCGCCCGCCTTCCTTCACCAGGGCTGTAATCTGCTCGGCATCGGCGTTCGGGATCGGAATGTTCTTCAGCGTCATTAATGGGAACTTTGAAGCATCATGGTTGTTGTCAGGCATGGAAATACCTCCGCATTGATTCGATTTCGGGCAGCGCGCTGCCTACGCTTATTTGTTGCCCGGAATGACACCGCATATCCATGCTGCCCGCGGCAACGCAAATGCATTCCATTCATTGCCAAATGATTCGCTATTTCATTGTCTTTGGGCTGAACGCAACTGCCCATGGAAATGGGCCGCTCTTCTCCGGGTGGAACGTCAAGCGCCAAGCCGGACCCGCGATGTGCGAAATTTCGCGCGTGAGGGTGCGGTTGCCCTCGCTGAATACGCGCAGATTTTCCGGTGCGCATACGACGATCTCGTATAGCTCGCCGCCCACGACGTTTGATTCCCCATAAAGCGTCTTTTCGTTCAGATCGTAATGCACGCTCCTGAGGTCAAGCGCGCCCTGCGCAATGTGGCGGGACGTGGAAATGAGCTGCGGCTCGTCCCTGACCGCATGAACCGCGTAAATGCCGGATGCGCACGCGCCAAGTGCCACCTCAAAGCCGCCTTGCACCGCACCGACGAAATCACGGTTCCAATAATCGTATACATAGTAAGATTCACCGTCAAGGCCCGCGTCCGCATGCAAATCCACGCGCACGCGCGCAGCCTCTTCCCGGAGGTTCACGACGTCGAGCACGGTATAGCGCACATCCGGTCGATCAATGGAGAGACTGACGATGAGCGTCTTATGATCGGATGTGGCTGCGCGGATGTCCATCGGGCGTGCGGGTACGGGTGGAATCGAGCGCCTGAGGATCTCCACACGGTCTTCCGGCAGATCCGGCAAATGGTCGCCCAATGTAAATGGCATGCCCAGAAGGGATACCAGCGCAGCACGCGTCACAGCCTGCTCATGTGTGTTGAATTTCTCCCGCAGAACCACATTATCCGGATCATTTTGGAGCACCACGCCGTGCAGTGCATAGTACTTCATCACCTTATCCACGCACTGTGTGAGGAACTCCTCCCAGCGGAAAATATCTCCGCCGATGCGCGCAGCATCAAACACGCTCGTCGCCAAGTCCATGTCGCGCTCGTTCGTGCCGGCGCAGTAGAGCATGTAGTAGTTTTCACCCAAAATCGCCCGCGCAACGCGGAATGTACCGATCATCGCCTCGCGCGTCGATAAGGCCGGATCGTGTTTTTCATCATGCCGGTCATCCAGCGTTTCGGCGGTGATGGGCAGACAATCCCACTTCACGGCCTCATAGCCCCATTCAGGCGCCTGCCGGATCATGCGCGGCAACATTTCATTCAAAAACGCCGGGTGCGTCAAATCCAGAAAGTACTGTCCACACCAGGCGGCCTTCTTTTGCAGCACCGCGTCGGGATACTGTTCGATCATCTCGTTTTTGCGCGGATCGCACGTCGGGCCAATCCAAAGCGCAGGAATGAACCCGAGCTTTCGAATCTCGTCCGCGACATGCCCAAGCCCATTTGGATAGGAGATGGGATCCGGGTGGTACATATCGAGGTCGTCCGCACCGACCGACGAGAAGTCGCGGTGATACCACTCCCAATCCACCCAAATCGTGTCCGCGCCATATTCCTTGAGATGCGCGGCCTGCCAGCGCGCATTTTCCAGAACGGTCTTCTCCCCCGCGTCGAACTGCACGGCATACCATGTCATCCAGCCGACGGGCGGGGTCTTGAACGTGGTATTGGGATTGCGCTTTCTGTAGTCCATGCTGAATTGGCGTGCATAGACGTTTTTCTCCACGCGGATGAGCAGTGCGCGCGCGTAATCGAGTCCACGCGTATCAAACGAAAATGCGTAGGCGGCAACCGTCCAGTCGTATTGCAGCCGGAACGCGCCCGCAGTTTCGAAAACGAGCGCCGCATCGGTGTCCGGGTCAAACAGCGCGTTGTCAAGGGCAGTCGCCGCGGGGCCGTACGCCGCCCGCAAAGCCCGGGCCCCACCACCGATTCGAACCGCCATGGTTTCTTCCTGCGAATGCGCACCCCAATGAAGGTGTCCTTCGTAGCGCACGCAAGCCGTGCCCTCGCCGCCCGTAAACAGCTCCACGCCCCGATTGGAAAGCACAAACCGAATCGATACATCCTGCCGATTCAACGCCTCGCCGGGATAGGTGACGGTCAACGTCACGCGGTCGTCCCCACGCACGAGCGATGCGCGTGGCGTTCCATAATCGCACAGCGCGGCCTGTGGTTCCCGCTTCGATGTCATCGCGCGAATGCCCGCCGCACGCACGACTTCGCCGTATCCATCGTAGGAGACGGAAAAGAGGTCGCCTTCTAATTGATAAGTGACAGAATACCGCTTAAAATTCGCGTACATATGTCCTCCGCCCACTTTACAGATAGGGATCGGCCGCGTCGCGCAGCCCGTCGCCCACGAAATTGAACGCCATGACAGTCACGATGATGAAAATACCGGGAATGAGCGTCCATGGATAGAGAGAGACGTTGCGGAACTTCTGCGCGTCCGCAAGGAGCACGCCCCAGCTGACCGCAGGCGCACGCAGCCCGAGTCCAAGGAAGGAGAGCGATGTCTCGCCCAGTATCATACCGGGAATCGACAGGGAGAGCGATGCGATCAGGTGACTGGCAAACATGGGGATCATATGCTTTCGAATGATGCGGGCCGTCCCCGCGCCCGCCACGCGCGCCGCGCGCACGAAATCCTCATTCTTGAGCGACATGAACTTTGAACGCACCGTGCGCGCGAGTCCGGGCCAACTCACCAATGAAAGGATGAGCGTGATCATGAAGTAGGTTTTTGTAACTGGCCAGTTCGACGGTACCGCAGCCGCGAGCGCCAACCAGAGGGGAATCGTCGGGAGTGAAATGGTGAAGTCAATGATCCGCTGGATCACCGTGTCCACCGCACCGCCCAGATACCCCGAGAGTCCGCCCAATATCAGCCCCAGCACGAACGAGAGCATGACGCCGATGAGCCCCACGGTCGATGAAATCTGCGCGCCGATGAGCGTGCGGGAAAACAGATCGCGCCCCGCCTGATCGGTGCCGAACAGATATACGCCATAGATGCCGCCATTGGGTCCCGTTGCGTTTTCGACGCCGAACAGGTGTACGTCCCAATCGATAAACCCAAGGATTTTATAGGGTGTACCGCGCACAAACAGCTTCAGATATTCGCGGCTCTCGGTGTTCTCGGTATACTGCGGAAGGAAGGTCACCGGATCATAGCCCGCCACAATCTCATACACGAACGGCCGGATAGAGAAATGTCCGTTGCTGTCAAAGAAATGCATGCCCATCGGCTTCATGTTGGAGATCTTCGCGTTGTAATCCTGCTTTCCGTAGGGCGATAGGAACCCCGCGAAGATGGCGATGAAATAGATGATACACAGCGTCACAAACCCGACGATGGCAAGCCGGTTGCGCACGAAGCGCATGCGCGTAAGCTTGAACTGCGAGGCAACATAAATCGTGTCCACCTTACGCGCAGCCTGCGCCCGATAGGCCGCCTTGCGCCTTTTCAACTCGCGTTTGTTGACCTTCTGATAATCAGACAAAGGATTCTGCATGTGCTTCACCTCCTCTACATCGAGCGACGGATGCGCGGATCCGTGAGCGCGAGCAATATGTCGGAAACGAGCGTGCCGATCATCGCAAGCGTGCCCATGATAAACACGATTGAGCCCGCGAGGTACATGTCCTGATTCTGGAGCGCCGTGATGAGGAGCGGCCCGATCGTCGGAAGGCTCAAAACCATGGCGAGAATCGTCTGCCCCGAGATGAGTCCCGGCAGCATCCAGCCGACCGTCGAAATAAACGGGATGAGTGCGATGCGCACCGGATATTTGATCAGGAGTTTTCGGTACGAAAGGCCCTTCGCGCGCGCCGTCTTGACATAGGGCTTTGTCATTTCATCCATCAGGTTTGCGCGAAACGTCTTGAAAAGCCCCGCGGTACCCGTGACCGAGATGACCAGAAGCGGAATCCACACATGTCGGAGCATATCGGCGATCTTCGCCCACGTCCATGCCTTCCCCGCGTAGATGTCGGAATAAAGACCGCCCGCGTATTGCCTGGTCGCCAGAAAATATAGGTACATGATCACAATGGCCAGCAAAAACTGGGGCACGGATACCCCAAAGAAGCTGATCCCCGTGAACGCATAATCTCCGATCGAATATTTATGCGTCGCCGAATAAAAGCCCATCGGAAACGCGATCAGCCAGATGAGAACGACGCTCACCAGCGAGATCGTGACCGTAACCGGAAGCCGCGACGCGATCAGCGAATTGACCGATCTTTTATACACAAACGAATAGCCGAGGTCGCCCTTCACGATATTCGTCATCCACTTGAAGTACTGAACGTACATGGGTTGGTCAAGCCCATAGCGCGCCTCGAGCGCGGCGATGTAATCCTCGTCAATCTGCATGCCGCTGGAGCGCAGCTGGTTGATGTAGGTGGTCAGATAGTCTCCGGGCGGGAGCTGTATGATCACAAACACCACGACAGACAGTGCGATCAGAAGCGGTATGATGATGAAGAATCGTTTGACGATGTATTGAAACATTGGGTCAATCCTCCCCCTGCGACGCGCTCCGCCGCGTGTGCGGGGGAACCGCGGTTCCCCCGCCGGTTAATCAGATGACCTGTGCGTCGGTTTAATTGCCCCGGAGGGCAACAGCCCTCCGGTTATTGATCCGCGCCGGATCCTGCTGCAGAATGTGTTTATTGGTAATCTGCCTCAATCCAGTAGCCGTCGCCGCGGCTCGTGGCGCAGAACCCGTATGCCCAATCCTGATTGAGGTTCGCGACGTTGTGGAAGTAGTTCTTGATGATGTTGATGGCGGGCAGGCGCCTGCCGATGCCGAGTGAATAGAGGTTGTCCATCCAGATCTGCTGGACTTCCGCGATCTCCGCTTCAAGCTTCGCCGAATCCGTTTCGTTGACGATCAGCGTTCCAAGCTCCTTGAGCCGCGCGATGTCGGGCGTGGGTTCGAACATATTCGCGCCCTCGTCCAGGTACACGCCGGGCATGAAGCGCACGCCCCAGCCATATCCCGTATAGCCCGTCCAGTTGGTGACAGAGCCGGTGGAAACGTACAGGAAGCCGTTGCCGCCCGTGAGGTTCGTAATGTCAAAGTCATTGCCGGCGGTGCGCTCGTTCCAGAGCGACGGATCGACCTCGGAAGCGGTGATATTCAGCTTGAGGTTGTCGCGCCACTGGGAAGCGACCATTTCGGCGACTTCGATCCACTGGTCGTCGTAATTCGGGCAGAGGATAACCAGCGCGAATTCTTCGCCGTTGGCCGTCATGCGATAGCCGTTGGCGTCGTAGCTCGTCATTCCAATCCCGTCGAGCAGCGCGTTCGCGGCTGCTGCGTCGAACTGGGTATACTGCGTTGCCCACTCCTCGTTATAATACGGCGAGCCCTCGAGGAAGGATGTCTGCGCAATCTTCGAACTGTACGGACCGACGGTATAGAACGTGGCAATGATAGTCGTGCGGTCCATGCCCATGGAAAGCGCGCGCTTGAAGTCGACGTTTGTCAGGTAAGGCGCCTTGACCGGGTCGACCGACGTCGCGTTGAAGTGGAAGTTCATGGCGTTGGGCTCGTTGAAGTCCGACGTCTCGATGTGGTAGTTCATTTCATCCGCATACTGCGCAAACAGCGGGTAGTTGGAGAAGGATTCCTGCACTGCCGCGACCTGCACATCCACTTCGCCCGCGATGACCTTCATGTTCACAAGGTCGATGGACTCGACGATGGAAATGACCGCGTTGTCGATGTAGGGAAGCTGCTGCCCGTTCTGGTCAACCGCCCAGTAATAGGGGTTGCGCTCGTAGGTGATTGTGTTCGTGGTCGCCGGGTCGCAGGTCATGAGGAACGGCCCGAGCACCGGGAGCTCCATATTCTTCTGGTCGTTGTCCTTGTCCTCGAACATGGTCGTCCAGTCGTCAAAGGACTCGGCTTCCATGGTCGCGGCAAGCTCGTCCGCGTTGAGGTAACTCGCATGGAACTGCTGGAGGTAGTGCTTCGGCTGCGCGAAGCGGGAATTGCCCGCGTAGGCCCAGTAGGCCGGATACAGGGGCTTGGGCGATTCGAAGGTGAACGTCCAAGTCGTATCGTCCACAACCGCGAACGTGCAATCCGGATAATAGGATTCGGTGGGCGTAAGCTCGGTGTTTTTCAGCATGTCGTTGTACCAGAATGCGACGTCTTCCGTCGTGACCGGTACGCCGTCCGACCATTTGAGGCCGTCACGGATTTTGAAGGTGAACACCGTATAGTCGTCGTTGTTGCTCAAGCTCTCGAGCCAACCGGTCGTGATGGTGGCATTGTCCTGCGCGTAGATCACGCCGTTCTTGCTGAGATATCCGGTCAAGTGGCTTTGCGCGTGGTTAAAGGTTCCCGTTGTGACGGCCTGCCGCCAGGTGCCGCCGTAGATGCCGACTTCGGCGACTTCGAGCACATTCGGACTCGTCGGAAGGCGATCCGAGAGTGCGGGCAACGTGCCCGCCTCCACCTTGGCGGTCAGCAGCGGCGCCTCCGTGTAAGCGGCGCCCTCCGCAAATGCAAACACCGGGCTGAGTGCTGCGATCATTGCAAGCGCCAGGAGTACGGACAGCAGTTTCCTCATGTGATCCTCCCCTTCTTTGACTCGTACCGGCCGGGTAACCGGCCTATTGCAAGGCGGAATTCTCCGCCCTGTCCAACGAAACGCCTTTGAGTGTCAGCTCCGCGGACCGAATGCAGCTCGTCCTGTGCCCGGTTGGCTTCTGTGGATCGACCGGGATGAGCCGCATATCCGCCTGCGCACATTCCGGCTTGGCATAGCGGCAGCGCGGATGGAAAAAACAGCCTTGCGGAGGGCGCGAGGGATCGGGAACCTCGCCCTCGAGCGTGGTCTTGCGCACGGATTTGTCCGCAACGAGCTTCGGAACCGAGCCCAGAAGCGCCTCCGTGTAGGGATGCATGGGGTTCTGATAAACGGCGTCCGTCTCCCCGATCTCGACCACCTTCCCGACATACATCACGACGATCCGATCGGAGATGTGCTTTACCGCCGATAAATCGTGCGCGATAAAGAGGTAGCTCATGTTAAACTCGCTTTTCAGATCCTCGAGAAGCCCCAAAACCTGTGCCTGCACCGAGACATCGAGCGAGGAAACGGACTCGTCGCACACCATGAGCCGGGGATTGACAGACAACGCGCGGGCGATGCCGATGCGCTGCCGCTGTCCGCCGGAAAACGCATGCGGATACCGAACCATATACTCGGGCCGCAGGCCCACGCGCCGCATCAGGGCTGCGACCACGTCCTGCAATTCCGATCTGCTCGCGCCGCCCACCAGCATCAATGGCTCCGCGATGATCTCCCGCACGTTCATGCGCGGGTTGAGCGACGAATAGGGATCCTGAAACACCATCTGAATTTCGCGCCGATAGGGCTGAATCTCGTGGTTGGAAAGCTGGGCGAGGTCGACCGTCTCGCCGTTTCGGGCGGTATAGAGGATCGACCCGCTCGTGGGATTCAACAGGCGGACGATGCAGTTGCCCGTGGTCGATTTTCCGCAGCCGGACTCGCCCACTAACCCGACGGTTTCGCCGACGTTGATTTCAAAATCGATGTCGTTGACCGCCTTCACCTGGCCGATGACGCGGTTGAAAAAGCCCTTGCGAATCGGGAAGTATTTTCGCAGGCCCGCGACCTTCAAAATCTCTTCGGACATGTGAATCCTCCCCTCATTGATCATATCGGAAACAGCGCACGCTGTGCCCGTTTTCAAGGTCGGTCATGGGCGGCAGGCCCTCGTTGCACAGCCCTTTTTGCGCCTTTCGGCAGCGCGCAAAGAACGGACAACCCTTTGGAATCATGTAAGCGTCGGGCACGCTCCCCTCGATGTAGGCAAGTCGCTTGCCCCGCTCGTCCGTCACCTGCGGGATCGATCGGAACAGATCCTGCGTGTAGGGGTGCAGTGGATTTTCGAGCAGTTCCCTCGTCTTTGCGGTCTCCACAATAAAGCCCAGATACATGACCGCAACGGTGTCGCAGGTCTCCGCGATGATGCCGAAGTTGTGATTGATCATGAGAATCGACATGCCGAATTCCTGCTGCAAGTCCTTCATGAGGTCGAGGATTTGCGCCTGCACCGTCACGTCGAGCGACGTCGTAGGCTCGTCGGCAACCAGAAGCCGCGGATTGCTCGCCAGCGCCATCGCAATCATCGCCCTCTGCCGCATGCCGCCGGAAAGCTGATCCGGATATTCGTCCACGCGCGCCTCGGGCTTTGCAATCCGGACTTTTTTGAGCAGCTCAATCGCCCGCGCGCGCCGCGCGCTTTTGGGAATGTCCGTGTGCAGCCGAATCGCCTCGATGATTTGGTTCCCGATGGTATACACGGGGCAGAAGGAGGTCATCGGTTCCTGAAAGATCATGGCCATCTCCCGCCCGTGAAGCTGCACCAGCCGCTTGTCCTTTGTGGGAAGCCGCGCAACGTCGAACACGCCGAGGCGGGAATTGAACAAAATGCTCCCATCCGCAATCCACCCGTTGTCGGGCAATATGCGCATGATGGCGTTTGAGGTCACGGACTTTCCGCACCCCGATTCCCCCACCAGTCCCGTCGTCTGCCCGATCGGAATGTCGAAACTCACCGTGTTGACCGCGCTCACGATTCCCTCGTCGGTCCGAAACCGGACGACAAGGTCGCGCACTTCAACGAGGTTTTCCGCC
Organism: Bacillota bacterium; assembly: GCA_023421735.1. The sequence continues at coordinate 118,773 of JAEZSP010000002.1, read as the reverse complement.
CGCTGCATCCGAAATGCCTCCGCCATGCATCTCCCCCCAGTCATTCGTCTGCACGTTTTATACTGTAATATATGCCTGCCATTTGTCGTGATGTATGATTGACACACCTTTAGCGAATCGTTGCGCGGATGCCCGCGTCTTCAAAAACCCGCAGCGCCGCATCAAGTACCTCCGCCGATGGCCTTTGAAAGGCATATTCATAGGATTTTGCGAGCAGCGCATACTTCGCGCCCGCGTAGGGATTGTAGGGCAAAATCTCAACGCCGATGAGGGCATCCGCGCCCTGCAAAAGGCGCGCGGTCGCCGTCATGTTCTCCGCGTCGTCGTTCACGCCCGCAATGGTTGGAATGCGCACGATAAAGGGCACGCCGCGCTCCTTCAGGATTTTGAGATTATGCAGAATTCGACCGTTTTCGACACCGGTATACCGCCTGTGCTTCTCGGAATCGACGAGTTTCACGTCGAAATAGACCAGCTCGAGGCGTGCAAGCGCCGCTTCCCAGTCCTCCGCGCGACCGTAACCGCTCGTTTCGATGGCGCGATGAAGCGGGGAGAGCACGTCCAGGAGTTCCACCAGAAACCCCGGCTGCATGAGCGGCTCGCCGCCCGAAATCGTGACGCCGCCCGCGCGCAGAAGCGCTTCGTTCGCGCGCACCCGCTCCGCCAGATCACGCGCATCCCACCATTTGCCGCTGATGCGGATCAGCCCGCGCGGACAGCGCGCAAGACAGTTTCCGCATGCCCCGCAGGCCGTTTCACATGGCATCGCACATGCGCCGCAGTGCAGGCAGCCATTGGGATTTTTCACCCGCTGGGAGCGCATCTCCCAGCCCTCCGGGTTGTGGCACCATTGACAGCGCAGGGGACATCCCTTTAGAAAAATCGTCGTGCGCAGTCCAGGCCCGTCGTGCACCGCCATCTCCTCGATGGCAAAAACCAGACCTTTCATCGCCTAAAGCGCAAATTCCGTGCGCGCGATGATCTGATCCTGGTACGGCTTTTCCAGCTCCACAAAGTGCCCGCTCCAACCCCAGACGCGCACCACGAGGTCCGCGTGCTTTTCCGGATGAATCTGCGCATCGCGCATCTTCTCGGTGTTCACGGCGTTGAGCTGGATCTGATGTCCGCCCATGCGGATGAATGCCTTGACGAGTTGCGCAACCTTTTCGATGCTGTCCGGCGCGCGGAAGATCGTGTCGTGCAGTTCGAGTGTGAACGGCCCGCCGTTGGGAAGACGCGAAAGGTTCTTCATCGTGAAGCCCGTGATCACCGAGAACACGCCGGCATCCTGCAAAAACAGGCTCGGCGAAAAGTTCGCGGGCAACGGCTCCCCAAACACCCGTCCGTCGGCCGTCGCACCCAAATGTTCCGCATGCCACAGATAATACATGGCGGAGCCGGTCCCGCCGCGGATGCGGCCGCCGCGCTCATTTTTGAGCCCGACAAGCGAATCCGCATACAGGTCGACGAGTTCCTCCGCGAGAGGCTTGACGGCAATGTCGCGCCCCAGTTTGGGCGCATCGTGGCGCAAGAGGTACTTCAGCGCAGCATCCTTTTCAAAGTTTGTTTCGAGCGCGTCCAGAAGCCGTTCCCTGGAGACGGTCTTTTCGCGGAACACGAGCTTTTCCACAGCCGCCATCTGATCGACAGCCGATGAAAAGCCGGTGCCGTGGAAGCCAAAGTTATTGTACTTCGCGCCCAGAGAAATATCGCGCTTCTTTTCAAGGCAGTCGGTCATGAGCGCCGACAGGTAGGGTGCCGGCTCCATGTACAGATTCCGAATCCCATCGTTGATCGCTTTTGCGCGCGCACGCAGCTTCTCCGCCCAGATTTTTTTGAGCACACCGAAGTCCTGTGCCTCCAAAATCCCCTGCACGATGGTTTCGCGCGTCACCTCGGCAAGCGATACCGCGCCGATGTTCGTGATGTCCATGGCGACGCCGGGCACGATGAATTCCCAGCAGGCGGCGGCCACGTAGTTGCGTGCATCCTCCTGTCGATAACCCAGCGCCATCAGCCCGGGAATCACGACCGCGTCGTTCGCGTATTGCGGAAAGCCCATGCCGGCGCGGGTGAGCCGCGTGCCCAATTCGTAGAGATCGTCGGGCGTGTTTTCGTCGCAGCGCAGATTGAGTTTAGGATCGATTTGATGAAGGTCGAGACTGGCGCGAATCGCCATATAGGTCAGGGCGTTGACTGCGCTCGAACCGTCGGGTTTGCAACCGCCGAGCACGAGACTCTGACCGTTGTCACCCCACATGATGCCGAAATACAAATCCGAATCGCGGTTGAATGTCAGGAAGAAGTCTTCGATCAGGTTCAGTGCGCTTTCGTCGTCGAGAATGCCCTTTTCAAGATCGGATTGATAATAGGGATACATGTACTGGTCGAATCGGCCCACGGTGTTGTGATAGGAGCCCGACGCCCAAAGCACAAAATGCAGAATGCGGAAAAGCTGCATTGCCTCGAGAAGCGTCCGTGCGCCGCGTCGAACCACCCGCCTGAGCATCGCGGCCTGGTCCCCCATGCCCTCCCGTTCCGCGCAGTCGGCGTATCGGTCCGCAAACGCCTCCGTGGCATCGAGTGTGCGCGAAACGCACGCCGCCCAAGCGGCTTCTTCGGGCGCGGCCTCTTCGATCCCCTTCGCCAAGCGCGCACGTCTGCCCTCGAGCCCTTCGCGCAAAACGGCCTCATAGTCGCATGCAACGTTGTTGACCTTGCCCCGCTCGTGGATGAAATGATCGCTCCTGATCTCGTCCATTTCGCCGGGCGCGTAGATGTCCGGAAAATCAGAGATCGTCCGGATCAACTGAATTTGCGTGTCCGGCAAAAGATGGGGTGTCTCCATCTCAAGCAGTCTCTCGAGCCTACGCGTATGCCGCTCGATCATCGGGAGCGCCGGATTTTGAATTTCTGCACAGACGCCGTTCCATTCATCCGCCGTCAGGGTGCGCCGCAGTTTTCTGTGGGCGCGCGCATTGATCCATGCAAGCTGTCGTGCGATCAATTGATTCATGTGATCCCCTCCCAGTCCCATACAATGCGGACGCGGCATCTTTCATTCAGCCTACATGCCTAGAACTTGCGCGCACAACGAGGCGCACGGGCCGTCGATCGATTCGTGGGGGCGTATCCGGCTGCGCAATGCGGCGCAGCAGGAGCTCCACCGCAATCTCCGCTTCCCTGTGACGATCGGAAGCGACCGACGAAAGCTCAAATGGCAGGCTGACCGAGGACAGGATGTCGTCAAAGCCAACGATGCCCACATCCTCCGGTACGCGCAAGCCCTTTTTCATCAGCCAGCTCGACGCCTCAAGCGCCATGAGATCGCTGAAGACGAAGAGTCCGTCGTATCCGACGCCATTTTTGTTCAGTTCGTCCAGCGCGCGGTTCACGCCGCCGGACATCGAATCCGCGCTGACCGTCACGGGGGAAAGCCCCGCCGCACGCATGGCCTCTTCATACCCCGCACGCCGCAGACGCGCCGACGATATGAAGTCCGGTCCGCTCAAAAACACCACGGAACGGCAACCCGATTCGATCAAATGCGCAGTCGCGCGGCGCCCGCCCTCAAAGTCGTCCCATACGACGGTATCGCACGTCTCGCCCTCAAACTGTCGTCCCATGAGCAGGCATGGAACGTGATATTGCTCCAGAAGCGCGAGGCTCTCCCTTCCCTGCTGGCAGGGGCAAAGCACGATGCCGTCCACCTGATGGCTCACCGCGGTGCGGATCGCCCGCGCCTCAACCCGTTGATCTTCCTCGGTATTGAGGATCAGCACCTGATACTTTTTTTCGCGCAGGAGACGTTCGAGCGCCTTGATGCGCTGCGCAAACAGGAGGTTCGCCACGTCGCCAAATAGGATCGCGATGGTGTGGGATTGTCCCGATCGCAGCGAACCTGCGAGCACGTTGTGTACGTATCCCATTTCCCGGGCAACCTTCAGGATGTTCGCCTTCGTCTCCGGAAGGACCAGCGGAGAATCCCGCAACGCCAGCGAAACTGTGTTGATGGTGACATTCACCCGTTCCGCGATATTCTTCAGTGTCGGTTTGTTTTTTGCCATATCCGTTCTCCCGTTAACTCAAGTGTATATTATCGTTAATATTGAGGCAAGTAAATTGCGCAATTATGCAAAAGGTGTCGCGGATCGTCCATGATCCGCTTCCTCATGCATATATCCGGTGGGTGAGACGCCGCACCGCTTCTTGAAAAGCCTTGAAAAGTAATAGACGTCTGAAAAGCCGACGGCCTGAGAAACGCTCTTGACGCTCTCTCCGGGCACGCGCAGAAGCCGACGCGCGATTTCAATGCGCCGCTCGATGAGCATATCGATGGGGCTTTTGCCAAATAACCGGCGACAGAGTTGATTGAAATAGGAGGGGGAAACGTGGATCATCTCGCTCAATTCCCCCACGCTCCAGGGATCGCTGTAATCGATGAGCATCTGACGAATCACAAGCTCGAGCCGCCGCTCAACCGGGCATTCGCACGGCTCGTCCGTCGGCAACTGGCGCAGACACTCCATCATGAGAAGCGACGCCGTCAGCCGCACGCACTCCTCCTTCTGCTGCGAACATCCATACATCTCAGATCGGAGTGCGCGAAGTCTGAGAAGCATCGGCAGGGGATCGAGGGGAACGTTCGGCACGTTGAGGGGCGGCTTGAAGCACTTGACAAACTGCTCCAGCCCACTCAATTCAACCCAGCTCGCACTCCGCCCCGGATTGGGCATCACATCGTGCGCGGAAGAAAGCCGCGTGTCCACAAGACAACGCCACGGCTCGTCGCCCGCTTCCCATTGCACCAGAACGAACTCCGCAGCCGTGCCCTGCGCGTCAAACGGCTCGTCCAACCGGACGCGCTTCACAATAATTCCATCAGTCCAAGTCACTTTTTCTTCCTCCCGGTCGCAAATCATGCAAACGCAGTATCGGATCGTGCATTGTGTTCTGACGGTAAATATGTTATCATATTCCAGTAAAGTTCGTCAAGCGAACTAAATGTGATCGTTAATATTATCGTTAATATGTAGAGATAAAACGAACGCCAACCGGCTGTCTGTGAATATTTCGTAAATTGGGCGAATGCGACGACAAAGGAAGGAATCGAATATGGAAAAGTATCAGGTGGCATATCAGCTTGATGCGCCAATGGGCGGCGTGCGACTCACGGGCGGGCGCTTTCAGCGCGTATTTGAAAACAACATTCAATTTTTGAAGGATTTTGACGTCGATCGGATGCTCTACTGGTATCGCATCCACAAGGGAAAACCCGCGCCGGGCGTACCCTATGCGGGGGAGCATGGACACTTTGAGAATAACCTCAAGGGACAGACGGCAGGCGAGTTCATGATGGGCGCGGGAACGGCGCTTTTGTGGCAGGAGGATGAAACGCTGCGGAAGATGACGCGCGCATTGCTTGCCGAAATGGAAAGCTGCCGCGACGACGACGGCTTTATCATCCCCATCCCGCGCGCGGAATTTGCAACGAAGGAATACCCCAACTACACCCGCGCGTGGATCACGTTCGGACTTCTCGACGCGGGCTATGCGGGCGAAGAAGCGGGCTTCCGGTTGGCGCGCGATATGTCCGACTATTTCAATACATGCGATCTCCTTCCCTTTGTCAAGGACATGAACCTCGGCTTTCAGGGCATCCTCGCCAACACGCGCATGTACGATGCGCCAAGCGGCAAGTGGGACGACATGCAGGTCGCCATCGATCACTATCAGGAAACCTGGTGGCTCAGACAATTGATCGCGGGCGACCACCGCGCAATCTACGACCATCCGGGCAACCACCCGCACGCGACGCTGCTCACGACCCTCGAGGGCTACCTAGATCTTTATCGCGCCACGGGCGAGCAGATTTACATCGACGCCGTCAAGTCAGCGCTCTGCATGTACGAAGACAAGTGGCAGCATGTGGGCGGCGGCATCAGCATGTGCGAGTTTGATCATTACTATCCCGGCTGCTACTGGCTCGACCCCAAGCGCCGCTATAACGAGTTGTGCTCCACGAGCTTTTGGATTCTGCTCAATCAGCGCATGCACCGCCTGTTCCCGGATGAAGCGCATTATGTGGATGAGATCGAGAATTCGATCTATAACGTGCTCTTCGCTTCCCAGGTTGGCAGCGCGGGTTATCATTACTGCAACTATCTCCAGCGCACCAAGGACTACCGCTACCTCGACCGCGCGACGTGCTGCGCCTCCGTGGGAACGCGGCTGGCCGGGCTTTTGCCGCAGTTTCTCTATACCTATTCGAGCGACGCGGTGTATGTGGACATGTATGCGACGAGCGAAGCGGATTTACCCAACGGCGTCAGACTATCGGTCGAATCCGCACTGCCGGAGGGGAGCCGCGTCGTCGTGTGCATCGAGGCCGCCGAAAAGCCGTTCACGCTGAAATTGCGCGTACCGCGCTGGTCGCGCGCCGACGGAAAATCATTCTACGAGACACACGAAAACGTCAAGGCGGGCGATGTGTTCCGGATGGACTTCCCCTTCCAACTGCGCACCACCAAATACACAGGCGGCGAGGAAATCATCGGCAAAGAGCGTTACGCGGTGGAGTATGGCCCGCTGCTCTTTGCGGCGACGGGCGCGCCGAACCCCGTCACGGTGCACTTCGATCCCGCCGATCCCGGCGCATGGTTTGCGCCCGCAAAGCTGATGAGTCCCGACGGCGCGCGCCTGCGGCTGCGGCTCAGGGGCGACGCCGATCACGAGTATCGCACCTACATGGACATCGACGACGAGCCGTTCGACGTGTACCCCATCGTCGACTGATTGCATCGTTCATTGCCGCCATCCGGCCATCTTGCCGGGTGGCGGTTTATGGTGCATCCGCTTCGCTCCGTACGCCTTCCTGTCAAATGCATCATAAATAGCAATAGAAGCTCCTGTTTTTTTAAAACGCATTGTATCCGGCGGCTCGTTATGCTATATTGTTTATAAAGATTGGATATGAAGGGTGTGGGACATGTGATCGAGGTTTTCCAGACGGTCCTCCCGGTCATCGTGGCGATCTTTATCGGCATCCTTTGCCGCACGCGCAATCTCCTGACGCGCGACGGCGTAAACACGCTCAAGCGCGTTGCCATCGAGATCACGCTGCCTGCGGTGCTTTTGGGCGCGTTCGCTTCCGCCGATTACAGCCTGCGCAGCATCGTCATTCCGCTGATCATGTTCGCCGTCTGCGTCTCTTGCTGGGCACTTGGACGCCTCGCGCAACGCCTTCTTCCCATGCCGTCCCGATTCGTGCCGTTTCTGACGACCGGATTTGAGGCGGGCCTACTGGGCTACACGTTATATGCAATTCTCTTCGGCACGGATGCAGTGCAAAACTTTGCGCTCGTCGATCTTGGTCACGTGCTTTTTATATTCACGCTGTATAAACTGCTTTTAAATCTGGACACGCCCGGCGCGACGCGCGGAACGCTCTTGCGCGAAATGGTAAAATCGCCCATCATCGTGGCGATTTTCGTGGGGGTTCTGCTCGGCGCAACCGGGCTCTACCGCGCGCTCATGCCAAGCGGCGCCACAGGCGTATTCGCTGCGTGCGTGACATTCATCGGGGCGCCGACGAGCATTTTGATCTTGCTGTCAATCGGCTACGATCTTGTATTCAAGGATGTCAGGTGGTCGCAGACCATGCAGGTCGTCGCCGTCCGACTCGTGATCATGCTGCCGATGATGGGAGCGATGCTCGCAATCACGAACGGCCTTTTCGGATATGAGAAGCCGCTCGCGGGCGCGATCATGCTGATGTTCCTCCTCCCGCCGCCGTTTGTCCTGCCCGTGTTTGCAGACGACGCCGATCAGCGCGCGTACGTTTCGTCCGTGCTGTCGGTCTCGACCCTGGTTGCGGTGGTGGGCTTCGCCGTGCTGGCTGCAACAATGCAATAAAAAAAGAACCCAAAGGGGCGAATACGATGCGAAAAGATCTGGACGCGGTACTCGATCGGAATATCCGCTTTGCGGATGAGGACGTGAAGACGGGCGCGCTCTTGCACGTCAAGAGCATCTCTGAAATCGAACCCCCGGCAAAAAGAAAGCTTGAGGATTGGGATTTCCCGCGCGATTGGCACGCGTATATGGAAGAAAGCGTCGCGCGTTTTCGGCAGATGTGGACAAATCGCGCGGGGATTGCGGACGATTATATCCCCTATATGGCACCTTATTTCGGTATCGCGGAACATAGCTCGTTCGTGGGCGGCGTGGTGAAATACGGGGGAAATACGTCCTATCACAACCATCCGCTGACGGATTGGTCGCGCTTTGATGAACTGACGCTGTCCGAGGACAACGCAAATTTCCAGATGCTTCTAAACAGCATGCGGTACCTGAAAGAACGCGCAAAGGAGCTCGGCTTCCTCCCTTCCTTGCGCGGCGTGGAGGCGCCGATGGACATGGCGAACGCCATCCGCGGCAACGATCTGTTTTATGATCTCTACGACGAGCCGGAGAACGTGCATCGGCTGTGCGAATTCTGCCTCGAAGCGGGCAAATGGACAATCGATCATCAATTCGACATCGTCGGCATGGTGCGCGGCTGCACGCTCAGCGGCTACGGCATCATGATGCCCGGCCACGCCATCGGCCACTTTTCAGAGGACGCCTCCTGCCTGTGCTCCGCCGCGCAGTATGAGGAATTCGGCCTCCCATATGTGAGGCGGCTGATCGCAGGCTACGACAGCGCGCAGGCACACATTCACGCCGTGGGTCGGCAGGCGCTGCCTGCCATCGGTTCGCTCGGAACGTGCAAATACATCGAAATCACGCGCGACCCCAATCAGCCCGCGCCCATCGATGTTCTCAAGGAATATGAAGGCTGTTTTGACGGAAAGATTCCCATCATCACCGTGTCACGCGCGGACGTCGAGCGGGAAAAAGAATATCTCAAAGGCCGCAAGACCATCCTGTGGTACAGCTGCGCCACGTGCGGCGAGGCAAGCCAGATGGTTGATCTGGTCAAGGAAATCAACGACGGCGCGCATTGACGCGCCGCCGCCTTTTTCTTACAGTTTAAAGATGCGCTTGGGGTTTTCGTAAAAGAGCGCCTTTGCAATCCGCAGCGCCGCGTCCTCCGAAAACACCCCGCGCTCCACCTTCCCCGCCAATGTGCGGCTGACATTTTCCCGCGCGAGCCGCAAATGCCCGTACACGCCGTCCACAAACAGATAATCCCCGCCAAACGCCGAAATTTTGTTGAACGGCACGGCATCCAAAAAGTCGTCCAGCGCGACGACGCAGGCGGATGGCGAGATGATGTGCGCCCAGCACATGTCGATCGTGACGTTCGCAAACATCTTCGAAAGTGCGCACGCCGCGCCTTGGTACGGGTAAGAAATGTGGAACAGGTCGAAATCCACGTCCGGATATTTCAAAAACAGATTGTTGAGCAGCGACGGATCGCTGTTGGAGAGCGTGTTTCCATTGCCTTCCAGAAGTCCCGTGTGAACCTGCACCGTCAGGTTTCGCGCGTTTGCAAGCCCAAGCAGACGGTGCATCATGTAATCCTGCAATTCCAGCGGGAAGGCAGGGCGCCGGTTGGCGTCATGTGTTCCCCAATTCGTGCGCGCCACCCGGAAAAGCTCCTTCGCGCGGGCATAGGTCACCTCCTCGAACCGCAGCGACCGCATGTAGGCGATGGCGGTCTTGAGGATCCTCGTGCCATAGCGGTTGAGCGTGTCGTCCAGTTCCCGTTCGAGCGCCGCGCACCAGTCGTCAAGAGATTGAATCGGGCATCCGTACCGCTGCTCAATCTCCGCCAAGTCGTCTCCCTCGGCGGCGTCCGCGGGCATGATGAATTGCATCGGCTGCCACGCCCGCTGAAACAACTCGTTTTCGCCCGTAAGACTGGGCGAGGGCACATCCAGCAGGCTCTTTTCGATGTTGCACAGCTCTTTGAGGACATGCCGCGCATGCCCCGGCCGACCCTCTTTCAAAAACGCCTCGTTCAGCGCCTCGATGGTCTCCCCGTTCACGCCGTCGATGCCGTAGATTCCCTTGACAGCGATGTCGAGCGCACGTCCGTAGCCTGTATAACGCGAAGCCTCCCAATACGGCTCGACGATCCGCCAACGATCCAAAAGCGGCAAGGTTCGGTCGTCTACCTTCTCCCGCGCTTCCGGCTTCAGTCCGGCTGAAACCACGTCGCTTCCGAGGTAATGCCAAAGGTAAATCTGCAGGACGTCCTCGCCCCTCCTGTAAAAATCCGCTTCGTTCCACCAGAGATGCTCGTGCGTATCGATCACGGGCATCTTTTCAATTTCCGATAACAGTGCCGTATAAAGGTCTCCCATGCGCCCCCTCCTTATCCGAGGATCGTCACCGGAACGAGCAGCGGCTGCCCCATCCCGGGCGTGGCGATCTCAAAGATGATTCGATTGACGCTCTCCACATTCTCGCCTGCAGTGATCGTGATGTCGGAGTAGTTCGCGTCGTCCGCGCGGAAGTTGAGCGCGCCTTCGCCGCCTTCGCCGCCCGGCAACCACTTCATGAACACGTTTTTCCTGCCTTCGACCGTGAAACCCGCCGGTGCGTACCACGAGATGGATGCGCGGCGGTATGTCGTGCAATTCGGCATGGTTACGGTGAGCCGAAGTCCGACGCGCACACCCGGCGCAATCACCGGCTCCTTCTCAAACTCGACAAGCGCCTTGAGGATCACATTTTCATAGGTATAGGAATAGCGCGCCCGCTTCGCCAGCCGGTTCACAAACCCGCGCCCCTTGAACGATGCCGGATCGAAATCCTCCGCCACACAAGTAGCATCCTCGCCCACTTCGACGAAATGCCGACGCCCCTTTTTGGGGCTCATGCCCGCGTATGTGGTCACAGGAATGATGTCCATCACGAGGTCGGTCAGCTGCGAGCAGCTCTCCGGGAAGAACGCGCTTCCCTTGATGATCGAAATGGTGATGATTTCGTCGCCGATGTACGCCTTCCAGTCCTCGGGAATCGCCTTCATGCCGTACATGATGCCGAGCGTCGCGCCCAGCGTCGCACCGGTGCAATCGGTGTCGTCGCCGCAATTGAGCGCGAGGATCATCGACTTTTTAAAGTCACAACCGCCGTATTTGAGCCCGAGCACCACGAAAGCAACGTTCGCAGGTGCCTGGAACCAACCGAGATCGGCGCTATCCGCCACAACGGCCTCGCGGCATGCCTTCCAATCGACGCCGTTTTTGAAGCAGTCGCCAACAATTTTCACGCTCCGGGCAACCCGGCAATCCTCCGGAATCTTCGAAAGGCCAATGTCGATGAGCGCGTCGATGTCCGTCACGACGAACGCCGCCGCCTGAATCGCCGCGACAAACACCGCGGCATACGAGCCTTCGCCAAATCCGTGATCGACGCAGGCATCCTCAAACGCGAACCGGATTGCGCGCTCGGGAAGCGCCGGATGGGTGCACGCCCAGACCTCGGTGCGAATCCATGCGCCGTTCGAATGCTTCCAGTCCTCGTTATTCAATTCGCCCGACATCGGCGGCGCGATGCCCATGCGCATGTTCGCCTTGCCCGCGCCGTATTCGTTCCACGGCGGGCCGATGTAGGTGAGCCAGTATTCGCCCAGCGCCTTGGCGTCCAGCGCGTTCGGACCGAGTTCCGAAAGCGCCTTCAACCAGACGAGCTGGAGATCGAGATCGTCGTTCGGCAGGGGCTTGCCCGGCTCGGACGTGAAGCCCTCGATGTCTAGCAACTCCTTGCAGCCCTCAAACGGCGTGCCCATTGTGCCGCCGATGTTCTTGCCCAGCCAGCAGGCGTAGATGCGGTCGCGCAGTTCCGCCTTGTTGAAATAGATCATGTTGCCCTCCCTCATTTCCCCGTCAGTTCGAGGATGCCGTAGCCGTCGATGCTCGGCACCGTCACGCAGTTGTCCTTCACTTCAAGCTCGATGTTCTCCGGCACAAGCCGCGCCGACCGGACGCCGCCCGGCAGTTGGAAGCGGAACGTAACGCCATTGACGCGCGTGCGCTCCTCAATGATGTCGATGGTTTCGCTCTTGCGCACCGGAATGTAGGTCAGTATATGCGCGTATGTCTTTTGGTCCTTTTCAAGCAGGGACACCGTGAGCGTGGAAGGCCCGTCGTGTGAAACGAGGCGCCCCGGCATGACCGCGTCGATGGCGTTATTGATGAGCACCTTCACCCAGCGCGGCGCGCACAGGCGGTACTGCGCAAACAGCGGATGCGCAAACAGAATCACATTTCCGTTGCGGATCGCGGCGGGATGCGCGCCTGCCTTGGAAGACGGCGTGTAGGAGTGTGAGCAGAACCGGTTCCCCTTGCGCGGGAAGTACGGCGCGTTTGCGCTAAGAACTGTCTCTCCCCCATCCGGCGCGATCAGAAAGCCCTGCTCGTAGACGACATATTCGTTCTCCGGCGCAAGCGTCTTGGCCAGATCGCCGTTTGCGACGATGAAGTCGGGGTAATTCTCGTTTGCGCCCGCGCAGGTCGCGCGGTAGCAGGCGGGATATGCGCCGGTTGCGCTTGTGCCACCCGCCGCGCATGCGATCACCGCACCGCCGTTTTGTGCAAACGCGTCCAGTTTTTGCTGCTGTGCGCCCGTCAAGCGGATGTCGCCCGGCACGACGATCAGCCGATACCCCGTAAAGGGCATGGCGGGATCGAGGATGTCGAACTGCAAACCCAATTCCTCAAGCATCTGGACGGCTCCCATCAGATGCGTTGACATCTGATGCTCAAAGAGCGGATCTTCGGCAGTCAAAATTGCCGCCTCCACCACGGGCACGGACGGACGCGCATACCGTTCGCGCGCCTCGATCTGTTCATAGACGCGCCCAGTCAGCCGATACGTCGCCTCATTCAGCGTGCCGCCCGGCTCGAGTTGATCGCCGATGGAACAGGCGAAGCCGAAGGAGAGCATGCGGAACGCCTCGTATTCCAACGCCGCCTGATTCTTCAGCGCGTGAAAGTCGCCCCAGCTCTTGTGAAACTTGCCAGTCATGCCCATGCAATCCTTGCCGAGCTTGCGCGCATAGCGCCCCGTGACCGCAAAGTGCAGATAACCCCAGCCGCCACTCGGCAGACTCTCAAGTTCAAAGTGGGTGTACGCGTCCGCGCTTTCCTTTGTACAGGGGCCCACATGCCCGGCGTTATAGAAGATGGTGCAGTCCGCGCTTCTTTCGCGCACGAGTTTCGTCATCTCCGCCTTAAAGCGGTCCATGGTAAGCGCCGCAAAAGCACGCACCGCCGTCGCGTCCGTCATATCGATCCCCTTCGCCGCCATCTCCTTGCGGCAGGCGGCACACAGGCAGGGGCGGATGCCAACGATGTCAAAAAACAGCCCGTCGAGCGCGTCCCCCAGCGTCTGCATGACCTCGATCGTATGCGTGCGCAAAAAATCAAGATAGCCCGTGTTCACGCACAGCGACTGATAGAATCCCGGCGCGGTGAACGGCCCGCCCTCGTGCGCACCCGACTCCCCGCGAATCAGCCACTCCGGATGGTTTTTCGCGCTCTCATAGTCCCATTGCACGGTGATGTATACGGGCGCCTTGATGCCCTGCGCATGGAGCGCCTCTACCTGCTCGACAAGCAGATTCTTCCGCGTCAGATTCGGATGAACGAGTTGCGGGGATTGTTTCGAATCGTAGTACATCCATCCGTGATGGCAGCGGGCAAACACCGTCACGGAATCGACGTGCGCCTCCTTCATGGTCTTGGCAAACCGGGCGGGGTCGAAATCCGCCGCAATGGCGGGGATCTCTCCGGCGGTATGAAAATCCAGATGGATTTCGCGGGATCGCAGCATGTTTCAGTTCTCCTTCGTGCACGCCCTGCAGGGCGATCGTTACCCGCATTTTAACATATGCGCCCATAAAAGTCGACTGGAATTTGACTTTGGGCGCACAAAAGCCCGGCGGTTTTCGCCGCCGGGCCGATTGGAAGATCAGCCGAGTACTTCGGCTGTTTCCTTGAGCTGCTTTCTGATCGCAATCTTCTGTGGGCATTTCTTTTCGCAGATGCCGCATTCGATGCAGTCGCTCGCCTTCTTGCCCTTGAGCCACTCGACCGTGCCGATCTTCGCGTATTCGCCCTTGGCATACTCGGTCAGGCCATAGACCCTGTGATAATTCATGAGCTGGAAGTTCAGGGGGATGTTGATCTCCTGCGGACAGGGCATGCAATAGTTGCATCCCGTGCAGTAAAGTTCCGCCAGCTTCTTGTTCTGCTCCATCGCGGCATTGATCTTCCCAAGCTCCTCCGTGCTCAGGGGCGCGTCGTCGGATGCCGTGCGCGCGTTTTCCTCGACCATTGCCATCGAACCCATGCCGGAAAGCGCACAGGATACGTTGGGATTGGCGAGCACGAATCGCAGCGCGATCTCGGCGCTCGAATCGAGCTTGCCGTTCATGAGCTTCAAAATCGCCTCGGAGGGCTGGCCCAGACGTCCGCCCGCAACCGGACCCATGATCACGACGCCCAGTCCCTTGGAAGCCGCATGCGCGATGGCCGCTTCGTTCGCGGTATCAAGAAGATTGTACTGGCAGAGTACGGACTCGAAATTGCCCGTGTCCACAATCTTGATCATATTCTCGGGCTTGTCGTGAAACGAGAAGGAAATGTGCTTAATCAGCCCTTCTTCTTTCGCGCGGATGGCTGCCGCCATCGGGCCGTCCTTCACGTCGATCTTCTCGGTATAGGCATCCCAGCTGATGCCCCACATGTGGTAAAAATCGATGTGGTCCGTGTCGAGGTTCTTCAGCGAAAGCTCGAGCCGCTTCCGCCAGTCCGCGCCGGACGCGTTCTCGATGGGATTCTTTGTCGACAAGAGCACCTTGTCGCGATACCCCTTCAGCGCCTTTCCGACGATTCCCTCGCTCTCCCTGTCGCAATAATAGGGCGCCGTGTCGAAATAGTTGACGCCAAGTTCGATCGCGCGGTGGATGATGCGGATGCTCTCGTCGATGTCGAACACGTTCTTGCCGTCGACATTTGTCGAAGGCAGGCGCATTGCGCCGAAGCCCAGTGCCGAAATCTTCAAACCGGTGTTTCCAAATTGACGGTACTGCATGATTCTCCTCCTCTATTCTGAAACGGCGTCGCCCCTGAAATCGATGTCCATGAGCGCACGCGCGTTTTCGACCTGGTGTAGGTATGTATCGTCCATGTGTTCCCGGATCACGCGCTTCCCGCCCCGGTCGCCCGCGAGCGCGCGCAGCGCACCGTGGTACCGGGACGCGAACACGGCGGGATTCCCGCTCTCGCCTTCATGCGCCACGCAGCCGATGCCCTTGCCGGATGACGCCCACGCGCGCAGGAAACAGACGATCGTCTCTTCCGAAAGATACGGCTGATCCGCGACGAAAAACGCGCAGGGAATCTCGGCGATGTCCGATAGGCCCAGGCGAATGGATGTGGAAATGCCCTTTTCGCTTTCCGGGTTCAAAAGAACCCGCGTGGGCAATCCCGCACATGCCTGCGCGATCTCCCCGTATTGCGTCACGACGACCAGCTCCGCGCCCATCTCGGCGCGCACAAGCAGGAGCCTGTCCAGCATGTACCTGTAAAGCGGCTTCCCCTCGAGCGGGAACAGCAGCTTGTTCTCCCCAAACCGCCGACTGTTTCCGGCGGCGAGCAGCACCAGCCGCATCACAGCTCGATCATCCCCATCGCGATTTTTTCGGGGGTGATCGGCATCTCGCGCACGCGCACGCCCGTCGCATTGTAAACCGCATCTGCGATTGCCGGGCAGGGCGTGTTGATGACGATTTCCCCGATGGACTTCGCGCCGAACGGCCCGCTCGCCTCATAGCTGCTTTCAAACGCAACGCGCAGATTCGAAATGTCGAGCCGGGACGGGATCTTATACTGCATGAAGCTGTCCGCCGTCAGCCGCCCGTTCGCGGCGCGCAGCGGCCGTTCATAAAGCGCCATGCCGATGCCCTGCGCAAGCCCGCCCTCTGTCTGCACGCGCGCAAGGTTTGGATTGATGGTCGTGCCACAGTCGACCACCCCCACGTAGTCCAAAAGCTCAACCACCCCGGTCAGCGGATCGACGGCCACTTCCGCCATGCCCACCATGAACGGCGGCGGCGAAGCGGGCGACGTGTTCGCCGCGGTCGCTTCGAGGATCGCGTCGTTTCCGCAGATGGCCTGCGCGGCAACCTCCCGAAGGGGCAATTGGTCTTCATCCCCCGCGCGCACAACGCATGTGCCCTCGAGTTCAAGTTCCTCAGGAGCGCAGGAGAGGAGCTGCGCCGCAAAGCCCAAAATGCGTGCCCGGAGCGCGCCGCATGCCTTTACAACCGCCTGCCCGGTGATGAATGTCGTAGACGACGCATAGGAACCCGTGTCGTAGGGCGACACATCCGTGTCGACGCCCATGGTGGTCACGTCGTCGGGCGCGCAGTCGAGACATTCCGCCGCAATCTGCGCAAGAATGGTGTCGCAGCCCGTGCCCATGTCGGTCGCGCCGATTTGCAGTTGGTACGCGCCGTCCTCCGTGAGCCGCACGGTCGCGGAACCCACGTCGATGTTCGAGATGCCCGATCCCTGCATCGCCATGGCGACGCCCACGCCGTGCAGCCGCCCGTCAGGCAGCGTGCGGACGGGATATTTTTCATCCCAGTCCATCATCTGCGCGGCGCGCGCAAGGCAGCGGTCGAGCGCGCAGCTCGTGGCGGTTTCCCCGTAGTACGCGGGCATCACGTCGCCTTCCCTGACCATGTTGCGCGTGCGGATTTCGACCGGGTCGATGTTCATCCGGTGCGCAAGCTCATTGACCGCGGATTCCACCGCAAAAATGCCCTGCGTCGCGCCGAATCCCCGGTACGCGCCGGTGGCGGTGCTGTTTGTGTAGACGACCGTATAATCGAAGCGGTAAGCGGCGAGCTTTCCGTAAAGCGGGATGGATTTATGCCCGCTCAGGCCCACCGTCGCCCAGCCATGTTCGCCGTATGCGCCCGTGTTGGAGAGCGTCTTGACGTCGAGCGCACGGATGATGCCGCCCGCGTCTGCGCCCACGCGCACCGAAATCTCCATCTCGTGCCGGGGCGATCCGGCGAAAAACGCCTCTCTGCGGGTGTAGACGATCTTGGCGGCGCGCCCTGTCTTCATGGTCACGATGGCAGGATACATTTCGCACACCGCCGTCTGCTTTGCGCCGAAGCCGCCGCCGATGCGCGGCTTGATCACACGGACGCGGGATTTGGGAATCCCGAGCGCGCGCGCGAGGATGCGACGCACGTGGAACGGTACCTGCGTCGAGCTCATGACCTCGAGCCGCCCATACGGATCGAGCTGCGTCTGCGCGCGAAAGGTCTCCATCATGGTCTGCTGGTTCGCGTAGGTGTGGTATGTCGCGGAAAAGGTGTGCGCACACCGTTCAAATTCCGCGTCCACATCGCCCATTTCCTCGGCGTGCGCCGCGCAGAGGTTGCGCGCCCGATCTGCGCCGAACCCGTCGCGCATCGTCCAGTCATCCTCCGGATGCACGGTCGACGGGTTGTCGAGTGCCTTGTGGATGTCGAGCACGGGGGGCAGCACCTCGTAATCCACCTTGATGAGCCGCAATGCAGCTTCCGCAGCCTGCTCGGTCTCGGCGGCGACGATCGCCGCCGCGTCGCCCAAAAAGCGTACGTACCGGTCAAGGATCAGCCGATCGTAAGGGCTCGTCTCCGGATACGACTGCCCGGCGATGGTAAAACGCGTTTGCGGGACATCCGCGAAGGTGAGCACGCATGCGACGCCCGGCACGCGCAGCGCCCTTGCGGTATCGACGCTCCTGATGTACGCAAACGCATGCGGACTGTGTAAAAGCTTCACGCACAGCGCGTCTTTTCTGGCGAGATCGTCCGTATACACCGGCTTCCCGGTCACGAGCGCCATGGCATCCTTTTTGCGGATGGACGTATTGACCGCCTTCATCGTTCATTCTCCCTCTTGAAGCGGATGTATCGCGCGATTGCGCGATGCTGGCTCACAAAGCCGGAACAACGGCAGAGGTTGCCCGAAAGATACGCGCGGATCTGCGCCTCCGTTGGATCGGGCAATTCCTTCACCATCGCGAGCACGTTCATGATGAACCCGGGATTGCAAAAGCCGCACTGATCAGCGCCCTCGTCCGCCATGAACCCGCCGAATTCCTCCGCCTCGGCCTGCAGGCCCTCGAGCGTCACGACCGCGTGCCCGTGCGCACGCAGGGCCGGATAGGAACAGGAGAGGATGGGCTTCCCGTCCAGAAGTACCGTACACAACCCGCAGTTTGCGGTATCGCAGCCGCGCTTAACGCTCATGCAGCCGTTCGCGCGCAGAAAATCAATCAGCATGGCGTCCGGGGCAACCTCGCCCGCGATCTGCCTGCCGTTTAGTCTCAGTTCGAGCGTCATCTGTCGCCTCCGATCCCGGTTATGCAGCGGCCGACCAGCACGCGGCACAGGTGCTTGCGGTACGCCGCCGAGCCGCGCATGTTTGACCCAAAATCCAGCGCATCCGCGACCAGCGCGGGAAAATCTGCATATGCGGCGCCCTCCGGCAGATCGACTGCGCGCGCCCTGTTGGGTCGCGCGCCCACGACCGCTGCGATTTTGCCGCCGATCTCGGACACGGCGCAGGTCAGAACGGGAAAATCGGTCTTCGAAAGCCGTACGCTCTCGCATGCGATCTTCATCGGAACGTCCCGCACGACGACGTGCGTGAGGATGTCCTTGTCGTAGGGCATCTGCGCAAAGGCGCGGATCGGAACGCGTCCGCCCCGGTAGAGCATGACCTCCGCATCCATCGCCATGAAAACCGTCAGGACGTCCGAAAATCCGTAGCGGCCGAACACGCTTCCGCCCACAGTCGCATAATTTCGGAACTGCACCCCGACGATGGGCGCGAGCGCGCGCCCGATTGCGCCGCCCGTTAGTGCACCCAGTCCCGCATGCGTCTCCAAGTCGTGCAGCGTCGCCATGCAGCCGATCCGATATGCGCCGCCCTCGTGTTCAATCTGATCGAGTCCAAGACGGCTCAAATCGATTGCCGCATCAAAGTGGCTCCCGCCCATCTTCATCCAGAGCGTGCCGCCCAGAATCCGGTTGCCTCTTTTTTGGTTCAGCGTCCAGGCCTCCTCGAGGCTCTCCGCCATCACATACCGCCTGAAGTTCATGTCGATGATCCTTTCCAGACCGCGATTTTCTGGTTTTCCGCCTCGATCAGCCGCAGTTCCCGCCCATATGCTGCCTGTAAGTTCGCCTCGCGCGGGTTTTCATACAAAC
The DNA here is from genome assembly GCA_023421735.1 of Bacillota bacterium. The sequence goes on along the minus strand of JAEZSP010000002.1, from coordinate 99,536 downwards.
GTCCATCCGCGATGAGGACAATCCGATCCGCGTATTGCATGGCGAACGAGGGATCGTGCAGGGATAAAAACACGCCTCTCTTTTCCCGCTTCAGCCGCTCGAGGAATCTGTGCTGCCATGCGTAGTCCAGTCCCGCAAGCGGCTCGTCGAGAATGAAGCATTCTGCCCCCTGCATCTGCGCCCGCGCCAGATACATAAGCCGCGTTTCGCCGCCGCTCAATGTGTCCATGCCCCGTTCAGCGAACTGCGAAAGTCCCATGGCAAACAGAATCTCCCCCGCCTGCCGCATGCGCGCAGGCCCCGGCGTGCGGAAAAGACTTTGATTGGGGAACGCACCCATCGCAACAAAGTACGCAGCCGTCACAAAAAGCCCTTCGCGCGGATTCTGGGGCACATAGGCCAGTTTTTGTGCGCGTTCCCGGTCGGAATAAGTTGAAAGAGGGCGTCCGTCGAGCAAAATCTCCCCTGCCGACGGCTTTAGAAAGCCCGTCAGCGCACGGATGAGCGTGGTCTTTCCCGCACCGTTTCGCCCAAGGAGCGCCGTGACGCCCTCGCCGATCGAGAGATTCGCGTCCGCGAGCACCGCTTGTCCGCAGCGTTTGAGCATCAAATTCTGAATTTCAATCACGGGCAGTCCCCCTTTGCCGCGCGAGGAGGACCGCCGCGAGGAAGATCGCGCCCATGAGAGATGTAAGGATGCTGATCGGAATTTCTGCGGTCGCAATGCTGCGCGCCAATGCGTCCGCAACGGTCAAAACGGCTGCGCCGCCCATGGCGGATTCAATGAAGAGCGTGCTGTCCCGGTGGGAAACGCGCCGCACCATGTGCGGAACGATCAGCCCCACCCAGCTCACGATACCCGCCACACAAACAGACGCGGCGACCAGCGCGGTCGCCAGAAAAAGCGCGACAGCCCGCACGCGCGGGACATTGACCCCTAAACTCTTCGCTTCCTCATCGCCAAGTGCAATGATCTGGATCGGGTAGCGCAACAGGAACAGCCCCAAAAAGCAGATCGCCGTCATGGGCACGAGAAGGCGCAAATCGACCCAGCGCGCCGTATGAAAACTTCCCATGAGCCAATATTCGATGGTCGCTAGCTCGTTTGTGGGATCCGCGACGTACTTGAAAAACATGATGACGGCATTTGCCAACGCGCCGATGATGATGCCGGAGAGGATCATCGAGATGCGCCGTTCGCCCCGAATGGCACGCGCAAGCAGAATCGAGAGTCCGACCGCACACAGCCCGCCCATAAACGCAAACGCCTGCGTCGCCCACATGCCCGCGCCCGCGAGGATGGCGGCAACCGCACCGACGGAACAGCCGCCGCTCACACCCAGTACGTCCGGCGACACGAGCGGATTGACGAATACGCGCTGGAAGATCTGACCCGCAACCGCGAGTCCCATTCCGCACACCGAAACGATGAGCGCGCGCGGCAGGCGGATGTTGAGAAACACCCGCGCCGGGACGCTGTCCGCGTCCTGACCGAGCAATATCCGCCCGATTTCACCCAGCGAGAGCGGGTACCTGCCCACCACAAAGGACACAATCAGGCACCCCAATGCCGCGAGCGCAAGGATCCATTTGCCGCGCTTTCCAAACACTTACAGGCCGATCTCCTCTTTGGTCACATCGATGTCAAAAAATGTGCGATAAAAATCCGTCGCCGCCTGGACGTACTGATCCTCGGTATACACATCCGGATGCAGCATGTGCGCAAGATACAGAATGCCCAGGATCGACGAGGGCGTGGGATAGTCCCAGGATTCGATGGCCGACGGGAATTGGTATACATTGTCATTTTCGATGGCGGCCACGCCCGCAAGCCGCTCGTCGGTCGTGATGTCCGTAGCCGTATAATCAGCGCCCGTGACGTAGAACATGTATTCCGGATTCCACAAAACGACCTGCTCGGCCGACACCTCCGCCTGACTCTCGCCCGCCAGTTCCGCGGACACGCAGGTCCCGCCCGCCGTCTCAATCAGTGCCGATTGATACATTCCCCCGGGAAACGTCACGAGCGTTCCGGAAGCGGAGGACAGATACACACGGGGTTTGTCAAGATCCGCAACGAGGTCCTCAATCATCGCGGTCTGCTCGTCGTCGTACGAGAGCAGCGCCTCCGCGCGCGCCGTCGTCCCGGTGATCTCGGCAAGGAGCATCACGCACTCCGCGAATTTCTCCTTCGTCTCGGGATCGACGACCACAACCGGAATACCCAGCGCCTCAAAGGAGGCGGCGGAATCCGCAAGCTTTTTGGGCAAAATCACCACATCCGGGTTTGTTGCGGCGGTTTCCTCCACGTTGATGCCCTTGCCGGAGCCGACCGCCGGAAGGCCGATGATCTGAGGCGCCGCCATCTGATACAGCGTGCGCCCCTCCGCCTTCATTTCGATCCCGACCAGCCGATCTTCAAGTCCAAGCGCAATGAGCGTCGCTGTCGAGATGTAATAGGAAGAAACGATGCGCTCCGCCGGCGCCGCGAGCGTGACCGTGCGTCCGATCTGATCGATAACGGTAATGGGTGCGTCCGCCTCGGCAAATGCCGGGATCAGAGCAAGGTAAAGAACAACCGCAAGAAAGAGTGAAATAAAACGTTTCATATCACATGCTCCCGTTCACAATCTTCTCCTTACATATTACCATACGCACGCATGCTTGTACAGCGCAGATGAATTAACTTAAGGGCGATGGAGAACGCCGCCGCTTTTCGGTACGATAGGGCATATGGTTTCATCAAAATGACTGAAAAGGTGATGTTCCAGTTGAATCAAATCGCATTGCGGGCGCGGTCGCTGGTTGTGTTCCGCCGCCTGCTGGACGACGCGGTCGTCCGGGCCTTTCTCAATTTATTGACCGCGGAAAATGCGCCCGAAGAAAAGGTCGACCGCTATGCGTCGTTTGCACACCTGCTCTTTCAGAGCGGGGAAAACTTCACCGCTTACGTGTGGCGACTGGTCGTATCTGACGAGAACACATATGTCCGGCTGCGCGCCCGCAAGGCGGCGGTTTCAGAGACGATTGAAGGCTGCGTCCGGCGCGAGCTCGCAGTCTTACGCGCGCTTTCGACCCTTTCTGCACGGGACGTCAAGGCCGGGATGCCGCAGGAAATTGATCTGCCCGAATGGACAACCGACGAATTGTTCGACTTCGAGGCCGCCTATGCAGATCAGATGGATCGGCTCGCGACCGCAGGGTTTGGAATCTATTCCAACGCACGCATGTTCACCTATCACGCGGGGGCGATTGTGCCGGTCATGATACCGGACCCCATCCGGCTTTCACAGCTGACGGGCTATGAACGGGAGCGCGGGCGGCTGGTCCAAAACACGCTCGCCTTCTGGGAAGAGAAGCCGGTCGCAAACGCGCTGTTATACGGCGACGCGGGCACGGGCAAGTCGTCGACCGTCAAGGCCATCGTCAACGAATACTGGATGCGTGGTCTGCGGCTCGTGGAAGTGCGAAAGGCCGACCTTCTTGAAATACCGCGCATCATTGAGCGGCTCGTAGACAATCCCCTCAAGTTCATCCTGTTCATCGACGACCTCTCCTTTGCGCAGGGCAACGAGGAAATCGGCGCGCTAAAGGCGATCCTCGAAGGTTCGGTTGCCGCCCGGGGCGCAAACGTCGCAATCTACGCCACCAGCAACCGCCGCCATCTCGTCAAGGAGACGTTTTCCGACCGCAGCGGCGACGATGTCCACCTCAATGAGACCATGCAGGAAGTCGCCTCCCTGTCCGAGCGGTTCGGGCTCGCAATCCTATTTTCAAAACCCAATAAGGACAAGTATATCGAGATCGTGCACGCGCTCGCCGATGCGCACGGGTTGGGCGGCGTTGAAAATATCGAGCTGCTGGCCGAACAGTACGCGCTCGAGCGCGGCGGACGATCGGGCAGGACGGCGCGCCAATTTGTCGAACATATCGCAAGAATGATGTAGGCCCATGCGCCGCGTCCTCAGAGGACGCGGCGTGTTCAATTCAATTTTTTCATATTATGGTGGTAGTCATTAAAAATGCAAATACCATATCAGTCGTATTGACCAATGCGTGAATTTGTTGTAAAATATAAGCACGGAAATCTTCTGCTGCGGCCCAAACAGCGCGCGGAAGACCTGCAACAAAGGAGGGACACGCATGAACCTTTCACAAGAAAAGCTGCGTTCTTTGATCGAAGATGGGGCTTTTGAGCTGTATGGCCAGCCCAAGTGGACGTTTGGAAAAAACACCTGCAACACATACGAGGTCTTTGCAGAAGTACTCCATCTTCCGGACGGCGAGTCCGTCCCGGGTTATGGCTACGTGCGCAAAACCGCCTCCGACAAGCATACCAGCCAGATCTTTTCCGACTGGTTTATGAAAAGTGCGCTCGGGATGATCAGGCGGCTGATGGACCGGATCGGCTGCGACCTGATCGTCGCCGTCAACATCTGGGCCGATTCGATCAACAGCTCCGATTTTGTGGAAAAGACAAAGGTCGAGCTCGATCGGCAGCGCCTTGCGCCGCGCAATCTCGAACTCGAGTTGACCGAGGTCGACAAACTGACTCCGAAGGGCATCGAAAATCTCATCACCCTCAAGGAGATGGGCGCAAAACTTTTGTTTGACAACTTCGGCATCGGCAGTAACAACCTCTATTTGCTCAATCGCCTGCCCTTTGACGGCATCAAACTGGCGCGCTGTTTCTCAGGCGGCATTCCCGGCGACGACAAGCTCGTGCGCATTTTGGTGTCCATCGCACATCTGGCGGACACACTCGGCATGACGGTGTGCGCAAAGGGCATTGAAAACGGCGATCAGTTCGAATTCTACGGGGATCTCGGTTTCTGGAAAGGGCAGGGGTTCCTGATCGGACCGCCGATGGCGGAAAAAAAGCTGTACGAGTTTATCCGGCAATACGGCAGCAAGGATGCATCCTGACGCTCCTCTTTCCCGCCGACCGAACATCTGGTTCGGTCGGCGGTTTTTTTGCGCAAACGCAAGCGTGCAAACGCCCATTTGTGCAGGTTTTTATTTGTAAAATTGCACAATCATCGTGCGAACCGCATCTGTTTATTTGTCCGTTGTGTCCCTCGCGCGCCTGGCTTTCGCGCCAATAAATTCACATTCATGCACGATATTTCAGCACTTATGCCGTAATTTTTTATATTTATACTTTATTATTTCTCTCAAACGGCCGTTTTTCGCCCCCGCCCCCGTCGGTGATAGGCATAAACTTTCGCATATTTTTATTTGACAAGATGCAATTCGCATGCTATCATTGAAAAAAATATTTCAGGGTATAAGCCGATGAAACGGGTCATCCGAAAGAAGGTGTTGCAGATGTCGATTAAATCGACGATTGAGTCCCGGTATCAAGCGCTCTCACCGTCGCACCAAAAGATCGCACGCTACATCAGCGCACACTACGACGAGACGCTGTTTTCCCCGCTCTCCGTGCTTTCGGAAAGGATCGGGACCAGTCCTGCGACGATTGTGCGTTTTTGCCGCGCGATTGGGTTTGAAGGTTATACCGATCTGCAAAAAAGCGCTCAAAGCATGGCGGTTTTCGCCCGCCCCACAGAGACCGCCCCTCTCGCGGCGGACGATTTGAAAGGCATTGCGCAAGCCGCGCAAAAAAATCTCGCAGAAATGTACTGCAACATCGACGAGGCACAGCTCGACCGCGTGTGCAGGGAGATCCTGTGTGCAAAGAACGTTCTCGTCGTGGGCTATATGGATTCGTTTGGTGTCGCGGCGGAACTGCTCCACCGCCTGTACTGCATACGAGACGGCGTGCTTTTTTCGCGGCTCATCTATGACTGGAATGATATTTTAAACCTTGCAAACCCCGAAACGCTGATTCTAGCCGTCTCCTTCGCGCCGCACTACGCGTACACGCACACCTGCGTGCAACTCGCACACGCGCGCGGAAGCAGGATCATTTTGTTGACCGACAGCATGCTCAATCCGCTTTCCGGCTTTGCAAATGAAACCCTTGTGTTTCATTTGCAAAGATATGGCAAGGAACAGGGGCACGAGCAGCTGGACGTGAGTCCCGTATTCGCGTATATCCAATATCTGGCACGCCATTTAGTCGCGCATTATTCGGATCAGCTGCTCGACGCAAACCGCAATAACGAGCCATACATAACCGAATGAACATCCGAAAGAGCGGCACCATCGACATGACGACAGGGAATTGCCTGCCCCAGATGCTTCGGTTCTCGCTCCCGATCCTCCTGGGCAATCTGTTTCAGCAGCTTTACACCGTGGTCGACGGCATCGTGGTCGGAAAACACGTAAGCACCGAAGCGCTCGCGGCCGTGGGCGTCGGCTTTCCGATCACATACATGCTGACCTCCCTCTTTTTGGGCATTGGTCTAGGCGCTTCTGTGCTGGTCAGCCAGTTTTTCGGAAGCCGCGACATGGAGAGGATCAGAAAGACGCTCTCCACGATGAACGCATTTTTGCTGATCATCGCCGTGCCGATCACGCTTTTGGGCATCTTCACCATCGACCCGTTCTTGCGCCTCCTCCATACGGATGCAATTATCTTCCAGGATGCGAAGCGGTACATGGTCGTCTACTATGTGGGCATGCTGCCGACGCTCGGATACGACGTGAACGCGAATGTCATGCAGGGAATCGGCGACAGCAGAACGCCGCTGTCCATCCTCATCGCATCGAGCATCCTTCACATCATTCTCGCGCTTTTGCTGGTCGTGGTATTCCCCTTTGGGGTCGCGGGCGTCGCATGGTCCACGGTCGCGGCGCAGACGTTCAGCTGGCTCTTGAGCATCCGCCTGATTCGGCGCAAGTATCCGGACATCGGCGCAGCCTTCCGCCATTTCGGCATCGAAAAGGCACTGTTTTTCCAGTCGTTAAAGGTCGGCGTCCCCATTAGCATTCAGAACGCGCTGTTCGCGGTCGGCATGATGGTGATGCAGCCGCTGATCAATTCCGTCAGTCCGGTGTTCATCGCGGGCTACAACGCGGCCGTGAAGGTGGACGGGTTCATCTTCATGCCGGTTACGAGCCTCGCGGCGGCGGTCACGACATTTGTCGGGCAGAACATCGGCGCACGCAACATCGGGCGCGTGCGGGAAGGCGTGCGCGCGGCGCTTGTGCTCGCCATCGGCCTTTGCGCCATCCTGTGCGCGGCGGTCATCCCGCTTCGCACGCAGCTGATGCGGCTTTTCACAGACGATCCGGCGGTCATAAGCGCCGGGAACGCCTACCTCGTGCGCGTGATTCCGCTGTACGTCATCTCGACGGTTCAGTACATGTACATCGGCATCATCCGCGGGGCGGGACAAACGCTCGTTCCGACCATCGCGGCGCTCGTGAGCCTCTGGTTCGCACGTGTCCCCGCCGCGTACCTGCTCACGCACTATTTTGGCCCCAACAACATGCATTGGTGCTACGCCATCGGTTGGACGATGGGACTCGCGATCCTAATTCCCTACTATAAATGGGGCAAGTGGAACAGGGGCCTTACCCCCAAAAACCCTGACAAAACGGAGGAAATGACATGCGACGTTACCTCGGCAAGCGGTCGATCACAGCGGTCATCTGTGTGATGCTGGTATTGATCATCAATTTCGCGCTGATCCGGCTCGCGCCCGGCGACCCCGCGCGGCTTTTGGTGGGCACGGAAACGCCGAGCGAGGCGCAGGTGCAGGCGATCACCCAAAAATACGGGTTGGACAAGCCAATGCCCATTCAGTTTCTGCGCTATGTAGGAAACCTTTTGAAGGGTGACATGGGCGTTTCGTATTATACGAATGAGAAGGTTTCGAGCCTGATCGGGCAGCGACTTGGCAACACAGCGCTTTTAACGCTTACCTCGCTCGCCATTGCGGTGGTGCTCGGCGTCCTCATGAGCATTGCATGCGTTCGGAAAGTCGGCGGAAAGCTCGACAACTTCCTGACCGGCATCACCTACTTTTTCGATTCCTTCCCCAGCTTCTGGCTGGGACTGATGCTGATGCTGGTATTCGCGTCGATCCTGAAGCTCCTCCCCTTTTCCGGCATGATCGACGTGCGCGAGAATTACAAGGGATTTCAGCACGTTCTCGACGTCGCCTGGCACATGCTTTTGCCAGTCACGACCCTGACGATTCTCGAAATCCCCTATTTCTTTCGCATCTCCCGCTCCGCCATGATCCAGACGCTGGGCGAAGACTTCATCGTCACCCTGCGCGCAACCGGTATGCGGGAATCTAAAATCTTCCGCAAGTACGTTTTTCGAAACGCGATCCTCCCGACCGTTACCGCCATCAGCATCTTTATGGCCTATGCCGTAACGGGCTCGGCGCTGGTTGAAATCGTGTTCTCATGGCCGGGCATGGGCAGCTATATCATGACCTCCATCTCCCGCAGGGACTATCCGGTTTTGATGGGCATTTACCTGATGCTCAGCCTGTCCGTCGCCGTTGTGATGATCGCGGTCGATGTTCTCTATGCCATGCTCGATCCGCGCGTTTCCCACAGCCATGGCGCGTAAGGAGGCGACGAATATGAAAGCAAATCAATTCATCCGGAAAAACAGGCGGCTATGCCTCGGCCTATTTATGTTGGCGCTCCTTTTGTCCGTGGCGCTGTTTGCCCCCGCGCTCGCCCCGCATGATCCGAACGCCATCTCGACTGATATGGTCGTCGCTCCCGGCGCGCGTTATCTTCTGGGCACGGACGGGCTGGGACGCGACGTCTTCTCCATCATCCTGTACGGGAGCCGAACCTCCCTCATGGTGGGCGTCTCCGCGGCGATGATCGCTGCGGTCGTCGGCACCTTGATCGGCGTGGTGGCGGGCTATTTCGGCGGCAAGGCGGACACCGTGATCGGCGAGTTCATCAACGCGTTTATGATGATGCCCACGTTCTTTCTGATTCTGATCGTCATCGCGCTGTTCGGCTCCGGCATGGGAAAAGTGATGGTGGTGATCGGGCTGACGAGTTGGACGGGCAACGCCAAGATCATGCGCGCACAGGCGATGAGTCTGCGCTCCCGCACGTTCGTGCGCGCCGCACAGGCCGTGGGCGAAAGTCGGCTGTCCGTCATGTTTACCCACGTCATTCCAAACGGCATTTTCCCCATCGTCGCAAATACCACCATGGGCGTGTGCGCCGCAATTATGACGGAGTCGAGCCTCTCGTTTCTGGGGCTGGGCGATCCGAACATCGTCAGCTGGGGCCAACTCATCTTCAACGGCAAGGCGTACATCACCAGCGGATGGTGGATGTGCGTATTCGGCGGAATCGCCATCGTATATACCGTGATCACGTTTTTTATGATTGGCGAGGGGCTGAACCTGCTGATGAACCCCAAGCTGCGCAGCGTGGTATAGGAGAAATTATGTCATTACTCGCATTTGAAAACGCATCCGTCACCTACGACGACGGCCGCCCGTTCTATGCCGTGCGGGGCGCAAGCTTCGACGTGCAGGAGGGCTGCCCCGTGGGCATTGTGGGCGAGTCCGGCAGCGGAAAAAGCACGCTCATGCACGCCGCGCTTCGGATTTTAAACCCCCGTGTCGCACGGGTATCGGGGCGCATTTTGCTGGGCGGCGTGGATATCCTGACGATGGACGACGCCACGCTTCAAAAGACACGATGGAAACAGATGGCGGTGGTCTTTCAAAAGTCCATGAATGCGTTAAGCCCCGTGCACCGCGTGGGTACGTTCATGGAGGATGTGTACCGCGTCCACGAGCCGGATGCCACCCGGACGCAGGCAGCCAGGCGCGTGACGGAGCTTCTCGAACTGGTGAGTCTGCCCGCGCGCGTACGGCGGCTTTATCCCCACGAGCTCTCGGGCGGCATGATGCAGCGCGTCAGCATTGCGCTGAGCCTCATGCACAATCCGCGCCTTTTGATCCTCGACGAGGCGACGACCGCGCTCGACGTCGTCACGCAGACGCAGATCCTCGAGGAGATGATGGCGCTCGAAAAGAAGCTCGGGCTCACGCGCGTCATGGTCACCCACGACATGTCGGTCGTGGCATCGACCTGCCAGGAGGTCGCGGTTCTTTATGCGGGCAAGCTCGTGGAATACGGACCCGTGGCGACCGCGCTCGTTTCGCCGTCCCACCCGTACACAAAGTGCATGCTCGAAAGCTTCCCGGATCTGCGCGCACCCGAAGGCGCGAAGTTATTGAGCATTCCGGGCGCGCTGCCTGATTTGCATACGCCGCCCGCAGGCTGCATCTTCGCCGCGCGATGTCCCGAAGCCATGGAGGTGTGCCGGGAGAAGGAACCCACGACGAGCCGCCTGGGCGCGCGCCACTTCGCGGCCTGCCACCTGATCGGGGAGGGCGTATGATGAACGCGAAAAGAGATATTGTTTTGGAAGCGCGCGACGTTACAAAATATTACGAAAAGAACAAATCGCCGGTCAAGTCGGTCGACGGCGTCGATCTCGCGCTCCGGCGGGGCAACGTGCTCGGCATCCTGGGCGAAACGGGCTGCGGAAAGAGCACACTCGGACGCGTGCTCGCCGGACTTGAACCGCCAACCGCCGGAACCGTTTCTCTCGAGGGCCAGCCACTTTCGCGCCACGACGGAAAATCCGTGCGGCGAAAGATTCAGATGGTCTTTCAAAACCCCTTTGACACGTTCGACCCCCGCCACAAGATCGAGCGCGTGCTCGCAGGCACCCTGCGCCTTCATGGCATCGGCATAAACCGCGCAGACCGCATTCGCCGCGCAAAAGAGGCGCTCGAAGGTGCGGGACTCACGCCCGCCGAAAACTACCTCTACCGCTACCCCAACGAACTTTCGGGCGGACAGCTTCAGCGGATCGCCATTTTGCGCTCCATGCTCCTGGAGCCCGCGATGATCGTTGCGGACGAGCCCGTATCGATGCTCGATGTCTCGGTGCGCGCGGACATCATCAACATGCTGGGGCGGCTCGCGCACGAACGCAACACGGCGGTGCTCTTCATCAGCCACGACATCTCAACCGCACGCTACATCTGCGACCGCATTGCGGTCATGTATCTCGGGCGAATCGTCGAAATAGGCCCGGTGCGCGCGATTCTGGACGATCCTCTGCATCCCTACACCCGCGCGCTCATCTCCAACTGTCCGAGTGCCGATCCGCGCGCGCCGTTCTCGCCCATCCGGCTGAAGGGCGAGCCGCCCTCCCCCATGAACCAGACGGTCGGCTGCGCCTTTTTCCCACGCTGTCCACAGGCCGTCCCGGCCTGCGCCACCACACCCCAGCAACTCGACCCCATGGGCAACGACCGTGCGACGCGCTGCATGCGCGTCCACGACATTGGCTGATTTGCCGCCTCCCGCATGCGTGCGGCGGAAATCATAGATCAAACGGAGGAGAAGGGAGACCCATCATGAAACGCAACAGAATCCTGTCCATACTCCTGGTGCTCGCCCTGTGCCTCGCGCTGCCGCTGTCCGGCGCAGCAAGCGGCACGGATGTCAAAGCGGGAGGCACGCTGCTCATGTCCCTTGGGGCAGAGCCGACCAACCTCAATCCCGACGGCAACTACGACGCAAACAATGCATACATCATCCAAAACACGTTCAACCGGCTCATTAAATTGAGCAGCATGCAGGAAGTGCTTCCCGATCTCGCAAAAAGCTACGACGTCGCGGCAGACGGCCTTTCCTACACCTTCCATCTGTACGAGGATGTGTATTTCTCAGACGGCGTGAAGATGACCTCCGATGACGTGAAGTTCACATTCGACTATATCGCGGAAAAGCAGACGTATGCCGCCTATGTCATGGCGCACGTTGCGTCCGTGGAATGCCCGGATGAAAACACGGTCGTCTTCCAGATGAACGAAGTCGACGCGGCCTTCCTCTATAACCTGGCGTATCAGGGCACGTTCGTTTTGCCCCGCCATGTCTACGAGGGCAAGGACTGGATGGGCGCGGACGCGCTGGAGACCCCGGTCGGCACAGGCCCCTTCGTGTTTGACAGCTGGGACAAGGGCACGCGCATCGTGCTCACGAAAAACACCCATTACTTCATGGGCCCAGACGTTCCCTATCTCGATCAGCTCATCTTTGCGTTCGTCTCCGATGCGACGACAGCCAAGGTCGCCTTCCTCGCGGGTGAATACGACGTCCTGGGCGTGTTCACCTCCACCGATTATAACGAGATGCGCGCAAATCCCGACATCGCGATGGAGGTCAACATCTATCCCAGCCGCTTCATCGTGGAGTACAATATGGCACAGGCCCCCTTTGACGATCTGAAGCTCCGGCAGGCGGTCTCCATGGCCATCGACCGGGACGAGATGATGACCATCGCGCTCAAGGAAGTCGGTCTCAAGGCCGAACATTTCCTCAGCCCCCTGTTCGCCTGGGCCGTGGATGATTCCGTCATGGTGCCCGGCTACGACCTCGCGGCCGCGCAGGCGCTGATGGAGGAATCCGGCCTCGAAAAGGACGCGGACGGCTTCTATCTCAAGCTCACAATCGACACCATGAACTACGCGCCGTTCCCGGATCTCGCGCAGGTGCTCAAGAGCCAGCTTGCTAAGATCGGCATCGACGCCACCATCAACATGCTCGAGTACGCGTCCTTCGATGAGAAAGTCGTCAAAAACAAGGACTTCACCATCGGTCTGACCAGCGACTATCAGGGCCCCGAAGTATCGGCCATCGGCAACTCCGTATCCTCGACCGGATTTATGAACTGCACGGGCTATTCCAATCCCGAAGTCGATCAGCTCCTGACCGAGGCGCTCAACCTCGCCTCCTTTGAGGAACGCGCGCCGCTATATAAACAGGTGCAGGCCTACATGGCGGCAGACCTTCCATACACCGTGCTCTCCGAGTGGATCGGCTATTACCCGCATTGGGCATATGTAAAGGGACATCCCGGCAGCGAAGAAGCCAACACCAAGGCGGGCTTCGCCGAGTTTACCTATACCTGGCTCGACAAATAACTTTTTTCTCAGGCCCGCGTTTCCCCATTGCGCGGAAGCGCGGGCCTTCATTTTAATGTTAGCGCAGGTGGAAAATGAACATACCGTCGATCCTTTCCCGGATTCCTACATACGCCACGTTTGACACAGTGGACGAATTGGCGGCGCGCGGGCATGCGCTTGCCGAACAATATCCCGAAATCATTACCCGCGAAAGCCTCGGTCAATCCCGCGCCGGCGACGATCTCTGGTGTCTGCGCCTCGGGAATGGCCCCGAGAACGCGCTTTGCTTTGCGTGCCCGCATCCCAACGAGCCCATCGGCGCGATGACGCTTTTGGCGCTCGCCGAAATTTTGGCAGGTGACCCGGCGCTCCTTCTCGAAACGGGAATGACCTGGCATCTGATTCCCTGCGTCGACCCCGACGGCACGCGGCTCAACGAGGGCTGGTTCAAGGGGCCGTTTACCATTGAACATTACGTCCGCGGTTTTTACAGGCCGCCGGGCGCGCGGCAGGTGGAATGGACGTTTCCCTTCCGCCATCAAGACATGTGGTTTGAAAACCCCATTCCCGAAACGCGCATCCTCATGGACATGATCCACGCACTGCGCCCCGCTCTCACCTATTCGCTGCACAACAGCGCGTTTGGCGGTGCGTACTGGTACGTGACAAAAAACGACCCCGATCTGTGCCGTGCGCTCGAAGGCGCGGCGATCAGGCAGAAGATTCCGCTGCACCTTGGCGAACCCGAATCGCCCTACATCACCAAGTATTCCAAGGCGGTCCACAGCATGATGAGTCTGCATGAATACTACGATGATCGCGCGGCGCACGGCGAGACGCTCCCGGTTGGCGCGCTCCCCTGCGGCACGTGCAGCGCCGACTACATCGCCACGGTGTGCGACAGCCTCGTTCTAATGGCGGAGCTTCCCTATTTTCAGGTACACGGCATCGATGACGACACGGATTCCGACATGAGCCGTGGGGACGCGCTCACGGAAAAGACGGCGCGCAGAACCCAACACGCGGCGTTTTTGCATGCCCGTTGGGACGAGGTGCGCGCGCTCCTGACCGCCGAAAATCCCTTCCCGCTGTTGGTTGACGACGCACTCGCTGCCTATGACGCACCGTGCGAACAGGGCAAAGACGCGGCATATGACCGCCCTGCAACAAAAGCCGAGGCACTCGATAGCCTGTGGCTTTCGCGGATCTTCGAGGCGCTCGATCTCGCGCTCGTTTTGCGCGCCTGCGATTTTGAGCTTGCGGGCGAAGGCGCAGGAAAAACGGCGCTTCAGAGTGCACGTGCAAAGACAGACGCGCGCTTGACCGCCCTTTGCCGGGAAATCGAAGCCGCGTGTCCCTATGACGTCGCACCGATTCAAACGCTGGTGGGCGTGCAGCTCGAATCGGTCCTGCAGGCGCTCCCTTACGCCCGGCAGGGAGGCTGATATGGCGCAGCCCGATTGGGACCTTACTGTTCTCTATCGCGGATTCGACGATCCGTTCTGGCGCGCGGACTGTGCGGCGGCAAAGGTCGCCGCGCGCGAGGCGCTTTCCTGCATAAAAGATCTGTCGCCAGGAGACTTCGACGCCGCTTTGGCACTTCAAAAGATCGAAGCTTCGCTCCTTCTGCATGCGCGCACCGCGACCTACGCGCGCATGGTGCAGATGGCGGATGGCGCACGGGCGGACGCGCTCGATGCGCTGGCGACGCTTGATCAGGCGGGTGCGGACAACGCAGCCGCCGTGAGCGTGTTTGCGCGATTGGTGCAAAAGAGCGGGCGCGCGGATGCGCTGGCAGCAGAGCCCGCCCTTCTGAACTATGCCGCTTTTTTCCGCCTTCAGGCGGAGGCCGCGCGCCATGCATTGCCGGAGGCGGTCGAGCCGATTGTGCTGCGCATGCAACAGACGGGCGGGCAAGGTTGGAGCCGGCTCCGCGACGCCATGGAATCCGGGATGACCGCCGCGGTCACTTTGGGCGGCGCGACCAAAACCCTGCCCATCGCGCAGGTACGCGCGCTGTTTTCAGACGCCGACGCGGATGTGCGCAAAAACTGCCTCGCAGCGGACATGGACGCGGGGTGCAGGGCAGGGACGGTATATGCCGCATGCCTGAACGGCATCAAGGGCGAGGCGCTCGAAATGGCGCAACTGCGGGGCTATGACAGTGTGCTCGACTGGATGCTGTCCCTTTCACGCATGGAGAAAAAGACGCTTGACGCCCTTCAAGCGGCGATTTTGGGTGCGCTCCCTGCGTTTCAACGCTTCCTGAAGGCCAAAGCG
The DNA here is from genome assembly GCA_023421735.1 of Bacillota bacterium. The sequence goes on along the minus strand of JAEZSP010000002.1, from coordinate 84,366 downwards.
CGCTTACTGGGACATGAAACCGCGCTCCCCTACTGCGACATTTCCGCGCCGGTAGGTCATACCGCCCGTTTTACGCTTTCGGAGGCGCGGCGCTTCCTCGTCGACGCATTTTACGGTGCCGATCCCGCGCTCGCTGCGTTTACGGACGCCGCGTTTGAGAATAACTGGATCGACGCCATACCGCGCGCGGGCAAACAGAGCGGCGGTATCTGCTTTCCTCTGCACGCCGCCCACGAGAGCCGCATCCTCGTGAACTTTGACGGCGGCTTCTCGGGCGTCGCATCGCTGGCGCACGAGTTGGGTCACGCATGGCACGACAGGCAGATGTTTTCCCTGCCGCTCATCCTGCGCGACGCGCCGACGCCCGTGTGTGAAACAGCATCCGCCTTCAACGAAACGCTGGTTTACGAATACGCCCGCGCGAAGGCGACGGGCAGCGCGCGGCTTTCTCATCTGAACGCCGTGCTCTCAGGCGCAGTGCAAACCATCCTCGATACCCACAGCCGCTTTTTATTCGAGGACGAGGTGTTTCGTCGCCGCGCGGATGGACCGCTCACCGCGGATGCGCTCGCTTCCATCATGGAAAACTGTCAGCGCGCCGTGTACGGCGATGCGCTTTCCGCATTGCATCCCTACATGTGGATCGACAAGGTGCATGCTTATATTCCGGATTTTCACTATTACAACTTCCCCTATGCGTTCGGCCTGCTGTTTGCGCGCGGACTCTACCGGGCATACAAACAGGCACCGGGGGTCTTTTTCGCCCGCTATAATCGGCTCCTCGCCCAAGCCTGCACATGCAGCGTCGAAGAGGCGGGGCTAAATATGGGACTCGACTTAACGGACGAAGCCTTCTGGCGCGGCGCGCTATCCGACTTCATTGATTTGGCGGAGGAATTTGAACGACTGTCCTTCGAGGAGGAATGAACCATGAAAACGGCGAAAGAACTGCTGCTGGAACTTGTCAAGGTACGCAGCGTCACGGGCACGCTGCAGGAGTGCGATGTGGCGAAGCGCATCCTGGAACTGGTGCGGGAAGACCCTTATTTCACGGCGCATCCGGAGCTGTGCGGCGCTTGGGATGGGGGCGACAGCCTCGGACGTCCGGTCATATGGGCGCTCAAAAAGGGAACCGGGCGGCGCACGGTTGTCTTATCCGGTCATTACGACACGGTGGACACCGCGTGTTACGGCATTTATGAAAAAAGCGCGCTCGATCCGGATGCGCTGCGCGCCGCGTTTCTCCAAAATCCGCCCGACGACGCGGAACTGCGGCGCGATCTTGCGGATGAAAACTGGATGTTCGGGCGCGGTTGCGCCGACATGAAGGCGGGCATTGGGCTCAACCTGAATGCGTTGTTCGAATACGAACCCGGCGAGGTCAACGTTCTGTTTACCGCGGTCAGCGACGAGGAGAATCTCTCGGCAGGTGCGCGGCAGGCAGTCGGACTCTACACAAATCTGCGCGCGCGGTACGATCTCGATTTCGCAGTCGCGGTCATCAGCGAGCCCATTGAGCGCGAAATTGACGCTCCCCATCCCTTCATCAACGGAAGTGCGGGCAAAATATTGCCCGTGGTGGTCGCGCGCGGCATCCCGGCGCACAGCATGAGCATGCTGCGCGGGCTGAATTCGGCACACCTGATCGCAAATCTCATCCGCGAGATGGAGTACGACACCGCGTTTCTTTCGCGCGGCGGTGATCTGTATACCGAACCGCCCGCCGTGCAGCTCGTGCGCGATCTGAAGGCGGGCTATGACGTCTCCATGCCCGAATACACGGCGGCAGGCTTCAACCTGACGTTCTTTTGCGAGACCGACCCCGCCCGGTTGATGGATCGCATTTTGCACAACTGTTGCGCTGCCGCAAGGGATCTGCTCGCCCGGTACGACGCATGTGTCGACGAAATGATCGCGTCCGGCACGCTCCCCGCAAACCGAAAAAAGCATTTTGAGGTGCGCGTCATGACCCTCGAGGCGCTCGAAGTCGAGCTTTCGACCCGCGAAGGCTACGCGGAGCACCGCGCGGCGGCAAAGGAAAAGAGCGCGCAGCTCGTCGCGGCGGGTGAAACCCTCCTCATGGCGAGCATTCAGTATATCCGCGATATGTTGGCGTTTGCAGGAGGCGGGCCGACGATGGTCGCGGGCATCGCGCCGCCCTATTATCCCGCCGTCAATAACGATTACCTCAAAAAGGACGTCGCGCCTCTGGTCGCGGACGCGATCCAATCGCTCGCACGCGATGGCATCCGCGCCGTACGCGAGGATTATTCACAGGCGATGATGGATTTGAGCTACATGTCCTGTGCGAATCCCGCCGGTGCAAACCGGGTCATGGGGAATATGCCGCTGCCTGCACGCGTCTATGACATGGACGTCGCTGCGATGGCGGCGCTCGAAATTCCGACGCTCGTCATCGGACCGGCGCGCAAGGAAATCCACCTGCTGGGTGAGCGGGTCTATCTGCCGGACATCGAAAACGACTTGCCGCGCATCTTCCGGCAGATCATCAAAAGCACCGCGCAGGCGCAGTCAGGAGACAGGTGATGAAGCAAATGCATTTACCCGACCGCAGCCGCGATGCAGATTGGGCAATGGAGCAGTTTTCGAAGTCTGAATACGCCTTCGTTGCAGTCAATGGAGATGACGGGATCCCCTACAACGTGCCGCTGTGCCTCGTTTGCGTCGGAAACGCACTGTATTTCCATACCGCATTGCACGGACATGCCGGCGACCTGTTTCGCCGGGATGGGCGCGTATGCGCAACCTGCGCACCCAAGGCCTGGCGCGATCCCGCACACACGACCATGCGGTTCCGCTCTGCCATGGCGTTCGGGGACGTCGTTGAAGTCACAGATCCGTCGGAAAAAGTGAATGCCATGGGTCACTTTTTTGCGAAATATCTCCCGAATGATCCGCGCGCGGAGGCACTCGCCCATCGCGCCGCCACCCACGCAGCCGTTTGGAAAATCACTGTACGCGAGGCGATCGGCAAAGAAAACGCGCCCGAATAAAGCAAAACCCGCCGAGGGGGCTTCCCCAAGGCGGTTTTTTTGATTGGTTCTTACATTTCCTTGTCGATGGACAAAAGCGTCTGCATCACCACGTTTGTGCCCTTGAGGCACGCTTCCGTGGGGGTATACTCCAATTCGCAGTGGCTGTGCCCCTCTTCGCTCGGGACAAAAACCATGGCAGTGGGAATGATATCCGCAACATATTGCGCGTCGTGACCGGGGCCGGACTGCATCCGTTTGGCCGAGTAGCCGTATTTTTGCGCGCCCTTCTCAACCATATCGACGAGTTCCTTTGAGAATGCGACGGACTTGCGCGCCCAGGCCTCCTCATAACTCGCCTTGCACTTCACAACCTCGGTGGGGATCTTTTTGATGATCTCGAGTACCTGACGGATGACTTCAGGGTTGTAGTGCCGCGCGTCGAGGGTGAATTTCACCTCATCCGGGATGATGGTGTGGATGTTTGGATGTGCGGAAATCTTGCCCGTCGTGTATACGAGCGCAGGGTCAAGCTCGTCGAGTTCGTCATGCAAATACTGGATGGTCTTAACGGCCGCATACAGCGCGTCCTTCCTGTACTTCATGGGGGTCGTACCCGCGTGATCCGCCTGACCGATGAACGTGAATTCGTAGTTGATCATGCCGCATACGCCCTCAACCACGCCGATGTCGATGCCTTCCGCCTCGAGCACCGGGCCCTGTTCGACGTGCAACTCGATCATTGCGCAGTATTTGTCGGGCGATAGCCGATTCTTCTCATCGCCCGCATAGCCGCTTGCCATAAGCGCGTCCGCAAATGTGCGCGAAGAATCGTCCTTTGCAACGGAAGCGAGCATCTTTTCCTTTTCAAACTTGCCGCACACCACGCCCGAAGACATCATCGCAGGTTCAAAGCGCGCACCTTCCTCGTTCGTCCAGACGACCGCCGTCATGGGGTGTTTGTGGGGAATTTTCTCCTTCACGATGGTTTCGAGCGCCTCCATGGCGGCGAGAACGCCCAGCACGCCGTCGTAATTGCCCCCCTGCATGACGGAATCGAGGTGTGAACCGGCCGCAATGGCGGGCAAATCCTCTGTGCCGGGAATCGTGGCATACATGTTCGCCATGTCGTCGGTCACGATGGTGGCGCCGATCGCCTCCATGCGCTTTTTGAATTCCGCGCGCGCCAGCAGCGCCTCCGGAGACAGCGAGAAACGCGTAATGCCGCCCTTTCCCGTATCGCCGAACTTGGAAAAGGTCTTGATCTTGTCGTCAAGCCTGTCAAAACTGCATGAAACCATTTTCATTTCCTCCTTGTACTCGCGTCATCCGACCGCACTCTTGCGCTTTTCCACCCGCGCCCCTGGGCCGATCGCCTCCACCGGGCAAACCATGGCGCACAGATGGCAGCCCACGCAACGCGCGCCGTCGAGAATCGGTTTATTTTCCTCCCCCAACCGGATCGCCTGATGCCCCGCATCGCTACAGGAAACGTAGCAGCGCCCGCAACCGACGCACTTTTTGCGATCGAACCGGGTATATTGGATGGTGCCCCTGTCGAGATCGTCGGCAGGCACGATTTGGGGAAGCGCCCTTCCGACCAGCTGCAAAATTGAAGTCATCCCGCGTTCGGCCAGATAGTACGTCATTCCCTCGATCATGTCCTCAATGATCCGATAGCCGTACTGCATGACCGCGGTCGTCACCTGTATGTTTTCGCAGCCCATTGCGATGAACTCCGCCGCGTCGCGCCAGGTTTCGATGCCGCCCATGCCGCTCACAGGCGCGTCTTTCAGTCTGGAGTCCTGCTTCATGGACTGAATGAACCTGAGCGCAATGGGCTTCACAGCCTTGCCGGAGTAGCCCCCCACGCTTGAAAAGCTGGCGACGTCGGGTCCCGAGGCATATGTTTCGAGGTTCACGTTCATCACGGACTTGATGGTGTTGATCGCGGCGATGCCGGTCGCGCCCGCCCCCATGGCGGCGATGGCCGGAATCTCCATGTTCCCAAGATTCGGCGTCATTTTCGCGAGGATCGGCAGCCGCGTGCCGCGCCGCGTCGCCTTTGTAAACGCCTCGACCAAGGCAGGGTTCTGCCCCACGTCCGCGCCAAGCCCGCCCTCCGCCATGTGCGGACAGGAGAAGTTGCACTCGATGATGTCCGCGCCCGCCTCGGTCACGAGCCGCGCAAGCTGCGTCCATTCTTCCTCGCTCCTGCCCATAATGGAAGCGACGATCACCTTTGTGGGATGGGTTTCCTTGAGCCTTCTGATGCACATAAGGTTTTCGTCGATGGGCTTATCCGAAATCTGTTCGATGTTCTTAAAGCCGATCAGCGGCGTCGTCTCCTTGCGAAGCGCGTCGAACCGGGGCGAAACCTCGTCCGGCACAAACAGGCCGATGGTCTTAAACGCCGCGCCCGCCCAGCCCATGTCGAATGCCCGCGCAATCATGTCGTATCCGCTCGCAACGATGGACGAGGATAGAAAGAACGGATTTTCGCACATGACGCCGCAAAACGAAATCGCCAGATCCGGTTTGGCAGTTGCCCTCGGTCGGGCCTGCGCCGTGCGGATCAAAATCTCATCCACCGCGACCGCGTGCGTCACCCGCTTTTTGAGGCAGGCAGAAAGGCACGGCTTTGCGGAACAGGTCTTGCAGGGCAGCGGGTCCGGCAAACCTTCCGCCGCGCCCAGGTCGTTTTCAAACCGCACCGCGCGAATCGCCCGCGCCGCATCGACGCCATAGGGGCAGGCGGCGGAGCAGGGTGCATTTTCGCACAGATAACAGCTCCCGGCTTCTTCCCGCACGGACAGCGCGCCGTATATGCTTCGCACGTCGATCCCCCGCTTTCTCAATATTTCTGCGGCGTGCGCTTCACGAACTTCCCGTACCCGGGCGTGCCCACGAACGCGCCGTCGTCATATACCAATTTGCCGCGCACAAACGTCTTCTCGGGGTAGCCGACGAGCTTTTTCCCCTCCCAGATCGTGTGGTCGTAATCGGAGTGCATGGTCGTTACGGAGACCGTGAATTCCTTCTTCGGATCGTAAACCACGATGTCGGCATCCTTCCCGACGGTCAGCGATCCCTTGTCTGCGCAGCCGAAGATCTTCGCCGGGTTCGTCGCGCACAGTTCCACCGCGCGCTCGAAGGAGATAACCCCTTCGTTTGCCTTTGACAGCATGTATGGATAGAGGTTCTCGACGCCCGCGCACCCGTTCGGAATCTTGGTAAAATCATCCTTGCCCCAATCCTTTTCATAGCTCTGGAAGGGACAGTGATCGGTGGCGACGGTGTCGATGGAACCATCTGAAATGGCCTTCCAAAGTGCCTTTTGGCTCGCTTCGCCCTTGATCGGCGGGGAGCAGACGAAATTTCTGCCATCCTCGCGCTTGTAGACGTCGGAGGTGAATTCCAGATACTGCGGGCACGTCTCGATGAAGATCTTCGCGCCCGCGCGCTTTGCCTGAATAGCTGCGCCCAACCCTTCCTCGTCCGCCATGTGTACGATGTAGAGCGGCGCATCTACGGACTTGGCCCAGTGTACCGCGCGTTGATCCGCTTCTGCCTCCACGAATTCCGGACGGGAGAGATAATGATACCAGGCTGAGGTCTTGCCCTCGCGCTTGAAATTTTCGATGTTCATGTCGATCACGTCGGGATTTTCCGCGTGAATGTTGGTGATCGCGCCGACTTCCTTCGCCTTCAGAAGGACCTTGATGAAGGTGCCGTCGTCGACCATCATGCCTTCCTTTTTATAGACCATAAAGCACTTGAAGCTCGTGATGCCGTAATCCGCGCAGGCCGCGAATTCGTCGAGAATCGCACCGCCGTTCAGGTCGGTGATGATCGCGTGAAATGCGTAATCCACGCACACTTCGGGATCGGCCAGTGCGCGCCGCTGTGCGACGACTTCCAATATGCCGTTGCCCTTTCTCTGCATGGGATAATCAAATACCGTCGTCACGCCGCCGCACGCCGCCGCGCGGGTACCGGAGAGATAGCCGTCCGCCGAAACCGTGCCGCCAAACGGCATTGCGAGGTGCGTATGCGCGTCGATCGCGCCGGGCAGCACGTACTTGCCTGCGGCATCAACCACCTTGTCGGCTGCGATGTCGAGCGCCGCGCCGATGAGCGCGATCTTCCCGTCCTTGACCGCGATGTCCCCCTTGAAGCATTCCTTCGCGGTGACGATCGTGCCGTTTTTAATGAGCAAATCCATGCCTTCACCCTCCCTTTGGGTTCCGTTCGCCGGGTTGTCACCCGGCGAACGGACAGTCGTATTGCTTATTCTGCGATCTTATAGACCAGAACCAGACCGGAGCGCTGGAACACCTGCGCAACCTCAATGAGGCCCATGCCGCCGGCGTCCGCTGCGATGAGGTTTGAAACCCACGTCACGCCGAAGTCCACCTGACCGGTGTAAACGGCGGTCGTTTCGGAGATGTCGCCGCCGCCCGGAACGATGGAGACATTCAGGCCGACCTCTGTGTAGTAGCCCTTGTCGAGCGCGACATAGTAGCCCATGAACTGCGCCTGCGGAAGCCACTTGAGCTGAATGGTCACATCGGTCTTTTCGGGTGCGAAGGTCGCGCCCTCGGCGGTACCGGCAGCCAGGTAAGAGCCATCGCGGATGTCGTCGAGCGTCAGCGCAGAAAGCGCGTCGGCAGCAACGGAGTCGGAAAGCTTGATGTATGCCTTGGCAAGGTCGAGCGTCTGCTGCATGGCCGCTTCGTCCATGTTGCCGTAGGCGGAAACCGCGTTGCCCGCAGTGTCGGTCTCGACCAGCTTTTTCACTTCGCTCGCCATGTAGGCCTGATGCTCGCTGGAAACGGAGGAGCCGTACTTATAGACGATCTCGGCTGCTTCCTCGGGATTTGCGCAGGCATACGCCCAGCCCTTCATGGACGCGGCAACGAACGCCTTCACAGTCTCAGGATTCGCTTGCGCGAACGCCTTGGTGCAGAAGACATTGTCTTCCAGCATCGCGACGCCCTCATCGTTCATGTCGATGTACTTCACGCCGTCGCCATAGCCGTAGCCGCCCTCGTAGGAATTTTTCACGAGGCCGAGTTCGTTGTAGGTCATGGCGGAGGCGAGCAGGATCGAGTCGTCGTCGAAACCGTCCATGTCAAACGCCTGGCTCAGATAGGTGGTGGGGAGGCCGTACTTGGAAAGGAGCGCCTGGACTTCGTACTCGTTGCCCAGTCCCCAGTTTCCAACCTTGCCCTGGTTTGCCGCGTCGGTAATAACTGCCTCGGCGGTCGCGTCCGCGGGATAGCCCGCTGCGAAGGCGGTGATGCCCATCGTCGAGATCAAAAGGGCGATGGCGAGGGTCAGTGAGAATGCGATCCTTGCGAATTTGCCATGCTTCATAACATTTCCTCCTTGTTTTCCGTTGGGGATATATTCATTCCAAACGGCGTTATCCGCGCCATTTCAGAAGAATACGCTCAAAGATCAGGAGCACCACGTACATCAAAATGCCGATTGCGCAGGCGACCGTGATATAAGCCCACGCCGTTGCGTACTGTGCCAGCACGATGTTTTCGCGGATCTGGCGGCCCACGCCGATGATGTATTCGGCGAAGTATTCGCTCACCAGCGCGGAAATGACTGAGCTGGGCACCGAGACGCGCAGGGCGGTGAAGATGTACGGAACGCTGTTGGGCAGCCGCAGCTTCGTGAAAATCTGAAGCTTCGTCGCCGCGTAGGAGTGCATGAGGTCGAGCGAGAAGGGCTTGAGCTCGGTCAGTCCCCGGTAGGCGTTGACGCTCATGGCGACCGTGGATGTGATCATGACGACCAGTATCTTCGCAAACATCGAGCGGATGTTGGCGTCGTCGGAAAAATCCTTGGTGAGGTTATTGAGGATCGGGGCGATGGCGATGATCGGAATGGCATTGAAGGCCGACGCGAGCGTGAGCCCGCCCTTTCCCCATTTGGTAAAGATCGCCGCGATGAGCCCGAGTCCGTAGCCGAACAGCGATCCCAGGATCAGTCCGCCCAGCGCCACGATCACCGTTGCGCGGACGTTCAGCATGATCGTCGGGAAGTTGTCGCCGATGATCCGGAAGATGCGCCCGGGAAGCGGAAGCGTGAACGTGTCGGCGCCCAGGATTTTGTGCAAAAGCTGCGTCTGCCACAAAACCGCGATCACCACGCCGAACGCCACCGGATAGACAAACGACGAAATCGAATTCCAGTTAAACTTTTTCACTTCGCGCCACCTCCCCCGCCAAGCCGCGGCTTCGGATTGCGTCGATACGGCGAGGCCAGTTTTTCGAGCAGCGCCATGAGCTGGAAGCTCAGAATGCCGATGATCGCGGAGAGGAACACAATCTGCCAGAATACGTAAATGGTCATGGCGTGTTTGAGCGACTGCGACATCATGCAACCCAGTCCCCCGCCGCCCTGCAGCGTATCCACCAGAATCGAGGCCGTGATCGCCATGGGCGCCGCGATCTTGAGTCCGGTAAAGAGATAGGGCATGCAGTACGGAATGAGGAGTTTGCGGTAAATTTCATACCGACTCGCAGCTAGCGAGTACATCAGCTCGCGCTTTTCCTTCTCGACCGCCTTGAATCCCGCAAGCGTGTTCGTCGCCACCGGATAAAACGTCAGAATGCCGGCGATTACGATGCGGCTCTTGTCGATGTCCTTTGTCAGCGCCAGGACGATCGGCGCCATGCCGAGAATCGGGATCATCTGAATGATCATCAGGTAGGGAAACAGCATCTTTTCAATCCATATAAACCGGCTCATGAGCAGTGCCAGCAGAAATCCGACGCCCGCGCCGAGCACGAACCCGATGCCCGCACGGATGAGCGTGATCCACGCGTTTGAGAGGACGATCTGCAGCGCCGTCTGCGTACCGTTGATCTTCTTCGTGCTGAAAATGCTCTCGATGATCTGATACAGGTGCGGCAACACGTTTTCCGGCGTGCGCTTGATCCCCGCGATGACCGTGGCGCCGATCTCCCACACGATGATCAGCCCCAACACCCACACAAAGGTGACCATTTTCTGGGATGAGAACGCCCGTTTGATCATGCGCAAGGGGCTACACCCCCTCGAAGCTGCCGCGCACCTTCGCCACGAGTGCGCTGAATGCGGGCGTATCCTTGACCGAAAGCCGGCGTGGACGCGGAATGTCGATGTCGATCACCGCCGAAACGCGACCCGGATGGGGCGAGAGCACGACCACGCGATCTGAAAGGAACACGGATTCCGCGATGTTGTGGGTGACAAAGACGATGGTCTTGTGGGTCTTGTTCCAGATGGTCAGGAGGTCCTCGTTGAGCTTTTCCTTTGTAAACTCGTCAAGCGCGGAAAACGGTTCATCCATCAGGAGGATTTCCGGCTTGATGGCGAACGCGCGCGCGATGCCGACCCGCTGCTGCATGCCGCCGGAGAGCTGTCCGGGATACTTTCGTCCGAAGTCGTAAAGACCCACGAGTTCCAACATTTCGGTTACCGTCTTCGTGCGGTGCGGACGCGGCAGACCCATCAGCTCCATGGGCATGCAGACGTTCCTGCGCGCGGTGCGCCAATCGTAGAGCACCGGGCTCTGGAACACGATGCCGAACTTCTTCTGGAGCCGAATCTGGCGGGGCGTCTGTCCCCGGATGGAGATGGAGCCGTCGGTCGGCTGCTGAAGATCCGCAATGGTGCGCAAAAGCGTCGTCTTGCCGCAGCCGGACGGACCGACCAGCGATACAAATTCGCCCTGCTTGATGTCGAGGTTCACGTTCGTGAGCGCATCGATCGTCTCACCGGTGTTCTTGTCCGGAAAGCGGACGCTCAGGTCCCGGATCCGAATTTCCACATCGTCCATGGGATCGTAGGCGGATTCGGGCTTCTTTTTCGCAAGCTGCATGTTGATCCCTCCATTTGATCTGAATCAAGAAAAACGGCGCAAGGTGGGAAATACATTTCCGCCTTACGCCGTTGTAACGCGCCGGGGTAATTTCGCTTTGGTCAGTAGAGGCTCTCGTAAATGGCCTCCACGTCGGATGCCGTCACATCCCGAAGCGTGTTGCCTGGGCTTCCGCTCTCGACGGCTTCCTTTGCCATCTGCGGAATCTGCGCGCGAAAGTCCGTTTCCGCAATGCCATATTGCCCGGGCGTCGGAATGGCGAGCGTCGCTGTGATCCCACAAAGTGCCGCGATCAAGCCGTCCGCGCCCCCCGCGATGCCGGCTGCGTCCGCGAGAAGCGCGAACTTTTCGGGCGCGCCCGCCGCCGCAAAGGTGAGACAGGGGGCGAGGAGCATCGCGTTTGAAAGGCCGTGCGCCACATGAAACTTTGCGCCGATGGGGCGGCTCATGCCGTGCACAATGGTCACGGATGCGTTCGAGATGCACACCCCCGCTTCGTAGGCCGCGATCGCCATATCCGCGCGCGCTTCCAGATTGCCTCCGTCCTTGAAGGCAATGGGGAGACTTTTGAAGATGCGCTTCACGGCGTCCGCCGCAAAGAGGTCGGTCATGGGGTTCGCCTTTTTGGATGTAAACGCCTCCACAGCGTGGGTAAGCGCGTCCATGCCCGTGTATGCGGTAAGCTTTGCGGGCGCGGAGATCGTGAAGGCCGGATCGACGATTGCGATTTGGGGAAGCAGGGCGTCTCCGCGCAGGAGCAGCTTTGCGCCGCGCGCGGCATCGGTGATGACGGTGAATTTCGTGGCTTCGGAGCCGGTTCCGGCAGTCGTTGGAATGAGCGCCACGGGCGGGAAATTGCCCGCAATCTCCTTGCCCGCGAGGACGCACACGCTGCCGGGGAACTGCGTGCCGACCGCAATGGCCTTTGCGCTGTCGAGTGGGCTTCCGCCGCCAATGCCGATGATGCAGTCACAACCGGCGGCCTTATACGCGGCGACGCCTGCCGCGACCATCCGGTCGTCCGGCTCGCCGGGGATATCCGAGAACACCGCGCAGGCGACCCCGTTTTTTTCGAGCAGATCGATCAGCCGCGCGAATGCCGCGCCCTTTTTGACGATGTTGCCCGTGACGATGAGCGCCCGCTTCCCGAGTGCGGCGAGATTCTTTTCCGCCGCATCGAGCGCGCCTTCGCCCAGATATGTACGACCGGGCGTCATGAATGCGTAAGCCATCGTTTCCTCCGTTTACTGGATCATTTCGTCAACTTCTGCCAAGACCGCGTCGAGCTTGGGAAGCTCCTCTGCAAGCTGCTCGACCGTGATGATCAGCGGTGGGCAGATGAGGATGCAGTTCTCGTGCGTGTAAGTCATGAATCCCTTGGCGGACAGCTTTTTGAGAATGCCCTTCATGATGCCGTCGGGATCCTTCCCATAGGGAACGAGCGCCTCGCGCGTTTCCTTGCTCTTGACCAGCTCCACCGTGGAGAAAAGGCCGATCGCGCGCACATCGCCCACGCAGTGATGCTTTTCCTTCATCGCCAGAAGCGCCTCTTTCAGGTATGCGCCGGATGTGGCGACGTTTTCAAGAATGTGCGCATCCTCGTAATACTGAACGGCCGCGACCCCCGCCGCACAACCCAGCGGATGACCGGAGTAGGTCAGACCGCAGGAGAGCAGATGATCGTCGAAGTAGGCCGCGATGTCCTTGGAAACGATGCATCCGCCCAGCGGCACATAGCCGCAGGTAACGCCCTTTGCGAAGGTCACGATATCGGGCTTGACGCCGAAGTTTTCGAATGCGAACATCTTGCCCGTGCGGCAGAAGCCCGTCATCACCTCGTCGCAGATCATCAGAATGCCGTACTTGTCGCACAGTGCCCGCACGCCGGGCATGTATCCCTCCGGCGGAATCAATATGCCGTTTGATCCGGTTACCGTCTCCATCACGATGGCGGCGATAGACGAGGGATTTTCGTAGTTGATCTGCTCCTCGAGCTTGGCGAGGTAGTATTGGGTCGCGGCGGCTTCCGAGTCGAAGGGGATTACCTCGCGGTAGATGTAAGGGTCAAAGAACTTCACAAATCCCGGTACGCCCGGTTCGAGCGGGAAGCGCCGCGGCTCGCCGGTCAAGTTGCCCGCGCCGAAGGAGGAGCCGTGATAGCTGCGATAGCGGGAGAAGACCTTGTTGCGCCCGGTGAACATGCGCGCCATTTTCACCGCGTTTTCGTTGGCGTCCGCGCCTGCATTTGTGAAAAACACCTTGCCCATGTTGTCGGGCATCAGGAAAATGAGCTTCTCCGCCAGCTTTGCGCGCGGTTCGGAACCGTAGGACGGAGAGACGAAGCAGTATTCGTCGACCTGCGCCTTGATGGCGTCGCCGATCGCCTTGTTGCCAAAGCCGAGGTTCATGTTGACCAGCTGGGAAGACATGTCTGTGTAGCGCTGTCCGTTTGTATCCCAGAAGTAGATGCCCTCGCCCTTCGCCACGGGAATGGGATTCAGATCCCGCTGCTTCGACCAAGATTGCAGGTTATACTTTCGTGAAATGCATTTAATCTCTTCGCCCGTCATACGTTCATCCCCCAAAAAATGCGGCGGCAATGGCCTTTTACAGCACCATTGCCGCTCGCTTGCTTGTTCCTGTTTGCATCACAGTATAGCGCCGTCCTGCAAATCTGTCAATCGGCAGAGAAAACAGAGTTCTTTGTGCAGACGCACAATCTGTGACGAAACGGTTAAAGAAATGCCGCGCTTTGCACGCGCATATCGGCCGGAAGGGCGGGGCAAATGCACACAAGGCACTCCAATCCCCCAACAGGAAGTCATTTACAATCAAAGACCATTCCGGTACAATAAGTTTAACGGCTAAAACAGCAGAGGAAGTGAAAACAATGCAAATAGCAAGGGCAGAGTTCCTGGAGAAATTCAAAGAAACGTTTGTCGCAAGGCATTCGTACGACACCGCGCTATCCTATTGGAAAATAAAGCAGCTCATTGAGGAAGGCGAAACCTATTTTCTGCCGGAATCCGATTGCATTTACATGATACGGAATCGGCACCTTCTGGTGTACGACGCGCCTGACAATCGGATGCACCTTTCGGCGGATGAGCTGAACGCCCTCGATTGCCTCAGCTTGCCAGCATCCCTGTATGATTCCGTCAAAGACCGCCTGACGGGTTTTGAAGCGCACAGCGCCTGGCGGTTGCGGTATGACTTTTCTTATCATCCGTCCGCACGGCCTTCCACGCGCTATGAAGCCGTGGATTTCGATTTTGCGAATCCGGATCATGATGCGCAGGCGGCGGCGATTATCAGCGGCGGCGACCCCAATGCGTTCAATGCAAACCGCGTCCGAAAAATGACCACATACACAGCCTTTGATCCGTCGCTCTGGTTTTTCGTGCGGGACATGGCCACGGGGGAATTTGCGGCGGTCAGCATCTCGGAATACGACGAGGATGTGAAACAGACCGATCTCGACTGGATCTACGTCGCCCCGGCCTATCAGGGAAAGGGATGCGGCAGGTTCCTGATGGAAGAGACGGTCCGGCGATGCAGGGACAAGTCCGACGATATTTGCGTCGCCGGCACGGTCGACTTTTACAGAAAATGTGGCTTTGTCAATGCCGGATTGTGGGTTTTTGCATCCAAACCCGGCTATGACTTCAATGCGCCGCGCATCACCCCGTAAAAAATGGCGCCGGAACCTCAAAGAATTTCGCGGATCATGAGCCCTGTCTTCAGCATCAAAATGTCCGTTTGCGCAAGCGGGTCAAGGCCCGAAACCGCCTTGATTTTCTTGAGCTGATTGGTGACGGTGTTTCTGTGCATGAATCTGTTTTTTGCCACCTGGAGGAGATTCCCATCCAGCTCGATAAACGCCTGCAGCAGCAAGAGCAGCTCCGTCCGGTTCTCGCGGTCGTACTTTTCGATGGGCGCAACGGTCTCCTGATATATGCCCCGCAGGACGGATTTATCGTTGACTGCACACAGGAGCTTGTAAAAGCCGAGCCGTTCATAAAACACAAGCTGTTCTTTGCGCGAGCGGGCCATGTGCATGGCGGAAAGCGCGCGCTCAAAGTTCGCCCCCTGTTCGTCGATGCCCTCCTGATTGGTGCTCACGCCCAGATACAGCGACTCGTGCGGGACATGTTCCCCGGCACGCGCAAGAAAATCCTGTGCAAACGCCTCGATTTCGGCGTCCCTGTAGTCCACAAGGACCAATATCCGCGCATCCGCATAGGAAAACGACACGAACAGGTCGTGGAGGTTGCGCGCACAGGTTTCCGCCACCCGCTGAAGTTCCGGCTCCCGGTCGGCATCTTCCGCCGTCGAAAGCGCCGCAAAGCAGAATCGGCTGCCCCTTTGAAAGCCGTATCGCTCCAACTGCGTAATCTGCCCTTCCACATCGCCCGATTTGAATAGCACGTTTTTAAACAGCGACGCAATGTTTTTCTCGGTATGCTCATCGCGCATGATGCGATGACAAAAATCGCGCGTCATATCCACCATCGCCGTTTCCCATGGAATGGTAAACAGCGGCAGGTTCTCCTGATCGCAGAAATCCGCCACCTCCTGTGGAATCTCTGCGGTGTGCGGGCCAAGATTGACCACGAACGCGCTTGCGCCCATCCGCTTGAGCCGCTGCGCGAAGCGCAACAGCCAGTCGCCGCCTTGATTCATGATCCCGGCTGTGAAAACCAGCTCCCCGCCGTGCAGGAAGCCGGCGACGTTCTGATCCTCGACGATGTGTACCCACACGACGAGATTCCCCATGCCGCCCTTGCCCGCCACGAGGTTCATTCCATAGAGGAACGTCGCGTTTTTATAGAGTTTTTTCACCGTAACGGCCATCGAATCACCTCCCGGGTCAAACGAATGGGGCGCCGCCGAAGCGACGCCCCACCCTTGAGGATGATTCATTATAACACACCATCGTAAATTCTGCGTTCAATCGATCCCGGGCGTCATCAAAACAAACTGCACGCTGCGCGTGTCCGCGTTTTGATCGGATAAATAAGAGCGCATTGCAAATTCCCCGCCAAACGCGCCTTTCACCATTCCACCAACGTCCATATTCTCGACTCCGGACGCAAACTGCGCCGCACTCTCGCTCACCTGCGCCGCGCCGTCGCTCGCCGACGCAATGCCCGATGCGAGCGTATCGACCCCGGAGGCGATCCCCTGATATCCGCTCAAAAGCGCCTGAAATTCCGCCGAAAGCGCGGCATCGGTCAACTTCTCCCCAAACGCCGTGAGCGCGTCCCCCAGCGTATCCGCATTGTCGGAGAGCATGCCCGCGCCGCTAGCAGCATCCGACAAATTCGTCGAAAGGGTTTCCGCGCCGGTCGACAGCGCATCCGCACCGTCTGCAAGCGCGGTCAGGGAACCCGAAAACGTTGCGTCGTCCACCTGCACGGTCAGCCGTATTCCGGCAAACTGGATCGGATCCATCCGAAAGTCCTTCGCGCTTGCCGAGAGCGCAAGGGTCGAATCTCCGCCCGGCGTCACAATCCAGCTCACCGTATAGTTGCTCCCCGCACAGGCGATGGTCGCACCCTCTGCAACCACGTCTTCGCACAGCGACGCATCGAGCGTCGCCGTCACCTGCAGCGTGAACGCGCCATACCAACCGTCCGGCGCCGCCGCGTTTGGGGATACGCCAATTTCAATCCCCACCTGCCCGTTCGCGCCTTTGAGCGCGGATGCGTCGACCGCCGCGCCGTCGAGGGTATATTGAATTGCGATGTCCCACGGAAGCGCCAGATCCCGCGGCGTTCCCTGATAGTAAGACCGCCCTTCTGGCAGGCGCAGCGCAACCGCGCCGTCCGAAAGCGTCGCGGATAACCCCGGCGTCAGGGGGATCGCAGCGGCATAATCGCCAAAGTCCTTGTAATCCCCCGCCGCATCCGCCGAAAAGGCATTCACCACATAGGATTCGTCCATTTTTCCCGCATTACCCAGACGCGCATAGATGATTTCGTCCTTTTGGACATCGGCAAGCGCCGCAACCGAGATCAGCAGAAGCGCACAGACGAGCGCAAACACCTTACTTTTCATGTTTTTCCCTCCTGATGAACCTGTCGCACGCCATCAGCAGCGCGGGCAGGAAAAATAACACCATAAACGCCGATATACCGGTCCCGATCGCCAGAATTCGCCCCATCTGCATGATGATGCCGTTGCTTGAGAAATACGAAAGCACTGCGCCCGCGATGATCAGCACCAAGGCCGGCGTCAGAATCGTCGCTGCCGCGCGCCCAATCGACCGTGCCGCCGCTTCGCGTTTGGGCAGCGCGTTTCGCTCCTCCAAATAGCGCTGCGTGAGCAAAATGCCGTAGTCAATCGTCGCGCCGAGTTGGACGGAACTGATGATCTGATAGCCGATGTAGTTGAGACTGCCCCCCATCAGGTGCGGGATCGACATGTTGATCCAAATTGCGCCCTCAATGGTGAGGATCAACAGCAGAGGCGTCAGCGCATTCCGAAATGCGAAGAGGAGCACGACGCCAATGGCGATGATCGCAGCCGCCAACACCTTCAGGTTGTCACCCGTGATGGTGTCCATCAAGTCGTAATTGACTGCACTGCGGCTCAGGACGCTGTTTTCGCCCGGATAGTAGATGTCTGCCTGTGCGCGCACGTCCTCGACGACCCGGAACGCTTCCGCGCTTTCATCGTTGGTCGATGCATAGGCAACGATCCGGCTGTATCCGCCCGTGCGAAATGCCGCGCGTTGCGCATCCGTTAGCATAGCATACGGGATCGCGCCGACCTGATTTTCGTATGACACGACCTGCTGTACGCCATCCACGTTCTCAAGCGCCGATGTCAGTGCCGCCTCGGCGGCGGGCGTTCCCTCCGGCACGAGAATCACAAACTCCTGGCGCTGCCCAAAGACGGCATTGACGGTATCCTCGTTTTTCATCACCTCAGAACCGTTCGCATAGAGCCCCGCCGATCCGTACACAAAGTCATTCCCCCGCTGCTCAAAGTACGCGGGCGCAAGGATCAGCAGGATCACGATGGCAACCGGGATGCACGCCTGCGCGGCGAACCGTCCAAACCGCGTAAATGTCGGAATCAACCGCTTGTGGGACAGCCGCGTGAGCGTTTTTTCAAATAAGATCGCAAGCGGCGGCAAGAACAGCATGACAGAAAGATAACTGATTAAAACGCCCTTCGCGAGCACGATGCCCAAATCTGGCCCGATCCGAAACCGCATGAAGAGGAGCGACAGAAATCCGAACACCGTCGTCATGGCGCTTGCGGCAATCGTGACAGAGGATTCCTTCATCGCGTGCAGCATGCGCTGTGTCGTCGTCTCCCCCTCCACATGCCGATCGTTGAAGCGATTCAGCAGGAACACCGCATAGTCGATCGACACCGCGAGCTGTAAGAGCGCGCCCGTCGCCTGCGTAACAAACGAAATCTTCCCGAGGAACAGATTCGTCCCCGCGTTTATGACGATTGCCACGCCAATCGTCGCGATAAAAAGCACCGGCTGAAACCATGAAGTCGTCGTGACAAGCAAAATCAGGAGCACGAGCGGCACCACAAGCACGATGATCATGCCAATCTCGCCCATGGTATCCGTCTGGATGGCGGACTCGCGCACCGCTTCTCCGGTCACGATGGCGTCTTCTCCGGCTGCGGCCTTCAGCGCGGCGACCCCGCTCACCACATCGTCCTCGCTGATGCTCACATAAAAGCGTGCGCCGCCGTCTTTGTAAAACATCTCAACCGTCGCCGCGTCATATGCCGCCAACGGTCGCGCGATGTCGACAGCGTCGTCGAGCCAGAGAACATCCTCCACGCCCTGCGTCGCCTTTAGCTTAGCCTTGCGTTCAAGTGCCTCCGCAACCGTTACGTTTTTCAGATACACGCTCGCGTTCGGAAGCCCGGCGCCTGCAATTTCATCCAACTTCTCAATCGCCTGCGTAGACGGCGCGTCGTCCGGCAAATAGTCCGACAGCGAATAATCAATCCCAACGCGCAGCCACATAAGTCCACAGATCGCCGTCAGAATCACAGTCAGCACAATCACAAGCATCCTGTGTTTCAGGACGAACGCGTACAAAAAGCCCATGGTTTTCCCCCAAATCAATTCATTTCATCCTCGGTGCGCACGACAAGAACCTCCTTGGCGCTGCGCCGTCAATGCACACTTCGTCTATCATCATACAATATGTACGGTCGGGCTTCAATATCCATTTACATTTCAATCCGTAAGATAGCATACAATATCTGTTTTTTCAGTTGATTTTTAGACATGCATGCATCAAAACGCATGGAACTTTCCCAAAAAACAAAAAAAGAGGCGCGACGCCTCTCAACCAAATAGGATAGTCCGCATTTCGGAAAAGTCCTTTGCCACATAATCCGCATCGTCCACGCGCGGCCCCGTCCCATCCCAATAATCGCACGTCGCAATGCCTGCCGCCTGTCCCGAACGAATGTCGAGCAGCCGATCCCCGACCATCAACGCCTCGCATTGGGGAATCGCGTACTTCTGCAGCAAATACAGAAGGCCCGCGGGGTCCGGCTTTCTGGGAAAACCGCTGCGCGCGGTGATGCACTCCCGAAAGAGCGGCCGAATGCCGTGCCGTTCGAGCATTGGAAAAAGTGTGTCGCCTCTGTGCGTGAAGATATAATTGTAGCCACCCCGCGCGGTGATCTCACGAAGGAGAGCCGCCGCATCCGGATATGGCTTGCTGGCATCCAACTCAATGGCCCTGCGCCGCGCGCGATAATCCGCGAGGAAATCCTCGCCGCATTCATATTTTTCCCCATAATGCGAAAGTGCAACGCCGGCGGAAATTTTAAAAAGCGATAGAATTTCGGATTTGTCAGCCAGGTCGCCGCGCTTTTCGAGCGCATATGCTAGCGCGTCAACCATCGAAGGATACGTGTCAAAAAGCGTTCCGTCAAAGTCCCAAATCACATGTGCGAACATCAAAAACTCCTTCTCCCCATGTTCGTATTTTAATCTAAAGCGCTTTGGATGTAAAGATAATTGTTTATGACTATTTTACACATATTCGTCCCATTTCGGTCAGTTGAGATTGGGCATTCTGTGTTATAATATGTCTATCCCCGCAAATATTTGGACCGGCGCGCGCCGCGCCGATCACCCAGCATCCACTTGGAGGTACACGCTGTGCAAAGGCGACAACCAACCAGAAACCATACACTCGCCGGACGCAGACGCAGCACAAAGCCGCGTGTCATCTGGTTGATCGCGGCCGTCGTGCTCGTGATCGTTGCATTCTGGCTGATTCGAAGGGTTTCTGTGTATGGTTTCGGCCCGGAGAAATATTATAATGTAAGCGTCAACGGCATCTCTTTGCAAGGATATACCAAATCTCAGGCGAAGGCGCTCTTTGACGAACTTGAGCAGGGCTGGGCAACCAAGGAACATGTCCTGACATACGAAGACCATTCCTGGACATTTACCGCCGCGACGATCGACGCCGCAATCGACATCGATACCCAACTTGAGCTTGCTTGGAATCCCGGTCATTACGGTAGTCTTTCCAATCGGCGCGAGGCAATCCAGGCCCTTCAGGATAGCCCGCGAGACTTTATCTCGGATCTTACATATGATGAAAACAAACTCGACGATTTCATCGCCGAGATACAGGCCGTGACCGATGCTGCGCCCGTCGACGCGCAAATCGTACTGGATGTCGATGCGCCGCGCATCGTCTCGGACTCCAGGGAAGGCATGGCGCTCGACGCCGAACAGACGCGCGATGAAATTCTCAATCTGCTCAAGACCGGGCAGGGTGAGACGGCGCTCACCGTGAACGTCATACAGCCCTCCATCAGTTCCGACGAGGCAAGCGGCGGACTTGAGATCATCGGCAGTTACGTGACGGACGTTTCGTCCTCCACCCCTGCGCGCAAGACCAATGTCGATCTCGCCCTTCGCTATTTCAACGGCCTTGCGGTCTATAACGGCGACACCATTTCCTTTAACACAGTCGTCGGCGAGCGCACAGAGAAGCGCGGCTTCAAGCAGGCGCCAGAATACGACGGAAACACGGTCGTCATGGGTGTCGGCGGCGGCAGTTGCCAGGCATCGACCACTCTCTACTGCGCGGTCATTCAGGCGGGGGTCGACATCGTTGAACGCCATCCGCACAACATGACCGTCTCCTACGCAGAACCAAGCATGGACGCAACCGTCAGTTGGCCCAACAAGGACTTTGTCTTCCAAAATAACACCGGCCGCACGCTTTACATTTATACGAAGGTCACCGATAAAAAGGCCTACGTCGTCATCTATGGAAACCGTCCGGAATACAGGATCACGCTCATCTCCGTCGTCACGAAAAAGGGAATCGCAGCCACGAACAAGGAACTGCGCGAAGACGTAACGGGCAAGTATGCCTACTACACGGATGACGAAACCCTCATTGAGAAGGGCAAGGACGGCTGCCAGAGTCAGGGCTGGCTCGTCTTTTCCGATTGGAACACGGGCGCAGAGGTCTCGCGCGAAATGATCACCGAGGATAAGTATTCGGCCGGCACGTCGATTTACTGGGTCGGGGTGCACAGTCGGGAACCTATCATTACCCCAAACCCGAGCGCGGACTACTAGTACTCCATCCATGACAGAAGCGATGGAATTCGGCGCGACACTTTTGTTCCTGGCGCGAAGCCGGAGCGCAGGCGTAGCAGTCAGGGGCGGACTTTCCCCTACGTCAAGCGGAGAGCGACAAAGCCAGGGACGAAAGGGGTCGCCGAAAACGCGGTTCTGTTGTGGACGGACTACTAACGGCAAAATCCGGTAAGGAGTGTGTCTGGAATGTTTGACAGCGCAAACATATCGATTTTTGCGGGGAGCGGCGGGCAGGTGTTCGCGGAACGCATGTGCCGCTATATGGGTCGCAAGGTGGGATCCTCCGAGGTCATCACCTTCTCGGAAGGCAACACGTTCGTACGCATCAACGAATCCGTGCGCGACCGGGATGTGTTTCTGGTGCAACCCATCGGCATGCATTCGAACAACGAGTTCGTCGAAATCCTGTTCTGGATGGACGCCCTCAAGCGTGCGAACGCCCTGAATGTCACGCTCATCATGCCCTACTTCGGCTATGCAAAGGGCGACAAAAAGGACGAACCCCGCGTTTCCATTCGCGCCCGCGTGTGCGCCGAGTGTATGGAACTGGCGGGCGCGGATCGCTTTGTGACGATGGACCTGCATGCGCAGCAGATACAGGGGTTTTTCAAAAAACCCATGGATCACCTCTACGCCATGCCGATGCTCTCCGGAATCATCAATCGGCTCCAACTCGATAACACGGTCATCGTCTCGCCCGATGTCGGCTATGCCAAGCAGGCGCGCAAATTCTCCTCGGCGCTCGATCTCCCCATCGCGATTGGCGACAAGGAGCGGTATGACCACACGGAGAATGCGGAAGTGCTCGGCCTCATCGGCGAAGTATCCGGGAAAAACGCACTCATCGTCGACGATTTCACCATCTCTGGCGGCACGCTCTGCAACCTCGCCCAGGTGCTCAAAAAACATGGCTGCAAGCGCATTTTCGCCATGCTCTCACACAACATCATCTCCGAACGCGGCGTACAAAAGATAAACGCCAGCCCCATTGAGCGCGTCTTCTCAACCGATACCGTCGATAACCCGAACATCGTGGGGCAGGCAAAATTCAAAACAATCTCCGTCGCGCCCATGTTCGCAGAAACCATCATGCGCTTTTATAACTACGAATCGATCAACACCATGTTTAACCAACTCCCCGATCACATGATCAAGGCAGGCTTTGAACTGGCGGGGTTGATGCTATGAACGAATGGCCCATTTCCCCCGCGGAGCTTTCGACGCTCGGTTTTTTTGAGTTTGGCGTCGTCGAGACGTCCGAAATTCCCTTCCACCCCGATGTGCGCATGTACTGCGAAAAAAACACATGCCGCAAGTATGGCACATCCTGGGCCTGTCCCCCCGGCGTCGGCACCTTTGAGGAATGCCGCGACCGCTGCCTCCAATATACGCACATGCTCGTCCTCACCAAGAAGTACGACCTAGAGGACAGCTTCGACTACGAAGGCATGGTGGCCGGGCACGCGGACTTTGCTGAAACATGCGACAAACTTGCGGACTTCCTCACCGGGCGGATTTCCGATTTCCTTCTGCTTTCGAACGAGGGTTGTCCGCGCTGCGAAACCTGCACCTATCCCGACACACCCTGCCGATTCCCGGACAGGCTCCATCCCTCCGTCGAGGCCTTTGGCATCCTCGTCAGCCTGCTCGCCAAGGCCGCAGGGATCAATTACATCAACGGCAAGGACACCGTTACCTACTTTGGGGCACTTCTGTACAGCGAACAGGAGAACTGATTCTATATGACCCGCATTGATGCGTCGTCGCCCCGGGGGTGAACCCCCGGGGCGATGAATTTACCTGTTCAACGAACTTCCGCACCGCCTGGAGCCGGGGCGTGCCCTCGGTACTCCCCCTAAAAGTGATCCGCAGAATCGAGATACAGCGGCAGTTGTCCCCAGCCCATGGGCAGGGACTCGCCGTAAAGCTGACCGTCCCGGCCAAAAAAGAGGAACTGCGCATCCATCGCGGTGAGCTGTAAAGCACCGTCCGGCGCTTCTGCCGTCACGGCCACCTCGTTCCCCTTGACGGAAATCGTGAGCGGCTGCCTGTCAATCACAAAGCTGCGCACACCGTCCTCCAAACGATCATAGGACGCCTTGAGCTTCAAAAACGCGCCGATCACCTTCGGAAAGTGAAAGATCGCAAGCTGCTCACAATCGTGGACGGAGGAATCTTCGCAAAAACGGGAAAGCACACGCCGCAATCCCAGGTCAAATGCAGCACATGCAATCTTGCAGCTCTCGAGACCCTTTTGTTCAAAGAGCTTTTTCACAACCGCACCGGCCAGCGCTTCATCTGCCAAAACAAATTCCGAGATCGAACGCGAATCTCCATACGCGCCGATGATCAAATAGCCGACAAAAACCCAGTTCTTGAAAATCGCCATCGGCTTCGATAACCAGCTGGATGCAATCTCGTGAAAAGTCTCGGGCGTGCGCGCGCCACGGCATGGCTTTTGGGCATGCAGCGCGCATGCGTCCGCAATGACTTCACGATCCCCCGCTCCAATCTCCCGCAGTTCAACCTCGCTCACATCCACGCCCGAAAGGGCATGCCGCACGTTCGCCTTCTCGACCGTGTATGTCATCGAGATGCCGCCGGAGGTGAACCCGAAGTACTCGTACCGCTGCCGCTGTCCACCGAGCATCGCCATATCGCAGCCGCTCGCACGCATGCCGTCCATTGCCATGTGCATGAGTTTTTTCATATGCCCCTCTCCGCGCGCATAGGGATGCACGGACACGGTTCCCACATAGCCCGTCTTGATCGTCTCATCCAGAACGGTCATCTCTCCCGGCATCACCGCCACCAGTCCCCGCACGTTGCCGGTGTCGTCGAGCGCCAGATTCTGCATCTGCGCGGTCATTTTGCCATCGCCGTACACCTTTGGGAGAAGCGCCTTAAAATCGTGCGGCACATGAGCCATGCTGAACACGAGGTTCGCAAAGTCGATGTACTTGTCCCTATCCGCCTCGGTCGCAATTCTGTAGGTAAACGCCATGCTCATTTCCCCCTCATGAATTTCTCAACTGCATCGCGCGTCGGCATCCCGCCCTGCGCGCCGGGCGCGGTGACTGAAATCGCCGCCGCCGCATTTCCAAATGCCACCGCGTCGTAAATCCCCATTCCGGTCGCCAATCCGTACGCAAAGCCGGCGTTGAACGTATCCCCTGCGGCTGTCGTGTCGACGGGCTTCACTTGATATCCCCGCGCGTATCTGAACCCCTCTGCAGAGAGCATGTACGCGCCATCCGCGCCGCTTTTTGCAATGACCGCGCCCACACCTTTCCCCCGCAACGCATGCATCCGCGCCTCCGGGTTGCCTGGAATACCGGCCGTGATGGCCGCGAGTTCCGTTTCATTGGGCGTTATATAATCAACGTAAGGGAAAATTTCATCGGGCAGCGGGCATGCGGGGGCGGGATCGAGGATCACCGTCTTCCCAGACTGCTTCAGGATTCGCATCGCCTGAAAAACCGTCTGGTGCGGAATCTCGAGTTGGAAAAGGAAGATATCCCGATCCATGATCCGCGGAAGCGTCACCTGCAGCCAATCGTCGTCACACAGTGCATTCGCACCCGGAACGATGATGATGTGGTTCTCGCCGCCCCGTTCGACCTCGATCACCGCCGTGCCCGTCGTCTCGCCGGATGCAATTCCCAGCGCACCAACGCCAACGCCATTTTCCCTAAAATTCTTGAGATATGCTTCGCCGGAAGCATCGTCGCCCACCATGCCTGCCATCCAGACGTCGGCGCCAAGCCGTCCGAGCGCCACCGCCTGATTCGCGCCCTTGCCGCCGGGCACGACGCGGAAGCTGTCCCCCGTGCGCGTCTCCCCCGGCACCGGGAAATGGTCAACCCTGACCACCATATCCATATTAACCGACCCAATCACAGCCAGTTTTTTCATCATCCCACTCCTAGCAAGAATCCCAATACCACACACATGATATTGGGATTCGGATTTTATGGCTTGCCCCGATGCTGTTGCCGTCATCTGCCGGGCAGAAGGCAGATCGCCTTCAAGCTGCGATTGATCAGTCCTTCCTGCGCAGGAAGCTTGGCACGTCGGGGGTAAATCCCCTGCGCTGCCGGGTAGAACGTTCCTCGTCCTGATAGACGCGCTGGCGCGGCGCAGGACGGTCGCCCGTTCCTTCCTCTTCACGCGCGGGACGCGCCTGCCTTCTCTCAAAGAGCGGCGGCACTTCCGCCTCGTCGTCGGACAGGAGGCGCGAACGGGTCGCCTTGGGCGCTTCCTCTTCGGGCGCACTCTGCTCGGCGCGCGCCTCGGCCTTTTTTACAGCGGCCTTCTGTTCTTCCTTGGGCACGGGCGCCTCAAAGCCCGTCGCAATGACGGTGATGCGCACCTCGTCCTTCATATTCTCGTCAATGCCGGCACCAAAGATGATGTTCGCCTCCGGATCGGCCTCCTGGGTGATAATCATCGCGGCCTCGTTGATGTCGATGATGGAGGTGTCCGGGCCGCCGGTGATGTTGATGAGCACCGCACGCGCGCCGTCGATGGACGTCTCCAGCATCGGACTCAAAATCGCCTGCTTCGCAGCCGCGACCATGCGATCCTCGCCCTTACCGATGCCAATGCCCATGTGCGCGAGTCCGCGCGCTTCCATGATGGTACGCACGTCCGCAAAGTCGAGATTGATCAGCGACGGCACCGCAATCAGGTCGGAAATGCCCTGGATGCCCTGCCGCAGCGTATCGTCCGCGATTCGGAACGCGTCGCGCATGGAGGTGGATTTGGTTACGACGCTCAAAAGTCGATCATTAGGAACGACCACCAGCGTGTCCACGTGCGCCTTCAGTCTGGAAATGCCCGCCTCTGCGTTGCGCATGCGCGGCTTGCCCTCAAACATGAAGGGCTTGGAAACCACACCGATCGTGAGAATGCCCATCTCGCGCGCGATCTCCGCGATCACGGGTGCCGCACCGGTTCCGGTTCCGCCGCCCATGCCGCAGGTGATGAACACGAGGTCAGAGCCCTTCACGAGCTTCGAGATTTCCTCGCGGTTTTCTTCGGCGGCCTTCTGGCCGACGTCGGGATTTGCGCCCGCGCCGAGGCCCTTTGTGAGCTTCTCGCCAATCTGCACCTTTGTGACCGCCTGTGACAGCGCCAGCGCCTGCTTGTCGGTGTTGACGGCGATGAAATCCACGCCCTGCAATCCCGACTCAACCATGCAGTTAACCGCGTTTGTGCCGGCGCCACCGACGCCAATCACCTTAATAGAAGCGAAGTTATTCTGCTCCATTTCGAATTCGAGCACAAGCATCCCCCTCGTCCTGCGTTATTTCGCGTAGTCGTTATCCTCTTTTGAACAATCCGGCAATCTTTTTGCTCAGTCCCGGTTCGCCGGCATCCTGCTGTTCGATGGAATCGAAGATCAGGCTCGTAAGCCCCAGCGCGGAAGCATAGACCGGGTTGTTCAGCTTCGCCGTTTTTTGCACCGGTACCTTGACGGGACGCCCGATTCGTGCCGCCAGATATTCGCGCCCGCCGCGCATCAGTGCGATTCCGCCGCCGGTCAGATAAAACTGCGACCGGGGGCCGAAGTACTGCGCCGCGTCGTTTTTCAGCGTCTTGTCGATCAAATCGCATAATTCGTCCATCGACTCCTCCATATGGCGCGTAACGCCATTGCGCGGGAAGTCGAACCGCTGATCGTTCTCATCATAAGCGGAGTAGAAATTATCCTGATCGAACTCGTCGGGGTTAAAAAGGTATGCCCGTTTTACTTGCTCCGCCATGCGCATTGGAATTTTCAATCCTTCTGCAAGCGCCGCCGCCATGTAGCCGCCGCCGGTTTTCAGCATCGCATGGTACACAATCGCATCGCCTTCGACGACCGCGACCTCCGTCGTCAGATAGCCGACGTCCACAAGCATTGCCACCCGATCCCTGTCCTCCAGGGACAGGAGCAGCAGACACGCACCCAGCATCGGCGACAAAAAGCCGATGACCGTGATGTCCATCGCGCCCATCAATTCCGCCGCGTCGTCCACGAAAACGGGATCCGCAATCATGAAGGACACCCGCGCGCGCAGCCGCGATCCGGTCGCGCCCATGGGCTCCATGGTCTTTTTCCCGTCATCAATCGAAAACCACGCGGGCGAACGGTGCAACACGTATCCGCCCTTTTCCACCACGCGCAGCTTGTCCGCAACAAGATCCTGAACACGGTTGATCTCATCCTCGGTGATTGGGCCGGTGAGCTCGATCTCCGCCTCGCCCGTTGCCACGTGGACAAAATCGCCTGGAACGCCCACGTATATTTCGCGAATCTTTGAATTCGCCTCCAGCTCCGCAGCTTTCACGGAATCCTGAACCGCCTCAATCAGCGCCTCGGGCTCGTTCCAGTCGCCATCCGAATACCCCGCGTAGGGCACGGTGCCGGAGCCGATGATATCCAATCGACTGATGCCGCCCGACTGGGCGACGATCGATACGATCTTGGATGTGCCGAAATCTATCGCGGCAATCTGCCTCTTCATCTTTCTGCCATACCGCCTCGCAAGTATCAAATCTGCATAGTACCCCGATACTCATTGTTATTATACAGATTGAGCCGACAAAGTGCAAACATGAAACCGTAAAAACAGCCTCATTTCTGAATATTTCAAAATAGTTTCAAATTGTCGGCGCTTCTTAGTCACATGTCAGCCGCCGTCAAAATCCGCCTTGTCGCCTGAAGACACATCCAGTCTTCCCGACGTCTCGCCCCTCGATTCAAGATCCTGCAGCACATATTTCATGAGCACGATCTTCTGGTCCATCTCATTTTCGTCCCCAAGTGCCACGTAAATGCCCGTACGCGAATAAATATACAGGCGATTTACGTCGCTCACATTGACCTCAGAGGCATAGGTGCCGGCGTTCTGAGCGGTCAAGGCGTCGATCACCGCCGTCATGGCGGTCAGCCTGTCCTCATCCGCGGAAACGCGGCTGCCAATCTCGTACGTGCCGATGTCAAGCCCTGTCACATAGACGGTCGTCGCGTCCGGTACTTCCGGCGTCGCGGACATGACGTAACCGTCCTCATCCATCACGACGATGAGGCCGCCCGCTTCCGCCATGGCAGCGGGAACCCGCTTGCGGATCGTGAGGCGGACAGCCGAAGGATATTGTCGCTCGACCGATATAAATGCGTATTCACCCGTCGATTCGGTCGCGCGTGCCACCTGAACCGGATTGAGCGCACGCATGCGCGCGCCCATCTCAATGCCGGACACGCGAATCACGCTCTCCCGATCGACCGTTTGGTCGCACGCGATCTCAACATCTTTGATCACGAATACGCTGCGGTCCAGAAAAAGCCAGACCGCACCCGCAAGCAGCAAAAAAACGAGAACGCCGAATCCCTTTCGCATTTATGCCTCCGTCGCCTCTATCCGGACAACATCCCCGCCGAGCGCGGAAATCATGTCCTCAAATCTCTCGTATCCCCGGTCGATCATCTCAATATCCGAGACCTCGGTCGTCCCTTCCGCGGCAAGCCCCGCAATCACGAGGGCCGCGCCGCCGCGCAAATCATTCGCCTTCACGCGCGCGCCGGTCAGCCGCGCGCCGCGTACAACCGCCAGCCGGTTGCTGACAAAAAGATCCGCGCCCATCCGCACCAGCTGCGTCGCGTGCTGAAAGCGGCTCTCGAACATATTCTCAACGATCATGCTCGCGCCGTCCAGCGTGCAGGCGAGCGCCATAAACTGCGCCTGCAGATCGGTCGGAAACCCGGGATATGCCTGTGTGGAAATCTCAATCGGCCGAAGCCGCCCGGAAGCGCGCATGTGCATGCTCTCGCCCGCAATGTCCAATTCGCAACCGCAGCCGCGGAGTTTGTCGATCACGGCGCCCAGATGCGCACTCGCCGCGTTTTCAATCGTGATCTCGCCGCGCGTCGCCGCGCAGGCCGCGAGCAGCGTTCCCGCGACGATCCGATCCGGAATGGGCCGATAGCACGTGCCGTGCAGCCCCTCCACCCCATCAATGACGATCGTATCGCTGCCGCCGCCGCGCACGATTCCGCCCATCGCGTTAATAAAATCCTGCAAATCACGTATTTCAGGTTCGCGCGCCGCATTATGTATTGTGGTGCGCCCATTCGCCAGTACTGCGGCCATCATGACGTTCTCGGTCGCACCGACAGACGGAAAGTCAAGGTGGACATCCCCACCTTTGAGATTTTCGCCGTCGCAGTAAATCCGCCCATGCTCCTCATGGATCACAACACCAAGCGCACGCAGCCCCTTCAGGTGCAAATCGATGGGTCGAAGGCCGATCTCGCATCCGCCGGGATAGGTCACACAGGCATGGCGAAAGCGCCCGATCAGCGGACCAAGCATAAAAATAGACGAACGGATGCGCTTTGAAAGGCTGTCAGGCATATCCCAACTATACGCGCGCGCCGGATCGACCGTGACGTCGGCGCCCATGCGCGTGACGCCGCAGCCGAGCATTTCCAAAATCGCGAGCATGTTTTCGATGTCCGATAACCGTGGGCATTCGCGAATCGTGACGGGATCCTTTGATAGTAGGCTCGCCGCGAGGATCGGCAGAACCGCGTTTTTCGCGCAGCCGATCTTCGCACTCCCGGCGAGTGCCGCTTTGCCTCTAATTTGAAACACAAACATCGCGCAAACCCCCACAGCATACGTTGGATTCCCTTTCACATTTATGCTATGGTAAACCGCCTGCGCGGGTGCAAGTCCGCGCGTTCATATTTCCTCCACTGCACGGGAAATGTTCAATACAATCGCGACCGCCGCCATGGCGATGGCGATCGACGTGCCGCCCGAACTGAAAAACGGGAGAGGTAAACCGGTCGTCGGCATCATCCCCGTTACGACCGCGATGTTCATCACGCACTGCACGCCGATCATCGCGGTAATCCCGCCCGCAAGCAGACTGCCAAAGCGGTCGCGGCAGCGAATCGCCACGCGCAACCCGAAAAACACGAACGCCGCAAAGAGCACTAAAACCCCCATGCAGCCCACAAGCCCCATGTCCTCGCCCACCACGGCAAAGATAAAGTCCGACTCCGGATACGGCAAAAATGCGTACTTCTGCCGCCCCATGCCAAGTCCCATGCCGAAAAGGCCGCCGGACCCAAACGCCATCAACGATTGCGAGAGTTGATAGCCTTCATTGGTGAGAAAGTCAAACGGGTGCGTGAACGAGAAAAGCCGCGCGCGCCTGTACGCCTCGGAGAGCGCGTAAAAGGTACCGAGCGCCGCGCCCGCCGCACCGAGCAATCCCAGATGAAGCCAGCGCGCACCCGCCAGCAAGACCATCACCACGGACACGATCAGGATACTGCCCGCGGTGGAAAGGTTCGGCTGCATGAGAATCAAAAAGAACATCATCGCTGGAACAAGCATCAACGGTGCAATGGTCCGGACAACCCGCTTCACATCGCGCGTGCCCGTCGAAAGTGCCCGTGCCAGAAACAGGATGACCGCATATTTCGCAAGTTCGGACGGCTGAAAACTCAAAGGGCCGATGACCAGCCACCGCCGCGACCCGTTTATGTACGTGCCAATCCCCGGCACGGCAACGAGCGCCAACAGCAAGACGCTCACAATCACCAGCGCACCGCTCACCATCGGCTTGGCGAGAATGCGGTAATCGACGCGCATCACGATCAGCATGCCGCACGCGCCCACGCCGATCCCCATGAGCTGGGAATACACCTCGGAAAGCGCGCTGCCCTTGTCCTGTGCGTTGTAATAACTGGCGGCAAAGAGCACGATCAGTCCGGTCAAAAGGAGCAAGACGAACGAGATCAGAACGCCCCGGTCAACCGGGCGCGCCTCTCCCGCGCGGATCAGGGTCTCTTCGGCTCCAGATCCTTTACGATCCGCTTAAATTCGCGCCCACGCGCCTCATAATCCGAGAACATATCAAAACTGGCACATGCAGGCGACAGCAGAACACTCCCGCCGTCCTGCGCACGCTCGTATGCACGCGCAATTGCGGTCTCAAAGTCGAACCCACAGTGCTCGTAATCGGTGAACCCTGCCTTGTCGAGCGCTTCCGCGATCTGATTCGCCGTCGCGCCGATCAGGACGACCGCCTCGATGTTCGATTTCACGATCTCACCCGCCATCGGCAGAAAGTCCGTGTGTTTGTCATACCCGCCCGCAATCATGACCGTCGGACGGTCCATGGCGCGCACGGCCTGAATGGTGGAATCGATGTTCGTGCCCTTGGAATCGTTGTAAAACCGCACGCCACTCACCTCCCGCGTGAACTCGGTGCGGTGTTCGCCGGTCTGGAACCTTTTGAGCGTATGCCGGATCACGGGCGCGGGAATCCCTGACGCCATGGCCATCGCGGTCGCCGCCAGCGCGTTTGCAAGATTGTGCCGTCCCAGGATCAGAAGATCCTGCACGGGACATACGGGCACCAGCGAATTCTCGGAACCGTAGACGATCAGCCCGTCGCGCACAAACGCGCCGTAGGGCACGCCGCCCAATGCGGAAAACCAGATGACCCGGCACTTCACGTCCGCGAGCATCGCGCGCGTCTCGGGATCGTCATAATTGAGAACCACACTGTCCGTTCCAACCATATTCTGGAAGATGCGCTTTTTCATTGCGATGTAGGTTTCCATGTCGCCGTGGCGATTCAGGTGATCCTCCGAGATGTTCAAAATCGCCGCTACCTGCGGATGAAACTCCTTCACGGTCTCGAGCTGGAAGGAGGAAACCTCGCACACCGTTACGTCGCTCGCGAGCATTTCGGGCACCGCGCCGGCATACGGGTCGCCGATGTTTCCGACCACGTGGACGCGCCGCCCTGCATTTTTAAAAATTTCACCCAGAAGCGACGTCGTGGTCGTCTTCCCGTTCGTACCTGTAATGGCCAAAAGCGTGCCACAGGATTCGCGGTACGCATATTCGAGTTCGCCCATGACCTCGATGCCCATTTCCCGCGCCTTTTCGACGACGGGCGCCGTCACGGGAACACCTGGACTGATGATCAATGCGTCGCAGCCCGCGAGCAGCTCCACGGGATCCTCACCGAGTCGGAACTCCACGCCCAGCACATCAATTTCAGATAGTATGTCGCCCAATTCGGCGCGCGTCTTTTTGTCGCTTACGACTGCCTGCGCGCCGCGCGCACGCAGCAGTTTGACCGCGGCGATACCGCTTCTGGCCATGCCGACGACAAGCGCCCGTTCGATCTTCATCCAATCACATCCTTATCTCCAGCTCGGTCGAAAACGCGACGACCGCTTCGCCGACGATGCGCACGCCGATCGGGTCGCCGTTTTTGACTTCCACCTCGACCCGCATGCGCCCAGGTCTCTTCATCGCTTCTCCCTGCAAAGCCGTATACGCAAAAATGCCGTCTTTCGCAGCTCCAATCCCGCAATGGACCAGATACGCGCCGAGCGGACCGTTCGCATTTCCCGTCACGGGATCCTCAGCGATGCCGATTGCCGGCGCAAACATCCTTCCATGGACCAGTGCTTCTCTCCCCGGATGCAGCGTATATGCGTAATAGCCGTTGCAGCCAATTTCCCCGCTCAAGCGAGAAAGCGCCGTCTCATCCGGCGCGAGTCGATTGAGTTGAGATGCGTCGTTTAACGCGACCAGAACCTTGGAATGCCCCGTTGAGGCGATCGCGACGGGATAGCGCCCGTCAAGCCCCTGTGCGCCGATCCCCAATGCGTCTGCGATCCTGCCGACAATGTCCCCCGGCAGGGGAGCGCCGATCTCAATGCGTCCCTGCGTCATCGCGATTCGGTAGTCGCCTTCTTCATATGTAATATCGACCGGCAATATGCCCGCGCCGGTCTTTTGCAGAACCCGTGTGCTCCCCATCTCCATGGTCTTTGCGCGTACATAATGCGCCGCAATGGTGGCGTGCCCACAGATCGGCACCTCGCGCGTCGGCGTAAAAAACCGTACATGCACGTCGTACCCCGCACCGCCGCCGAAAAGAAACGCAGTCTCCGAATCGTTCATTTCCCGGGCAATCTTTTGCATCATGTCTTCCGTCAGACCATCCGCATCCAGCACAACGCCCGCCGGATTCCCGGCAAACATCTCCCTGGTAAAGGCATCGACCTGAAACACGCGGATCGTTCGCATCATGTCGTTAACCCACAAATCCCAGCAGCGCCAGCAGACACAGAAGCGCGGTGACGGTATAATAGAGCGTCACGATGCGCGTCTCCGGCATGCCGCCCAGCTCGAAGTGATGATGCAGAGGCGCCATGCGGAACACGCGCTTGCCGTGCGAAATCTTAAAATAACTGAACTGGATGAGGTCGGAAAGGGTGGTGACCAGCAGCGGAAGCGCCACGATCGGCAAAAGAAGCGCGTACCGCGTCACAAGCGCAATGCCCACCAGCGCGCCGCCGACGAAGAACGAGCCGATATCCCCCATGATTACGCCCGCCGGGTACGAGTTAAACCTCAGATAACCCAGAAGCGAACCTGCCATCGCGCCGGAAAATATGGCGGTGTTCAAAAGGTTCATCGATCCGTCCGCGCTTGCAAGCGAGACGCAGATGAGCGCCATGGTCGCAAAATCGATCATCGCACACCCGCCGAGCAAACCGTCCACACCGTCCATCAGATTCGCGGAATTGACAGTCGCCACGAGGACAAACGTCATGACCGGTATGTACCACCAGCCCAGTTGCAGTTCAATCGAGGTAAACGGCACGATCAGCGCGGAACCGATCGCCGGATTGGTAAACGCCCAGTACGAAATCGCAATCGAGATGAGGATCTGCGGCGCAAGTTTCTGCTTCGGTGTGAGGCCAAGCGACCGCTTCTTTTTCACCTTGATGAGATCGTCGATAAAGCCGATCAGCCCAAAGCCCACCGCACAGGCGAGCAGGATCAGCAAAAAATCAAACCGCGCGTTCCCATATGAGAGCGCGACGGAAGCCGCAATTGCGGGCACCGCGAAGATCACGCCGCCCATTGTGGGGATTCCCTGTTTCTTTTTGTGCGACGCGGGCCCAAGATCGTAAATCGTCTGGCCGAATTTCATCCGTTTCAGCCAGGGGATCACGATGGGCCCGAATACGATTGCCATCACAAATGCCGCCAGTATCGTCCAAATCAGCCTTTGCATCTTCTGTTTCCTCCCATTTTACCGGGACGCGAGCAACTCCGCCACCACGATTTTTTCATCAAAGGGATGTTTGACCCCCTTGATCTCCTGATACGTCTCGTGTCCCTTTCCCGCCAGAACGACGACGTCGCCCGGTTGCGCAATATCAAGCGCGTGCCGGATCGCCGCGCGGCGGTTCTCAATTACGATATATTCGCACCCCGTCGGCCGAATTCCTTCTTCAATCTCCGCCAGAATCTCCATCGGCTCCTCGTTGCGCGGATTGTCGCTGGTCAGGATACAGTAGTCCGCAAGCTCGCCCGCGATTTCGCCCATGATGGGCCTTTTTCCCTTGTCCCGGTCGCCCCCGCAGCCAAAAAGAGCGATCATCCGCCCCTTCGTCGTCGCGCGCAGCGCGGAAAGAATGTTCTCCAGCGCGTCCGGCGAATGCGCGTAATCGAGGATCACGCGATAGGGCGTCTCCGTGTCGAGCAGCTCGATGCGCCCCGGCACGTTGCGCACCGCCTCGAGTCCGCGGCGGATGGCGTCCGGCTCAATGCCCAACGCGCTGGCGACTCCCGCTGCCAGAAGCGCGTTGTAGACGTTGAAAATGCCCGCAAGCTTGAGCGCAATCTGGATTCGAAAATGCTTGTGCCGGGTTAGCATGAACGAGCAGCCGCGTTCGCCGATTTCAATGTCGTTGGCATATACGTCCGCGGGTTCCCGGATGCCGATCTTGATCGCGGGCCGCCCGAGCGCCTGCAGCGCATCGCCAACCCGGTCATCGTCGACATTGTAGACGATCTTTTCCGTCATCTCCGAACGGAAAAACAGCATCTTCGCCTTGAAGTACGCGTCCATGTCGCCAAAAAGATCGATGTGATCCTGGCTGAAATTCGTAAACGCACCCACCTGATAGCGAATGCCCACGAGCCTGTCCATTGCCAGCGCGTGCGCCGAGACCTCCATCACCACATGCGTCACATCCTCTGCCACCATGCGCGCAAGGAGCTTCTGTACCTCCAGGGGATCCGGCGTCGTCAGGTGCGTGGGAATGATCTCGCTGCCGATCATGCTCCCCACGGTTCCGATCAGCCCGGTCTTAAACCCCGCCTGCTCAAGGATGGATTTGATGAGATAACTCGACGTCGTCTTGCCCTTGGTCCCCGTAATACCGATCATGGTGAGCTTCTCGGACGGATGCCCGTAAAAGCGCCCGGCGATGACCGCCGTCGCTTCCCGCACGCTTTCGACCAGCACCTGTGGGCAGTCGATGTCGAGCGTCCGCTCGACAACCAGCGCAACCGCCCCATTCTTAATCGCCTGCGGCGCAAAGTCATGTGCGTCCATTTTGAGACCCGGCGTGCAGAAGAACAGCGCGCCCGGCTCAGCCTTGCGCGAATCGATGCAAAGATCCGTGATCTCCCTATTTCCATCGCCCGTCAACCCCTGAAGGCCCGGCAAATCTTTGGCAAGCGCGTTGAGCTTCATTGGACAAATCCCCCTGTAAGTATTCATTCGAACGGCGCGGCCCATTTCCCCTGGAAACAGGCCTTCCGTCCGGGCTGCGTCACGGCGGCGCAAAGAGCACCTCTATGTTCGTCGTCGGCATGACCGCTTCTCCCGCGGTCGGCGTCTGCGAGATGGCAATCCCACTTCCGGAAATCGTCATTTCGAGTCCGTAAGATCGAATGAGCCGATTTGCCTCTACCACGGAAAGCCCCGTCACATCCGGGACGTTCACATACTCCGCATTCGGCGTCGCCCCATCGACATATAGCATGACCAAGGAACCCTCAGCCATTCCGGCGCCCGCTGCGGGCAGCTGACCTTTGACATAGGCGCCGGAACCATCCAGCACGTAATCAAGCCCCGCACCTTTTACGGTCTTGATAGCTTCGGAGACTTCCATGCCCGTCACATCGGGCACTTCAACCTCCGGCACCGTCTCCTCGCCCTCGTCTTTGGGATAGCCGAGATAGACGAGCGCCTGTTCGAGAATGGATTTTGCGTAGGGCGCGGCAGTTACCGATCCGAAGTCCACACCCACGGCCGCGCGGTCAACAACCACCATGACCGCAAGGGTCGGATTCTCCATCGGCGCAAATCCGATAAACGAACCGATGTGCACATCGTGCGAAACCTGTCCGTCGATATAGACCTGCGCGGTGCCTGTTTTTCCCCCGACCGAGTACCCCTCGATGCGGGCGTTCTTTCCGCCGCCCTGCTCGACCACGTAAGTCAGGAGTTTGTGCACCGTGGCGCTTGTTTTCTCCGAGATGGGCTGGGATAAGACCGTGCGCGCCCCTTCCTCGATGACTTCTCCGTCCGGGCTCGTGATCTTTTTGACCACATAGGGCTTGAGAAGGTATCCGCCGTTCACCGCCGCGCATTCCGCAGTCAGAAGCTGGAGCGGCGTCACCGCGATCGACTGCCCAAATCCCATGCGCGCAAGGTCGCCACGCTTGACTGCGGACTGCGCAATCACGATGCCGCTGGCTTCGCCTGAAATATCGACGCCCGTTACGGTCCCGATTCCAAAGGCGTCAAGGTACTTATAAAACGTGTCCGATCCGAGCCGGAGTCCAAGTTCTGCAAACACCGGGTTGCAGGAATTGCCAAGCGCCTGCGTAAGCGTCTCCGCCCCGTGTGGGTTTCCCCAACAGCGAATCTTGCCGCCCTCCACGTAGAGGGAGCCGGAGCAGTAGAATCCCTCGTTGACATTCGTCAGTCCCGCGTCCAGCGCCGAGGAAATCGTCACAACCTTAAAGGTCGATCCCGGCTCGTAGGCGTCCGTCACGGTGCGGTTTCGCATCAGCTCGTTCAGGCTGTCGACATCGTCGCGCGGCGGATCGTTGAGGTCAAAATCGGGCTTGTTGACCATGCCCAGAATCTCGCCCGTCTGCGGGTTCATGACGATGATGCGAATGCCCTCCGCACGGTTCACCTCGAGCGCCTCGCGCGCCGCTTTTTCGCAAAAGCCCTGTATCGTCGCGTCGATGGTGAGCTCCACATCGGAGCCGTCCACCGCCGCCACATACTCGGTTTCCCCGTAGCCGAGCGCGCGGCCCTTGCCGTCGATCTCGCCCAGCACCTTGCCGCTCTTTCCGGACAGATAGTCGTTCAGGGATAGCTCGATGCCGGATTGCCCGATGCCGTCGATGGTCGTGATGCCGATCAACTGACTGGCGAACGCGCCATAGGGGTAAAACCGCTGGCTGTCCTCCTCGAGCACCAACCCGTCTAGCGCCTTTGATTTCGCCGCTTTGTGCTCCGCGAGCATCACCTTCAGCTGTTGCGCGGTTTCGCGCGTCAGCTGGCGCTTGATGATCACTGATGATTTAGACGTATCAGAAGCCTTTTTGGCAATGGTTTCTTGGTCAATTCCAAGAATTGGCGATAAAATCGCGCCCAGCGTGCCGGCATCCGCCACCTGACGTGGGTTTACGGATGCGGTGTACGCGGTCGCGCTGATCGCGAGTACATTGCCACTTCGGTCGGTAATCTCACCGCGCGCGGGTGAAATCACACTTTCGCTTGTCCACTGCGCCTGCGCGCGGCGCTGTAAATCTGCGGACGAAACAACCTGCAAATACGCGAGCCGCGTGGAAAGCGCGACAAACAGCAAGAGAAACACGACCATAGACAACGCGAGGCGGCGACGGATCAAGGGTCCTGTCAGAACCAAGCGCATCCCTCCTCGCCTGAAATCTACCGAGAACCGGTCATTTCAGACGTATGCGCCGACAGGTCCGCGTATTCCGAGGGAAGCGAAATGACCCGCAGTTGATCATCCTGGGGCCATTGCATACCCAGCGCAAGCGCGCGCTCCTCAATGCGGGAAAGCTGCGCATACTGGGCGATCTTCAGTTCAAGATTGTCCTTCTGTGCGGAAAGCGTGCGAATGTCTTTGTTCACCGAGGCGATCTCCTTATTCTTTCCGGAGATTTCGGCCAACATGCAAATTTGCATAAAAAGCCCGACGAAGAGCAGCGCTCCCAGCGCGATTCGAATTGCCGTGTGCCCGTTTTTCCGCCTCACGCCACTGCCTCCCATCAGGTTCCGTTGCCAAAGTAGCGATCGTTGACATATTCCATGAGATTTTCCACGTTCTCGCGTGCCGCCGTAAACTGCCGCATGAACCGCTCCTCATCCCAAATCTCAAGGAACCGTCCGACGCCCACAAAGCGGATCGCCTTGTCCACACCCGCCTGCTGGCGCAGCGCCTGCGGAATGAGCACGCGTCCCTGCCCGTCGAGCGTCTGTCCCGGAAAGGAGAACGCCTTGATGAGCCGGACGTAGGCCATGCCCTTCGCATCCGAATCCGGAATGCGGTCAAGCCGCTGACCAATCTCACTCCACTTCGCGGGCGGATAGAGCGCGATGGCGTTGAAGTCGTTGTTGAGGCCAACCGTGAACCCCTCTGAGAAGGCCGGGCGCAACGCAGCGGGAATCGTGGCGCGACCCTTGGGATCAAGGTTATGCGTGTAGTTGCCGGATAATTCAACGATCTCCATGGGCCCACCTCCTCCCAATACGTGTGCCACATTATACCACATCCAGACATTTTATGCCACTTTTCGACCTTCATTTCATACTTTCTTCAAAATTTGCAAAAAGAGGTCAAAAAAGGAGAGCGTTGTCGCTCTCCTGATCCCGCCTTGCAAAATCCGCATATTCCGCAAGGGGTTTACCGCCCCACACAGCTTTTAGACCGCAGCCTATGCCATGCTCTTTTCGGGTTTAAATTCGACCAGATTCGTACCGTCGAGCCAGAGGCGCTCGATGTTATAATATTCGCGCTCCTCCGGATGGAACACGTGCAAAATCACGGATGCAAAGTCGAGCACGACCCAGCGAGATTCATTCAATCCCTCCCGACGGCGCGGCTCAATTCCCTTTTCGGTCATTTTATCCTGCACGTCTTCCGCGAGCGCGCGCACAGCCTGGGCATTTCGTCCTGTCGCGATCACAAAATAGTCGGCAATCGTGGTCAGATGATCCACGCGCAGAATCTGAATGTCCTTTGCGCCCTTCTCATAAAGGGTCGTTCCGATCATAAGCGCCAGTTCCTTCTGTTTATCCATTGGCATTTCCTCCATTTTCCAATTCTGAAATCATCTCCGCGGTCGCGGGATGCGTACACCTGCCGCGTCCCTGCGTGTATTCGCATGTCATGCGCGCGCATTCGATGGTCGCGCGCCTGATGTCCCTGTGTGCAAGCGCGCGCACTTCATCAAGTCCCGCCAGGGCTTTGCGGTTTGGCTCGATATAATCCGCAACATACACAATCATGTCGAGTAACGTCATTTCCGGCCCGCCGACCGTATGCCGCCGAATCGCCCGCAGCACTTCCCTGTCGCGCACGCCGTAACGCGTCTTGGCAAACAACGCGCCGATGGGCGCATGCAATACGCGCGGGTTCGCCCTTTCGTCCGCGTCCGCTCCTGCCTCATCCGCAAATGCCATCGATTCCGCGTCGGTCAGGTACTTCGCACAATCGTGCAAAAGCCCCGCAATCCGCGCTTTTCCGGGCGCAATTCCGTTGTTCGCGGCAAGCGCCGTCGCCTCATCCCGCACGCCAAGCGAATGCTGAAACCGCCGCGGACTCAGGCGCGTCTGTAGATCCGCAATCAGCTCGTCCTCCGGACGATCGGCAATGTACAGTCCCCGCGCGGAAATATAGTCGGCGACGGCTGCGGGCACGCTTCCCAGCACGTCCTGCCCATTTGCAATCAATGCGCGAACCTCTGAGGACGAAAGTTCGGGAAGCGCAGCGTCGATCCGCACGGCGGGCACCGGCACGTCGACGGTTTCACCGCCGCGCGCAGCATAGGCAAACCCGCACAGGTTCCGCAATTCGTCAAAGCCCACCCAGTCGGGCAACCGCCCCATTGCGTCCGCGCCGAGGAGATACACAAATTCCGCGCCGGGAAACGCCGCACGCAATGCGCGAACCGTGTCGACGGCATAGCTCGCGCCCGTCCGGGAAATCTCAATTTCCGAAACGGCCGCGCCGTCCACGCCGCGAAACGCCGCACATACCATCGCGAGCCTGTCGAACGCAGCCGCCCCGCATTTTTTGTAGGGCGGATCGCCGGACGGAACGACGAGCAGACGATCGAGCGAAAGCGCCGTGTGCGCGGCATCTGCGAGCGCGATGTGCGCGTTGTGCGGCGGATCAAACGTTCCGCCCAGTATCCCGATTCGCATCGGCCAACCTCCCCCATGTCATGCGTTTATTATACACCAAACACCCCTTGCTGAAAAGGAAAAATACGGTATGGGTCGAATACGCGCGCCAATTCAGGCAAGAATAGGGATAGGAAGGTGATGAAATGGGCAAATGGATCGACAAAATCGCGCTTACTTCGCTGCTCGCAGGCGCGCTGTATCTGTTTTTCATGTCGGCGTTTCAGTCGATTCCGCTCGCGGCCGCATCGGCGTTTCTCGCGATGGCGCTTCTCAAAAAGCTCTCGCGCCGCTTTCCCAACGACGGAATCACAAAAAAACGCCGCGCACGCAAGGAGGCGGCGGATACGCTCGAAGAATGGGCGTTTCAAAATCCGGACGACGCGCGCGATAACGTCTCGCAACTGCTCGCACGCGCGTTCCCCGGTCAGATGGACGACGCGAGCCTTTCACTCATCGCGCGCCACCCGTCCGGCGGACATGTCACCGTGGATGATGTAACCTGCGAATGGAAACGCCGTCGCGGCGGCGAGCGCACGGTCATCGTTGCATTTTCGAAGGCGGACGACCGCGCCTATTTGCTCGCTCACACACTGCACAATCCGCGCGTGCGCCTCATCGACGGCGCGCAGCTTGCGGGCCTCATCGCCCAATATCCGCCAGAACGAAAATCGCCGCCGCGCACAGTCAAAAAAAGCGGCCGCTTAAAGGCCGTTCTGCGTGCCGCCGGGCGCGCCAAAGCGGGACGCCTGATCGCCTCCGGTACGCTGATGTGCATCGTGTACCTCATTACGGGCATGATGACCTACCTCGTCGCGGGGGCGCTCCTCGTTTTGATCGCAGGCGTCAGTCTGCGCGGAAAGAGAGCCCCGACGACGCTGTTTGTGGATTAAGGATATACCGCGCAACGCATGTAAGTGCCGATGAGATGAATTTTTGTCAGATTTCGCTTGCAGAATTCGCCGGCGTAGCAGCGCTACGTCAAGAATTTTGCGAGGATGAGATGGCGAAAATGCATCCGTCCGCGCGTGTAGGATTTGTACGGTATCGCCTTAACTTATTTGCAGTTCCCGTGATCTCCCATGGCGTGCTCGTGGCAGACTTCGCCGGTGGATACGAGTTCGCCCTTCAGGTATTTTTCGACTGCCGTTCTCGCGTCGCCCGAAGCGCCTGCCACGACCGCAACGCCGCGCTCGTCAAATATCTGCACGGCGCCGCCGCCCATGCCGCCCGCCACAACGACGGTCACGCCCATGTCGGCGAGAAAATTCGGCAGATAGCCCGGCCTGTGTCCCGGATTCTGCACTGAACTGGCCGAAATGATTTGTCCGTTCTCCGCCTCAAACAGGTTGAAATTCTCGCAATGGCCAAAGTGCGCGCAAACGTCCTTCCCATTGCTTGGTACTGCAATCTTCATACAAATTCCTCCTTCATCCTAATTGAAATGTCAGTCCTGCACACAGCCGATGTAAGTGACTCCCAAGATGATCCGCCAGGAGCCGAACGCCGCCCGCGCCCGTGCAGTGGCCCGTGTAGTATTGACAGTCGTATCGCCCGAGCGCTTCGGCGACATGCGCGGCATAGGCAGTGTCTCCCTGCCCGTCTTCTCCGATCATCAGGTGAAATCCACCGACGACCGCGCGCGGCGCTTTGCCGCGCAATGCGATCGCCCGATCAATGATGTTAAGGATCCCGCTGTGTGCGCAGCCCGTAAACAGCACGTCCATGCCGTCTTCCTCAATGATCAGGTTCTGTTCGTGTGAAAAATCGTCCGGCTCGCTTCCCATGAGGAGCGTCCGGTTTGCGGAAGGGCGCGCATGCGCCGCACCGACGCCGGAAAAGAGGGTGAGCCGACTGTCCGGCTCGCAAACGCCGTCCACCAGCCTGACGCGCGGATCGTCCGCCGGCACCTGTGAAATGCCGACATCCTCGATTTCCCCGCCCATGCGTACGGAACCATGCCGTTC
Organism: Bacillota bacterium; assembly: GCA_023421735.1. The sequence goes on along the minus strand of JAEZSP010000002.1, from coordinate 41,613 downwards.
GAACGCATGCGCGTTCACGTAGACTTCCGCCCGCGCATTCGCCGCGAGAAACGCCGCAAGCCCCCCGCCGTGGTCATAATGTCCGTGCGACAAAATCGCCAAATCGACTGCACCAATGTCCGCATCCATCTTTTTCGCATTTGCAAGAAACAATGCAGACTGCCCCGCGTCAAACAGTATCTTTTTACCGCCCGTTTCGATGTACAGGCTCAACCCGTGCTCACAGCCGATATCCGGGGAACACGCGCCGTCTTCCATCAGCACTTTGATCCGCACTCATCCACCTCCTCGTCCGAAAAGAAACGCATCACCCGCCGGTGGATTTCCGCAACAGCGTCCGCCGCCGCGCCGCCGCGCTGCGTGATGTCGTCCCCCGCATTGACCGCTTCCACGACGGCTCTGTCAAACGGAATCCGTCCGAAAAACTGGATGCCCTCCCGCGCGCAAAAAGCCTCGATTTGATCCGCAATCACAGGATTCACGTCCGCCTTGTTGACGCACACGGCGCAACGGGCGTTCAAAACGGCGGCGGTCGAAAGGATCCGCTCCATGTCCGACATTCCGGATCGCGTCGGCTCCGCGACGATCAGGACGAGGTCCACGCCGCTCACCGAGGCGATCACCGGACAGCCGATGCCGGGTGAGCCGTCGATCACTGCGATTTCCCCCGCGCTTCCCGCGGCCGCAAGCCGTGATTTCACGGCAGAAACCAGTTTCCCGGAATTTCCGCTGCCCATGGCGAGCCGCGCGCCGGAGTAAAACCGCCTCGCGTCACCGCGCGCGATCAACGTGCCGGTCAATGCGGGCTCCATTGAAATCGCGCCCTCCTCGCACGCATATGCACAAAGCGCGCAGCCCTCGCATGCAGCCGGTTCGATTCGAAATCCTCCGTCCGCATCGCGCATCACGGCGTGAAACCGGCAGAGCGCCGCGCACGTCCCGCAGCGCACGCATGCCCCCGGGTCGATCTCCGCGCGCGGAAGTCCATAATACGCTTCCGTACGTTCCTCTGCGGGCAGATCGACCGTGAGGTGCAGATTCGGCGCATCGACGTCACAATCCGCAAACCGACCGGCGTTCGTCAGTCGGATGAGCGCGCTTGCGACGGTGGTCTTTCCCGTTCCCCCCTTGCCGCTGAGCACCAGGAGCCGCTTCATGCATCCACCGCCCTTCGCAGATCGGCCAAAAGCTGTTCAAACAGCGCCTTTACCCAAGCAAGTCTTCGCACGGCAACGGAGCCATCGGAGCCGATTCGCCCCAACGCCGCGTCATAGGGAATCCGCGAAACTATCGGTATACCATGTTCAACGCAGTATTTTTCAGAAGGGTTTCCCCCCTCGACGCACTTGTTTAAAACCACCACGCGCGGTTTTTGAAGCACTTCACACAATTCGGCAGCCATGGCGAGGTTATGCGCGCCGTAAATGGTCGGCTCCGCGACGAGTACGCAGAGATCCGCAGCACGGACGCATTCCATCGCCGCACACGCCGTGCCCGGCGGAGAATCGATCAATATGTCCTCCTCCATATCCGCGCCGTCCAGCAATGCCCGGATGATCGGAACGCCGCTCGCCTCGCCGATATTCAACCTTCCTGTTCGCACATCGATGCTGTTCGCCGTGCCGCGCTCGATCACGCCAATGGCATACTGCGTCTCAGAAATTGCGTTCACCGGGCAGATGTACGCACAGGCGCCGCAGGCATGGCACACCTTTTCCGCTAGCAGGGGTTTTTTGCCGATAAACGCCAGCGCGCCGAATCGGCAAAACTGGACGCACGCGCGGCAACCCACGCACTTCGCCGCATCAATTTGCGGCATCATATGGACGACCTCGGTTTCACAAACGTTTTGCGGCTTCAAAAACAGCCGCCCGTTCGGTTCTTCCACGTCGCAATCGAGGTACGTGCATGCCCCGGCAACCGATGCGAGGTTCACGGCGACGAACGTCTTGCCCGTCCCGCCTTTCCCGCTGAGAATCGCAATTTTCACGCGTCGTTTCCCGCATGGAAGCCCGGGTGAATCGCTGTCAGCGGTTCGAGCGTCCCCGCGAGCATCGCGCCCACATTCGTACGCGCGTCGTCGGACTCCGGCCGGAACAGTCCGATCCCCGCGGCCTTCAAAACGTTTGCGGCGTTCTCGCCCAATCGCGGCGTCACGACCACCTCGGCATGTAAATCAATCGCGGCCTGCGCCGCGCGCACGCCCGCGCCACTTTCACTGTTCGCCGCAGGATTTTCCGCAATCGTGGGGTTCTCTCCGCACGAATCGGCAATATAAAAATACGGTGCGCGTCCAAAAGACGGACATACGCTCTGTCGATCTTCGTTCACCGGTACCAATACGATCATTCTTCGTCACCTTCTTCATTCTCAAACTGCGCGGCGCAGCGATGCCGCATGCATCCGCCGCAACGGCATGTCTTCTCCAATCCTTCGCAGAGCCGGTAATCGCCGCCCTCAATGCATAATACCCTTCTGTGCACGATAGACTCCGCAATCTTGCGACGTGCGTCCTGATAAATCCTCTGTACGGTCGTGCGCGCGATGCCCATCTGATCGGCGCATTCTTCCTGCGTGAACGCCTCCAGATCGATCAATCGAATCGCCTCGTATTCGTCCACGGACATCGTAACCGTCGTCTCATCAGACTGCGCATTCAATGGCCCATAGTGGCTGCTTGAAGGCAAACAACAAACCTTGCGCCACTTCCTCGGCCTTGGCATGCCATCCCCTCCCAATCGGACATATGCCCTTTATTGGCTCCATTATACTCCGTTTCGGGCATATGTCAATAACCAAGCAAAAAAAAGAACGGGGCGAGCCCGTTCTTTCCAGTTACAGTTCGTCGATCTTGATCTTCGCGTTCTCCCGCGCCTGCCTATAGATCACGAACCGGCTGCCGATTACCTGAATCGGCTCCGCATGCACCCGCTCGCACAGATCGGCGCATGCCTCCCGCGCGTCAAACGGCGCATTTTTCTGCACCGTCACCTTGATCAGTTCCCGGGCCTCCAGCGCGTCCCACGCCTGCTTTGCGAGGTTATCCGTAATCCCGTCTTTTCCAATGTGGAGCACGGGTTCAATCGTCGTGCCCATCGAGCGCAACCGCGCCCGCTGCTTTGTGGTCATTTCCATATTCCTCCGTCAGTCGACAAAATCAAATTCCATGTCGCCAATGCGCACAAGACCGCCTTCCTGCGCGCCCTTTTCGCGCAAGGCTTCAATCACGCCCCAGCGGCGCAACATCCTGTGAAAGTAATTGAGCGATTCTTCATCGTTGAAGTTGACGGACGCGACGAGGTAATCCATTCCGCGTCCGGAGACGAGGTACACGCCATCCTCGATCTCGATCTCGAACATCTCCCCGGGCGCGGCGTCAAGATCGTGCATATCCTCTTCAATGAACGGCTCCACGGGCAGCAACGCATCCAGCATCCGGATGATTGCGTAAACGAGCGGCTTGAAATCGCCGCCGACCGCCGCCTGCGCGGTGTAGATTTCGATCCCGGTGCCCGCAAGCTTGTCCTTCAGACGCTGAAGATTCTCCTCCGCGCCGTCCAGATCCATCTTATTCGCGCACACGATCATCGGCCTGTTTATCAAATCGCCGTATTGTTCCAATTCCTTGTTGATCTTTTCGAAATCTTCGAGCGGGTCGCGTCCCTCGCTGCCCGAGATGTCCAGCACGTGCACGAGCATGCGCGTGCGTTCAATGTGCCGCAAAAAGTCATGTCCCAGGCCCAGGCCCTGGCTTGCGCCCTCGACGAGTCCGGGGATGTCCGCCAGGACGAAGCTGTGATCGTCCTGTTTCACAATGCCGAGATTCGGCTGGAGCGTCGTAAAGTGGTAGTTGGCGATCTTGGGGCGCGCGGCGGTCAATACCGAAAGGATGGTCGATTTCCCGACATTCGGGAATCCCACCAGCCCCACGTCCGCGATGGACTTGAGTTCAAACGTCAGCTCGATCGGCTCCTTTTTCTCCCCGGGCTTGGCAAACTGGGGTGCGCGCCTGGTCGGCGTCGCAAAGTGCTGGTTGCCATGTCCGCCGTTCCCGCCTTTGAGGAGCACGCGCCGCTCGCCGGGCTTGTACATGTCAAGTAGCAGCCTGCCGGTCTCCTTCTCGCGCACGACGGTGCCCGGCGGCACCTCGATCACGACGTCCGCGCCGGACTTGCCCGTCTTGCGGTTCGAGGCGCCGTCCGCGCCGTTTTCGGCTTCAAAGTGACGGCGGAATCGGAAGTCCATGAGCGTGTGCATCCGCTCGGACGCCAGAAATACGACGTCGCCGCCGCACCCGCCGTCACCCCCATCCGGGCCGCCCGCCTGCACGTATTTCTCCCGGTGGAACGACACGCAGCCGTTTCCCCCGTTGCCCGCCTTCACGCGGACATTAACGATATCGACAAAAAGCGCCATCCGTTTCCCTTTCAGTTCTCCCCCGTTTTGATGTAATCGCACAACCCGTCCGCGAGCGGACAGCGCGTGCATTCCGGCTTTCTGGCGTGACAGCAGCGCCTGCCGTGCCAGATGATGAGGTGATGCGCGTGCGACCACGCATCGCGCGGGAGGATTTCCCGCAGCTGCGCCTCCACCTTTTCCGGCGTCTGCGCATCCGCAAGCCCGATGCGCCGCGAGACGCGGAAGACGTGGGTGTCGACCGGAATCTGGTCGTCCCCGAACGCGGCCAACAGCACCACGCCCGCCGTCTTCTGTCCCACGCCAGGCAGCGCCATCAGCTTCTTGCGATCCGCAGGCACCTGACCGTCATACGCTTCCACGAGCGCCCGGCTCGCGTTTACGATGTTCTTCGCTTTATTATGGTAGATCCCGCATTCCTTGATGTGCGGCTCCAGCTCCTCCGGCGTGAGCGCAGCCATTGCCTTCGCGTCCGGATACAGCTTGAACAGGCGCTCGGTCACCAGATTCACGCGCTTGTCTGTGCACTGCGCGGAAAGAATCGTCGCAACGAGCGTCTCGTATGGATTTGAAAAGTGCAGCTCCGCCCGCGCTTCGGGATATAAATCCGCGAGCGCGTCGAGCGTCTTCTGTACGCGCAAAGAATCCATGGCTTCCTCCGTATCTCCGGGTTTCCTTATTATAAGGGCGCGACGCGCGCTTCGTCAAGACATCATCTGTAAATCGCAATCGGTGAAAGCCGTGGTCGCCCTGCGCCAACGCGGTCAACCTGGTAAATGCCGACCAGGTGCGTCGGTCTCTGCACGCGGATCACCTGCTCCACCCGGTCCAGGTCGTTCATATGAAAGCGCACCGAGAGCCCGCAGCCCAGCGCCACGTCCCGGGGCGTCGTGATCACGTTTACAATAAGGCCTTCCCGCTTGAGCGCCGATTCCAAGAGCAGCACCTGCTGCCGCGAACGGAACGCGGCGATCCCGAACGTCTCCTGCATGGTTCTTTCCTCCCTCTCGCGCAAGTAGTATATAGTACGCCGCCTCGAACCGGCGCGTGAAGGAGGCCCCGATCATGGTGTATCTTGACAACGCCGCGACAAGCAGCCCCAAACCCCAATGCGTCATGGACGCGGTTTCGCACGCCATGATGGACATCAACGCCAATCCCGGACGGTCGGGTCACGTGCGCTCCCTCACCGCCGGGCGCGAAGTGCTCGCATGCCGCGCCGCGATCGCAGAACTCCTCGGCGCGCAGGATCCGTTTTCAATCGTATTCGCGTTCAACTGCACGGACGCGCTCAATCTCGCCATCAAGGGAACGCTCCGCAGGGGCGATCACGTCGTATCGACCATGATCGAGCACAACTCCGTGCTGCGCGTGCTCAAGGGACTGGAGCGCTCGGGACAAATTACCCTCACGCTCGTCAATCCCGGGCCCGATTACATGGTCGATCCGTGCGAAATTGCCGCCGCGACCCAGGCAAATACGCGGCTCATCTGTGTGACCCACGCATCCAACGTTACCGGCGCGATCCAGCCGGTGGCTGCCATCGGCGCGTTTGCGCGCGAACACGGAATTCCCTATCTCGTGGACGGCGCACAGGCGTTGGGCGCCATGCCAGTGAACGTGAATCTTCTGGGCTGCGATCTCTACGCCTTCCCCGGACATAAGAGCCTGCTTGGCCCGCAGGGCACGGGCGGGCTGTACATCCGTCCCGGCTTCAAGCTTCATACGCTGCGCGAGGGCGGCACGGGTTCAAGCTCCGAGAGCATGTATCAGCCCACCGAGTTGCCGGAAAAGTTCGAGTCCGGCACGCTCAATTATCATGGCATCGCGGGACTCGGAGCGGGTGCCGGGTATGTTTTGGAAAACCTCACCCAAATCTTCATGCGCGAACGGGAACTGACCACGGCACTCTACGAAGCGATCTCAGGCATTCAGGGCGCGGTCGTTTACGCGCCGGAACATGAATCGGAACGCGCCGGCATTGTGAGCTTCAATGTCTCGGATCTTCCCTCTTCACAGGTGGCAGACGCGCTCGACCGTGCGGGGTTCTGCGTGCGGGGCGGCCTTCATTGTGCGCCCGGGGCGCATATGACGCTCGGGACGCTGCGACGCGGCGCTGTCCGCGCATCGGTCGGACACGCAACCACATTCGAGGAAATCGACCAATTTGCCCGTACCGTCTCCGAACTGCGCGATTCGGAATAAATGGGTCAAACCGCCGCCCGAAACGGGGTGGCGGTTTTTTGTGTTGCGTGGTATGATGAGCGGGAAGGGGTGATGACGATGCGCATTGGATACGCCTGCCGCGCACGCGCCGTGCCGGGCAGCGCGCTCAAGAGCTGCGTGCTCAAAAATGCGACCGAGGAACGGCTCCTGACCCTGATTGCCGAAAACCTTGACGCTCTTTGCGCCATGATCGATTATAACCGCAAAAACGGAATCGCGCTCTATCGCATCTCGTCCGACCTCATTCCCTTCGGTTCAAGCTCGGCGGCACCGCTTCCCTGGGAAGGGCTGTTCGCAGAAAAATGGAGGCAAATCGGCGACGCGATTCGAAGCGCCGGCATGCGCGTCTCCATGCACCCGGGACAGTATACGCACCTCACATCGCCCAACCCCGCGGTCGTCGCAAATGCGGTCGAAGATCTGGCCTATCACGCCAGGGTGCTCGACGCGCTGGGTACCGGACAGGACGCCAAGATCATTCTGCACCTCGGCGGCGCCTATGGGGACAAGCAATCGGCAAAGGCGCGCTTTCTCGGGCGTTTTTCGAAACTGGACAGCACAATCAAGGCGCGACTGGTTCTCGAAAACGACGATTCAATCTATGACATCGGCGACATTCTGGAAGTCGCAAACGCAGCCGGAATCCCGGCGGTGTTTGATTCACTGCACAACGCCATTCATCCGGCCGATACGGATACGCCAGAAATCGAATGGATTCGGCGTTGCGCCGACACATGGAAAACCGGGGACGGACGGCAAAAAATCCACTATTCTCAGCAAAATCCAGAGAAAAAGCCCGGCGCACATTCCGATACCATCGCGGTTGACGCGTTTCTGGCATTTGCGGCGCGCGTCGCATGCTTGAATCCGGATATCATGCTCGAGGTGAAGGACAAGAACCAATCAGCCGTCAAGTGCCTGAACTGCACATCCGACCGGGGCATCGCCGCGCTCGAGTCGGATTGGGCGCGGTATAAGTATATCGTGCTCGAAAAATCGCCCGCCGCGTACCGGGCCATTCGCCTTCTTTTGCGAGATAAAACAGCATACCCAGCGGTTGAACTGTATCGCATGACCGAAGATGCCCTGCAAAAACCGACGGAAATCGGCAACGCGGTCAACGCCGCGCAGCACGTCTTCGGCTACTTCAACAAAACGGCAACCGCGGCTGAAAAACGGCGCTTTTCGGGATTGCTCGACAAATACGCGTCCGGCACGGGCCGGCTCTCCCCTGTCGTCAATCATCTTCACCTGCTCGCGGTTCGATATGACGAACGCTATCTCCTCGAAAGCTATTACTTCGATGCGCGCTGATCAGAATCCAATTCGATCGGTTTGGGTTGGCCAGCCCCGAACCGGGCGCCGGGCATAAAAAAGCGGCCGGTTTTGCCCGACCACCCCAATTCTACCGCTTTTCGTATTCCGCACAGGCGGCCGCATAGGCGTCCGGCGTGCCGATATCCACGCACTCTCCCGTAAACAGGTAAGCCCGCACATCGCGTATTTTGTACAGCCATTCCGGAAAATGCCCCGGCGCATCCGGATTGTTGCCCTCCCGCAGGTATCGTTCGACCAAGGGCAGCGTATCCCGCCGATAGAGATAGAGCGCGTACACAGCGATGTCCGTCGGCGGGTTCTGCGGTTTTTCCACGAGCCCAATCACGCGACCCTTTTCATCCAGCGTCGCAATCGCGAACCGCTTCAGATCCTCCGTCCTTCCCATCGCCTTCGCAAGCAGCGTGTCCTTCCCAGTTTTTCGGAAGGATTCCACAAAATCGTCCAACCGGAACGTAAAGAGATTGTCCGCCGCCGCGACGAGGACGTCATCGGCGATCCCGGTTTTTTCGAGCGCAAACCGCATATCCCCGATTGCGCCCAGTCGGTTCTCGTTTGTGTCTGTTCCATCATCGAGCACGCGAACGGAAAGCCCCGGGAAGCTGCGTCCCGCGGCCCAATCCACAAATTGCCCGTAAAAACGGCTGTTTGTCACCAATATCGCCTCGTCGATCTCGGGAACCGACGCGAGTTCGTCCATCAGATAGTCGAGCATGGTTCGCCCGCCGATTTCGAGCAGCGCCTTCGGCTTGTCCTTTGTCAGGGGATAAAGCCGCATTGCATAACCTGCGGCGAGCACAATTGCCTTCATTGCCGTCACCTCCTTTGTTAATTATAACATTCTGATGCAAAAAAGGCAATAGGAAGCCGATTTTGCGCTTGACAGAACGGTTAACATTGCGTATACTAAGATTCGGTTCGCGGCACGTCCGCATCATGACACAGAAGGAGGCTGTCCCATGTTTGCAATCATCAGGCTCAGAGTTTTATCCGCAAACGCAAAGGGACAAGTGCGCCCATCTGCCTGTCACGGTATGCCTTAGCGCATATCTTTGCTTCAGCATCAGGCCGTCGGCGCAAACCGACGGCTTTATTTTATTCTATTTGGAGGTTTCTATGACGTCTCAAAAGGTAAAACTCCTCCTGGAACTGATGAAGGGGAATCGGCTCAAGTACATGGGAGCCATTCTTGCAATGGTCGTGATGGTCACGATCGGCTTCATCACGCCTTTGATGCTGCGCGGCTCGCTCGATGCGCTTGTCGCCGCATCCAAGAACGAAATGTCCGCAATGGTCGACCTGCCCGGACCCCTGTCTTCGTGGTTCATGGAGCGCGGCGGCGTTTCGTATCTCCTTAACCACCTGTGGATCATCGGCATCATCCTGGTCATTCTCTACGCCATGAACAGCATTTTCCAGTATTTCCGTGGACGCTGGACGGCGCAGGCGAGCGAAAACATTGCCATGTCGTTGCGCGAAAAGCTCTACGGACATTTGCAGACTTTGAGCTATGACTATCACGTCAAGGCGCAGACGGGCGACCTCATCCAGCGGTGTACGTCGGACGTCGAAACCATCCGCCGCTTTTTGTCGCAGCAGTTGGTTGAAATCTTCCGCGCGATATTGATGATCACGGTCGCGCTCATCATCCTGCTGGGCATCAATCCAAAGATGACGCTTTACTCCATGATCCTCGTCCCGCCCCTATTCGTGTTTGCAATGATGTTCTTCAAGTGGGTGCGCCATTACTTCCAGCTTTCGGACGAATCCGAGGGAAAGATGAGCTCCATTTTGCAGGAAAACCTGACCGGCGTGCGCGTGGTGCGCGCGTTCGGGCGGCAGAAGTTTGAAGAGGAAAAGTTCTTCGCCGCAAACGACGACCTGTACAAAAAGTCCCTCACGCTCACCAAGCTCCTGTCCGTCTATTGGTCGGGCAGCGACCTCCTCTCCATGACGCAGCAGGGCATCACGCTGATCATGGGCGTCTTCGTGGTCGTGACCTACCCCGATCAATTGTCCATCGGCGACATGACGGTGTTCGTAAGCTATATTTCCATGCTCCTCTGGCCCATCCGCCAGTTGGGACGCATCCTTTCGGACCTCGGCAAGTCCATGGTCTCCTTCGAGCGCGTGAGCGAAATTCTGCGTGAAAAGCCGGAAGAAGACGGCGAAGGCGCAACGGAGGCACCCATCGATCGCGACATCGAGTTCCGGCATGTGGGCTTCGAGTACGAGGAAAAGAACCCCGTCCTCAAGGACGTCCATTTTACCGTGAAGCAGGGGCAAACCGTCGCCATTCTCGGCGCGACCGGGAGCGGCAAGTCCACCCTCATGCATCTGTTGCAGCGGCTCTATGACGTCAGGCGCGGCGAGATTCTGATCGGCGGCGTGAACGTCAACAGGATCAAAAAGAGCTACCTGCGCGCGCGCATCGGCCTGGTTCTGCAGGAGCCGTTCCTCTACTCGCGAACGGTCAAAAACAATATCGGCATCGCGCGTGCGGATGCGACCGACGAAATGATCTTCGGCGCGGCGCAGATTGCCGAAGCGCACGACTTCATTAACGAGTTCGAAAACGGGTACGAGACCATGGTCGGCGAGCGGGGCGTGACCCTCTCCGGCGGCCAGAAGCAGCGCGTCGCCATCGCGCGGACACTGCTCAAGGACAACGACATCCTCATCTTTGACGATTCGCTTTCCGCGGTCGATACCCAGACTGATCGCGCCATCCGCGAAGCGCTGAACGAACAGCGCGCGGTGGGCGGACGCCGCACGACAACCTTCATCATCTCGCACCGCCTGACGACCCTCGCGGAAGCCGACGTGATCGTGGTTCTGCAAAACGGTGCCGTCTCGCAAATCGGCTCTCACGACGAACTGGTGCATCAAGAAGGACTCTATCGGCGCATTTATCAGATTCAAGCCTCGCTCGAAGAAGAACTCAGCGAGGATGAACAGGAGGTGGTCTAAATGCAATACCAGGAAGAACAGGATTATACCAAACGGTTTGACATCGGCATCTGGAAAAAACTCATTCGCTATGCCAGGCCGTACTATAAGCACCTGATCGCGATCATATTCATCATGATCCTCTGCGCGCTGTGCGACGTCATGTTTCCGCTGCTCAACCGCGAAGCGATCGACCAGTTCGCGCAGCAGGGCAGGCTCGACGGCCTCTGGTGGTTCGGCGTACGGTATACGCTGGTCTTCGTAGGCCTGTCCGCGTGTATCTTCGCCTTTACGTTCATCAGCGGTCACGTTGAGGTCGGCATTTGCCGGCTGATCCGTAAAATCGGGTTCAAGCGGCTCCAGGAACTGCCCTTCTCGTTTTATGACAAGACGCCCGTCGGTTACATGATCGCGCGCATGACCAGCGACACGCAGCGCCTGGGCGATACCGTCGGCTGGGGACTCATCGATCTTCTCTGGTCGTCCGCGTATGTCATCATGGTTTCCATCGTAATGCTCGTCATCAACTGGAAACTGGCGCTTCTGGTTTTGTCGGTGGTACCGATCGTCGCCGTGCTCGCGGGCTACTTCCAAAAACGCATCCTCTCCTCCTATCGTGAGGTGCGCAAGACGAATTCCAAAATCACCGGCGCTTTTAATGAAGGGATCATGGGCGCGAAGACCACCAAGACGCTCGTGCGCGAGAACGCGAACTACGGGGAATTTCAGGAACTGACGCACACCATGCGCAATTCCTCCGTGCGCGCGGCAATCATCTCGGCGACGTTTTATCCCATCGTGATGTCCCTCGGCGGGTTCGCGACTGCCTACCTTCTCTGGCGCGGCGGCTACGAGGTTTTCACCACGCAGACCGTGACCATCGGAACGCTGACCGCGTTCATGAGCTATGCCATGCAGATCTTCGAGCCCATCAACGGCATCGCGCGCACGTTTGCGGACCTGCAACAGTCGCAGGCCGCCGCCGAGCGCGTCATCACGCTCATCGAAACCGAGCCTGAGATCGCGGACACCCCCGAGATCGTAGAAAAATACGGCGACAACTTCAATCCTATCCGCGAAAACTGGCCCGACCTGAAGGGCGATATCGACTTCCGCGACGTATCGTTCAAGTATTCCGGCGGCGAAAAGGTGCTCTCCCACTTCAATCTGACCGTGCGCGCGGGTGAGACCATCGCACTGGTTGGCGAAACGGGCTCCGGCAAGTCGACCATCGTCAACCTCGTCTGCCGCTTCTACGAGCCGACCGAGGGCGAAATCCTGATCGACGGTGTGAACTACAAGCAGCGCAGCCAGCTCTGGCTTCAATCCCACCTCGGCTATGTGCTCCAGCAGCCGCACCTCTTCTCCGGCTCCATTCGTGAAAACATCCGCTATGGACGCCTTGATGCCACCGACGAAGAGGTCGAAAACGCGGCGCGCCTGGGCGACGCGGAGGACTTCATTCTCCAACTTGAAAAGGGGTACGATACAGATGTCGGCGAGGGCGGCAACCGCCTCTCGACCGGGCAGAAGCAGCTCGTCTCCTTCGCCCGCGCGCTCATCGCGAACCCCGCCATCTTCGTCCTCGACGAGGCGACCAGCTCCGTCGATACCGAGACCGAGCAGAAGATTCAGCGCGCCATTCAAACCGCGCTCGAGGGCCGTACCAGCTTCATCATCGCGCACCGACTCTCCACCATCCGCGGTGCCGATCGCATCCTCGTCATTCAGGATGGCCAGATTACAGAGGCAGGCACCCATAAGCAGCTTCTGCGCAAGCGCGGCTACTACTTCGACCTCTATACCAATCAGTTCAAGGACGAACAGGAGCGCAGCATTCTTACGGCGGGCGTGCTGTAAGAGGCGAAAGCCCTGCTGCCCGCCAAGGGAACCGTACTCCATTGAAATCTGAAACTGTGCTTCGCATCAGACATTTGCCCGTCGGTCGTTTGGTGAACAGCCCTAGGCGACCGGGGGAAGAAAGGAAACCTATGCGCACATTCCCCACGCACATCGGCTGGGACAACTGGGGCTCTTTGATGTGCGATACCGAGCTGTTTGCGCCGCTCGTCGAGCAGGCGCTCGCCGCGAACGGCCTTCCCTCTGCGCCCATCGAGGCGGGATTCCCCGGCACCCATGCGGTGTTTCGCGCGGGCGATGTTGTCGTCAAGCTCTATGCGCCGCTTGGAATTCCCGATGAATATGCCGAAAGGCGCTGCTACCGCGCGGCAAGCGGGTTTCCCCTCATTCCACGTCTGCGCGGTGAAGGCACGCTGTCTGCGGGCGGGTTTGACTGGCCGTATCTCATCACCGATTTCATGCGCGGCAGGGCCGTGCGCGAAATCTGGGCGGACATGGACGCGCGGAAACGCGCGGATGCCATGTCAGCTCTCGGAATTTGGGCCAGGGTCTATCACGCGCTTCCCGATCCCTTTGACGCCGCCTCTCCCCTGTCTGCATCGGGCTTTCTCAGCGGACGGCGGGCGATGGCAGCGCATACGGCGGAAAAACTGGGAGCATTCGGACAATCAGCGCTTCGGAACCTCGACGATCTCTGTTCGCGGGAAAAACCCGCACTCGTTCATGCCGACCTCACGGAGGATCATCTGCTGATTTCCGATCACGGGTATGCGGTGATCGATCTCGCGGATAGCCGGATGACCTGCGAACCGGTCGAATGGCTCTGCGTCTATTTCGAACTGACTCACCGCGACGCCGTCGCGTTTTTCACATTTCTCGCGGCGTCAGGCAGGAAATGGAGCACCCAGGCGCGAATGGATATGATGACTACCGCGCTTTTACACGGTTTCGGTGCGCAGATACTGACTTCCTGGTCCGAACGAACGGGCCTTTCTTATGAACAATTATTTCCGGAGGTGTGACAATGGAGATACGCAAACTCAGGCGGGAAGAAATGCCCGAGGCGGGACTGATTTCGGTCATCGCGTTTCACGCGCGGCTGCAGGAGATCGAATCGCGTAGACAGCAGATGATCGACAACTACAAAAATGACAACTGGGGCGCGTTCACGGAGGACGGCACCATGATGGCGCGCATCGCGGACGAACGGTTTGTGACGCGGCTGGATGGGCACAAAATCATGACCAGCGCCATCGGCGCGGTCTCCACATTGCCAGAATACCGCGTCGGCGGCGCGGTGCGCAACATGTTTGAGGTGATATTGCCCGACATGCGCAAGGAAGGCATCGTCATTTCGACGCTCTTCCCATTCAATCACGCGTTCTACCGCAAATTCGGTTATGAGCTTTGCTATGCCAAAACCGAATTCGAATTGCCCGTCGCGTCGCTGCGCGGGTACCAGTTCGGCGGCTGGGCAAAGATGTGGCACCCGGGCGAGACAACGGAGCTGTTTGGCGAAGTCTATGAGGCCTGCAACAAGAAGTATAACCTCGCCTTCGTGCGCGACGAAGCCGTCATGGCGCGCCACGTCAACGGCGTCTATTGGAAGGACGGCCGGTTCTGCTACCTGCTGGGCGACGAGGACGGCCCCTGCGCATTCGTCTGCTATGACGACCAGCAGGCGGACGGCGGGCGGATGATTGCCATCGAGGATTGCGCATTCGACGGAAAGCGCGGCCTCTACGCGTTGCTCGGGTTTCTCGCGCGCTTTACGGCTGATTACAAGAAGGTGCGCATCCCCATGCCCACCGACATCGACCTTAACAACCTCGTCAACGACCCCTACAGCGTAACGACCCGCAAGGCACATAACTACATGCTCCGCGTGGTCAACGTCCCGAAGGCACTCGCGCTGATGAAAAAGCCCGCGGATGCGCCCTTTACCATCGCAGTCGTGGACGAACTCATTCCCGAAAACGCGGGGAAATGGCACGTAAAGGGCGATCAGGTCGAAAAGACGGAACAGGCCGCCGACATCGAGGTGTCCGTGCACGCGCTCTCGCCCATGCTGGTCGGCCATCTCTCCCTTTCGGAAGCGGAACTGCGCCCGGACGTCGCCGTATTTGCAAATCGCGAAACGCTCGAAAAGACGTTTGTCAAAAAGCCAGCCTTCCTCACGGATCACTTTTAAAAGGGATCAACCGCCCGCATCATCCGGGCGGTTTTTTTGTGTCGTGCGTTACATTTCCCGTCCGCGTGGGTAAAATATAGACAGAAGAAATCCACACCATTGGATCGATAAAGGGGGCATTTCGATGAGCATCTACGATTTCACCGTCAAAAACATGGACGGAACGGAGAAAACACTCTCCGACTATAAAGGCAAAGTGCTTCTGGTCGTCAACACCGCCACAATCTGCGGGTTTACGCCTCAGTATGGTGACCTTCAGAAGCTCTACAAAAAATATGCGGATCAGGGCTTTGAAATCCTTGATTTTCCGTGTAACCAATTTGGAAACCAGGCGCCCGGGAACATCGACGAAATTCACGCATTCTGCACGGGCCGCTTCGGCGTCACATTCCCGCAGTTCGCTAAGATCGAGGTCAACGGCCCCGGCGCCGCGCCGCTTTACAAATTCCTGAAGGATGAAAAGGGCTTCGACGGCTTCCATAAGGAACACGAATTGACGCCTGTTCTCGAAAAGATGCTCTCTGCGGAAGATCCCGACTACGCCAAAAAAACGGACATCAAGTGGAACTTTACCAAGTTCCTCGTCGATCGGGAGGGCAATGTCGTGAAGCGCTTCGAGCCCACGCATCCGCTCGCGGACGTTGAGGCAGAAGTCAACAAGCTCCTGTAAGAGATCTGTTCCTCCGCCCCGACCGATGATCGAGGCGGAGGATTTTTTAATGCAATGGGAGGCAATCATGAATTTTGACAAAGAGGCGCGAAACTGGGACACGCAAAGGCGCAGGACGCGCGCGGAGACACTTGCGCAGGTCGTGCGTGAAAACTGGGGCGAAACACCACAGAAGGCGCTTGACTTCGGCTGCGGAACGGGCCTTTTGACGTTCGAACTGTATCCCTGTGCGGGCGAGATTGCGGGCTTTGATCCGTCGCGCGAGATGGGTGACGCCTTTCGCGCCAAGATCGCGGAGACCGGCGCGCAAAATGTCCGCTTTCTGACAGCAGATGAAATGGCAGCGGAACAATATGATGCGATCTTCAGCTCCATGGTGTTCCATCACATTCGGGATGTCGACGCGGCGCTTGTGCGCATCAAGGCGCTCCTCAACCCAAATGGGCGATTCGTCTGGCTCGACCTCGACGAGGACGACGGCACATTCCATCAAAACGAGCCGGACTTCGACGGTCACAACGGCTTCAGCCGGAGCTATGTCCGCACGGCGCTTGCAGCAGCCGGTTTCACGAATATCACGGTCGAAGATGCCTATGCGGGCGGGCGTACCATGAATGGAGTCGACATGAATTATACCGTCTTTGTCGCAGTCGCGCGTTAAAATTCCCCATCATTCCTAAAAACCACTTGACTAACTCCTTATCATTCCCTATAATGTCGTTATAGGAATTGATAAGGAGTTTTTTGCATGGGAGAGGAATTTTACACCGTCGAACAGATTGCCCGCATGCTGGAGATGCACCCCAAGACGATCCAGCGCTACATCCGCGAGGGCAAACTGCACGCCACCAAGATCGGCAAAAGTTGGCGCGTTGCGGGACACGATTTGAGCGTGTTTGCCGAAAGCACGCCAAGGGAGGAAGAGACACCCGGCGCGCAGATCACGGCCTCCGCAGTCGTTGATATCCGTGCGCGCACAAAGGACGAAGCCATCCGCATCATGAACGGGCTGACCGCCGCGCTCAACGCAAAACCGCCGGAGTTCGGCAGATCAAACATGCATGCGCAGTACATCCAAGATGGTGGCATCGTGCGCGTCACGCTATGGGGCGGCGCGCTTTTCATGGAAGCGATCTTCGCATCCATTTCGACGTTTGAGGAGGGATAAAGATGAAATCCGTATTCAAATCGCCCGAATTGCGCGCGGAAATTCTCGGGCACTACAATCAAATTCTCGCGGCGCTCCCATTTGAAAAGCAATTCATTGAGACGCCTTTCGGAAAGACGTTTGCGCTCATGACCGGCGCGCCGGAAAATCCACCGCTCATTCTCCTGCACGGTTCGTGCTCGAACAGCGCATTCTGGTTCGCGGAGATGATGGCGCTCGCGCCCAGCCACCGCGTGATCGCGATCGATCTCCTCGGCGAGGCCGGAAACAGCGCCGAAAACAGGCTCGATCTTTGCGGCGACAGCTACGCCGACTGGCTGGGAACGGTGATGGACGCCCTTTCCATCGATTCTGCCGCCTTCGCGGGCAATTCCCTGGGCGGCTTTCTGGCGCTCAAGTTCGCCGCCAGATTCCCCACACGGGTTTCAAAGCTCGCGCTGCTCTCTGCGGGCGGCGTCGCGAGCGTGCATGCCGCGCCCCTCGCGCGTGCCAAAAGCGGCGCGCCCCTGACCCTCGACCCGGCGGCCTCTGGCGGCGCGTCGCTTCCGCCGGAAGTCGTGGCGTTTATCAACCTCATCCTCTCGGGGTTTCTGCCGATCACCGAGGCATTGCCCATCCTTCCGGACGAATCGCTCGCCCACCTCTCAATGCCTTTGCTGGCCGTGTACGGAAAAAACGATGTCATGCTCGATTCCCGCGCAGCAGCGGATCGCCTGCGCCGGCAGCTCCCGCATACGCAACTCGTCTGGCTCGAAGATGCCGGACACATCATCCCAAACGCGGCAGCCTACCTGCTCCCGTTTTTCACAAAGGAGGACGCATAAATTGTACGAGACGCCGCTGCGACGCGCCATCGCCCTTGCAAAAACGGGAACGCGCACCGCAATCGACGAAATCACGGCAACCCTGACCCCAGATATCTCGATTGCAGAATCCAAATTCATCGACTTTGCACTCTCGCACGTTGAAAGCGAAGAGGGCATTCGGGTCATGGAGGATTATCTCTTTCACTGCACTCAGATCCAGCGAAATTACGCCGCCCTGTATTTCGGCAGGCGTGGGGAATATCCGCTTCTGCGCAGGGCATATGAGGCGGGCGCAATCGACGGGATTCAGGCGTTTTCAAGATGACAAAAACCCGCGCACTCGCTTATCTGCGCGGGTTTTCGCATAACGGTTTATTTCTTTCGCGTGGCCTCCTCCATGGGAAGCCCCGTGTTATAATCGAGCTGGCGGGATTCGCCCGGATCGTTCTCGCGCTGCCGCGTGTAACCGTCAACCGCCCAACGCGGCTTTTTATCCCTTCGCCACGGTCGCGCCTGCCACTGATACCCCCGGAAGGGATCGCGCGTCCGGTTCATCCAGTCGATGATCACATCGTGGAGCCGATCGCGCACCCCCGCATACGCCGGGTCGTCAATGCGGTTCACAAGATCGTATGGGTCGTTTGTCACATCGTACAGTTCATCCGTATCCAGGAAATTGAGCACCAGCTTATATTCGTCCGTCACCACCGCGCGCATGGGCTGAAATCCGCCAAATCCGTCGTGGTCGATCTCGTAACGCCCAAATTCCACAAATGCGGGGCGACCGGTAGGCCGATCGTAATCTGCGAGCACGGGCAAAAGGCTCTCCCCCTCGAGCATGTGGGGTCGCGCAAGACCCATGAAATCGAGCACCGTCGCGGGCAGATCGATGTGCGAAACGGTGTGCGGATAGACCTCTCCCCGCGGCACACCGGGCCCCGCGAAGATCAACGGCACGCGCGCAATCTCGTCGTAGGCGCATGGCCCCTTGCCGGATAGTCCGTGTGCGCGCATGGCATCCCCGTGGTCGGATGTAAATAATGTCATTGCGCCCGGTACATGCTCCCTTGCCGCATCCAGCACATTCCCAATCAGGGAATCCACATACGAATTGCACGCCAGAAGCCGCTGCGGACGCACCGGCTCGCCGCGGCTGTTGCGCGCGCGGTTTTCCCCCGACCACACCTTTTGGAGCAGGGGTTTTTGCTCCAAATCGTCCCCGTGCGCGGGTGTGTTTCCCGCCTCGTAGTCCCGATACATCGACGCATAGGGTTCCGGCGCAAGGAAAGGGCCGTGCGGCTCGTCATAGGACACGACCAGGAAAAAATCCTCGTCCCTGTGCTGTTCCATGAAGGCCAGGGCGCGGCGCGTCACGCGATACCCAAATGTGAACGCGGGATCGATCCCCACATCCGATGCGCCTTCGTCGCGCGAGAAACGCCGCTCCTCGGGCGTCAGTTCGTCGAGATAATTCTTCATGTCGTACCAATACGCCGGATCCCATCCGTCCGGGCACACGCCGTTTCCGAAATAGTCGCCCGCATCAAGATGCCATTTCCCGATGTAGCCGCAGTGGATGCCGGCGGCACGCAATCGCTGCCCAAGTGTCTTCACGTCCGCGCCGAGGGGCATAGAATTGCCCCAGCTCCCGTTCGAGTGCGGAAAAAGCCCGGTAAACAGCGCCGAACGCGCCGGCCCGCACACGGGCTGGCAGGTGTAGGCGCGCGCAAAGCGCAATCCGTCACCCGCCATTTGATCGAGACACGGCGTCTTCATCGCGGGATTCCCGTAACAGCCGAGCATATCCCAACGCGTGGTGTCCGTCATAATCCAAACAAACTGTTTTGGCATGGCTCCTCCTTAAATCGCCTGTTTTTCGATGTCAAGCGCGATTCTCCCGTCCTGAATTTCGATGATCCGGTCGGTCTTCTGTGCGACGCGCCTGTCGTGCGTGATGATGAGAAACGTCGTCTTGAATGCCTCGTTGATGTCGCGCATGAGGCCGTAGACAACCTCGGTCGATTCCGAATCCAGATTGCCCGTCGGTTCATCCGCCAGGAGAATCTCCGGATTATTGATGAGCGCCCGCGCGATGGCTGCGCGCTGCTGCTGTCCGCCAGACATCTTGCCCGCCCGGTTGTTCATCACCTTTTCCAGTCCCATCAGGGCCATCAGCTCCTCCGCGCGCTTTTTCACCGCAGGCGTCACCTTGCCCAAGCGGATCAGCGACGGCATGACCACGTTCTCATATGCCGTAAATTCCGGCAGCAGGTGGTGAAACTGGAACACGAAGCCGATCTTCTCGTTGCGCAATACCGCGAGTTCGTTTTGGGACATGCCGTCCGTGCGGACGCCGCCGATTGCGACCTCGCCGTTCGTCGGGCGGTCAAGGGTTCCGATGATGTTGAGAAGCGTGCTCTTTCCGGATCCCGACGCCCCGACGATGGCGTTGAACGAGCGTGAGGCAATATCGAGATTGACGTCGGTCAAAACCTTCGTCTTAATATCCGTTCCGTAGACCTTTTCCACGTGCCGCAGTTCGATGACATTAGCCATTTCGGATCACCTCCATGGGGTCGAGTTTGGATGAGCGCCGCGCAGGCACCAGCGCCGCGAGCGTCGACGCCGCAACCGCGATCATACCGGAAAGTCCGATAAAGTTCGGATCGATGAGGAGCGCCACCACGGGCGTACCGTCCGGATTCACGGCAAATTTCGTAAACATCACGGCGAGGCCGAGCCCGAACGCCACGCCGAGCAGCGCGCCAAAAAGTCCCAGGATCAACCCCTGCATCAGGAAAATGGCGCTCGCGACGCGGTTTTGAATGCCCATCGCCTTGAGAATGCCGATCTGGCGCGATTTTTGCATCACAGAAATGGCAAGCACGCTTGCGATGCCGAGCACCACCGAGATCATGACGAAGACCTGGATCATGAGACTTGAAATGCTCTGACCGCTCAGCCCGCTCAAGAGGGAAGCGTTCTGCGCCTTCCAATCGTTCACCTTCAGTCCCTCCGGCAGGATGTCCGCCACAGAGGCCGCAATGGCATCCGCCCCAAAGGGGTCCGAGACTTGCATTTCAATGGACGTAAACGCGTCCCCATAGCCGAACAACCCCTGCACGAGCGCATGATTTCCAATTGCCCACGACTTGTTGAGGCTTGACACCTTGAGATCAAATTCGCCCGCAACGACGACGTCCTTCGTATCGCCCTGCGGCGTCAAAAGCGTTATGGTGTCGCCCACCGCAATACCCGCCTCATCCATCAAATCGCGTCCGAGCATGACTTCCCCGTCCCTTGGTTCCCGCCCCGCGACCAGCGCGTCCGACAGCCGATAAATGCCGTCTGCCGCTGCAAAATCGAAGCCGCGCACCAAAACCGGCCATGCATCGCCGTCAAAGCGCGCAAAACCCGATGCGTCCGCTGCGCCGGATACGGATGTCACGCCGTCGATCTGTGCGATCTGATCGATAAACGAACCCGCATCCGCAATCAGGCCGCCCCTTGTCGCGGAAACGACGGTCACCTGCGAAGATCGCCCGATGGTTGTCTCCACCAGGCTCTTCTGAAGACCCATAATCAGCGAACCGATGAACACCTGCACCGAAACGCCGATGGCAATCCCCAACGCAATGAGGATCGTCTGCCCGCGATTGGAGGCGAGGAACCGCCATGCAATTTTAAGAGCGATCTTCATGGGCAGTCCCCCTTCCCCTTACGATGTCGTCATATGTATTGACAAGTGCATCCGCGCCGAAATCTTCCGCCGCCTTCTTGGTCAGTCGGAATGCGCCGCCGCTGACGTTGATCTTCGTTCCAACAGGAAGCGCAGAGCGCAGATCCGCGATCATGCGCTCCAGCGGCACGAGGTTCAGATAATTTGAAATCGAAAGATTCACGATGTCCGGCTTCAATTCCCGCGCGGCAGACAGTATATTGGATTTGGGCGTGTTCGCGCCAATAAAGATGGCCTCGTACCCGGCCATGGTGTAAAAATCCGCGCCCATGCGGGCACCCAGCTCGTGATACTCCTCTTCCGGGCATGCAAGCATCACCCTGCCGAGCGGGGCGTCCAAATGGAGTGCGTCCCGCGCGCGCAAAACATATGGAAAGCTCGCCTCGACGGCGCTTCTGACGATGCCCGTCATCACGTGCTCGCGCCAGATCATCTCCGACTCATTCGCACGGCAAACAAAGACGGAGTTGAGTGCGGGCGTCAAGACCCGCTCGTAAAGCAGATTGACCGGCATGCCTTCCTCGAGCAGCGAAACGGCGTACCATAGACCCGCTTCCCGGTCGCAGTTCTGAAGATGTGTGCGGAATGTCTCCTGTGCCTTGCCGATTCCATTTTCCATGGAACACGCACCTCCCCTTTTTCTTTGTTTATCATCCAACCGCGCGGTTTTGAAACACACCAAAAAGCAGCCGTCGGAAAAAACCGACGACCGCAAAAGATTATTCAACCAGCATGGCTAACAGCTCATTTGAGCGCTTCAAGAACTCCATCATTCGCTCGGCGACCAACGGTTGGCGCGCCATTTCCGCCAGGTCGACAACCTGCCCGCACACGGCGGTACGGATGTCGCCTGCCTCCGCGGACTTGAGCCACCTCACGATGGGATGCTTGTCGTTTAAGACCAGCGTCCGCTTCTCGGGCAGCGCCATGTCGCGCCCCCACTGTCGGCTCATCTCCGTAAAGCGCCGATTCTGCTCGTCGACCGTGATCATGGACACGAGCTCATTTGATTTGAAGGGCTTGAGCTGCACATCCAGATCCTTGTCGCCCGTCGCTTCGCGGAACATGGCTTCGAGCGTCTTTTTCTCATCCTCGGAGACTTCTGCGGATTCCGTCAGGTCGTCGGCCGCCGCGTCCACGCGCTTGAAGCTCACCTTCTCGTCCTTCTCCGAGTACTCCAGGAAGGAGATGTAGTTGTTGTCGATGAGGGTGTCGAGCACCACGACATCCTTGCCCTGATCGACGTACATTTGGATCATCTGTGCCTGCCGCTTTTCGTCGGAGGTGTAGTAAATCACCGTGTCGCCTTCGGGACAATTCTGCTTCTTGTATTCCTCCAGGGTCATGTATCCGCCCGTCGAAGTCTTGTAGAGGATGGCCTTTTTCACGCGATCATAAAACTTGTCGTCGCGGATGCAGCCGTACTTCACAAAGGGATGAATGTCGTCCCAATATTTCTGATAATCGTCGCGCTTGGTGTTGAATTCCGTGACCAGCCGATCCGCAACCTTGCGCGTGATGTAGGCAGCCATCTTCTTCACGTAGCCGTCGTTCTGCAAAAACGAACGGGAAACGTTCAGCGGCAGATCGGGGCAATCGATCGCACCCTTCAGGAGCATCAGAAATTCCGGAATGACTTCCTTTATATTGTCCGCCACGAATACCTGGTCGTTGTAGAGCTTGATGACTCCCTCGCCCGCGGTAAACTCGTTCTTGATCTTGGGGAAATACAGGATGCCCTTGAGGTTGAAGGGATACTCCGCGTTCAGATGAATCCAGAAAAGCGGCTCGTCATAGTCGCGGAATACCTTGTGGTAAAACTCTTTGTACGCCTCGTCGGTGACCTCGGTGGGCTTTTTGAGCCAAAGCGGACTCGGATCGTTGACCTGCTCGGGCTTCCCTTCCTCTTCTTCCCCTGTTTCTTCCGCGTCTTCGTCCTTCTTTTCCTCGGTGGGCGCCTTGACTTCATCAAGGAAGATCGGCACGGGCATGAAGCCGCAATATTTCTCCAGCGTCTCGCGCACGGTATACGCCTCGAGGAACTCCTGATCCCCGTCGTTTAAAAACAGCACGATCGACGTGCCGCGCGTCGTCTTATCGGAATCGGAGATTTCATACTCCATGCCGTCTTCGCTCACCCAGCGCACGGCCTTCGCGCCCGGCACATAGCTCAAAGTATCGATCTCGACTTTTTTGGAGACCATGAAAGCGGAGTAAAAGCCCAGACCGAAGTGGCCGATGATGCCGCCCTTGTCGCCCTCGTCCTGCTTATATTTTTTCAGGAAGTCCTCCGCGCCGGAGAACGCGACCTGGGAAATATACTTGACGACCTCTTCGCCCGTCATGCCGACGCCGTTGTCGGTGAATGTGAGCGTGCCGGCGGCCTTGTCAACCACCACGTCCACGCGGTACGCCAAGTCGTTTTCGGCCTCGCCCACGGATACGAGCCGCTTCATCTTGCTGATCGCGTCGGATGCGTTCGAGACCATCTCTCGCACGAAGATGTCCTTGTCGGAATAAAGCCACTTTTTGATCACGGGCATGATATTCTGCGCGTGTATGGAAATGCTGCCTTTTTCGGGCATAAAAATCGCCTCCACATCAATGATATCCATATTGTATCCATGCGTGCCCTCGTTGTCAAGCACTTTTTGGCACTCGTTCATGGCGAGTGCTAACAAGAACAATGGATTTAACGTAGAATGCAACTGCCAGTTGATTGCAATTTCCGCTCTTAAGGTGTATCATACAGACAACGGCAAGAAAGGTGGTCTTGAAAAATGGCAGACACGTTGGCGATCGGGAGAGCAATCGCGCAGTTGCGGCGCGCCATGAGGATGACCCAGCAGTCGCTGGCGGCATGCCTGTACGTTTCGCATCAGGCCGTATCCAAGTGGGAAAACGGCGTCGCGCTACCCGATGTGATGACGCTTTACACGCTGTGTAAGCTTTTCAACATTTCAATGGAACAGCTTTTGACGATCGATATCGCCGAGCGGCTGAACGCAATGCGCACGGACGCATGCTGAAGGAGGATTTCAAATGATTGACAACAAGGTGGTCGGACTGGCAATCGGCCAGCTCAGACAGGCGGAAAATATGACCCAGCAGACGTTGGCTGCGTGCCTGAACGTCTCGCATCAGGCGGTCTCCAAGTGGGAAAACGGCGCGGCGCTGCCGGACGTTTTGACCCTCCTCGAAATTTCGCGCATGTTCGGGGTCACGCTCGAACAGCTGCTCGCGGGCGACATCAAAAACCGGCTCGAAAAGAGCGGAGATGCAAAGACCGCGGGGGAAAAGCCGCGCGTGATCGAACTCAAGCTCGACGGAAACGGGCTTTCCGGTCGGGTAAACGACGCGATCAAGGATGCGGAAGCCGCAACGCAGGGTTCCGCGCAGAATGCGGATGAGCCAAGGGAAGCCAAGAGCGAAGGAAGCTCTGCAGAGGAAGCGCCCGTCGATATGGACAAGATCGTCCAGATGGCGCCCTTCATGTCGAAAGCCGCGCTCGAAGAACTGCTCGACAAGTACTCCGGCAAGTGCACGCCCCGCCAACTTTCCAGGCTCGCGCCCTTCGTTTCGAGCGAATACCTCGAACGACTCATCGTCAACAGCGAGTCCGAGATCAACTGGGATACGCTCCGGCGGCTGGCGCCCTTCCTGAAAAAGGAAGTCGTCGATAGCCTCACTCTGGCGGTCGCAAAGGGCGAAAAGTATGTGCGCCCGGCTGCCAAGACGCTTTCAAAGTCCATCACATTCGGCATCAACAAGGCCATTGAGTTCGCAAAGTCGGTGGGCGCTCAGATTCCCGACATGGACGTCGATGTAAACGTGAACGCCAAAAAGAAGCCCCCCGCCCCACCCGAGGCGCCCAAGGCGCCAAGCCGCGCGAGCGAAGCGCGCAAACGGATCTTTGAACGCGCATTGGCGGACGGCAAGTTCGATTGGATCGCGGAGCATATGGAGCAGCTCGACGACGCGGAGCTCAAGGCGAAAATCGCCGCCCGCGCGCGAGAACTGGGCAAGAACGACTGGGTGCAGGCGCATATGGGCGATGTGTGGGATCAGGCGACCATCGACGACGCAATTCTCGCGGGCAACTGGGACTATATCTCCGAACACATCGACGAAATCGATCCCGATACCATCGAAATGGTCGTCACGACCGCGCTGGGCGAGGGAAGGTGGGATTGGCTCGGCGAGCACATCGACGAATTGACAGCTGTCGAGGACTCGATTGCCGTAATCGTCGAAAAGGCGCTTGAAGAGAGCAAATGGGATTGGCTCGGCGAACACATCGACGAGCTGGCAGATGCCGAGGACTCGATCACCGCAATTGTCGAAAAGGCGCTCGAGGAAAACAATTGGGATTGGCTCGGCGCGCACATCGACGAATTAGAACTCTATGATATGTGCGACGACATCGCTATGAAAGCCTATCTGGCGGGCCAGCGCGATCTGGTGATCGATCTGGTGGACGAGCACGCGGATGAGATGGATCTGGAGGCGCTGCTCATTCCCGCCATCGAAAAGGACGATTTCGACTTCGTGACGCAGATCATCGAACACGCGGAGGAAGACGTTATCAACGCAGCATGCCTCAAGCTTGCAAAAGCCGGGCAGATCGACCGCGCCGCCGAACTTGCGGAAAATTGTGACGAGGACACCCTCGCACAGCTCATCGAAATCGCCACCGAAGCGGGCGACTGGGGCGCCATCGAAAAGCTGAACGAATTCCTGGACTGATTTATCCATCGGGGAGCGGCACGTGCCGCTCCCCTTTTTTCCGTCTGTCGCCAAATCGTCCATGTTTTTCGCTTCCGGCGCTCCTCCCGGTTGCCTCGCATCGCGCGTTGTGCTATAATGTAGCATGTTATTTTATGCCCGCCCCGTGGGGAAAGGAGTTGCATTTGGCTCAACCTGAATCTCCCCGGATAAAGTCATCCCACGCCGTCGTCGGTTTTATCCTCGCGCTCATTCTGGGCTACTTTGCGCCGTATCTCGCCGTCGTACCGATCGTGCCGATCCTGATCGCCTTTCTCTACGCGTATGCGGGACTCATACCCGCCGCCGCCTGCGCCGCCTTCTCGTTGGGTTCCTACGGGCTCTCGTTTGGCATGGCTGGAATGTTCATGGGTTTCGTCGCCCATATTGCGCCCGCCGCGTACATCGTATATGGCATTCGTACACGCCAACCCTTCTTCCGGCAGATCGCATCGGGGATTGCGGCCCTCGGAATCGGGATCGTGGCTGCCCTCGGAATCGCATATGTTTCGATTGGCTCCGATCTGATGGGCGCACTCATGCAGAGCATGCGGCAGACGATGACGTCTATGGAAAGCGTATATCCGGGATTGGTCGATACGCTCGCGGCACTCAATTATAACATTCCGGGCGCACCCCAGAACATCACGCAAGAAATTCTCCTGTCGGGATTTCTGACGGCTGCCCAGCGCGCAAACTACGTGGACGCGCTTTTGCGCGACATGCAGTCTTCGCTCACCCTCATGTTGCCCGGCTTTCTTTTGAGCACATCCGCGCTCGCCGGCGTGCTCGCGGTTGCGTGGCCGGGGTATGTCAAGCGCAACGATCCGGAAACGACCGACGTTTCCTATGTGCCGCTCGCAGGCTGGTACACGCCCTATGGTCTCTCCATCGGCATGATCCTCACCCTGTCGGCTGCGTATCTGCTTTCCACGCAGAAGGTGCAGGGCGGCGACACGTTGTACATGACCATCCGAGCGATTCTGGGCTTAGCCTTCATGATTCAGGCAGCGGTGTCCATCGAACGCAGGATGCAGCAGTTTGGCGCAAAGACATGGGTGCGCGTGGTCATCATTTTGCTGATTGAGGTCATATTCGGCGATCTCGCGGTTTTTTATGGCGGCGCGTCGGCATTGGTCGGCTCGACGGGCGCCGTCAGACAGATTATGAATCAAAGAGCCAACAGGCCATAGGAGGTATATAAGATGAAAGTGATACTCCAACAGGACATTCGCGGAACGGGTAAGAAGGATCAGATTATCGAAGTGTCCGATGGATACGCGCGCAACTACCTTCTGCCCCGTAAACTCGCGTGCGAGGCGACGAGCGACGCGGTGAACGCCATTGCGAACGCCAAATCGGCGCAGAAACACCACGCCGAGGTGAAAAAGCTCGAGGCCGAGGCAAAGGCAAAGGAACTCAAGGGCAAGGTCGTCAGCCTGACCGCCAAGGGCGGCGCAAACGGCAAGCTCTACGGCGCCATCACCAACGACGCCATCGCGCAGGCGCTCAAGGATCAGTACGGCATCGAGGTTGACAAGAGAAAGCTCGAACCCGAGGAACCCGTGCGCTCCGCAGGCCAGACGCTGTGCACGGTGCGCCTCTCGGCGGGCGTGTCCACGCGCATGATCTTAAACGTTACGGTGGAAGAAAAGTAGCAAGGGGTACAAGATGGAACAATTCGGCGCCCAAATCGCGCGCATACCGCCCAACCACCCGGAATCCGAGCGTTCGGTTCTGGGCGCGATGCTGCGCTCGAACGAGGCAGCGCTGCTCGCCATCGAGTCGCTCGAGGCCACGGATTTTTACGATCCGGCAAACCGCGAGATCTTTCAGTGCATGGCTTCCCTCGCGGCTGCCAATCGCCCCATCGACATCGTCACGCTCGACGACCAGCTCTCCAAAAAAGGCAGGCTCGACGCGGTCGGCGGCACGAACTACCTCATCGAGCTGTCAACCGGCGTTCCCTCGGCGGCAAACGCATCCGCATACATAAAGATCGTAGATGAGCGATCGACGCTGCGCAAGCTCATTCGCGCAGCGGAATCGATCCTCGGTCAGTGCTACGCCGCCCAGCTCGAGACCAGCGAGATCCTCGAGATGGCGGAAAAGCTGATCTACGACATCACCATGCGCAAAAACGGCGGCGAATTGCTGGCAATCCAGCCCATTCTCATCCGCACGTTCGAAAAAATCGAACAGCTTTTCAAAACCCACGGAAAAATCGAGGGCGTCCCCACGGGATATACCGAATTGGACGACCTCTTGACGGGTCTGCACGGCGGCGAAATGGTCTTGATCGCTGCACGCCCGTCCATGGGCAAGACCTCCATCGGCATGAACTTCGTGGAAAATGCGTGCATCCGCGCGGGCAAGACGGGCGCGGTATTCTCCCTCGAAATGCCCGCCGAGCAGCTCGCCATGCGCATGCTGTGCACCGAAGCGCAGGTCGACATGCAGCGGGTGCGGCGCGGGCAGCTCGCGGACGAGGATTGGCTGCGCCTTTCGGATGCCATGATCAAGATCGGACCCTCCGCCATCTATGTGGACGCGACGCCCGGCATCACCGTCTCCGAAATGCGTTCCAAGGCGCGCAGGTTGCAGATCGAGCATGGCCTCGACGTCATCATGATCGACTATATCTCGCTCATGACGGGCAACGGCAAGTTCGGCAGCCGTCAGGAGGAAGTCTCCTCCATCTCACGCTCACTCAAGGGCCTTGCAATCGAACTGAGCGTTCCCATCATTGCGCTTCAACAGCTCTCCCGCGCGCCCACGGGTCGCTCGAACCACCGTCCTATGCTCTCGGACATCCGCGAATCGGGCGCCATCGAGCAGGATGCGGACGTGGTGATGTTTCTGCACCGCGAGGACTACTATAACCCCGATACCGAAGAAAAGAATATCGCCGAGCTCATCATCGCCAAACAGCGAAACGGCGCGCTCGGAACGGTCAAACTCGGCTGGAAGGGTGAATGGACGAAGTTTATCGATCTCGCCCCCAAACCCAACGAGGCCGTCCCACCGGGGGATGCCCCGTTCTAAAAAAGCGAATCTCCAACGGGATTCGTCTTTTTGTTCGTAATCAAATTCGCTTTCATTCGTAATTCACATTCTTTTCGTTGACAAGTGCGCGGCGGCGTGGTATAACGGTCGCAAAGGGGGCGACGCACATGGGACACTTTGGCGAACTGACGCCCAGGATGCGGGAATTCCGCGATGAACTCCTCAGTGCCAAGCCGCGCGTATGCGTGGAGCGGGCGCTGATTACGACAAGGACATACCGGGAACAGCTCGATCAGCCGCTCGCGATCAAGCGCGCGCGGATGCTGAAAAACGTGCTCGCGGAAATGAGCATCTTCATCGAACCGCAGACGCTGATTGCCGGGAATCAGGCGAGCTCGAATCGCAGCGCGCCGATCTTTCCAGAATACGCCATGAAGTGGGTCATCGACGAACTCGATCAGTTTGAAAAGCGCGACGGCGATGTCTTCTACATATCCGAAAAAAACAAGGACGCGTTGCGCACCATTGCGCCCTTTTGGGAAAAAAACACACTGCACGACCGGGGACTCGCGGCATTCCCCCCGCACAGCAGGCTGTTTTACGACCTCGGCATCATCAAGTCCGAGGGCAATATCACTTCCGGCGACGCACACATCGCCGCAGACTACCAAAAACTTCTCAGGGTCGGACTCAAGGATTATGAAAAACGCGCGCAGGAAATGCTCTCGGCGCTCGATCTGACAACCTATGAAAACATCGAAAAGAGCTACTTCTACCGCGCGATTCTGATCGTGATTGAGGCGACCCGCGCATTCGCGGCGCGCTATGCCGCGCTTGCGGAAAAAATGGCGGCGGAAGAATCGGATGCCGCGCGCAAAGCGGAACTCATTGAAATGACGCGCATCCTCCGCAAGGTGCCCTACGAGCCCGCGGATACACTGCACGAAGCGGTGCAGGCGCTGTGGATCACCCACCTCGCTCTGCAGATCGAATCGAACGGGCATAGCCTGTCCTATGGGCGTCTCGATCAGTATCTGGGACCGTATTACGACGCGGATCTGGCCGCCGGGCGGATCACCGAGAATGCGGCATGCGAGCTTCTCACTAATCTATGGCTCAAGACGTTCACCATCAATAAGATTCGCTCGTGGAGCCACACGCAGTTCAGCGCGGGCAGTCCGCTTTACCAAAATGTAACCATCGCCGGGCAGACGGCGGATGGTCGGGATGCAGTCAACGCCCTATCGCATCTGGTATTAAAATCCGTCGCGCAGACGCACCTGACCCAACCGAATCTGACCGTCCGCTATCATGCGGGCCTGTCGGATGCGTTTTTGTCGGAATGCGTGGAGGTCGTGCGCTGCGGCTTCGGCATGCCCGCCTTCAACAACGACGAGGCCATCATCCCATCCTTTCTCAAACACGGCGTCGCACACGACGATGCCTATCATTACAGCGCCATCGGCTGCGTCGAAACGGCGGTGCCTGGCAAGTGGGGCTATCGCTGCACGGGCATGAGCTTTCTCAACTTCCCAAAGGCCCTCCTGATCGCGCTCAACGACGGCGTTGATCCCGCAACCGGCATCCTTCTGGTACAGGGCGCGGGGCATTTCCGGGATATGCAGTCATTTGACGAAGTGCTCCATGCGTGGGACGTCGTGATCCGCGAGATGTGCCGCCAATGCACCATCATCGACGCGACCTGCGACCGCGTGCTCGAGCGCGAAACGGCGGACATCCTCCTCTCCGCGCTCACCGAGGACTGCATCGGGCGCGGGAAAAACCTCAAGGAGGGCGGCGCGGTTTATGATTTCATCAGCGATCTGCAGGTCGGCGTCGCAAACCTCGCGGACTCGCTCGCCGCAATCAAAAAGGTCGTTTTCGAAGATCAGGCGGTCAAGCCCTGGGCACTCTGGGACGCGCTTGCGGCAAACTTCGAAGGCCCCGAAAACGCGAAAATCCGCGCGCGCCTCGAGGCCGCGCCGAAGTATGGCAACGACGACGATTATGTCGATCAGCTCGTCGTGGACGCCTACAATGTCTACATCGACGAGATGAAAAAGTACCACAACACGCGCTATGGGCGCGGCCCCATCGGCGGCGTCTATTATGCCGGCACCAGCTCCATCTCCGCAAACGTGCCGCAGGGCGCGGGCACATTGGCGACGCCCGACGGACGGCTGGCTGGCGAACCGCTCGCCGAGGGCTGCAGTCCCGGCCACGGCATGGATCGGAACGGGCCGACCGCCGTCTTCAAGTCCGTGGCTAAATTACCCACCGAGGAGATCACGGGCGGCGTGCTCCTCAATCAAAAGGTCACGCCCGCCATGCTCGATTCCGCACAGAACCGCGAAAAGCTCGCCGCGCTTTTGCGCGCCTTCTTCAATGGCCTGCGCGGCTACCACGTCCAGTTCAACGTCGTCAGCCGCGAAACCCTGCTCGACGCACAGGTTCATCCCGAAAAGCACCGCGATCTCATCGTGCGCGTCGCGGGCTATTCCGCCTTCTTCAACGTTCTTTCCCGCAAAACGCAGGACGACATCATCGCGCGCACCGAACAGGCGCTGTAATCAAATGACGAAAGTCGAGGGGTTCCAATCATGCGAATCGCAAACATGAACTGGGTCGAGGCGGAAAAATACTTCAAGGGAAACGACATCATCCTCCTTTCCGTCGGCAGCATCGAGTGCCACGGGAAACACCTGCCGCTGGGCACGGACACGCTGATCCCCACGCGGCTTCTGGAACTTATAGAGCCGCAGACCGATGTCGCCATCGCGCCCATCATCCCCTTCGGCGCGTGCGACTCGCAAACGGACTTTCCCGGCACGGTGTCGCTCGGCCTTGATACGCTCTATGATGTGTTCACAAAGCTGACGGAGGGCTTCATGCGCTTTGGCGTGCGCCGCTTCTGCGTGCTCAACGGGCACGGCGGCAACATTCCGGCGCTCGACCGGGTCGCGCTCGATCTCTCGCGCAAGGGTTGCCTCATGGCGGAACTCAACTGGTGGCTGATGGCCTGGGATCTCAATCCCAAATGGAAGGGCGGACACGGCGGCGGCGAGGAAACCGCGGGTATTTTAGCGGTCGATCCAAAGCTGGTCGATTGGAATCTGGTGGAAGATATGCACCTTAAGCCCATGTCCGATGAGATCGAAACCACGGGCTTTAAAACCGTGCGTTTTCAGGGCGTAGAAATTCCCGTCCCGCGCCCCGTCCTTGCCATCACGGACAACGGCTGGATTGGCCCGGATCACCCCAATACCGCCACAGAAGCGTGGGGGAAAGAGATGCTGGAGACCTGCGCCAAATACATCGCGGATTTCATGGAAGCCTTCCGCCATGTCCCCCTGCCGGAGAAAAAGTAAAAAACTGCCGCCGCCCGGATATCACCGGACGGCGGTTTTCAAATCATTCGGTTATCGGTCGTACCAGTCCGCCTGCGCGCGGTAGAGGGAGGCATATTTCCCGCCCAGCGCCATCAGTTCCGCATGGGTTCCCGTCTCTTGAATCGCGCCGGCCTCCATCAATATGATCCGATCCGCGATCCGTGCAGATCCCAGTCGATGGGTCACAAGGATCGCCGTCTTGTTCGCGGACGTATCCCGGAACAACCGAAACAGCTTCGATTCTTCAATGGGGTCGATGGCCGCCGTCGGTTCATCCAATACGATCACATCATGCGCGCGGTAGAGACCGCGCGCAATGGCGACGCGCTGCCATTGACCGCCTGAAAGCTCCGCGCCGCCAAATTCCCGCGACAGCATGGTCTCCATCCCCGACGCAAGGGAGCTCGCATGCACGCCGGCCGCTCCCGCAGCCGGTAAGACGTCGTCTGGCGCACCTGTCTGACTGATGGCGATGTTCTCCCCGAGCGTCATCTTGTATCGCGCGAATTTCTGAAACACACCTGAAACGCGTTCAAAGCGCGCAGATGGCGCGTACGCCGCGAGCGTCGCGTCCCCGCAGCGCACACAGCCGCGCGTGGGCTGATAAAGACCCAAAATGAGGCTCGCAAGCGTGGACTTGCCCGCGCCGTTTTCCCCCACAATCGCCAGCGTCTCGCCGGGCCGGATGGTGAGCGTCACCTCCCGGACGGCAGGCGTGTCCCTGCCCGGGTATGTAAACGACGCGCCGTCGAGCCGGATGGCCTGTCGCTTGTCAAGCTGCTTTTCGCTGCCCGCTTGCGCAGGACTTTGCAGAAAATCATGCGTAAACGCCGCCGCGCTCATCTCGGAAAGCGCCTCGCCAAACTGATCCACCATGGTCTTGAGAACGCCGCTCATCCGCTCCACGGAATAGAATACGGCGGCAAACGCACCCGCGGACACATCGCCCCGCACGAGATAATAGATCAGCAGCGCGAGAATGCCCGCATACCCCAGTATGTGAACAACCCGCAGGAGAAGCTCCACCAGCGCAATCTTCCGCTGCGCACGCAGAGAGGCGCGGTTGTATTGCCGAACCGCATCCAGATACAGCCGAAAGAAAAAGTCTGCCGCACCCAGCGTGCGGGTTTCCCTTGCGCATTCCCGCCCCGTGACGGCATTTTCCAGCGCCTCCGCCCGCCGCCGTGGGTTCGCGCTCGTCTCGGCAAAGCGGCGAACAATGCCCGCGCGCAGCGCCTGTGAGAAGGTAACGGATGCGAAGATGATCAGCAGCGCCAGCACCAGCATCGGCTGTATGCGCGCGAGCACCACACAGGTCAGCGCAAGATAAGGCAGAAAGTGAAATACAAACTGCAAGATGGATCGGCTGGCGGAAGGCGCCGCTTCGCTGCCCAATCGCGCGCGCGTCATCCGGTCAAACGTCTCAGATTTTTCTAACGAAATCAGCGGAATGCTTGCCACGCGCGCATGGGTGCGCGCCATCAGATATCCGCTTCCCCTGCGCCAGAAGTACCCCTGCCCCAAATATTCCAACGTGCGCACCAAGGGACTCGCGGTCAAAAGCGCCGCCATGGGAACGCTCGCAACAACCACACCCGACAATGCAATCCGTCCCGTCGCGTGTGCGGCGACCGCGTCGAACAGGATTTTCATGGCATAAAGCTCGCCCACTTCGATGGCGCACAAGAGGGCCGAGACGGCCATCAGCGCAAAAAACAGCGGCGGATGCGCCCGATAACAATTTTGAAGCCCTCCGAGCGCAACCAGGAGGTAGGATGGCCCCCTCTCATTCTTTCGCATCGTACCAGCTCCTCTGCTCCACAAACATTTCCGCGTAGAGCCCGCCCGCCGCCATGAGCGTCGCGTGACTCCCGGTTTCTTTGATTTTCCCGCCGTCCAGCACGAATAAAACATCCGATAACTTGGTCGAACCCAGCCGATGGCTGATGAGCAGCGACGTCTTTCCTGCCGCCAACGCCAGAAAGCGCCTGTAAAGCCGATCCTCCATGGTTGGGCTCAGGCTGGCGGTCGGCTCGTCGAGGATCAGAAAGGATCCATCCGCGTACAGCGCGCGGGCGATGGCCATTTTCTGCCACTCGCCGCCGGACAGGTCGACGCCGTCCTCCCCCAGCTTGCCAAGCGGGGTATCTGCGCCCAACGGGAGCTTCGCAACGACATCTTCAAGCCCCGCAAGGCGGACGGCGCGCGCAAAATCCCCCTCAAAATCAAGCGCGATGTTCTCCCGAAACGTCACGGGATAGCGCGCAAAATCCTGATAGACAACGGAGAACATGCCGCGCAGCCGGCGCGCCGAATAGCTTGCGATGTCCTTGCCGTTGATCAATATCTCCCCTTCAAAGGAGCGATACAGCCCAAGCAGAATCTTGGTGAGTGTGGATTTGCCCGCGCCGTTTCGCCCGATGAGCGAGCAGGACATGCCCCGCTCGATCGTGAGATTCACGCCGTCGAGCACATAGGGCAGGTTTGGCGCGTATCGAAAGCGGAGATTTCGGATTTCGAGGCGCACAAATGCCTCATCCGGAAGATCGTCCGCGCCTTCCGCCTCCTCGGGCAGTGCGAGAAACCGCTCGTAATCCTTGAAAAAGGCGCGCTGGGCGGCGATATCCCGGGTCAACGCCGCGAAAGAACCCGCAATCAGCCGATTGAGGCCGATCATTGCGCCGATCAGGGAGACGTACAGTCCGTGGGTCAGATTGCCCGCACGGAGGGGCGCAAGCAGGCCGAACACCGCGGCGAGCGTCAAAAGGTTGAGCAGGAGAAAGGAGATGTTGATGACGCCCTCCTCGATGGCGAGCTCCTTGGTGACCATGTTGCTGCGCTTGAGATGAACCGCCGAGAAGGTCGCGTTGACATGATCCGTATAGCCAAACAGCGTGCGTTCAGCTGCCGTCTCCCGCCCCGTCAGAACGCCCGAAAGGTAGTAGAGCATGCGCGTAAGCGGAATGGAAATGACCTCCATTTGGTAGATCACTTGACCGCCGCGCCGGGCGACCAAACCGGTGAACGCCGCCGCAAGTACATAGAGCGGCAGCATCCACCACAGACGGGCAATGAGCAGAGACAGCGTACCGATCACCTGAATTGCGAGGCGGATGATGCGGATCGCGTCGTCCAGCGTCGCGCGCAGGCGCGTTTCCGCATTTTCGCGCACGTTGGCGGCGAGATCAAGGGTTGCGGGGTCTTCGAGTAATACGTAGGGAATGCGCGCCTCCTTGCGCACGAGCTCCGGGCGCAGTTTCTCGCGCAGTACGCACGCAAGGGATTCGTCCGTCAAGCGGACGAGCACTTGACCGACCTGCGCGTAGGCGTACCCAAGTGCCATCCAAACGATGTCCCGGATGAGCGGGGCAATCGCGCCGCTGCCTCCCGCAAAGGCGATGGCGCGATCCAGAAACGATGCGACGACGAGCACCAGAATCGGGGTGAGCGCGCCCGTCGTCAGTTCCAGAAATCCCTTCAAAAGCGTCTCTTTGGGCGCCGCGACGAAACAGAGCCGCAGCGCACGCAAATAGCCGAACTTTGTATGCTCCATGTGATTTCCTCCAAAAACAAAAATGCCCGGGCGTCCATTGCGACACCCGGGCATGACGCGGCGTTACGCGGTCACGGTGGTTTTGTGCCGGCAATGGGCATAGGTATCCCGTAAAATTGCCGCGCGAATTTTTGCAGCAATATTTTTCACGCGAACCGCGCGCGGAAAGCAGAAATTCCGAAGATCCACATTGCCACCACCTTTCTATTTAAATTCAATCATTGATCTCAGAACGATAAAAATCCCGTCAACTGAAAAGGGCAAACACCCACTTTTCCATTTTGCTGATTCGAATTATACCAGAACCGCATCATCATGTCAATCATGCGTCCGCAGGCTCGATCCTTCGCCGTTTGCCAACTGATATGCAATGCGCGGCGTGCCGTCTTCAACTATGACCATTCCGCATTTAATAAATCCGTGCTTTTCAAACAAATGCTGCATCGTCAGATTGTTTGTGTGCGTATCAGCGCGGATGTTGGCGCACCGCTCTTTGCAGAACGAAAGACAGGCGGAAAATGCGCCGCGCTGCGTGCCGTCGCTCGCCAGCCGGTGAATCGTCCCGTATGGTTCGTCGTTCAGCCACGCGCCTTCAATCTGCCCGTAGCTCGGATCGTCTCCCAGAATGAACGCAAATACGCAGCACACCTGCCCGTCTTCGCCGATGCCCACAAAGCCGATCCCATTGGCAATGTCTTCTTCAATGAGTTCACGCGCGGGGTGATTCTTGCCCCACTGCGTCGCGTTTCCCGTTTCGATCATGTACGCGCGCGCGCACGCATAATTCCGCATGATGTCGTCCAGATCCTCGGGAACAGCTGTCCGTATCCGTATCATATCCGCACCTCAAAGCCGTATGAATCATCCGAAAATTGACTTCTCTGCGGATCAGTATAGCATGAAATCAGGCTCGCATCAATAGAACCGCTCGGCATTCCGATGGAGCAATGCGTGCGCGACGTCCATCGAAAGTGCCTCGTCCCAGCCTTCCTCAACTTCCTTTTCTTCCAACACACGTGCGAGCACGCGGCGCATCCCCACTGCCGCGCCGTATTGTTCCT
The DNA here is from genome assembly GCA_023421735.1 of Bacillota bacterium. Next base: position 4,480 of record JAEZSP010000002.1, on the reverse strand, counting down.
CCGGAGACGTCGCGTCCGTGGAAAGGAATATCTTGTTCATCGGCACAAAACCGAGGCATTCCCGCAGCGCACCCGCCAAAATGCCCGGCGATAGCAACTGAAGCCAGGAAAAATCGAGATAGACGTTCGGATAAAAGCGCGCGAGATTGATCGCCTCGGATAGGTAGGGATACCCGTGCAGCAAGACAAAACGCACCTCCGGATGCCGTTCGATCGCACCCCGCAAAAGGACGGGCGACGTGTTGCCCAAATTCGCAACTCCCGTGTGAATCTGATACGCCATGCCGTGCGCCAGTATGGCCTCCATCACATAATCCTGCACCACGCGCACGGCGTTGGGATCGCCCGCGCGTGCTCCGGCAAACGCGGCCTGCGCCTCCTCGCGCGTGCGCATTTGAAAATCCAGCGTCCGCAGGTACGCCTGTGCCTGCTTCACGCACGGAACGCCGATCTTACCCACGCTTTCAAAAATTCCGTCCATCGCCCGGGTCAGCGCACTGAGCGAGTCGATCCGCGCCTTTACGGCGTTTTCGAGCTGCGTAAATCGCAGCACCCCGCCCGCATCGCGCATGCCGAAAAAGTCGTCCGTGCGCAGAATTGGCGTGTAAATCGCAGCTTCTCCGGCATATTCGCGCCGCGCGCACCCATCCGCCACCGCCTTCACGTATTCCGCGTGCACGGGCTTGAGTGCGCCGATGATCCCGGCGCGCCGCATCGCCTCCGCACTCCACGCAAACAACCCTCCGGCATACCGTTCCCTGATCATATCGGAAAGCAGCTCGGCCGCGTGTACGCCCTCCCGCATGGCCTGCGTCAGCGAGATGCCATATAAATCCGCAAGTGCGGTATCCAGCGCAACGAAAAGGCCGCTCCCCCGCTCCACATCGAGCGCGGGCAGGTGCGCCGCCCATTGCGCCGCAAAATCATCCGTCCCGGCGGGGACATAAAGGCCGGTCGCCCTGTGATTGCCGTTGAAATATGGTGCATCCAGAAGCGTCAGAAGCGTCGTCTCCCCCGCCGGACAGCCGGGCGTAAAATCCGTCTCAAAGCCGTCGGCGCGCGGCGTGCCGACCGAAGAAAGGGACGACGCGTGCATATGCGTATCGTAAAGGGGAATCTCCCGAATCCGGTCATATCGGTTTTTCATGAAAACTCCTTTCCGGTTGAAAGCGGGAACGTGCGAAAAAGGCGGCCCGCCGTCCTTGCGGGCGACGGGCCGTGGAAACGGCGCTTATTCCGCGAAGAACATATCTTCGAGGAAGTAGTTGACGGAATGCGTGATGACGTTTTCACTCACGTTGCGAATCCTGTCGTTTAAAACGACCACGCCGCTCACCTCCGCCAGCGGGCGGATGACATAGCAGTTGCCGTCGAGATAATTGAGAATCGAGGGGCGGATGGTTTCCGTGATGTCAGAAACGCTGTTGGTCATCAGGGAGTACATCGCCTTGATCATTTCCCGATCCTGCTCGTTCGCGGGAATTAGATACTTTGCGGCGGCTTCTTCCCCTTCCGGGCAACCCGCGCGGTACCAGTCGTTCCAAAGCGGCGCCCAGGTGGAAATGCTGTAGCTGTTGTCAAAATACCAGATGATGCTGAAGGCGGCCCAAATGCAGCGCGCGGGTACCTCGTTTGCATCGACCGACGTACTGAGAAGCGTGTTCTCCGTGGTATAACCGCTCGCCTTGATGCCGATCTCAGAGAGGAATTCCACGTACAGCTCGGTGGTAGGCACGATGTCGCTGGCTTCCGCCGCATTCCAAATCTGGAACTGGAAGTCGCGTCCGGAGGGCGTCTCGCGGTACCCGTCGCCCGTGACGTCCACCATGCCCATCTCGTCAAGCAATGCCTTGGCACCGTCGATGTCATGGGTACAAAGGCTGTTTTCGTTCACCTTGCCCAGATCGTGATACACGGCGTCCAGAATTTCGTCCGCATCGACCGCCATGGACAGCGCATTGCGGAACCGCACGTCCGTAATGACCTCCTGCCACGCCTTGCTTGCCTCGTCGTCCTTCACACTGCCATCGAGGTTCAGGCCGTAATTGACGTTCAGGTAGAGGTCTGTGGGGGTGTTGCCCTGCTTGCACAACAGGGGGGCGATGTGCGCCTTCTCGGCGTTCTCGCGGTACAGGGAGATGTTGTCGATGGTGGCGGATTCGCGCAAAAAGTCGACTTCGCCGGTCATGACCTGCAATTGAACCATCTCAACGTCCTGAACCAGGGAATTCTGCAGATAGTCGATGTAGGGCAGCTGGTTGCCCTCCGAATCCACCTTATGGTAGTAAGGATTGCGTTCCCATGTCTGCACATCGCTTGCGGAAGAGACCATGATCCAGGGATACAACTGGGGGAAGTTCTCCTCCACCAGGCCCGGGAACATCTGCGTGGTCAGGCAGTCGTTGGGGTCGGTGATCTCCCATGTGGTCAGATCGATCTGGTTGAACACATACGACCACACGCCGTCTTCCGTCACGTCGTCATAGCCCATCAGGGTTGCGAAGGGCTGCATGAACGCATAGTACGCTTCGAGGGAGCCGTGGCATTCCTCAGCAAAGTCGATGTGAAAGGGCTTGAGGAAGTAGGCTGGCTTCAGGAAGTCGCTGTAGCCATTGAATCCGGCGGAAGCCAGATAGACCGACAGCGCGCCGTAGGGCTCTGTAAAGGTCAGCGAGAACGTCATGTCGTCGATCGCTTCAAACGTGAACGGCACGCCGCTCGTGCACATCCAGCCGGGAACGACGGGCGTCAACTCTTCGTTGAAGATGTAATACTCGACCGTGAAGGCCACATCGTCCATCGTCACGTCCAAGCCGTTTGACCACTTCAATCCCTTGCGCAGCGTGAATGTGTATGTCTTCAAATCGTCGCTGATCGCATAGGCCGCAACCAGGTTCGGCTCGATGATTTCGGAGTTCATCGACTGCATGCTCAGCAGATTCTCGGTCATGCCGACAAAAATGTCGGGATTCCAGTTGACCTGCGCGAACACCATGCGGAGGGTTCCGCCGTAAGTGCCCACTTCAAAATCGAGTTCGTCTGCATCGTAGTCGTTGTCCGCAATGCGCGGATTTTCCGGCAACCGCTCCTCCACGGGCGGCAATTCGCCCGATTCTACGCGTGCGGCAAGCATCGGCACTTCCGCATACATCGTCTCGGCGCCCGCCGCAAAGGGTAGCCCGCTCAGCACGAGTGCCAGTGCCACAAGGATAGCCAGCTTCTTCATTCCTTTTCCTCCATTCGTCGTCTTGATCATGCTTCATTCCTATTGTATCACGGTTCCTTAACCTTTTCATTGCAATATGTTGTTTCATTATATCACTATGTTGTCCTGATTCTAAAAGCAACCAATCCTAATCCGGCAAAAATAAAAAAATATGCGACATTTTCCGTCTCATATCGTACATCTATCATGCTTATTGTGTGTTATATAGTCCGTGTTATTCCAAATAATCCGTTAAAATAGTCCGATCTTGGTATAAGGCGCTCTTTCCCGCTTCGCCACGCCTTCTTGCACAAGGCGCGCATGCTGTATTATAATCCATGCAGGAAGGGGTTGTTAGAACATGCAAATCACGGACAAGCTGGCCAAACGAAACGCAGATCCATTTGGTTCGCCGCCCGCAACAATCGTATGTCTGGGCGACAGCGTCACCCATGGCTGCTTTAATTCAAAACTGGATCGGCACGGCCACATCGACACGGATTACATCGCCTCGCTCAGCTATGTGCGCAGGCTTCAAAATCAGCTCTATAAGCTGTATCCCGTTGCGGCGGTCAACGTCATCAATGCCGGGATCGGCGGGGACAACGCCACCGAGGCGCTCAAACGGTTCGACCGTGATGTGGCCCGGTATGCCCCGGACGTCGTCGTCATCAATTTCGCCCTGAATGATTGCATGGACCCGGATACGCAGGGCGCACGCAAGCGCTATGTCGCGTCGATGCGTGCGCTGTTTGAAAAAACCGCGGCAATCGGCGCAGAACCCATTTTGCTCACGCCCAACATGTTGTGTAAGTATGTCGATTCCTTCCTCGTTGAACAGGTTCTTCGCAACATCGCCGCCTCGGCGGCGGAATTGCAAAATGCGGGCGTCCTCGATCAATTCGTCGATGACGCACGCGAAGCTGCCCAGTCCATGCGCGTTCCCATCGCAGACGCCTACGCATCCTGGCAGAAGTATACCCAAAACGGTGTGGATACCACACAACTGCTCGCAAACCGCATTAACCATCCCCTGCCTGACATGCACGAGGTGTTCGCAAACCGAATCGTCGACGTCATCATGGGCAGATAACACACCATCCATGCCCCGATGGTTCCCGTCCCGGATGCTAGTAGTCCGTGAAGTTTAAGAATCGATGATATGGCGCAGAGATTTTTCCGTCCAGCGCGAAGCCGGAGCGCAGACGTAGCAGCGTTACGTCAAGCGGAAGGCGACAAAGCTGGGCGGGAAAAGATCCAGCCATATCGCGGGAG
>JAEZSP010000094.1 GCA_023421735.1 Bacillota bacterium | reverse complement strand
CTCCCGCGATATGGCTGGATCTTTTCCCGCCCAGCTTTGTCGCCTTCCGCTTGACGTAACGCTGCTACGTCTGCGCTCCGGCTTCGCGCTGGACGGAAAAATCTCTGCGCCATATCATCGATTCTTAGACTTCGCGGACTACTAGTCCTCCATCCACAACAGAACCGCGTTTTCGGCGATCCCTTTCGTCCCTGGCTTTGTCGCTCTCCGCTTGATGTAGGCGCAAAGTCCGTCCCTGTCTGCTACGCCTGCGCCTCAAGGCGCGCCGAACGGAGTCGGCGCGGTCGCAAAGCGACTTGTGTTTCGCGGTTTACCGCATCAAACGAACCTCGCCTTGAACGAAAATCCATTGCCTGTCTTTCTCTCGTTCTTTCTGTGTCTTGCGCAATCCGCAGATCCCACCCGTTTTTTCTTTTCTAATTGGGCAAACTGATCAAGTGCGCGTTCATCCGGATTTGACATTCGCTTGACTTTTCAGGGGTGGCGGTCTTGGCGTACATGGGGTAAAATGGAAATGGATAAAACCGCGGCTTTGCCGCGCAGTTTGATAAAGGGTGGGATTCCTCTGATGCTATACGGAATTGTGGATCTTGGCGCGAACTCGATTCGTCTCTCGATTTACCGGGCGGAAAACAGTCGCGTTGTGCCGCTCATCAGCAAAAAGGAGACGGCCGGCCTCTCCGCCTACGTCGTAGAAGGTGCGCTTTCCGCAAAGGGAATCGACGTAGCGTGTCAAGTGCTCGCGGGTTTTCGCACGATATTGACCAATTTCGGTGTGGAGGAGATGCACGTGTTTGCCACTGCTTCTTTGCGCAACATCACCAATACCGAGGAGGCTGTGGAGAAGATATACAAATCCATCGGCATCCGCGTGGACGTGCTCTCCGGCGGAGACGAGGCGCGGCTCGACTATGCGGGCGCATCGCATGGCGCGGGCATTGAGGACGGCATCCTCGTGGACATCGGCGGCGGCAGTACGGAATTAACGGAGTTTTCAAAGGGCACCGTCATTTCTGCCGCGAGCATGCCGGTTGGTTCTCTTAATATGTACGTCAAAAACGCCCAGACGGGACTCATTCCCGGGAAGGTCGGCACGCGCGCCATCCGCGCGGACGTGTCCGTGGAACTCGATAAGCTCTCCTTTGTGTGCGGTGAATATCCGACGATCTATGGCGTCGGCGGCACGATTCGCGCCACGGCGAAGCTTGCGAACGCCATGTTCGAACTCGCGCCGGGCAATCGCGAAATCACATACGATCACCTCAGGGACATTTTGCGCCTTTTCCGCGGTTCGAAAAGGCTTGCGCTCGATTCCATTCTCAGGGTTGCGCCGGAGCGCGTACACACGCTCATTCCCGGCATGACGATCCTGAAAACCGTCGCCAAGCGCTTTGGCGGCAACGTGGTCGTCGTCAGCGGATACGGTGTGCGCGAGGGCTATCTGTACGAAAGAGTGCTGGGAGGAAAGGTCGATGCAGGCAACGCAGGATAACGTGCGCTATACGCAAAATCGGGAACTCTCTTGGCTGCGCTTCAATGAGCGCGTCTTGTTGGAGACGGCCGACGCATCCGTACCGCTGATTGAGAAGCTCAAGTTTGTCTCCATATTCACAAGCAACCTCGACGAATTTTTCATGATCCGCGTCGGCAGCCTTCTCGACATTTCCCTTCTGGATGAAACGCATGTCGACAATAAATCGGGGATGACCGCGCAGGAGCAGCTCGCCAAGGTCTATGAGGCCGTGCGTCCGCTTTATGCGCAGCGCGACGGCATCTATTTTTCCCTGGAAGAACAGCTGCGCGCGTATGACATCTATGATCTCAAGTACGGAGAGCTTGAGGCGGGGGAGCGGAAATTTGTACGCGACTACTTCGATTCCTTTGTCGCGCCCGTGCTCTCCCCGCAAATCATGGATGCGCACCATCCGTTTCCGCATCTGGTGAATAAATCGCTCAATATCGGCGTGCGGCTCGAGGCGAAGGAGGGGAAGCGCTTCGGGCTCATCCCCGTGCCCAAGTCGCTGCCCCGGCTCGTTTATCTTCCGGGCGGAAGCGTGCGCTATGTGCGCATGGAGGAAATCATCCTCGAAAACGCAGATCGGGTGTTTGAACGCTGTGAAACCATCGAAAAGACGGTCATCTCCGTCACGCGCAACGCGGATATCAATCCCGACGACGAGGCGTTCGAGCTGGAGGAAGATTTCCGGCTCCACATGAAAAAAGTGCTCAAAAAACGCGCGCGCCTTGCTCCTGTACGGCTCGAAACGCGCGATAAACTCTCCGGTGAGTTCATGAAGTATCTGCTCACACGCCTTGACCTGAATAAGGAGCAGGCGTTCGAAAGCCATGCGCCCATCGAAATGAGTTATGTCTTCGGCATCGAACAGAAACTTTCGCAGACGACGAAGCGTGCGCTTTTGAACACGCCGTATAAACCGCTCTGGCCCGCCGGTCTTGAAAGCCGCGAATCGATGTTCCGGCAAATCCTGCGGCGCGACATCCTCCTCTTTCATCCCTACGAAAGCTTTGAACCGTTTTTGAAGCTCGTCCGCGAAGCGGCATACGACCCTGCGGTGATTTCCATCAAGATTACGCTTTACCGGATCGATAAACAGTCGCGGCTCGCGGAGACGCTCATCGCGGCTGCCGAAAACGGGCGGGACGTGACCGTGATGATGGAACTGCGCGCGCGCTTTGACGAGCAGAATAACATCGAGTGGGCGGAACGCCTGGAGGAAGCGGGCTGTCGCGTGCTCTATGGCATTGACGGCATCAAGGCGCATTCGAAAATCTGCCTGATCACGCGGCGCGAAAAGAATCGGTTTCAGTATTTTACACAGGTCGGCACGGGGAATTATAACGAAAAGACAGCCGCCATCTATTCCGATATTTCGCTCATGACCGCGAATCGGGAGATTGGCGCGGATGCCACCGCGTTTTTCAAAAATATCTCCATCTCAAACCTCGACGGTCAGTACGATCATCTGCTTGCCGCGCCTTCGGGATTCAAAAAGGGCATCCTCGCGCTCATACAGGGGGAAATCGACAAGGCGCTTCGGGGCGAGGCGAGTCAGATCCGCATCAAGGTGAATTCTGTGACCGACCGCGACGTGATCGACAAGCTTTCTGAGGCGTCGCGCGCGGGCGTGCCCGTCCAGATGATCGTGCGCGGCATCTGCTGCATCCTGCCGGGCATCGACGGATACACGGAAAACATCACCGTCACCAGCATCGTCGGGCGGTTCCTCGAACACGCGCGCATCTATGCGTTCGGCGCGGGGAACGATGCCGTCGTCTACATCGCCTCCGCGGATCTCATGACCAGAAACACCGAGCGCCGCGTCGAGATCGCCTGTCCCATCCTCGACGGAAAATTGAGAAATCGCTTGCTTGAAATCCTGAAGACGCAACTGGCGGACGACGCGAAGGCGCGCCGGATTGCGCCGGACGGCATCTATATCGCGCCGCCGCCCAATTCCGACGGCCCTCTCAACGCGCAGGAACAGTTCATGCGCGCGGCGGAGGAAAATCATACGCAGGAGGGGCAGGAGGGTATCCTCACGCGGATCGCCCGGCGGGTAAACGCGCTTCGGAATCGGTTTTGATTGAATGCGGCGCCCCCTTTGTGTATAATGACAACATACGAAAAGGGGGCCACAGCATGTTTCGCTATGCACATACGAATCTCATTGCCCGGGATGTCCGTGCGCTCATTGATTTTTATCAGACCGCGCTTGGCTGTGAGCGCATCGGCCAGACGCGCGATCTTTCCGGCGAATGGCTCGACCGATTGACCGGCATATCCGGTGCGCACATCGTGGGTGAGCATCTCGCGCTTCCCGGTTGCGACGAGACATGCACGCTCGAAGTTTTCCAATACGACTCAGACGCCCCGGCGGCCGTGCGGGCCATCAACGCGCCGGGATTCCAGCATATCGCCTTCGAGGTGGACGACGTGGCGCGCGCGCTTTCGGATGTGATTGCCCATGGCGGCGGACAGGTGGGCGAGTGCGTGTCGGTCAATTACCCGGATGGCAGGCGCGCAACATTCGTCTACGCGACCGACCCGGAAGGCAACATCGTCGAATTGCAGAGTTGGGCGTGAGCGGCGCCCTGAATCACATTGGTAAGAATCGTAGATGACCGCGAAAAAATTGACGGGCGCGCAAAAAGGGATGATCATTTTGACCCTTGGGATTCTGTCTTGGGTGGAAACGGAGGGAAAAAGACCGAATGAAGACGCTCATCTTGAACGGTTCGCCACGCAAAAATGGCGACACGGCGGCGCTTATCGGTGCCTTCCGTGACAAAATGTCGGGTGAAATCGTGGCGCTTTCCGCTTTTTATGACGATGTTTCGCCCTGCATCGATTGCAGATGGTGTTGCGGGCATCTCGGCTGCGCGATCCACGACCGTATGGACATGGTGTACGCGGACGACTATGACGTCCTCGTGGTCGCCTCACCCCTGTACATGTCTACGCTCACCGGTCCACTCATGAATGTCCTGAGCCGCCTGCAAATTTATTATTCCGCCCGGCGATTCCTCCAACGGCCCTTTGTCCTGCGCAAAAAGACGGGCATTCTCCTGCTTGCGGGCGGGGGCGACGGAAAGCCGGACGACGCAATCCGACTGTCAAAGTGGTTCTTCCGGCTTCTGAACGCGGATTTTCAGGAGGAGAATATGGTGCTTTCGATGAATACCGATGCGGTGCCCGCCGCACAGGATGCACGCGCGCTTTCCAATATCCGCGCGATCGCGGCACGATTGAACGGAGAACCGGCGTGAGATATGCGGCGTTTTTGCGCGGCGTGAATGTCGGCGCACATAATCGGCTCAAAATGGCGGATTTCAGACGCATGTTGGAAGGGCTTGGACTCTCGCGCGTCGAGACGTACATCCAGAGCGGGAACGCGGCCTTCGATTCGGATGCGGAGGAACAGGCGCTCGTCGGTCGGATCGAAGCTGCGCTTTCGAATGCGGGCGTGCACGCAGCGGTCGTGCTCCGCACGGCGGACGAAATGCGCCGTATCGTCGAAAACCTTCCGTTTTCGGCTGCAGAAATCGCCGCTGTGGAAACGGATGCGTGGGACAGCCTTTATGTCGCGTTATTTCCATCGCCGCAAACACCCATCGACGGGGATGGAAACGACCGGGTCGTCTTTTCCGGACGCGCGGCATACCTTTTTCTTGGCGAAAGCATCCGACTCTCCAAGTGCGCCGCGCGGGTCATGAAGCTGGAGGCCGCCACCACGCGCAACTGGAAAACCATCCTCAAAATGAGGGAGATGACGGGGGAATGAACCACATATACCTCGTGACCGGCTTGATGGCGTCCGGCAAATCGACCGTCGCCCAGATGCTTGCGCAACGGCTTGTGCGCGCCGTCCATCTGCGCGGGGACGTCTTTCGGAAAATGATCGTTTCGGGGCGCGTCGAAATGAGCGAAAACGCCTCCGCGGAGGCGCTTTCTCAACTTGCTCTGCGGTACCGCATCTCCGTGCAGGTTGCGGTCGAATACCTGCGTGCAGGATTCGATGTCGTGTTGCAGGACAATTATTACGGGCAGGGACTGATCGACATGCTGGCCCTTTTGGGCGGATCGCCCGTCCGCATGGTCGTGCTTTGCCCGGATGTCGAAACCGTGCGGCGGCGCGAAGCCGAACGGAACAAGGTGGGCTATTCCGGCTACGACGTCGAATCTCTCAGCGAGATGTTCCTGCGCGAGACGCCCCGCATCGGTTTCTGGATCGATTCGTCCGACCAGACGCCGGAGGAAACGGTCACCGCCATCATGGCGCATTTCAGGCTTTAACCGTGTTTTTCAACTCTCCCCAGCCGCCTATCTTGTGTCCATCCCAGCCAAAATAGGTCTTGCAGGTGGTGCGCGCAGGCGCGATGGCGCGGAGGCGATCTTCCACGGATACAGATTGATCTGCAAATTCCTCATCGATCAGCACGTTGCGTACCTTGCACAGCATCACCTCGCTCCCGTTGAGCACAACAAAGGACTTCACTTCGAGTTCGAACGCGAGCGGTGAATCCGTGAGTACGGGTACGTTCAGCACTTGTCCCTTCTCGATCCCCACATCGATGTTCATCTTGTCGGCCGTTCGCCCATCCGTCGATCCAAAATAGTCTGCCAGCGCGAGATTTTTTTCGGTGACGAGGCATGCTGAAAAAATTTTGTTTTCGTGGATGCGGTCCTTGGTCAGCTTTTCGCCGCCGATGCAAGCCATCACGCCCAGATCCTCATCCCATGTGTAGCTGAACCAGCAAAACAGACCGAAATCCGGTTTTTCGTCCGCACCGTATGTGCCATAGAGAAATAACGTCTGGGGACAATAATCATTCGAAAGTGCCGTCGATACCTTAGCCATTGTGTTCTTCCTCCTCAAGATTGTGTATGATCCGGGTCAGGTACCCCTCGAACGCGTCGATTTCTGCGTCCGAAAAGCCTTTGAAGTAGATTTCGTTCATGAGGCTCGATACAGCGTCATATTGCGCACGCAGCGTGCGCGCCTTTTCCGTCAGCCGGATGCGGATAACGCGCCGATCCGCCCTGTCCGGATGCCGCTCGGTCAATTCTGCCGCCTCCATGCGGTCGAGCATGCTCGTAAGTGTGTTCTTCGCAAGCCCCGTCCGATCGGAAAGTGCGCGCATCGGAACGTCCTCTTCCTGCCACAGCACGTATAAAATCCGCCCCTGCGCACCGTTGAACGCGTCGACGCCCGCTTCCGCCAGGATCCGCTCGAAGATGCGTCCGCTGCGCTTGGATACCTGACCGATCATGAATCCGCCGCGCGTCTCCTTCATGCCCTCACCTCCTTCTAGAACGAATAATACCATATAGAACTATATGTGTCAAGTACCGTTTGCTGTTTTGGCTTGCCCTTTTCTGAAATTGCGGCGGCGGATCACCCGCGAGGGAGCAAAGCACATCAATCTGCGCGCGCATCCACCTCTTTTTTCGGCCTGGTGAAACGCGGGTTTGGCTTCGATGCGCTGCCGAATCATTCTCCCCGGCGCAATCAAAAGCGCCCGGATTTCCATTTGGAAATCCGGGCGTCCGTTTCTACTCCGATTCTTTGATTTTGCATTCGATGTAGCTGGTCAACATTTCCGTGCCCAGATTCTGCGTGCCGTTGACGACCGCGTCCGCGTGCCAACGCGTGGGTTCGATCAATTCGTCGTGGCGGAAACGCACGGTGTCGAGGTATCGATCCACGACCTGGTCGTATGTCTGCCCGCGCTTCATGTGCTTGACGATCCGGCGCGCAAGCCGCGCGTCGCTTTTGAGATCCACAAAGATCTTCAGGTCGGCCCTTTGGCGAATCCAATCCAGATACAGCGCGAACAGACCTTCGATAAGGATCACGTCGAATGTGCCCGCGCAGGCCTCCTCGAAGTCACGCCGTAATTCATCCAGTTTGAGCGCGTCCGGGTGGTTGTGTTCGGGGTACTCGATGCCCGTGATCGGCGCGATGACCGTGGGCGTGGGATTTTTAAAGTAGCTGTCCATGTTAAAAAGTTTGACCCTGTAGTTCTCATTCAATGCGGCGTTGAGCGCGTCTGCGAGCGTGGATTTTCCGCTGCACGTCCCGCCCGCGATGGCGACTACGTATGGCTTCATCCTCATTCCCTTTCTCTCTTTTGATTCGGGAGGTCGAGCGCAAACCGTTTTTTCAGCCACGCTTCCGCGAGCGATGCCCACTTCGCCGCGTCCGGATCAATCTGCGTGCGGTCGGTGGCGGTGGACTGGTCTGCGAGCGACAATCCATGGTCGCCGTCCTCAAAAATGTGTACCTCAAAGGGGACGTCTGCCTGCGCCAGCGCATCGGCCAGCAGCGTCGTATGCCGGATGGGAACAAGCCCGTCCCGGAACGTCGACCAGAGGAACATCGGCGGCGTATTTGCATCCACGTGCCGCGCGGGACTGATCGCGTCGAGCAGCGCGTCGTCAGGGTCCTTCGTTCCTGTAAACGCAAGGTTCACGAGGTCAAAAAGGCCCTTTCCCGCCGCGTCCATCTTCAGGTACGCTTCTTTCATGAACATATAGTCGCTGAGCGTGTAGGCCAAAATGGTTGCCGCGGGCTTGAGATCAGCCGCTTCCACGCCAAAAGGCGCACGCATGATGGGCTTGTCCCAATATACGGAATACATGGCGCAGTTGTGTGCCCCCGCCGAAAAGCCGCAGAGGGCGACTTTGTCCAAATCGACATGCCATTGCGCCGCGTTTTTCCGGATCTCGAGCATGGCGCGCGCGATGTCCCGCATGGGTGCGGGATGGGTGAGCCATGCTTTCGGCTGCGGATCCTCGGCAGTCGCGCCCCAACCCTTGTTTTCGGAATACACCGAATACCGCAAAACAAACGCATGGTACCCCATCGCGTTGAAGCGCAGTGCCACCGGCTCGCCCTCGCGGTCGGAGCAACCCAGATACGCGCCGCCCGGGCACACGATCACCGCCGGACGCGGCTTGCCGCCCAGCAGATCGGGCGAATCATCGAGCACATAGGTCGTGAGCGTCACGTCTTGCCGCCCCTCGATCAAATCAATCCTCTTGCAAATCATACTTTCACCTCCGGTTCATAGCCACCAAACAATCATAACACAATGCGGGATGCGTGTAAACGATCTGTTTCGCAGCTCCCGTCAGTTCACCAAGCCGTTCAAAAAACGCATCAAGAGTATGTCCCACGGGCTCGAAGTGTGCGCGGCATCAATGAATGGGCGCCGTTTTGCAACATGCACCTCTGCATCTATTGAAATACTATGCGCGCGGCGGGTTCCATCTCTTCCATGCCCTTTATCAACCGGTCAAACCAATCGTTTAAAAAGTCGCACATCAGCGTATCTCCCGCGCGATGGCTTTGAGGCGCGCCGCATGCGCCTGCAGGCCGCATTTTCCGTATGCGGCCGCCAGGTCGGCAAGCTCCGCCTGCGCGTCCGTGCCCGCTTCCTCGTCCTCTGTCAGGAGGAAAATGACGTCCTCGAGCGTAGCGTTCAAATCCGCCAACGCTTCCGTGGGGTTCAACTCGTCCAGTTCGTCCAATAGCGCCTCGAGGCGCGCGATCAGATCCTCCATGCCGACTCCCCTCAGGAAACCCCGCACAGTTCGGCGTCGCGCTGAAAAATCCGCCGTCATTGCATTACCTCATTTGCGCGGTGTCACCTTAACAGTTTCATGCTAAAATGAGATGTACCTATATTTTGCGCCGCGCGCCTTCCAGGTCGTATGCGTCCGCGCGGGGAATCCAGTCCAGGAACGCCTCGATTTCTCGGTTCCAGAAGCGCCACTCGTGCTGGTACCCCTCGCCCACAACCCATGTGACGTCGTAACCGAGCTTTGTCAAATGATCCTTGTAGAGGATGTTGTCCTCGTAGAGAAAATCCTTGTCGCCGCAGGACAGATACACGGGTTTTCTGCGGTTTTCCTCCGCGCAGGCGACCGCCACCTTGTACGGGTCAAACGCATCCGGCGCCCCTTCCCGTGCGCGTGCCGCGCCGGAAAACGAGCCGACCGCAGCGAAGCGATCCGAGCAGGAGAGTCCGTGGATCAGCGCGCCGTATCCCCCCATCGATAGGCCCGCGATGTATGTATCCTTGGGCTTTGATGAAACCGGGAACATCGCGCGTACGAATTCCGGCAGCTCGCGGGCGATGAAGTCGAAATAGTCGTCGTCCCCGCCGTGGTTGATGTACGCCTTGTTTTCTGCGGAGAACATCACGACCGCGATGTTGCGCTCCTCGGCAAACAGCTCGACCGAGGTATAGCTGTTCCATGTTTTGTGGTTGTTTCCATATCCGTGCAGGAGGTAAAGGACGGGGTAGCGTGCGCCGATCTTGTGGTGTGGGTCCTTTTCCATCATCTCGGAAAAGCACATTGTGGGGATGACGACCGTGAGATCAACCGCGCGGTGGAGCGTATAGGAAAGGAAATTGCACGTAAAGCTTGCCATTTGGAAACCTCCTTGGAAATGGGTGATTGGATTGAGATTGGATCGGGATTTTTTTGCGCGAGACGCGGTGTCGGTCGCGCGGGATCTGGTCGGCTGCCGCGTGGTGCATCGGGGACAATCCCTTGTCATTGCGCAGACGGAGGCATATATGGGAGAGGCCGATACCGCGTGCCATGCGCATAAGGGGAAAACCAAACGCACAGAAGTGCTGTACCGGGACGCCGGTACGCTGTATGTCTACCTGTGTTACGGCATGCACTGGCTGATGAATGTCGTGGTTGCCCAGCCGGGCGAGCCGCAATGCGTGCTCATGCGCGCGGGCATTGGCGCAAACGGGCCGGGTCTTTTTACCCGCGCACTGAAAATAGACGGAAGTCTGAATGGCGTGTGCGCAACAGCCTCAAATGAAATCTGGTTTGAGGCGGGCGCGCCGTGCCCGATTGAGGAGATGCCCAGGGTTGGAATCGCGTATGCCGACCCCGCGGATCGCAACCAATTGTGGCGCTTCGTGATGAAATAACAGACTTTGGTATATTATGAAGATAACATACCAAAGTCTGTAAAGTTTACAGCGCCCCGATGATCTTTTTCAGTTCCTCAATGGAATCGTCAAAGACCTTCATGGCGTTTTCAACGGTATCTGGTTTCGTGAGATCGACGCCCGCGACCTTCAATTCCTCGATCGGATATTCGCTCCCGCCGAGCGTGAGGAACTTGAGATACCCGGATGCATCGCCCGTTTCGAGGATCTGTTTTGCGATCGCGACCGCGCTGCAAAATCCCGTCGCGTACTGATACACGTAGTAGGCGCGATAAAAGTGCGGGATGTAGGACCACTCGACGGACGTGAGTTCGGGAATGCCGATGCCCGCGTAATACTGCTCGTTGAGTTCGTTGTAGACTTTGCTCATCTCCTGCGCGGTCAGCGGCGTGCCCGCGTCGTACAGGTCGTGCGCCTTCATCTCGAATTCCGCGAACAGCGTCTGGCGGAAAACCGTCGTGCGGAAGCCCTCCATGAAGTGGTTCAGGGCGAACGCGCGGCGCTTTTTGTCGGTCTCGGTTTTGAGAAGGTGCATGGCGAGCAGCACTTCGTTGACGGTCGAGGCGACTTCCGCGACCATGAGGGAGTAGTCGTGATTGACGTATGCCTGTGCGCGGTCGGAGAAGTAGGAGTGCATGGCATGTCCCAACTCGTGCGCGAGTGTGAACGCGTCGTCGAGGGTGTCCGTGTAATTGAGAAGCACGTAGGGGTGCTTTCCAAACACGCCGCAGGAGAACGCGCCCGAGCGCTTGCCCGCGTTTTCATAGACGTCGATCCATTTTTCGCCGTATGCGCGGTCGAGCAGTTCCTGATACGCTCCGCCCAGCGGCTTCAGCGCCTCCTTGACGAGCTTTTTCCCGTCTTCAAAGGGCATTTTGAATTCCACGTCCGGAATCATGGGCACGTACAGATCAAACATGTCGAGCGCCGGGCGGTTCAGCGCCACCTTGCGCAGTTCGAGGTACTTGCGCATGATGGGGAGGCTTTCATGAATCGCCTCGATGAGGCTCGTATACACGCTCGTCGGCACGTTGTGCGCGAACAGCGATTTTTCGAGCGCGCTTCCAAATCCGCGCACCTTGGCAAGATACGCGTCCATCTTCACCGCGCCCGCATAAAGCGTCGCGTCGGTGTTGATGAACTTCTGATACGTGCCAAATACGTTTTGAAACGCCTGCTCGCGGATCTTGCGGTCCGGGCTTTCGCGGTAAACGTTGAAATTGCCGCGCGTAAGAGGTGCCTTCTCGCCGTTTTCCAGATTGATGTCCGGAAAGGACATTTCCACGTCGGTCAGCATCTCATATGCGTCTGACGGCGTCGTCTGCACATCCGCAAGCATGGCGAGCATCTTTTCGCGCTCCGCATCCAGTATGTGCGCGCGTCCCCGCGCGATGTCCTCGATCATGTGGCGATAGATCGCGAGCCGGGGATCTGCCAGAAATGTGTTCAGCTTCGTTTCGTCAATGGCGAGGATTTCCGGGCTCAAAAACGCCATGGCAGAGCTCATCCGCACGAGAAGCGACATGGCGCGCGCTTCGATCGTCTGGTAATCCGCATCGCCGCTGTCCGCCGATTTGTGCAGCATGGCGTAGATATAGACGAGTTCCACCTGTTCGGATGCCTCCGAAATGAGCTCGCAGCCCTTCAGCAGCGCATCCGCCGAATCGCCCAGCGTCCCTGTGATCGTGTCGATCCGCGCAATCGCCTCATCCGCCGCCTTGTAGGCAGCCTCCCAAGCGTCCCGGGTCTTGCAGATATGTGAAAAGTCCCACATGAACGCGGGGTTCATCTCGCTTCGTTTCTTCATTTTCTTATGCTCCTTTTGCTGGAATCTTCTGCCATTATAGCACCGCTTTACCGGATTGTCCATGAATGACGTTTCTATTATGCACATCTCTTCGCATGCGGATTGACATTGGCGCAGGGAAAATATACAATAGACAAAGAATCAAGCTGCTGGAGTGAAATACATGCGCATCGCAGGCATCGATATTGGCGGAACAAGTGTAAAACTGGGCATATTCGATACCGGCGCGGGGTTGATCGCGACGGAGAAAATACCGAGCGGACAGGCGCAGCCGGAAACAATTGTTTCGGGCATCGCCGATTTTGTCAAAAAAGCGGACGTCGAAATGGTGGGCGTCGGAACGGCCGGAAACGTTGATGCTGTGGCGGGGCTCGTCACGGCGGACAACCTCAAATGGATGGCGGTTCCGCTGCGGGACATGCTTTCCGAGGCGACCGGTCAGCGCGTCTGGGTGGATAACGACGCGAACGCGGCGCTCATGGCCGAGTGGTACGACGGGGCATGCCGGGGCGCGACGACCGCGGTGTATATCACGCTCGGAACGGGCGTGGGCGGCGCTGTTTTGATCAACGGAAAGCCGTGGCGTGGGCACACGAACACCGCCTGTGAATTCGGGCATATCATCACCCACGCGGACGGCATGAAGTGCTCCTGCACGCGAAAAGGCTGTTTTGAGATGTATGCGTCCGCGGGCGCGCTTTTGCGCTACACGAAGGCTTCTTCGGTCAGGCAGGTGATGGACGGGCTCGAGGCAGGGGATGCGCAGATCGCCGAGGGGTTTAAAACTTACATTCACGAACTCGGAATCGGCATGATCTCGCTCATCATGACCTTCAATCCCGAGGAATTCGTGATCGGCGGCGGGCTCGCGGCGCTTGGCGGGCGGCTTTTGACCGCTGTGCGCAATGAGGTCTACGGCGCGTTCAGCGAGCGGCCGGACTACTTCCTCGGAAATATCTGCCTTGCAAAGCACGGCAACGACGCCGGAATGATCGGCGCTGCGCTGCTGGCGCTGGAAATGGGCGACCGAATCAGGAGGAAATAAATGACCCCTTACAAGTTCATCGTTCCCGAAAAGCGCCGCGTGCGCGTCATCGTTCATACCGACTGCAAAAACGAGGCGGACGACCAGTTCGCGCTGGCGCACCACCTCATGACCCCCAAGTTCGACATTCGCGGAATCATCGCCGGACACTTCGGGATCACGGACCGCTTCGCACCCAAAACGAGCGTCGAGGCGAGCTTCGACGAGATCAATCTTGTGCTCGATTTGATGGGCCTTTCCGGCAAATACCCCGTTTACATGGGCGCATCGGGGCCAATGCGGGACGAAACGACGCCCATCGATTCGCCCGGCGCGCGCTTCATCATCGAGGAGGCCATGCGCGACGACCCGCGTCCCCTCTATGTCTGCCTGCTCGGCGCGATCACCGACCTTGCATGCGCGTACCTTCTGGAGCCGCGCATTGCGGATCGGGTTACCGCCGTCTGGATCGGCGGCGGGGAATGGCCGTGCGGCGAGCGGGAGTTTAACTGCAATGGTGACATCGACGCGGTGAATGCGCTGTTTTCATCGCCCATGCAGCTTTGGCAGGTGCCCCGCAATGTCTATAAGCAGATGGCTGTATCGCTTGCGGAGCTTCAGCTGCGCGTGTTGCCCCACGGAAAGATCGGCAAATACCTCTTCGAGCAATTGGTCGCCTTCAATCTTTCCCTGGGCGATACGGGGCGCGACTGGCCGCACGGCGAGACCTGGGGGTTGGGCGATCAGGCGACGGTAACGCTGCTCCTCGAGGAGCTTGCGAGCCGCAATTACGAGTGGAAAACCGCGCCGCGCGTCGACCGGGACGGACGCTACATCCACGGGCAGGCAAATCGCCCCATCCGCGTCTATCACACGCTTAATACGCGGCTCACCATGGAGGATTTCTACGCGAAGCTCGCGTTGCATTTCCCGGAAGAAGCCTGACAGAAACTGGAACATCATCCTCCCTGCATGCGTCTATTTGGCATGTGAGGAGGATGATTTTGATGCGAAGACTGCTGATTCTTTTGTGCGCGGCTTCTCTCATACTGACGGGAACGGCGTACGCGGGGGGCGTGACACAGCTTGCAACCAAGACGATTCTGGAGATCGACCCGAACAATACGCTGATCGACCTGGACGGCGACGGACAGCCGGACAAGATCTCCGTTTCAGAGGCAAAGGGCCAGACGTACGAACTGCGGGTGAATGACCAGTCTCTCCTTGGCACCGGTGACACGCTCAACGGGAAGCTCTACGCCATGCGCCTTTCGGAGGCCGACCGCGCGTACCTGCTCGTCAGCGAGGATGGCCCCAGCGACGATCCGCAGAATTACGTCTATCGCTACAAGGAGGGCGCGCTCGAATACTGCGGCGCCTTGCCCGCCTGGGCGGGCAGCATCGCGATCACGGATGAAGGATTCACCGCAACCGTGCGCGGCGCGGTTCTCCAAACGTGGTTCCGCAGAGCCGACTTCATCATCACCGATAACGGCTACTTTGACGATCAGACGGGCGAATATACGACCGCCGTGCCCGCGCTCGTGGAAGTGCCGCGCGACATCTACGCCATGGGCACCGTCGTGACGCTCAAAAAGGATATCACCCTGCGGGTCTCCCGGCAAAACGGCGGAACCGCGCTGAAAATCACGGCGGGCGAGCAGGCCGTCATCGTCGCGACGGACGATGTGGAATGGCTCTACATACAGGCGCTCGATCAGAATCCGATGAACTATTACGACGCCGGCTGGCTGCGGCTTTCCGGGACGATGAACGTCGAAGTCGGCGGCAAGACCGTCTCAACCATGGACGTTTTCAACGGACTCTTTTACGCGGATTGATAAACGGTAAGGATCAAGAAAAGCGGCTTCCGGGCCGCTTTTCTTATGCCAACACCCGCTCCTGCCGCTTTTCCCAGCCGCTCAGTTTGTAATATGCAAACTGGAGGGCGGCGCACAGGATCCATCCGAGCGGATATCCCAGCGCGATCGGCAAAACCGTCTGTGTGGCGCGGGAGATAAAGTAGAGATAGATCTGGCGGATGACCACAAAGCAGGCCAGCATGATAAACATCGGCGCCTTCGATTCACCCGCGCCGCGCAGCGCGCCCGCGAGGATGTCGTTGACGCACGCAAATACGTAAAACGGCGACATCCACACGACAAACAGCCGCCCGAACGCGAGCACTTCCGGATCGTGATTGAAAATGCGCAACAGCGGCCCTGCAAAAACCATCAGCGGCAGCATGAGCGACGCCGTGGAAAGCGTTGACATCAAAATCGCCGTCCGCACGCCGCGCTTCGCGCGCGCCATGTCCCGCGCGCCGAGATTCTGACCGACGAACGTGGTCGATGCCATCGAAATCGACTGCATGGGCAGCAGCGCGAGCTGATCGAGCTTTCCGTAAACCGACCAGCCCGCCATGCACGCGGAGCCAAAGGAATTGATGTAGGACTGCACAAAGACGTTTGAAAACGACGTCAATCCGGATTGAATGGCTGCCGGCATGCCGATTTTGACGATGGATTTCAGCATCGGCGGTGATATGCGCAGCACGTGGCGGTTCAGCCTTTGCGGGCCGGAGGAACGCGAAAGAGTGAACAGCACAAGCGCCGCTGACAATAGCTGGGAAACGACCGTCGCATAGGCGACGCCCGCGATGCCCAGATGAAATGTCAAGACGAATAAAAGGTCGAGCGCTGTGTTCGTCAATGCGGAAAAGACCAGAAAATAGAGCGGACGGCGCGAATCGCCCACCGCACGCAGGATGCCGGCGCCGATGTTGTAGAACATGAGCCCGACTACGCCCGCAAAGTAGATGGTGAGGTAGGTGCGCGCCTCCCCAAACACGTCGTCCGGGGTTTTCATCATCCGCAGCATGAAGGGCACCATCGCCACGCCAACCGCGGTAAAGATGAGCGCGAGATACAGCGTCATCACAACCGTCGTATGCACCGCCTTCGAAACGCCCCCATCGTCGCGCGCACCGTACAGCCGCGCGATGACCACGCTTGCGCCGGTTCCGAATCCCGCAAATATGCCGATCAGCGTGTTGATGATCGAGCCAACCGAACCCACGGCCGCAAGCGCCTCTGTGCTGACGAAATTCCCCACCACTATGGAATCTACCGTGTTGTAGAGCTGCTGAAAGATAAAGCCCATAAGCAGGGGTACGGCAAATGCGATAAACTGCTTCCAGATGACGCCCTCGGTCATATCCACATTTTTGTGTTTTTGGACCATGTCAATCTCTTTTCATTGGGGCTTTTATAAAAACAGGAATGAATATTCCGGATCGTGTTCCTGATTGCGCAGCATGTCCGCGTACACCGCGCCGGTTCTCGGCATGGAGGAGTTGATGAAGCTGTTGCCCGCCGTCATGTCGAGCCGCTGGCGGTACTGCTTGGGCGTAATGCCGCACTGTTCGCGGAATACGCGGAAGAATGTGCGCTCGCTGTTGAAGCCGCACTGCTCCGCGATGTCCGAAATGTTGAGCGACGGATCTTTGAGCAGGTTCAAAGAAGAGGCGATGCGCAGCCTATTCACATAGGTGCACAGGTTGCAGCCGATCTTCGTCGAAAAGATGCGCGAAATCTGATACTTGTTTGCAAACAGGTCGCGCGCGAGGGTGTCGAGCGTGATCTCGTCGTGAATATGCTCCGCGATGTACAGCAGAATGTTGCCCACCAATTCCTGCCGATGTACGTCGTTTGCCGAAACGAGGTCGAGCCGTTCGAGCAGCCGCCCCATTGCGATGTCGAGATATGCGTTCACAAGCGGCATGGGCGGCGTGGGTTTTGACATCAGTGCCTCCAGGCACATCGCCACATGCGGGTGCACCTTCTCCGCCGGGAGGTATGGATAAACGCAATCGTGCGTGATGAACATACTCGCATGCTCGTGGATGCAGGAAGGATCAATGATTGCCATATAATCCACACCCTGCGCAATATTTGTGTAGGAATGGATGCGGTTTGGCCAGATCAGCACCGCCTCACCCGGCGTCAGCGTGTGCGAAGTGTCGTCAATATTCACGATTGTTGTACCCGTGATGGCGTAAAGCAGCTCCACTTTGTCGTGCATGTGCGCCGTAAAGGAGTAGCTTGGCGCCTTTGTAATGCGGATGCGGGAGACGTGACTCTCGTAAAAAAACTGGTGATCCATTCTCTTTTGCCTCCGTGCGCCTCAAACTTTCGTTTTCCCTGTGCAAATTTTGCAGCATGCTTATTATAAGGCATCATAGGATTCGGAATCAATATCTGGCATAACAACACCACCGATTTAAGCGTAAATTATTTGTAAATTATCATATGTTTTATACATATTTCTGGCAAAATGTATTAAAAGTGGCTATCCGAATGCAAAAATGGGATGACTTGTCAATCGTATTTTGCCATTTTACGTGAATTTACAAATTGTCGTGGTCACAATGGAAAGGGAATTTTGAGCGGCCTGTCGAATTTATTTTCAAAACGGAAATCGGAAGGCGGGTGGTGGCATGACGATGCTGTCCGCGGGGGTTCCCGCACGAGAGGGCATTCCCGCACGCGCGATTAATCGCTATCTGCGCGCGATCCAATCACAGGAAATCTATATGCATTCCGTCCTGTTTGTGCGTCACGGGAAGATCGTCTCGGAGGCGTACTTCAAACCGTTTGGCCCCGATTTCCGACATCGGCTCTATTCGTGCAGCAAGAGCTTCGTTTCGGTCGCCATCGGCGTGCTGGCAGAACAAGGCGTGATCAATCTGGACGACAGGTGCGTCGATTATTTCCCGGCGTTCGCGGCGGATGCGGACGAATATCTGCGGAAAACGACCGTCCGTGACCTTCTGCGCATGGCTTCTCCCTACACGCGCGGCGCGAATTATGCGCCGAGCGACGCAAATTGGGAAAAGACATTTTTTACCGACGAGGTTTCGCATGTGCCGGGCGCGGTGTTCAGCTATTGCACGTCCGGCACGACGATGCTCTGCGCGATGATCAAGCGTGCGACGGGCAAGGACTATCTGGATGTGCTGCGCCCTGCCTTCGATGCAATCGGCGTCAGCCGCGACATCTTTTCCATCGAAACGCCGGAAGGGATCGGTTGGGGCGGCTCCGGTGTGTGCGCCACCGCGCGGGAATTTGCGGCGTTTGCGAATCTGTGCATGCATTATGGTCTTCATGCGGGAAAACAAATCCTCCCGCGCGATTACCTGATCGCTGCGACGTCCCGGCAGATCGATAATGCGCTCTATGCCACGAGCCGCGACACCGCACAGGGCTACGGATACCAGTTCTGGATGACCCAAAACGACGGCTTTGCCTTCTACGGCATGGGCGGGCAATACGCCCTCTGCTTCCCGAAGCGCGATTTCATGCTCGTCACAACCGGCTATGAAGAACTCGCGGCGGGAAGCCGCGCTGAAATCTTCCATGCGCTTTGGCGCGAGGTATTCCCGGTACTGTCCGATGTCCCGCTTGCCGAGGACGAGAACGCAACGGCTGATTTAGAAAAAACGATCGATTCCCTCGCGCTCATGCATGCGGCGGGCGAATTGGATTCCTCGATGCGCCCCTGCGTGGATGGGAAGACGTATCTGATGCGCGGCAATGCCATGGGCATGAAGCGCGTGCGGTTTGACTTTGCGGACGGACAGGCCGTCATGCACTATGAAAACGCCACGGGCGCGCATGTGCTCCGGTTTGGACTGCGGAAAAACATCCGGCAGGAATTCCCGGAAATTTATTCCGGTCGGCGGATCGGCACCCCAATGGATCGGGGATACGACTGCTTCTGTTCGGCGGCGTGGACGATGGACGATACGCTCATGCTGCACTGCCACGTCGCGGACATTCATCTGGGGCAATTGCGCATGGTCGCGTCGTTCCGGGAGAACACGCTTACCCTGCACGGAATCAAGCACGCAGAATGGTTCCTCGACACATACCAGGGCTTCGCGTCCGGCGCATACTGAAGAAAGTGGGATGAAAATGACGGAGAATCAGGCGATGCGGTTGACCACGGAGGAGGCGCGACGGATCCTTCATACGATGAATGCCGTTTTTGATGTGGTTCGATTTGTGGATCCGATTGATCGGGTCGTCCTGGTGCCGATGGACGATGGCTGGGAGAAAGTCGAAAAAGAACCCTGCCATTGCGTATGGAATCAATGCAACCGTTGTGCAAACTGCGTGAGCATACGCTCGTATCACGAGAGGAAGCGCATGACCAAGTACGAGTTCATCGACGAAAATGTGTACAGCGTGGTCGCGCGTCCCGTGACGATATTGGATGTGGATGCGAAGACGTTTGATTGTTGCCTGGAAATGGTGTGTGAAATCACCGACGAGATTCTCTTTGACGCGCTCGGCAAGGGCGAACTGATCGAAAAGATTATCGAATCCGAAAAGCGCGTGTATACGGACTCGCTTACGGGCGTTTACAATCGTCGCTTTTATGACGAGCGTGCGTTTTGCCATCGGCAGGGATTCGACATCGGAGAATGCGTCACATTCATCATGGCGGATTTCAAGGCCTTCAAGCAGATCAACGATAACTACGGTCACGAAGCGGGGGACAGAACGCTCAGCCGCGCGGCGGCAGCGATGAAGGGTTGTGTGCGTCCGACCGATGCCGTCATTCGCATGGGCGGCGATGAGTTTTTGATTGTGCTGGCCGATTGCGGCGAGGATGCCGCGCTCGATTTAATCGCGCGCATCGAAGCCGCGTTCGCCGCCCCGTTGATGCGGCCCGACGGCAAACCCCTCGTATGCAATTTCGGCATTTGCGCCACAACCCAGTTCAGCGAAGCAAAGGTTTTTATCGACCATATGCTCTCGTTGGCGGATAAAAGCATGTACGAGGATAAGCGCAATGCATAAACGCGCTGTGTGCGGAAGGGATCGCCGTCGCGATGTCCATGATAAAAGGATGAGCGCCCGCAGGGAAGCGGGCGCCCGTCTTTTTTTGTCACGCGCATGCGGGGGCTATTTGTGCTTTTCCCATGCGGCGACCACGGCGCGGATGGTAGCGGCGCGAAATCCGGATTCCTCCAGCGCCTGAATGCCTTCGATGGTGGAGCCGCCGGGACTTGCGACCTCGTCTTTCAGCTGTCCCGGATGCTTTCCCGTTTCGAGCGCGAGCGCGGCCGTACCCAGAATCATCTTTTCGGCAAATGAAATGGCCTTGGCACGCGGCAAACCGGCCTTCACGCCGCCGTCCGCAAGCGCGTCGATAAACAGCGCCACAAACGCAGGGCCGCAGCCCGATACCGCGCTTCCGGCGTTAAAAAGGGTCTCGGGCAATGCATCGAGCGAGCCGGTCGGCGCCATGGCTTTCATAAAATCGGCAATCGTCACCTCGTCCACATTGGCGTTCGGCGCGAAGAAGGTCAATCCCTTTCCGACGGCAACGGGGGTGTTCGGCATGATGCGGATGATCGGAAACGCCTCGTCCGTCATGCCCGCGAGATCGGCAAGCGATACGCCGCCGGCCATTGAAACGAGAACCCGCTTCTCGCCCGCTTCCTTCATGGCGGGATAGATGCGCCGGACAACTTCGCCAACAGCACCCGGGAGCGTGCCGATGATCACATACGAGCTCTCCCGCGCCACGAATTCCATCGTTCCCACCGCGCAGTTTGTTTGCTGCGCGAACGCGTCCGCCTTCGCGGGTGTGCGGTTTGCCACGACCACCTCGCGCGCGTTGTGCGCACAGGACGCGCGCGCGAGCGCCGCACCCATGTTCCCCATGCCAATATATCCCAGTTTAAATTTTGCCATTTCGATTGCTCCTTTTCCATTTGTCAACATTATACAGCATGCCCCCGCAATGTCAACCCGCGCCCGTTTGACCTGGCTTTTTCGTACGGATGATCAATCGCGCCGCCGCAGCCTCAAAAATTATGGTTAACATTATAACGATATTTGTGGTGTCTTATTTGTCAGCCCCTTTACATTTTGTTCCAAAGAGGATGATATTACAAAAAATACAGTCAAAAATTGATTGAATCGTTTGGAGTGTTGACATGCAAAATAGCATATGTTAATATGTCATTATCCGTTGGGGGGTCGTCCGTTAACCAAATGGGGCACAATTTTGCAAGAATTGCTCAATGCCGCGCAATAGTTGGCGCAATTTGCGCCAATTTTGGCGGTTGCGGTAACGATGGGTGCAGATTGTGCGAGGGGATTGCGGGCGCGACCCAAGAGAAAGAGAAAGAGGTGTTCTGGATGAAGAAGATCTGCCTGTTGTTGGTCTTCGCACTCGTGGCGACTATGGCGTTTGTCCCATCCTATGCGGAGGAAGTGACGTACACACAGGCGCCCATGCTCGACGCGCTGGTTGCGTCCGGCGATCTGCCCGCTGTTGCGGAGCGCTTGCCTGACGAACCTCTCGTAGTCAAGGCTGGCACCGTGAGCTACGAGGAGTACTTCACCGATTACCAAGTTGGCCAGTACGGCGGGACTCTGCGTTCCATCCGCAACTCGTCCACGTGGGACGGCTGGATTTGGTGCATCTTCGCAGAGCGCGGCATTGAAACTGTTTCGGGCGAAGGCAAAGACTTCTATGGCAACGTCTTCAAGGCTTGGGACGTTTCTGAAGATTACACGACCTACACCTTCCACATGCGCGAAGGCATGAAGTGGTCGGACGGCGAACCCCTGACGACGGAAGACGTCGCTTGGAAGTTCGACATGGATCACGCAAATACCCAGTTGACGGCTTCCTGGCCGAACTGGCTGCGCACGGGCAACAAGTCGGACGGCACGCCCTGCACGCTCAGCGTGGTTGACGACTACACCTTCACCCTCACCTTCGACGGGTATTACCCGGGCTTCATTCTCATGGTCGCTTCAAACGACGTGTACGAGATGCTCGCGCCGGCTCACTACCTGAAGGACTTCCACATCCAGACAGCTGACGAGGCGGAACTGACCGCCAAGTGCGACGCCGCCGGCTACACCCTCGATGAGTGGTACAAGCTCTATGAGCTTTATGACTATTCTGCTTGGGACGTCGACGCGGAAAACCAGATCGGCTCCCCGTCGCTTGGCGCCTGGATCATCACCAAGATGGACGGCTCCACCGGCATCTTCGAGCGCAACCCCTATTACTGGAAGGTCGACGCAATCGGCCAGCAGCTTCCCTACGCGGATAGCATGACATCCACCTACGCGGTCGACTCCGAGGCAATCGCGGTCAAGATCCTCGCGGGCGAAGTCGACTACACCTATGAGTGGATTCCGCTGTCTGACATCGGTCTGTACGCTGCGGGCGCCGAGGCCGGCGACTTCACGCTTCTGACCAAGCCGATCCTCCACCGCACGGGCGCGGACGTCGTCATTAACTGGACGTACGACGATCCCAACTGGCGCAACGTTGTGAACATGTATGACTTCCGTGCGGCGCTTGCCTATGCGCTTGACAAGGAAGAAATCGCCGACACGGTCTACTTCGGCTTCGCGGAGCCCGCCGTGGACTACACGATTCCGGAATACGATCCCGCCAAGGCAGAGGAACTCCTCGACGGCATCGGCATGACCAAGGGCGAAGACGGCTGGCGCACGTATCCGGACGGCTCCCCCTGCGTCATCGAGCTTGCTTACTCCAGCTGGATGACCACCTTCGAGCCCACCGCGGTTCTGGTCAATGATTACTTCACGGCGATCGGCCTCAACATCAAGATGAAGTACGTTGACAACGACCTGATGGACACGCTCCGCCAGGCGAACGACCTCATGATCTCGATTGCGTTCTCCCATGGCCCGGTGTATATCACCAACACCACGGACTACGCGGTCTATAACAATGCCTGCAACTACTACCTCTATTGGCTCTACAACGGCGCATCCGGCGAGCAGCCGAACGACATCTTCCAGACCTGGTACAACGACTATCTGCAGAAGTGCACCCAGGTCGGCGCGGAAGAGATCGCCGCCGCACATGCGGAGCAGATTCAGTACTTCAAGGACAACCTGCTCTACATCATGCCGGTTGAGAATATCTCTCAGCCCTCCGCGATTTCGAACAGGCTGCGCAATTTCCCCTCTGAAGGCGGCTACAACCTGGACGACTGCCGCGCGAGCGAGGATGTTTGGATCGCGTACTAAACCCGGATAAACGAAACTGGTTGCTTTCGGGGTCCGCATGCGGACCCCGATCGCGGATCGCGCGACCGCATGGAGAGGGCGAAAGCCCTCTTTGGTCGGTCGCGTCGGGTAAATGTACGCGCCAATTCGTTCGTAGCGTTTTCTGACACGGCGCGAACGAAGCGCTCCTTATGTACGGAATAAGCTTTGGAGGTGGACCCAAGTGCTTCTCTCCTTTATCGGTAAGCGCCTTCTCCAAATGATTCCTCTGCTTCTCTGCGTGACGATCATTATCTTCGTCGTCATTCAGTTGCCTCCGGGTGATTATTTAACGACTTACATTCGGCAGAAGGAATCAACGGGCACGATCGTCGGCGCGGAAGAAATCGCCGCTCTGCGCGCGCGTTATGGATTGGATCAACCCATGTACCTGCAGTACCTCGACTGGCTGTGGGGGATTATTTCTCGCGGTGATTTTGGAAGTTCTTTCTCGTGGGACATGCCGGTTTCAAAGCTCATCGGGCAACGATTGCCGATGACTTTGGCCGTTTCTCTATTGACGCTCATATTTGTTTGGGGTGTTTCCATTCCAATTGGCATCTATTCGGCCACGCATCAATACTCCGTCGGGGATTACATCGTATCAGCATTCGGCTTCATCGGAATGTCGATTCCCGGCTTCCTGCTCGCGATTTTTGTCATTTACGAGGTCTATAAGTATTCAGGCGTTGCCATATCAGGCATGTTCTCCTATCAGTATCAGATGGCCGCCTGGAGTTGGGGGAAGTTCGTCAACATGCTGCCCCGGTTTATGGTGTTGGTCGCCGTCATCGGCGTTGCGAATACGGCGGGCATGATCCGCACGTTCCGCGCAATGATGCTCGATGAACTCGGCAAGCAATACGTGACCACCGCCCGCGCAAAGGGCGTTTCGGAAAAGCGGCTTCTCTGGAAATATCCCGTCCGCATGGCGATCACACCGCAGGTTTCGACGCTGGCGGCGACGTTCGCGGGGCTTATCTCCGGCGAGACAATCGTATCGCTGGTGTTTAATATGGAGACGTGCGGCCCGATGATGTATCAGGCACTCATCACACAGGACATGTATCTGGCGGGGAGCTTCCTGCTCATCTCGTCGATCATGGTCGTCGCGGGTTCTTTGATTTCAGACATTTTGCTGTCGGTGATCGATCCGCGCATACGCTTTGGCGGGGTGGTAGAGTAATGGCGAAGAAAGATAAGAAAAATCTGAGGGCGTTCACGCAGGACGAATCCACGTACGAGGTTGCTTCCCAATGGAAGCTGATGCTGTGGAAGTTCAAAAAGCATAAGCTTGCGAACATCGCGCTGCCCATCCTCGTGATCATGTATCTGATGGCGATCTTTGCAGACTTCCTGGCTCCGTCGCTTCCCAATTATCGCTATACCCATATGAAGGACTTTGCGCCGACCAAGGTGCATTGGACGGACGAGAACGGGAAAATCACGTGGCCTTATGTCTATGGCGTTACAACCGAGATCAATAAGACGACCTGGTTGCGCGAATACGTCGAAGACACGGAGCAGAAGTTCAACCTCCATTTATTTGTCCATGCGGATAAGTATAAATTGCTCGGACTTTTTGAGACGGATGTCCACTTCTTTGGCGTAGAGGGTGACAATCTCGACCGCAAGGAGTATAATATCATGCTCTTTGGCACCGATCCGATCGGCCGCGATATCTTCACGCGCGTGCTGTACGGAAGCCGCATCTCCCTGTCGTTCGGCTTTATCTCGATCATCTTTACGTTCGTGATCGGCCTGACGCTGGGCGGACTCGCAGGCTATCTGGGCGGTGTGGCCGACAATCTCATCATGAGGTTGATCGATATCATCATGTGCATTCCGACGATTCCCCTTTGGATGGCCTTGGCGGCCGCGCTCCCGCGAAGTTGGACGACCTATCAGGTGTATCTCGGAATGGTATTGATCATGTCTCTCATCGGCTGGACGGGGTTGTGCCGCGTGGTGCGCGGCAAGATTCTCCAGCTGCGCGAGGAAGATTTCGTCATCGCCGCGCGCCTCTCGGGCGCAAACGACTGGCAGATCATCCTGCATCACATGATCCCGTCGTTCATGAGCTACATCATCGTCTCGATGACGATCTCGATCCCGCAGTCGATCCTTGGCGAAACCTCGCTTTCGTTCCTCGGGTTGGGCCTGCAGGAACCGGCGATCAGCTGGGGCGTTCTTTTGACGGATGCGCAGTCGATTGCGCAGATCGCAAACAAGCCGTGGCTTCTGACGCCCGCCGCGTTCATCATCGTCACCGTGCTCATGTACAATTTCCTCGGAGACGGCTTCCGCGACGCCGCCGACCCATACAAGTAGGGAGGGAATGAAGTGGCAGAGAATCGAAGCGATATTATCCTCGAGGTAAAGGATTTAAAGGTTCATTTTAAGTTGGACGAGGGTCTTCTGAAGGCCGTCGACGGCGTGGATTTCGTCGTGCGCCAGGGAAAGACGCTGGGAATCGTGGGCGAATCCGGCTGCGGAAAGTCCGTGACGAATCAGGCGCTGATGGGCATCGTGCCCCATCCCGGCAAGGTGACGGGCGAGATCCTACTCCATAAGAAGGGTAGAAAGCAGCTCGATCAGCCCATCGACATCGTCAAGCTCCCGAAAAACGGGCACGAAATCCGCTCCATTCGCGGCGGTGACATTGGCATGATCTTCCAGGAGCCGATGAAGGCGTTTTCCCCGGTGCACACCATTGCGAATCAACTCTGCGAGGGCATCCTTCTGCACGTAGAGCCCGATCCCAAAAAGGCGCGGCAAATCGCGCTCAAGGCGTTGACCGAAGTCGGCATGAATAACCCGGAGCAGCGGCTCGACGAGTATCCGCATCAGCTTTCGGGCGGCATGCGGCAAAGGGCCATGATCGCCATGGCGCTCTCGTGCAACCCCGCGATTTTGATCGCCGACGAGCCGACAACCGCGCTCGACGTGACGGTACAGGCGCAGGTGCTCGAACTCATGAATCGACTCAAGCGCGAGTTCAATTCGGCAGTCATTTTTATCACCCACGATCTCGGCGTCATCGCGGAGATGTCTGACGAGGTGGCGGTGATGTATCTGGGCCGCGTGGTGGAATACACGGACGTGGACACGCTGTTTCATAATCCGAAGCATCCCTACACGATCGCGCTCCTCCAATCGATCCCGTCGGTTACGCGCAAGGCCAAGAGCGAGCTCGAGGTCATCGAGGGTACGGTCCCGTATCCCATGAACATGAAGCCCGGGTGCGGATTCTATTCGCGCTGCAAAAAGCGGATCGACGGCAAGTGCAACGTCGAGGATATTCCGCTCGTCGACATCGGCGACGGACATAAGGTGCGTTGCGTGCTCGACGAAGCGCTCAAGCCATGACGTAAGGAGGAAAGGACGGGAAAACATGGAAGAAAAACGTGTGATCCTTGATGCAAAGGGCGTCAAGAAATATTTTCCGATCACCTCCTCGTTCATGAAGCGGCACGTTGGCGACGTGTACGCCGTGGATGACGTGGACGTGTATGTGCGCGAGGGCGAGACGATCGGCATTGTGGGCGAGTCCGGTTGCGGGAAGACGACGCTTGGCCGCACGCTTCTGCGGGCGATTCAGCCGACGGCCGGCGTATGCAACTTCGTCGACCGCCATGGGAAAACGCTCGACGTATTTAAACTCAATACCAGGCAGCTTCGCATCGTAAGGCGCGATATGCAGATGATCTTTCAGGATCCCTATGCGTCGCTCAATCCGCGCATGATCATCAAAGACATCGTCGGTGAGCCGCTTAAGTACAATGAAAATATGTCCAAATCGGAAATCACCGAACGCGTCAAGGAGCTTTTGAACCTGGTCGGCCTCAATCCCCGCCATCTGGAGCGGTACCCGCACGCATTTTCCGGCGGTCAGCGCCAGCGCGTCGGCATTGCCCGTGCGCTCGCGACGACGCCCCGGTTCATCGTGTGCGACGAGGCGGTCTCCGCGCTCGACGTGTCGGTACAGGCGCAGGTCATCAACCTTCTGCAAAAGCTCCAGGCGCAAATGAACCTCTCGTATATGTTCATCTCGCACGACCTTTCGGTCATCCAGCATATCTCCGACCGCGTGGGCGTGATGTATGTCGGAAAGATGGTTGAACTTGCGACGAGCGACG
The DNA here is from genome assembly GCA_023421735.1 of Bacillota bacterium. Next base: position 51,068 of record JAEZSP010000094.1, on the reverse strand, counting down.
AGATTTTTAGAAAACCGCTGCACCCCTACACGGAGGCCCTTTTGTCCGCAAAGCCCATCGCCGATCCGCGCATCAAGCGGCAAAAGATCCTTCTGGAGGGCGAGACGCCGAACCCGGCGAATCCGCCGAGCGGCTGCTATTTCCATCCGCGCTGCCGGTACACCTGCGATCGGTGCAAGACAGAGCGGCCGGAATACCGTGAACTTGAACCCGGTCATTTTGTCGCCTGCCATCTGGCGGACAAGCTTGATCTTTCGGGGGTCTTGCGCGTATAATGGGAGCGATCCGCGGCGTGTGGCGCGGGCGGCAACGGAATACCGAACTTCGGGTCATTGGTCCTGATCGCATCGATGCAATCGCCGCAAGGCGTGCGGAATTGCGGTTCCCTGGCGGTATCCATATAGGTCGGCATGGCCGATCGATCGGATTGTCATTGGAGGGCTTCGGCCCTCCAAATCTCCGGGGATTTGAAGCGTAGGCCATCCCGATTTTCACATGGGAGATTGAAATGATCGGAATCGAACTCATCGTCGGCGTCCTTCTGCTTGGACTGATCTGCGTTGGCGCGTACTTTTACTCTCAATGGTGTATCGAGCGGTTTCTTCATAACGATACGGAAGACATGGGGTATATACTCGACACGCGGATGGTTCCCACACGTTGGTGCGAAAAACGTGTCCGCGCCATCGAACGGATGCGCAAGGACGGGGCGGACGAAGCGCGACTCGAGCGTGCCAGAATCCGCGCGAATGCACGCTATTTAAAACGCATGAAGCGCGTGATCGCGTTCGCCAAGGGCGCCCCTGTGTTTGATAGTGAGTCGGCGCGCAAGGCCGCCATTGAAGATCTCACATCCATTCAAGCGGAGTGGGAGAGGAGGGAATACTTGCATGACCCCTATTGAACGTCGCACGGAGCTTGGACGCAAGGCGCTTTCGCACGTCTATTCGCTTCTCGATGGGGTCGTCGCGTTTTTTGCGGCGTGGGAGTTTGCGCAGATGATGCGCATCGTTGTAGGATTCTCGACAGATGTCTATTGGCTCGCGAAGGCGTGGATTCAGCAGGTGTCATTCATCGCGGTTTCGATCCTGCTGTTCGGCTCGATCATCGGCGGACAACACCTCTTTGAACGTGCGATGCTCAAAAAGAACGTCTGGTTCCCGATGTCGTTTCTGGTCGTAACGATGATCCTTGTCATGGCTTATGGAGCCTTTTGGCTTATCATAAAGATCGACTAACGCCGGTTGGGGAACCGGTGCAATACGGATGGGGGGATGTTTTTGACACATATTCATGCAATCATCGGGTTTGGCGGCATGGGTGGATGGCACTACGAAAACGTAAAGGCAAAGATCCCGGAGATTCGGACAAAGGGCGTATGGGACATCCGCGCGGAGGCACGTGAAAAGGCAGAATTGCTGGGGCTCACCGCATACGATTCGCTCGACGCGCTCCTCAATGATCCTGAGATCGAGCTCGTGACCATCGCAACGCCCAACAATTTCCACAAGGCGCTCTCGATTGCCTGCCTCAGGGCCGGGAAAAACGTCATCTGTGAAAAACCCGTGACCATGGACGCCGAGGAGCTCAAGGAGATCATTCAGGTCTCAAAGGAAACGAAAAAGCTCTTTACCGTTCACCAAAACCGCAGGTGGGACAGGGATTACAGGATCGTGCAGGAAGTGCTCAAATCCGGCGTGATCGGAAAGCCCTATTCCATCGAGAGCCGCGTGCAGGGGTCGCGCGGCGCCATGCACGGTTGGCGCGGCTACAAAAAGAACGGCGGCGGCATGGTGTATGACTGGGCGGTGCACCTCATCGACCAGATGGTTATGCTGTTCCCGGAGAACAAAATAATCGCAGTCGACGCGCACCTTCACTCCATCTTTACAAAGGATGCAACCGAGGGTGAACCCATCGACATCGATGATAACATCAAGCTTTTTTTTCAGATCGACAACGGCGTGTCGTTCATGCTCGAAATGGCGACCAACTGCTTCATCACCCAGCCGCGCTGGCACGTCTCCTGCGTCGATGGCACCATGCAGATCGACGATTGGGCCTGCAACGGCAAGATCGTGAAGCTCAACACCGACGCAAAGATGGAATGGGCGGACGACATCGTGTACACCGAGGCTGGCCCCACTCGCACCATGGCGCCGCGCCCGGCACATACCACGCAGGAACTGCCGCTCCCTGCCGTTGAAACCGACTGGTCGGACTACTACAAAAACATCGTGAAGGTACTCGATGGAGAAGAAACACAGATCGTGAAACAGGAACAATCCCTGCGCGTGATGAAGATCGTGGACGCAATTTTTGAATCCGTCCGCGTGCGCCATGGGTTGAAATGTCGAATCTGAGAGAAGTTGTAGGAGGAAATCAAATGGTTAAAATCGCAATGATCGGCGTGGGCGCCATCAGCGGCATTTACCTCAAAAATCTGACCGAAACCTTCAAGGAAGTGAGCCTCATCGGCGTCTGCGATCTCATTCCCGAGCGCGCCGAAAAGGGCGTTCAGTTCGTGAAGGATCAGCAGGAAAAGGGCTTCAAGTGCGTGACGCCCAAGATTTATAAGGATATGTACGAGGCCTTCAATGATCCGGAGGTCGACGTCGTCCTGAATATCACGCGCCCGTATGAGCACTACGAAGTTACCAAGCAGGCGCTCCTGCACGGCAAGCACGTCTTTTCCGAAAAGCCGCTCGCGGCCGACATGGAAGAGGGCGACGAGCTGGTTGAGCTCGCCCAAAAGACGGGCCTTTTCATGGGCGGCGCGCCGGATACCTTCATGGGCGCGGGCATCCAGACCTGCCGGAAGCTCATTGATGATGGCATGATCGGCGAGCCCATCGGCGCCGCGTGTTTCATGATTTGCCACGGCCACGAGACATGGCATCCCGACCCCGACTTCTATTATAAGCGCGGCGGCGGCCCCATGATGGACATGGGCCCCTACTATATAACGGCGCTGGTCAACCTTCTGGGTCAGGTGGACGGCATCATCGGCAAGACCAAAAAGTCGTTCGATCAGCGGCTGATTACCTCGCAGCCGCACTACGGCGAAGTGGTCGACGTGGATGTCGATACCTATCTCACGGGAACGCTCCAGTTTTCATCGGGCGCCATCGGCACCATCTTCACCACGTTTGACGTGTACTATTCGCCGTTTAATCAGGCGCGCTTTGAAATCTACGGCACAAAGGGCACGTTGCTCGTTCCCGATCCGAATACCTTCGGCGGACCGATCCGGCTGTTCCGCCCCGAGGATCAGGAACGCATGAAGTTCGGCGATCCCGGCTTCCTCGAGCGGGCGAAGGATCCCTTCCTCGGGTTCAAGGAAATGCCCCTCATGTTCGATTACAAGGAAAACAGTCGCGCGCTGGGACTTTGCGATATGTGCAAGGCCATCGAGACCAAGCGCGAATTCCGCGCGAATTACCAGCAACAGCACCACGTGCTTGAGATCCTCACGGGCTTTGAGAAGTCCTCCAAAGAGGGCAGGTATCTGCCGCTCAAGACCAAGTACGAGCGCGCAATGCCCATGAAGAATAACCCGATGCACGGTATCCTGGACTAATGCATAAGGAGTAAACAATATGAAAATCGCATATACCGGCTGGACATGGATGCTTCTTGGCCCCAATGCCACCCCCGAGCAGGGCGTGCGCGCGTTTGAGCAGGCCACAAAGGAAATCGCTTACCTCGGTTATGACTGTGCGGAGAACTTCGCGTTCATCGCGGACTTTTTCCCGGACCCGCAGGTTTGCAAGGATATTTGCGACAAATATAAACTGCCCCTTGTCAATGTATACGGTCATTTCCGCGGCGACAATCTCGAAGAAGATTACGAGAGATCCATCAAGCAGATCGACTTCCTCGCAGCAATCGGCGGCACGTCATTTAACTGCCAGCACGCGGGTTTCCGCGAAGGCGCGAAGGAGCGCCCGCTCGACAAGGAAGGCGTCGGTAAGATGGCCGATCTTTCGAACCGGATCGGCAAGTACGCCAAGAAGAAGGGAATCACCCTGTGCTTCCATCCGCATTATGGCACGCTCGTCTTTGACCGCGAGCAGATCGATTATTTCGCGGAGAACACCGATCCCGCATACGTCTCCTTCTGCTTTGACACCGCGCATTCCACGCTCGCCGGCATCGACATCGTCGAGCTCGCAGAGACATACGGGGATCGCATCGGCTATATCCACCTCAAGGACGTCGATCCCGCGCACGAGATTGAGGAACAGCGCGGCAAGATGGGCGCGTTCCGCGCACTCGGACTGGGAACCGTGAATTTCAAGGGCTTCGTCAATGCGCTCAAAAAGAAGGGCTACGATGGCGTCCTGTGCGTCGAGTTGGACAACCCCGAGATCTGCAACTACAATGCGGCGGAGATTTCCCGCGCTTACATCAAGAACGTCTTGAAGCTGTAACGCGCATGCCCACATGGCGTCCCGGAGATGTGTCTTCGGGACGCTTTTTTGTTTTACAAAACCGGCGATGCGTGCTATAGTTAATCTGTGATGACATCGAAATCGGATTCTATGCAGGCGGTACGAGAATGGGAAAAAGACGGGGCATCGTCAACGCTGTTTTTTTAATATTGGTTTTTTCCGCGACTCTCTGGCTCGTGTTTCGGGGGCAGAATCTCAACGAAATCATCGCGTACATCGCGGACGCGGATGTGCGTTATTGGTTTCTGGCTGCGGCGTGCGTGCTGCTCTTTACAGTCGGCGAGGCGGTCAACATCGGCTATATGCTTCGCACGATCGGGCAGAGAGCGCGTGCTTTGCATTGCCTGCTCTATGCGTTTGTAGGCTTTTTTTTCAGCTGTATCACGCCCTCATCAACGGGCGGTCAACCTGCGCAGATCTACTATATGCACAGGGATCATATCCCCACGCCCGTCGCGACGCTGGTTCTTTTGATTATTACGATCACGTACAAGGCGGTGCTTGTGGCGATCGGCTTTGCGGTTTTGATTTTTCGCCCGGCGCGCATTTTTTCGTATCTTGCGCCGATTATCGGTCTGTGCTGGCTGGGATTGGCGATGAACATACTGGTCGTCGCGTTTATACTGCTGCTCATTTTTCATCCCACGATGGCGCGCGGCATGGTACTGGGCATCCTGTCATGGTTCGGCAAGTGCCGCCTCATCCGCCGTCCCGAACGATTTGCGCGGAGGATCGACGGCGCGATGGAACAGTATGCGGATGTGGCCGGCTATTTCCGCACACATAAAATCGTCGTGTGGAACGTGCTTCTGGTCACGCTCGCGCAGCGGTTCTTGCTGTTTAACGTGACCTATCTCACGCTGCGTTCGTTCGGGTTTCACGGCGCGGATTTTATGACGGTGATCCTCATGCAGGGAATGATTGCGGTCGCGGTCGATATGCTCCCGCTGCCCGGTGGCATGGGCGTTTCCGAAAAGCTGTTTTTGACGATATTCGTGCCCTTGAGCGGTGCGCTGACGCTGCCGGTCATGATCGTGTCGCGCGGTTTGAGCTTTTATACACAGCTCATTCTCTCCGCAGTCATGACCGCGGTCGCGCATCTCACGATCGCGCGGAAATACAAAAAGGATCAATCATTGACGGGAGGAAACACCGATGAATCCGATCATTGAAAATCTGAATACCCGAAAATCCGTGCGCGCATTTTTGGAAAAAGAAATTCCGGCAAGCGTGAAGCGCGACATTCTGTGCGCCGCCATGGAAGCGCCCACGGCAGGCAACCAACAGCTTTATACCATCCTCGACATCACCGATCAGGCGCTGAAGGACAGGCTCGCCGTCAGCTGCGACCATCAGCCCTTCATCGCCAAGGCGCCCATGGTGCTCGTCTTTCTGGCGGACGCAAAAAAGTGGTATGACGCATACCTGGATTGCGGATGTACGCCGCGGATGCCCGGCAAGGGTGATCTCCTGCTCGCCGTGCAGGACGCGGTGATCGCGGCGCAAAACGCCGTCACCGCCGCATGGGGCCATGGCGTGGGCTCGTGCTATATCGGGGATATCATGGAACGGCGCGAGGAACATCGGGAGATGCTGCACCTGCCCCGCTACGTGTTCCCCGCCACGATGGTGGTGTTCGGATATCCGACGCCGCAGCAGTTGGAGCGCACGAAGCCCCCGCGCTGCGATTTAAAGCACATCGTCCACGAAAACGCCTATCGGGAAATGGACGGCGCTGAACTGCGCAACATGCTCCAAAAGAACGTCACAGGGCAGTCGTACGAGGCGTGGTGCCGCGCGTTCTGTGCGCGCAAGTATAATTCCGACTTCACACGGGAGATGAACCGCTCCGTGGTGGCGTGGCTGGAAGATTTCACATAACGAAAAAAACGGGGCAGAGAGCCGGCTCTCTGCCCCGTGCGCCTACTCCGGCTTCGTCTCGAGCGTCAAATCGTAGTCCCCCAGATGTTCGAGCTTGAAGCCGTTTTTTTTGTAGGTTTCATAGTCGAAGGCGTCGAGCTCATCGATGGCGAGTTTGTGGAACTCATAGAAATTGTGCCACCACTCGTAACCCGTGCCTAGATTCGCGCCCAGATAGGCGTCGGCGATGTCACAGCCCATCTGCGGCGCGACGTAAAACGCGCCCATGGCCAGCACATTGACGCCGTTTCCGGTGATGGCGCGCAGCGCCGAGGGCACGGATTCGACCACGCCCGCATGGACGCGCGGACACTTGCTCGCCCCGATGTGGATGCCCATGCCGGTGCCGCAGAAGATGAGCGCGCGTTCAAATGCGCCCTCGGAAATCAGCGCGCCGACGCGCAGACCAACCCGGTGAAACATGTTCTCGGTGTCCTCGACGGCGGGATCGGTCACCCCCACGTCCGTGATCGTCCAGCCCTTTTTGCGCAGATGCGCGCACACGGCTTCCTTGAGCGGATAACCCGCAAAGTCCGCGCCAACGAGCAGCTGTTTGTCCTTAATTGTCTTCATGCAAATCCTCCATTTGCGCCGGCTTGCCGCATTCGTTTGACGGCATCGACCAGCGCGTTTATATTTTCAGGGGAAACATCCGCCTGATACCCCTCGTGACTCGGCGACGCGATCCAGTCGCATCCGAGGACTTCCCGCACGCGAAATACCTCCTGCATAACCATCTCCGGCGTCCCACGCGGCAAAAGCCTCTGCGCGTCGATGCCGCCGATCAGCGCGATCCGATCCCGATAAGCGCCAAGCGCGCCCGCATCCATCCCTTTTGCAAGAGCTTGCAGGGGGTGGAGCGCGTCGACGCCCAGATCGATCATATCAGGGATGATTTCCGCAATCGCGCCGCATGAATGCACCATGGTGAAAAGATGCGCATCCCGCGCCTGGGAAAGAAGCGCCCGGTAATGCGGCGCAACGAATGTCCGCCACGCACCCGGACTGATGAGCATGCCCTGCTGCGTGCCGAAGTCGTTGCCCATGAAAAACGCATCGAGTTTGTGACCCAATCGCGCAAAGATCTGCGCGTTTGCACCGAGCAGCCAGTCGACGACGCGTCGCGTCGCCGCATGAACCGCGTCCGGCGCGGTATGCATCCGGATCAAATAATCCTCCATGCCAAAGAGCGAGGCCACATTGTGAAAAAAGCAGCACCACATGCCGCCCGCAACCGCCAGTCCCCTTGCGCGCGCCGCATCGATGGCCGCTTCGTAGGCGTCAAAGTCGATCTCGCACGTGCCGGGCCAGTCCGCCCATGCCTCGATCTCTGCCGCGGTTTCGCAGTCCGCGAGTGCGTAGGTCGGTTCGACGCGAAAAGTCGCGCCGCTTGTCGGGCGCGCGTATGGATCGGCGGGCAAAAAGCACATGTCTTCTTCCAGCGTCGTTGCCAACGCGAGCCGGTCCGGCACGCCGTAATAGGCGAGCAGCTTTTCCAGCATTTCGCCTTTCGGGTCGCCGATCCAAAGACCGGGCGCGCCTTCATTGCGCCGTGTCAGGATCGCGCGAAATCGTTCTCTGCCCATGATACCCTCGCAAGAGGGGGAATCCGTCCCCTGTGGGGCGAATTCCCCGTTTGATGCGCTATTGCGCCGTGCGGTAGAACAGCTGCTCAACGACAAAGCCGATTGCGCAGGCGTTCACCGAGTCGTTCGGAATGTTCCCCAAGTCCGCGTTGGCAATCAGGCACTGGGAGACGTTCGTGATCGGGATGAGGAAGTAGTAGTTTTCGGCGTTCATCTTGCGCAGTTCAGGCACGACCACGTTGACCGCCTCTTCCGGCGAAACGGTGAACTCCGTGTCGTACATCTTGTAAAATGCGATCACGTCGTCCGTGGGGGTCAACTGATCGACGCTTTCGCGCAGCCCGCCCGCATTGTACCAGTTGGTATAGAGCGGCGCCCAGCAGTTGAGAATCCAGTCGCCGTAGTGCCAGAGCTGACCTTCGTGCACCCACAAACAGCGCATCGGAATTTCATTCGCGTTCTGCTTGGCGTTCAGGAGTGTGTTGTCGGTTGTATTGACGCTGCACTTGAGGCCGATCTCGCTCCAGAATTGGACGTAGAGCTCGGACACCGGGATGATGTCGCTCGCCTCGTCGTAGTTCCAGATCATCCACTGAAGCGTCTTGCCGGAGGGCGTCTCGCGATAGCCGTCTGCGTCGATGTCCTTCATGCCCATCTCATCGAGCAGCTGATTTGCGTAGTCGGGGTCGTAGGTCGCGTTGAAGTAGGTGGTGTTCACGTCCGCAAAGCCGTAGTACACCGCGTCGATGATCTCCTCGGAGTCGATGGCGTAGGCGAGCGCCTCGCGGAAGCGGATGTCCGTCGCGACTTCCTGCCATGCCTGGCTCTCATTGTCGTCCTTGATGGTGCCGTCGCCGTTCAGGCCATAGTTGATGTTGATGGCGACGTCCGTTGGGGTGACGTGCTGCTTTCTGATGTAGGTGGTATAGCCGCCGGTCGCCTCGTTCTCGCGGTAGAGCGCGAGATTGTCGATGGTCGCGGTCATGCGCACCCAGTCCACATCGCCCGCGATGATGCTCATCTGGATCAGATCCTGGCTCTCAACCTGCGTCGATGTCAGGTAATCGACATAGGGAAGCTGCTGGCCCGCCGCGTCAACCTTGTGGTAGTACGGGTTGCGCACGAACGTGAAGACGCCGTTTTCGGCGGATTCCATCATGTAGGGGTAGAGTACGGGGAAGTCCTGGTCGATCAGCCCCGCAAAGTACACGCTGGTGAGCGCCGCGTTGGGGTTGGTGTTTTCCCAGTTGGTCATGTCGATCTGGTTGAATACGTACGTCCATACCTGATCGGCGGTCGGATCATCGTAGCCCAGGATCGCCGCAAAGGGCTTGATGAATTCGTAGTAGGCGTCGAGCGAGCCGTGGCATTCCACTGCATAGTCCTTGTGGAATTGCTTGAGAAGCGCCGCGGGCTTGAGAATCTGTGAGTAGCCCGTCCAGCCCTTGATGGACATGTAGACGAGGAATCCGCCGTAGCTTTCGCCAAACTTGATCTTGAAGGTCTTGTCGTCCACGAATTCATATGTCATGGGCGCACCCGTCGTCGCACCGCCGTCGCGGAACATGGCGGGTACGGTCGGGGTCAACTCCTCGTTGAAGATGAAGTTCTCAATCGTGAACCGGAAATCCTCCATGGTTACGGGGGTGCCGTCCGACCATTTGAGGCCGTTTCTGAGGGTGAATGTGAATTCCGTATAGTCGTCGTTGACCGAATAGGATTCCACGAGGTTCGGGGTGATCTCGTCGGAGTTGGAATCGACCATGTTCAGGATGTTCTCGGTCGTCGCGATGAACAGATCGGGGTCCCAGTTGACCGTGTTGGTCACGAATCGGATGGTGCCGCCGTAATTGCCGATTTCGTAATCAAGCGCCTCGGGAGAGCTTTCGTTGACGAGCTTCGGATTTTCCGGCAGTCGCTCCGCAACGGGCGGAAGTTCGCCGGACGTGACGCGCGCGTCGAGCATCGGCGCCTGCGCATAGGCTGTCCCTTCCGCAAGGGCCGACGCGCCGACCAGCGACGTCAGGGCAAGGGCGAGGACGATCAGTACCGACAGATGCTTCTTCATAGTTGCCTCCTTTATTTTGAATGGGCGCACGCCCATTTCGTTTATTCCGGGTCGGAGAAGGCGTAAAAGCCGCTTCCCATTTCGTAGGTCTGATTGCCAAAGCGGATCTGCGCAGTCGTCCCGAATGGCACCGTCACGTGCAGATGCCGCGCGCCATAGCGCCGCATCCAGCGCACGTTGATTTCGCCCTTCGGCGTGTCGATCACCGCCTGTGCGGACAAAAGTCCGTCCGGCAAGTATGGCTCAACCGTAAACCGCGTCCAACCCGGTTCGACCGGCTTCACGCCCGCAATGTACGCATACAGGAAGAAATCGACGGCGGCGTACATCGGATGGTTGTGCGAGTTCATGTTTGGATTCTTCATCAGCTCAAAGCGCTCCCATACGGTGGTCGCTTCCTGCTCAATCATGTATCCCAGGGACGGATAGGTCTCCTTGGTCAATAGCCGCCACGCATCTTCCAGGTATCCGTGTTCCGCGAGCACATCCATCATGTAGCGGGAGCACAAATTTCCGGTCGTGAACTGATACGCACGCGCCGCGAGGTCGTCATGCAAAACCTTCGCGGCCTTTCTGGTATCGCCCTGGGGAATCAGTCCGATGCAGAGCGCGAAAGCCTGACATGCCTGTGATCCGGTCGCCATCACGCCCGTCTTCTCGTCGTACCACTTTTCACGGATCGCATGTTTGATCCGTTCGGCGGTCAGAGCGTAATGCGCCGCGTCGTCCGCCTTGCCAAGCCATCCGGCAAAGCGTGCGAGCAGCATGCAGTTCAGGTACGAATAGCCGCTTGACATGAAGACGCCGGGCGTAACGACCGAGCGCGCGCCGGGATTGTTTTTGTCCACGTATTCGCAGGCATACAGGGGGCCCGCCCAATCGCCGTAATAGCTGTACTTGACGATAAAGTCGTTGCTGTTCGCGAGCAGGCAGTCTTCCCACGCCGCAAACTTTTCGTATGCCTCCCGCACGATATCGATGTCGCCCGCATGGAGCGCGGCTTCAAGGCCCGCGACCAGGAAGGAGGAACAAACCGGATCGGCGGGGCGGCTTCCGTAGGCAAAGGGCGCGGTGCAGGTGATCCCGCCGTCTTCGCCCTGCTCGTCGATGATGTCGCGGATGATTTTCGGGAACATCCGCCCGATGTCAAAGTTGTAGGGCGTTTCCTCAAAGCGCACGGTTGCGTCGTTCATCCAGCCCATGCGCTCGTTGCGCTGCGGGCAGTCTGTGAGGATCGAATGCATGTTGCCGCGTTCGGTTTCGACGCATATCTCGTGGATTTTTGTGACCAGCGCATTCCCGCACCGGAAATGGGAGCGCGTTTCGAGATCGGTGCGCAGTTCGACTGCCTTCACGCTCTGCGCGGCGTCAAAGTCGGCGCCCAGTCCCTCGATTTTCGCATAACGGAAGCCGTGATACGTCATTTCCGGCTGCCATACGGCCCGGTCGCGCGCGTCTCCCGCGGCAATGTAGGTGTCCTTTGCCTCTGCCGCGCGCAATGTCAGCGTGTAAAGATCGCCGTCCTCGTCCAGCTCTTCGGAATGGGTGAGGATGATTTTCTGCCCTGCCCGGAGTCCGTCCGGCAGCGCAATCCGCAAAACCCCCGCAAGATTCTGCCCGAAGTCCAAGATCAGCCCTTCGCCCTTTTTCCAGACCGCAATGGGCGCGCGCGCGGCAAATGCGCGTACCGGCGGGATGAGCATGGGCCGCAGAAGGCCGCCTGGCCCCTCCACGATGTCCGCATTCTGCGCGAATGTCATCTCCTTCCCGGCGTTATAGACAACGCCGTCGAAGATCGATGCCGAGACGAGCGGCCCTTCGCCGATTTTCCATTCCGCGTCCGAATGCACCCACGCCACCGAGCCGTCCTCGTACACCAGCTTGAGCATCGCGGTCAGCATCTTCGGCCCGCAAAACTCGTAGGGCAACTCGTCCGGCTTTGCGCTCGGCAGCGCCTTGGGATTGTGTCTCCATCCCGCGCCGATCGTCGCGCGCAATTCGTTCGTGCCGGGCTTCAAAAGCGAGGCGATTTCCGGAAACATCACATATTGACAGGTCTTTTTCCACTCCGTAAACGCCGGATCGAGCGCCGCATCGTCCACCGGCACGCCGTTTAACTGCCAACTGGAATAACCGATGCCGCAGGCGTACAGGCATGCATCCGCAAGCGGTTTGTCGATCGAAAAATGGCGGGAGAAGAGTCGCACGGCCTCGGACCGATCCGCCTGCATGCCGATCCACGGCGCCTTCCAGTCGATCCCCGCGTAAAAGAAAGAATCGCGGTAGACTGCGGACTCTTCCCCGGCATCGTCCCTGATGGAGAGCGAAAACGCGATTCGCTTCCCTTCCGGCAGGGGATCGCCCGCATACCGAATTTCCTGCTGCTCCGTCTCGCTCCAGCCGCTGTCCCACAGCCCGTCCACGACGAGCCGGCACGCACTCTGCCGCGCGTCGCCACGCGCACAACTGGCACCCCAAGAAAACAGGGGATCGCGCCGCTCGGTCAGTCGCATGCGCGCACCTTCTCCAAGTCTCCCGTGGTCGATTGAAACGTTGATCAGATGAAACATATGCATTCTCCTTAAACGTTTTAGTTATTGCGTCGAATCATTCTATCCTATTGCGGGGCGAACTGCGATATTCCTGCAAGCTTAAACGTTTAAGTATCCGGCAAAAGGAGGCGGCTTCGCATCGCGCAGGATCTCAATTCCTTTGTGACGGGAGGCCGTTGGCCGGGAAAGCCCAAGCAACAACTAAAACGTTTAAGTATCTGATGAAATAATCTTAACACAAAGTGTGCGCTTTGTCAACCGTTTGTATCATTTTTTATGAAGGATGGATGCGCGGAAACAAGGGGACAAAAAGTGCGGCGCACCCAACCGGGCACGCCGCGTTCTGCCGGATTAATGCGGCTTGTTTTCCGCAATCGGCGGATAGCCAAACTGGATTTGGCTCTCGTTCCATTTTTCCCGCAGACCATGCGCGATCGTAAGTTGCTCCCACGGTTGAAAGCCGTCGAAGCATTCCGCGTGCGCACGAAGCGATTCCCTGAGTCCGCCCGGAATCCCCGTGTCCATCAGGTTTTTCTGTTCCAGGGGATCATTCTTTAAGTCATACAGCGCGAGCGGCGTGCCGTCCTCGTTGGCCGCGTACTTAAAATCGCCCCGCACGATGGCGCGCCAGGAACCGATTTCCCGCCGCCACGCCTGATGGCAGGGAATGATGCTGTATAAATAGGCGTCTTCCGCACCGCGCCCATCCCTGTGAAGCAGGCATGCGCTCAAATCGCATCCATCCACCTTTTCCGGGAAGCGCAGTCCCAACAGCCCCAAAAGGGACGGCGCGAGGTCGACGAGTGTGATAATCTGTTCCCGGGTTCCCGGGGCAATGTGGCCGGGCCAGCGCACCACGAGCGGGATGTGCGCGCTCTCCTCGTAATACCATTGCTTGTTCGTAAGTCCATGGCTGCCCAGCATGTCGCCGTGGTCGCTGGTATAGACGACGATGGTGTCGTCCGCCTGTCCGCTGTCTTCCAGGTAGGCCAGCGCCCGCCCAATGCACGCGTCGATGTGCTCGATGTGCCTTTGATATCCGGCCTGCATGCGCGGCAAGTCCTCAAATCGGTAGCCGCCGTGCGGCAGGGAACCGTGCGCGCGGTGCCCTGCGCCGGGGACAAAGTCGCCCTCCGCCCATGGCATGGCGTTTTCTCGCAGCGGCGCGCCTTCCAGCGCCTCCTGCTCCCCTTCCGGGAGCCGAAAGTACGGGTCATGCGGCGTGCCAAAGCAAAGGAACAGCGCCCAGGGCGTCTCTTTTTGATTTTTCAGAAATTCCAGCGCGAGATCCGTCTGCGTAAACGGTTCGTACCCCGCGATCGGATGGCGCACGTTCTCGTCGTCGTCGTAATATGCGTTCAGATAGTCGTGGTTGCAGTTGCAGCCCCGCCAGTATTGAAACCCGAGCCGCCTGCTCTTGTCGATGAACTGGTCGCGCGGCACCCCTCCCAGATGCCACTTGCCGATATACGCGGTTTTGTAGCCCACGTCATTGCATATGTCCGCAACGGAGGTCACATCCGAGCGAATGGGTAAATCATTCGACGCCGCGCCATGCGCAAGCGCATGCAGCCCCGTCAAAAGCGTGCCGCGTGCAGGAACGCAGACCGGGCAGTTGGCATACGCCCGGTCAAAGCGCGCACCTGCGCGGGACAGTGCGTCCAGGTGCGGCGTTTGTACGGCGCACCCGGCATATCCCAGATCGCAAAATCGGTGCTGATCGGAGAGAATGAAAAGAATGTTCGGTTTCTTCATCGTCAAATGCTTTTCAGCGTCACGGGTCCAAGGATCCCCGACATGGCGCGCTCCTTTTCGCCCGCCATGCCCCGGAACGCGCCCGCACCCGGCGTGCCGTTTCGAAGCGTATTCGTGACGCGCACTTTCATTTCGTTTTCGCCCTGTTTCAATAGATCGGTGACCACAAAGTGATAGGGAACCGTCACAGCCTCGCCGACGCGCACGCCGTTGAGGGTCAGCTCCGCCGCATCGCCCACCATGCCCAAATCGATTGCCTTTTTCCCGCGCGGATCGACGATGTCAAAGCGCACCGTGTATTCGGCCGTGCCGGAGAAATCCCGGAGCGCCGGATGATCCGCCCAATCGACGAGTACATCGGTCGTGAGATCCGTTTGCCCCGCCTCGATCCGCCATCCGCCGTCGGGCACGATCGCCGCGCCCTCCTCACATGCGGAAAATGCCATCCGCAGTTCGGTGTCCCCTGTCGGTGCGGGCAGGTCGTCGCCCGTCAGGATGAACCATGAGCCGTATGGCACGAACGGCAATTCCAGCTCAATCGCGCCGCCCACGGCGCGGTGCGCGGGCCGTATGATGTCACCGTCCTGCGTCCCCAGTACGCGCAGTTCGCCGTGCGCGCCGTTGAGCGCGAGGGTCAATATGCGTGCGGCGGGGTTTGTGGAGCGCACGAACCAAAGCGTGCGTCCGTCGAGATCGCGCCTCGTGTGCTGCAGATCCCGCGCTTCGCAGACAATGCCCGGCCCTATGCCCGCCGCTGCGAGCGCATCCGGTGCCGCCTCCTGTGCAATGACCCTTTCATTCCCGAAAACCTGCGCGAGTTCTTCCTCGCGCTTGCGATAATCGAGCAGTCCCGGTACGCGCGCGGGTACGCTGTCCAAAAAGAGTACCGGGAATCCTGCATCCATCAGAGCCCGCAGCTTGTACGCCGCCTCGATGCCGATCTTCTTTTCGTCGTTGAGAAGCAGCGCCCTGTACCGCGCGTCGCCGCATACGAGCGTGCCGTCGATCAGCTCCGCGCGCAGCAGGCACTCCTCGTTGAGGTGGAAATAGTCGTACCCCGCCTGCATCAAAACGTGGCTGAGGCGGAAGTCGGTGTTCCCGCGCGCCTGCTCCGGCGTGGGATCCTTGGGATCGCCGTGCCCGGCTGAGAGCGTGCCGTTGCGGTCAAAGCCCGGCAGCACCCCGGACGTCAGCTCCTCGAGTGCCTCCGTACCGGATACGTAATCGAGTTTCTGGTCATACACAGCCACGTCTGCCATCAGCGGCCCACCCTGCATCAGGTACTGTCCGCGCGCGATGCGCCTGTTCATCGCGCCGAACTGGCGCCAAAGCGTGTTGTCGCGGCAGATGAACGAGGCGAACATGCCGTGGAAGGGATAAAAGTGGGGGAATGCCATCTCCGGATGGCGATAGGGCATGCCGTGATAAATGAGCTGGTTGACGCCCGAGACGAACAGCTTGTCCGCAGCGACCTTCATCTTGGTTGGCGTCGTCATATAATCGTGCCGAATCCACACGAGCGTCTCGCTGGTCGCGAGCGGCAGTTGGTAGAGCATGCTTGCGGAACCCACGAGTTTTAAAAAGTCGATGGTGCCGTTGCCCGCCAACTGCTCCGTTTCCGGGATATGCGTGCGTCCGAAGGCCTTGATATTGTCCATCGAATGCCCGTAACATTGCACGCGGCTCTTCAGGTTGTGCCTGTCGCCCCAATCCTTTAATCCTTCGAGGAAGTAATCATCAAACAGATCCGCGATG
Organism: Bacillota bacterium; assembly: GCA_023421735.1. The sequence goes on along the minus strand of JAEZSP010000094.1, from coordinate 34,978 downwards.
GTCAGCTGGTAATCGTAGCGCACCCGGTCACCCACGCCGTCCGCAAAGTCGTACATCGGCGGGGTCTTCATCCCCATCATTTTCGCAAACATGCTGTCGCAGCCGGGTACGCTCGTCGCCTGCAGATAGGGGCGCAAATCATAGCCGCGCCGCGTCTCAAACTCGCTCAGGAAGTCGTCCGTCCACGTCCATGGACTCGACAATTCAAAACTGTCGGTGAAAAACGCCCGCAGCGTCTTGCCCGCATATCTGTCGAAGTTTCCGTCGCCGATGTGCCGGTCGAGGTACGGTCCGATGACGTTTTTTCCGAAGTGATCGACAATGTAGTTGGGCTTGGTCGCGTCTTCGCGCGATGCCATGTGGGACGTATTCCCGTTTGGCCCGGCGAAAAAGCAGAATACCTGCCATGTGCCCGCCGGAAAATCGTAGTCAAGCGTTCCGTCCGAAACATGATTTGTAAGATCCACGGGCTTTTCAAGCTGCCCCGTTTGCCCGGTCGCGTGCGTCATCACGATGTCCACCGGCGCACCCACGCACCGCGCCGCCGAGACGCAGATGCATTTCAGCGTTTTGCGCAGCGTTTCCGTGTCATCCACATCGCCGCCAAAAGGCCCCATGCGCGGCTGTTTGGGCGCGTTTGCCTTTTCGGCCGCGCGGTAGGCGAGCAGCTCGTCCACCGTCGGGAGTGCGACGGTGCGCGCGCCGCCGCCTTCCACGGTTACGCTCGCCATATAGAGGTGCTTTTGCCCCTGTGCGAGCGGCACGTCCACGCCGTTGGTCGGCCAGCCTGAGCAGGCAGTCAGATCGAGCGTCAAGCCGCGCTTTTCAAATTCATCGAGCAATCCCGCAATCGTATCGAAATAAAACGGCGTGCGATAGCGGTTCAAACGCGCCTGTACGGCGGGATCGGCCTTCCTTTCGGGCGGGATGCCGTCCAAAAATGCCTGAATCTCGCCGCCGCCGAAATATCCCTCGTCGAGATCCGAGGCTTCGCGCTTCAGTTCGTCCAGGTCCACATCCAACCCGGGCCACCACCAACGCACCATCGGTCGCGCCGATTTGGGAGGATTTAAAAATGCATCAAAGCTAAAATTGTTCATGATGACCCTCCGTCTGTTACTTTGGCAACATAATAACACAGTTTGGCAGTCGCCACAACTGTTTTTAACATGGATCAATTAAACTCAGGACGGAGGGGATCAAATGAAGGAATTTTTATATGCGCGGGAAAAGCTGCGTGCGGCGCTCCCCACTTGGGAGGGTTTCGTGGGTGCCATGCTGCTGGGCTCCATGGCGGCGGGCATGCACGATGCGACGTCAGATTACGACATCCACGTCATTTATACCGACGAAGCGATAAAAAACGATCCCGCCCTTTTGAAATTCACGCTCGAACTGGATCGTAAGTGTGACTTGTGGGTCTCGCCGCTTTCTGAATTTCGGGCGCTGAGCCGCGCGTGTTTCGATGCACGCGAGTATTTGAGCGTCCTCTATCTGTTCGACGAGGAAGGTATCCTGTCCGCCCGCGTTGAAGACCTCATCAACTATCCCGCAGATGAGGTGGATGCAGTCGCGTGTGCGCGCCTCGACGGCTACTACGACGGCTTGTTTCGCTCGCTCAAGTGCTTTCGCCATGGCTTTTCATTCGGCGGATATCAGATGGCTGCGCGCGCCATGGACTTTCTCGTGGAAACGCTGTGGGCAGCGAATGGTCGGATTCCGCCGTTTGTGAACCGTGCGCCGCATCTACTCGATACGCTGAACCTGCTCCCCTGCCCGGCACGAGAATTGCGCGGTTTGATGGAAAAGATCGCATGCGACGCGGATATTCAGGCGCAAATTGCACTTTTTACGCGCGTATCCGCGTTCATGGCGGATACGGGGCGCGCGGGCGTTCTCGCGGATTGGCAGGGCGTTCTCGAGGCTGAAATTGCGCGGCATGCACAGAAACGGTAGGCGGTGCGAAAAATCATCCGTTGCCCGTCAATGACTCTGCTGATATTCCAGGTATAAGGCAATACCGCACAATTCGGCGGCACGCTGACGGCTGCTTTTCCGCCATATGCCGCTTGCAAACATCTTGATTTACCGCAAGTAAAACTTCGATATTTGCAATTGCATCTGACGAAAAATCCGCACGTCATCGTACCACTTCATTTGTGCGGTACTGCCCTAATTGCAAGATCGTCCATTTTTGAACGGCCTCCGCCACGGCCTGATCCATGACATACGCGGCTCCCTGCAGCAGGATCTGTACGCACACCAACACGACGCAAAAAACATACAGCCTTTTCTGTGCGCGCAATTCGGCATTTCCCGTGATCAAAACAACCGAGCCGACCGTGATGATGATTGCAAGCGATTTGATGCCCACCAGGGATATGCGTATTGCCCCCAAAGCGTGTTTGGAAACCCATGGATCCACAAAAAAAAGAAAGAATATGAGATAGGCAATGAACAGCAGTGACACAAACAGATTCGCACCGATCATCCAATGAATTTTTTTCATATTGTTCATTCCATCACTCCTTCCACTCAATTCAATTGTTAAGGAGCAGCATCACGAGTCTCATGGTATCTTCTCTCGAAGATTCCCAGTAAATCCAGACGGCCAGATACTTTAGGATTGCCTGTGTGCACAAAAGAGTAAAAAAAACAGCCCGTAATTTACGGTTTTCTCGCAATTCCACGGCTGTACATAAATAATACAGCATGTATATCAGCATAATTATAATTGCAAAACTGAAATCAAGAAAGAGGGCGATGAGCAGCTCAAGCGCATCATTATTCGATTCATAGCCCCCGGAAACGATGCAAAATACGATGATTGCGCAATAAATGCATGAGACGAGAAAACTTGCGCCAAGGATCAAATACGGTTTCCAACTTCTCTTCACACATTGCACCTCGCTCATCCGACATCATACATAAAAGTAGATTCGTCATTGCGCGTCGAAATCCTTTCGCCGCTCGCCTTTTTTTCGGCGCAAAATTACCGCCGGGATCAGGATTGCACAGGCGATCACGCAGCCGCCCAGAATCAGCTCAAGATATCCGGTTGACGCGCGCGTCTGCGGCGTCACTGGAGCGGAAAGCGTTGACTGAGGAGATGCGAGCGGCACGGATGTGGGTGTGGATGTTGGCGCGAGTGTGGGCGTAGATGTGGGCGCGGCGGTCAGCATGACGTCGGCGTCAATGTTCTCAAACAAATCGTCGTGCCGTACGTCCTGCCCGACCACCGTATACGCAAGCCCAAAAAGTGAGTTGTCGTATTCCCCGCCGTCGCGCAATTTGTAATACTTCTGCTGTGAAACATGCTTCGCATAGCCCGCGCGCGCGAGCTGCAGGGGCGTTTGGCCGCCCAGTTCAGGGTAGGCCGCGTCCCAGTCGAAGTCGATGACATTCTCACTGTATAGATGCAGATAGAGCTTTTTCACCTGCCATGCGCCGTATTTTGCGTAGGAATCGGGATATTGCGCAGGATCGGCCGCGGCTTCGATGGCCATCTTCATGGCGTTGGCGGTGATTTTGTGCTGATTATGGCCGTATTCGCCGTCAAGATCGTGCGTCAGGATCACCTCGGGTTGATAGCGACGGATGCGCGTGACGAGCGCCGAAAGAATCGCCCTTTTGCCGCCCCAGAGCTTGACGCCCTCTCGGATCGTTTCGACGCGCTTGTCTTTCAAATTGATGAAGTCCGGGTAGTTTTTTTCATCCGCGGCCCAAAGCCCATTCAACGCCTCGCCGCGCCGAAGCCTTCCGCAGTTCGCCATGTAGACGACTTGAACTTTCTTGTGCTGTACGGCGTTATAATAGGGAATAATGCCGCCAAAAAACAGCAACTCGTCGTCCTGATGCGTGGAGACGATCATAAGGTCGCATTTTGTGCAGGGCGGATCAAAGTTCGGCACGTCGTCTGGCAATGCGCCGACCGAATAAACTCGCACGCTGCAGATCTGTTGCCCAGCGGTTGTAAGCCGAAGCGTCGCGTAACGCGCGTCTTGCATGATGGGGAAAAGGTGCATGATGGCCGGATAGGTGTCCTTTTCCGTGCATGCGGCAATCTCATTGCCAGACGCGTCGTATTGGATGAAGGCGAACCCGGACGAATCCTCGCTCCAGTCGATGCGTATATAACCCGCGCCGCCTTTGGGGAATTTCATGTTAAGCTCCTCGCCTGCTTTGCGAGGAGCCCATGCCGTGGTGATCAAGTCGTCCGTCGCACCCTTTGCGGAGCCGGACGAAACGCCGAATCGCATTTGATCGTTGATTGTTTCCGCCTGTGCGGCGCAGACAGGCGCAAGCAGCGCTGTAACCACAAAAATTAGGAGCAGCATCCGTATGTATCGCAAATAGATCACTTCTTCGCATGTAATCTCTTATTAGACGCCCGTAACAGCAGGAACGTTTCTCCAAATTAGCAAAAAAACCGCTCGAAATGAGCGGTTTTTTCGATTTTTGTTTGGACAATCCTCTAATGGGGGGCAAATTGAAAATTCGCTCCCGCCACAAAAGAATTCATATTATCGCACTGTTATGCCTGCGAATTTTGCAAGTATAGTCTGTGCAACGGAGCCGCGGTTGGAAAATGATCTCGTCAGTATACCGTGCGCTGTGCGGGATTGCCCTATGCGCGCCCACCGCGGTTTCCGCCGCCTCTGTGTGGATCGCGTCCGCCGGGTCTGGGCGATGTGCCGGGTCTTCCCGCGCCCGGCTTCCCGCGAAAACCGCCGGATTTGCCGGAACCGCCGGGTCTGCCGCGATAACCTTCGGAATTCCCGGACCCGCCGGGTTTTCCGCGATAACCATCGGAATTCCCGGACCCGCCGGGCTTTCCCCGATAACCCTCGGAATTGCCGGAACCGCCGGGGCTGCCGCGATAACCTTCGGAGTTGCCGGACCCGCCGGGTCTGCCGCGATAACCATCGGAATTGCCGGACCCGCCGGGCTTTCCCCGATAACCTTCGGAATTGCCGGAACCGCCGGGTCTGCCGCGATAACCATCGGAATTGCCGGAACCGCCGGGTCTGCCGGTTGCGCGCGGACGTCTGCCCGGTTTGGAGACAAAGCTGCTGAACCGTCCGCCCGTTCGTCCCTCCGGTCTTTCGCCGGGTTCGCCGTCGAGGCGCGCGGGTCGCACGTCCGGGCCCGATCGCCGCTCGGGCGCGGGTCTGCCCGCCGGACGGGGCTTGCCGTCGCGCGGAGCGGGCTTGTGGGGCTGCATGTGGCGCGGCGGACGCACGATCATGTCCCCGGCCTTCTTGGGCATGACCGGCGGCCTGTAGTGCGCCATCGGCGGGCGGAAGAGCAATACCTTTGAAAAGCGAAGCCCAAAGCGGTCGATTTCCATGGCAAAAAAATTCTGTTCCATGAGATAATCCATGTCGAGCATGTCCAACTCCGCCTCGGAAATCTGCTGCGCGTGACTTGGATCGTCGATCAAAGTCATCTGCTCAATGTCTGAAACAAAGTCATAGTATCCGTTGCCGATCTCCCTGCCCAGTAAAAAGTACATGTGAGATCACCTCTCGCCCTTCTTCTTCGCGAATATCCAGAGTTTGCTGAACACATAGTTGAGGACGATGACCACGACCTGCATGAGAATCTTCGCGATGTCCTCGCCGTTGATTCCATACCCGAAAACCATCCAGTCGAACCGCCCGAAGGATAGGAGGTCGTTCATGACAAAGAGCCCAAATATCTCGACGCCCAGCGAGAAAACCCGCGCGGCGTAGAAGCTCATTGCCTCCCGGACAATCAGTCCCTTTTCCCAGGACTTGCTCCGAAAGACGATCAGCTTGTTCGTGATGTAGGCGAACGCAACCGCGAACACCCACGCGATAAAGGTTGCCACCGCGTATGCCCGCAGGGTGAATACCCCGAACAGGTGTAGTTCCCAGCTGCTTCCGAGTGCGTAGTAGATCGGGAAATAGACGATGAAATTGACGAGCGTGGTCAGTACGCCGAAGACGACGTACAAAATCAGCTCGCGCATCCGTTCTTTGTTCAATCGCGCGCCTCCGTGAGCTCGGAAAGTTTCATTCCGTCCGCCGGGATCGCCGTGCGCATGTAGCGCGCGCTCTCGGACAGCACCTCGAGGAGGGCGTAGGGCGAATCCATGGTCCCCATGAATACCTCCACCGTGATCGCGATTTCGCGGCATTTGGGCGGCATGCCCGGCTTTTCCGGCGCCTCGTAGGATGTGCGGATCGCCTCGAGCACCTTTTTGATGTCGATGATGCCCTTTTCGTTTTGCTCCTTTGTAAACGGCTTGTGCGCGGACGCATTGTTGTCCGTCTGCTGCATGTGGATGATCGGCGAATAGCAGCCGAAGCATGCGAGCCAGGCATAGGGGTCGGAATCAGCCGGGGAATCCGCAAAGAGCTGCAGATTTTGGGCGATGTCGTCCATCACGGCATTTGTCTCGCCCTGCGCAAGCAGCGCGTGCGCCCGCGCGGTACCGACCCAGAGCTTCCCGCGCGTGCCGGAGAATTCCCGCACCTGCGCGACCGTCGGGCGGAGAAACCGCTTCTGGCCCGCCATGTGCCCCACATCCACCGTCAGATACGTCGGATACCCCGCCAACGCATACGTCTTTTCCAGCGTGTCCCACGCACCCTTGATCGTCCACGGGTACATGTGCGGCGTGTACATGTTTTCGAGCGACACGTATTCGACGCCCGCCCTTTGCGCGTGCCGCGCGATGTCCGCGACGCCCTCGTAAAGTTCGTCCACTTTCTTCTGGTACGCGGCGGGGGATTGGATGTCCGGCTGCATGAAGCCGTGTGCGTAGTATCCCAGCCCCGCGCCGACGCCCGCCGCAGCGTCCACCATCGGCTTGAACCAATCCTCGATGAAGCGGCTTCTGACGCGCGCGTCCGGATGCGCAAGTCCGAGCGTCGTGTAGGTGCCGTGGCCGGAATAGAGGTTCGCCACCCGCGCCCCCGTCGCCGCCATTTCGGCGTTTACACGCTTGACCCAATCCCGCATGTAATCAGGGCCCATGTAGAGGGGATCGGCCTCCGTGTCCGCGCTTGCCTCGATGTAGGTATAACCGCAGTCGAGCGACGTCTTCATCCAGTCGCGCGGCTCGGTCCACCGCTTGTACCCGTAACAGTTATCGACTGCAAGAACAATTTTCGGATCAGTCATACACACGCTCCGTCCAGAAAAATGGGGTTCGTCCATGCGCGCAGCCCGTTTTCGTCGACCACCGTCGCCCGAAGATATTTTGCCTCCGGGCGCACCCGAACAGTCGCCTCGGTCACGAGCCCGTCCGCGTTTCGCACCACCTGATTGGGGCGCACGCCGTCGATCAGGCAAATGAACTTCACTGGCGCGCACTTGACGTGTGCGGTGTTTCCCTCGATCCGGAAATCGTAAATTTCCGGCCCGCAGGAGGAGTAGAAATCGCCGCGCTTCAGCGCCGCCAGAATCGCGTTCACGCTGTTCTGTGCGCGCACCATCACCCAGCCGTGCCCATGCTGATGGATCGGGTGCCCGTCGTCCACCGCCACGCCGAAGATGCGCCGGTCGCGCACGAGCAGCTCGTCCCAGCCCCAGGCGTTTGTGTCCATGTCGTTTTCAAATGCGCAGCCCGTGTTCCAGATTTCCATGGCGAAGTGGCCCTGCATGTCCTCGTAGGAGCGCGCGGGCGTGCGGCTCCAGTCGGGATGGCAGTAGAAGGTCATGTTGCCGTTGTGGTGCAAAAAATCGAGCAGGGGTTGAAATTCGCGCTGATCCCGCACCAGACCGGACTCAAACCGCTCGTCCTGCGAAAAGCCGTTCCCGTCTTCCTTTTCCGGGCCAATCGCCACCGTGTGGAAACACATCCCGGCGTCCGAGGTGATGTTTCTGTCCATCTCCATGCCGGGAATGATGGTCAGCCCCGTGTCGGGCGCGAAATTCTTGTAGTTGTAAATGCGGTGATCCGTGATCGCCACAAAGTCGTAGCCCTTCTGCGCGTAGATGCGCAGCACTTCTTCGGGCGTGCCCTTTCCGTCTGACCGCGTGGTGTGTACGTGCAACGCTCCCTTGCGCATCTTTTCCGACCCCGCAAACGCACCTTGCTGTGCCATCGTCTCTCCTCCTATGTGCGCGCAAACCATAGCATGATCGTGTCCGGGATAAGCGCGCTGAGTATTCTGTAGAATTTGTAAAAGCCGCCGGGCGTGTAGACGGGCCGCCTGCGCTGTGCCGCCTTCAGCGCGCCCTGCGCAACGCGTTCGGTTTTCACGCGCGGCAGCAATCGGAATGTCTTTGATCGGCCGTCGATCTTCCCAACCGCCATGAACTGGGTGGACATGGGGCCGGGGCACACCGCCGTCACCGAAATCCCGCGCGGGCGCAGTTCCATGCCCAGTGCGCGGCTCCATGCATAGACGTAGTACTTGGTCGCGCTGTACACCGCCATGCGGGCGTTCGGAACAAAGGACGCAATGGACGAGATGTTGATGATGCGTGCGCCCTCGTTCATATAGTCGAGCGTCAGCCGCGCGAGGGCGGTCGATGCGCGCACATTGACGTCGATCATGCCGAGCTGTTCCGACATGTCCGACTTGTCAAAGTCCCCGAGCATGCCGTAACCCGCGTTGTTGATCAGCAGACGGACGTCCGGCTGCCTGTCCGCGAGCGTCTTCTGGTATCGGGCGATTCCGCCGCCGGATGACACGTCGATCGGGAGGACGACGCATTTTTGCGGCAGCTCCTCTGAAAGCGCACGCAGGAGCTCCTCCCGTCGGGCGATGAGCCAGATTTCTTCAATATCCAGAAACGTGCTTGTGATTTTGCGCGCCATCTCCTTGCCGAGGCCGGAGGACGCGCCGGTGATGATTGCGGTCTTCATGAATGCCTCCTGAAGGAATTGTTCCCGCGTTCTGGTTAATTATAACACCACGCGCGTCGACAGGCAACTTCCAATATTGACGCGAAGCGGATTTCGTTGCATAATAAGAGGGCGGTGGTTTCAAACCGCGCGCCGCATCAGGCTTTTACGGATTCAACAGGAGGTGCGTTATGTACTGCACATATGATATCACAAAGGATCTGACGTGGGTGGGCGTCAACGATCGAAGGCTCGCGCTCTTCGAAAATGTATACCCCATACCGGACGGCATTTCGTACAACGCTTTCATCCTGCGTGGCGAAAAGACCGTGCTGTTCGATTCTGTCGATCGCTGTGCGGCCGCCCAGTTTATCGAAAATGTCCGCCATGCGTTGGACGGACGCAGACTTGACTATGTGGTCATTAGTCACATGGAGCCCGATCATGCCGCCACGCTTGTCGAAATTGCGCTGCGCTATCCCGAGGCCGAGTTCGTCGTCAACCAGAAGGCGCTTCAGATGTTGGGTCAATTCTTTGACTTCGATTTCGCGTCGCGTGCCTATCTCGTCGATGAGGGCTCGACCCTCGATATCGGCGGACATTTGCTTACCTTCCTCATGGCGCCGATGGTGCATTGGCCGGAGGTCATGGTGACATACGACTCTGTGGACAAGCTTCTCTTCTCCGCGGATGCGTTCGGTACCTTTGGCGCCCTGTCCGGCAATATGTTTGCCGACGAGGCGGAATTTGACATGTCGGAAGCCAGAAGGTACTACGCAAACATCGTTGGAAAGTACGGTCAGCAGACGCAGGCGCTTTTAAATAAGGTCGCAAACATCGAAATCAAATATCTCCTGCCGCTGCACGGGCCCGTCTGGCGCAAGGGCATCGACCGCTACGTCAATAAGTATGTAAAGTGGTCGGCCTACACGCCCGAGGAGACCGCGGTCGTCATCGCCTATGGCACCGTGTATTTCAATACCGAGAACGCAGCGAACATCCTCGCGGCGGAACTTGCCAAGCGCGGCGTCCGCAATATCAAGCTTTATGACGTCTCCCGCACCGATCCCTCCTACCTCGTTTCGGAAGCGTTCCGCGCCAGCCATCTGGTGTTTGCCTCCGCGACCTATAATGCGGGCATCTTCCCCAATATGGAGACGCTTGTGAACGATCTTTGCGCGCACAACATCATGAACCGGTATGTCACTGTCATCGAAAACGGTTCGTGGGCGCTCTCCGCCGGCGCGAAGATCAAATCCGCGCTCGGAAAGCAGAAGAACATGACGTTCCTCGGCGAAACCGTGTCCGTCAAGTCGTCCGTGAAGGACGAGCAGTTGGAAGGCCTTCGCGCCCTCGCGGACGAAATCGTGAAGAGCATGCCCAAACCCACGCCCCTTGAGGAAATGGCGACGATCGAGCTGCAGGCCCTGTTCGATCTCAGCTATGGCCTTTATATCCTCACCGCGCGCGAGGACGGCCGCGATAACGGCTGCATCGTCAACACCGCCTGCCAGATCACGGACACGCCCCAGCGCATCACCGTGACGGTCAACAAGGCGACATTGACCCACGAAATGATCCTTCGCACGGGCGTATTCAATGTCTCCGTGCTCTCGACGACCGCGCCCATGGAGATCTTCCGCCACTTCGGCTTCCAGTCCGGCAAGGACGTGGATAAGTTCGAAGGCCTCACCGTCAGCCGCAGCAAAAACGGGCTCGCGTATATCCCCTGGAACACGAATTCGTTTATCTCCGGAAAGGTGATCCAGGTGGTCGACGTCGGCACGCACTCCATCTTCGTCGCGGAAGTGGAAGAGGCGAAGGTACTCTGCCGCGATCCTTCCTGCACATACGACTACTACTTCAAAAACATCAAGCCCGCGCCCAAACCCCTGGGTGAAAAGAAGACCGGTTGGGTGTGCAAAATCTGCGGCTACGTGTACGAGGGCGATCCCCTGCCGGAGGACTATATCTGCCCCATCTGCAAGCACGGTGCGGCGGATTTTGAGAAATTGAAATAGCGAGGGCAAACAAATGAGAAGGAAAGACCGCGAAGAGACTGATCGGGCGGAAATGATCGCGATCGTCGATGCCTGCGAGGTTGTGAGCCTCGCGCTCATCGACGGCGATTGGCCGTATGTGATCGAGGTGAACTTTGGCTATGTGGACGAAGACGGCAAGCTCGCCCTTTACTTTCACGGCGCAAACGAGGGAAAGAAGCTCGATTTGATCCGCCAAAATCCCCACGCCGCGTTCGCAATGAGCTGCAATCACCGCTATGTCCCCGGCTCCACGGGCTGTTCCGCAACGTACCACTTTTCCAGCGTGTGCGGGCGCGGGAAAATCTCCGTCGTGGAAGGCCCCGAGAAAATGACCGCGCTGACCGCGCTCATGGCACACTACGAAAAGGACAGGGTCTATACATTCGAGGAGAAGCACGCCATGCCCACTTGTGTGATGAAGCTCGAGGTCGAAACCCTATCCGCCAAACGCAAAGGCGTGTAGAAAAAACCCTGTGGTTCCCAAGAGCCACGGGGTTTTTCTTGCAAATGTGTCCGCATTGATATAAAATGGTTATGACAATGAAAAGAGGTGGTCGCATGCGTAGACTCTCAGAGGACAGGATTCGGTTGGGCGTTTGTTATTATCCGGAACACTGGCCGGAAGAATTGTGGGATGACGACCTTTGCCGCATGCTCGAATGCGGAATTGATGTGGTGCGCGTGGCTGAATTCGCGTGGTGTCTGTTCGAACCGCGCGCGGGTGAATTCTCATTCGGCCTGTTTGATCGCTTTCTGGCTCTGTGCGAAAAAAGGCAGATGAAGGTGATCTTCGGCACGCCGACCGCAACGCCGCCCGCTTGGCTCACCGATGCCTACCCGGAGGCTCTCAACGCGGCGGTGGACGGTACGCCGTTTCGTCATGGTCTGCGCCGCCACTACAATTACAATTCGCCGAAATATCGGGAATTGACCGCGCGGATCGTAGAACAGCTCGCCGCGCATTACGGCGATCATCCACAGATCATCGGCTGGCAAATCGACAACGAACTAAACTGCGAAATCGACGAATTCCATTCGGATGCCGACCACGCTGCGTTTCGCGCGTATCTGCGTGAAAAGTACGAAACGCTCGAAAACCTCAATGAAAAAATGGGTGGCGTGGTGTGGAGCCAGAACTATTCGGACTGGTCGCAGGTGCATCTCAGGCGACCGACGATCGGCGGTCAATTCAACCCGCACATGCTGCTCGAGGAAAAGCGGTTCTTCTCCAAAAGCGCGGTGGATTATTGCGCGCTTCAGGCGGATATTCTCAAAAAATACGTCGGAGATCGCTTCATCACGACGAACGGCATTTTTAAAAACCTCGACTATACCGCCCTTGTGGGCACATCCCTCGATTTCCTGACGTTTGACAGCTATCCAAACTTCGCCTATGCGCTCGATGCGGCGCGTCATACGCACCCGCAGTTGAAGGAACGGATGATGTCCATGCGCCTGGATGAAACGCGCGCGCTCTCGCCCGCATTCGGCATCATGGAGCAGCAGTCCGGCGCGAACGGCTGGACGGGACGGATGGAAGCGCCCATGCCGCGCCCGGGCCAGATTCGGCTCTGGACGATGCAGTCCATCGCGCACGGCGCGGATTTCATCAGCTACTTCCGCTGGCGCACCGCCCCCGTCGGCACCGAAATCTATTGGCATGGCCTGAACGATTACGACAACAGGCCGAACCGCCGGATCGCGGAATTACATAAAATCCATGCGGACGCCCTGCGGCTTGCGGAAATTGCGGGTTCGCGCTATTGCGCGCGGATCGCGCTCGCGCGCGAGTATCATAACGACTGGGATGCGGCGCACGACCACTGGGTCGGCCGCCCGACAGCGGTCAGTTATCCGGGCTGGTACGCCGCCTGCCAAAAACTGCATGCCCCCTGTGACTATGTCTTTCTGACGCCGGAAACCACGCCGGAATCGCTGGCGCAATACGCGCTCATCGTCTATCCGCACGCGGCTATCCTGACGCAGAAGACTGCGGATCTCCTCGCCGCATATGCCGAAAACGGCGGAATCGTGCTCTTCGGCGCGTGCACGGGTTATAAGGACGAATATGGGCGCTGTCCCATGCGGCCCATGCCCGGCCCGGCGCTCCCTTTGACCGGCGCACGGGTGGATCATTACACGTTCGTCGCCCCGGATGACGGGCCCGGCATTGCGCTTTGGGCGGGCGAGGCACTCGAATGTCCCGTGTTTAACGATATCCTCGCGCCTGCGACGGACGATGCGAGGATCGAGGCAACGTTTGCATCCGACGACGATAACGGCGCGCCTGCGCTCATCTCGCGTCAGGTCGGCAAGGGGCGCGCGTACTACTTTGGCGGGGCTTTTTCGGAAGAATCGGCATCTCTTTTCCTGCAAAAGTTTGGGCTCGCAGAACTCTGTTCAGACGTGATCGACCTTCCGCCGGAATGCGAGCTCGCCGTCCGTGTGAAGGGTGATCAGCGGTATGCCTTCTGCCTCAATTATACCCGCCGCAGCCAGACGGTTTACCCGCGCCGCCCACTTTATGAACTTCTCAACGGCGTGGAAGTGTCCGGGAGCATCACGCTCGCGCCGTATGGCGTAGCGGTCTTTAAATTGTGATCGCCATGCCGTCAAAGGCGAGCGTCACCGGGTAGGGGACGAGCGGACGCAGCCGCGCGACCTCCGGCTCGTTCCACGGCACGACATGGCTCACAATCAGCCGTTTTGTCCGCACCCGCGCGAAGATGTCCTTCGCGTCCGTGAGGCGGTTGTGCGCTGCCTCGGTCACCACGATGTCGTTCTCCGCCTCGAATGCGGCGCGCGGGAAATCCGCATAGGCATCAAAGCCCAAATCGCCCGAGAAGACCACGCGCTTTCCCTCCGCCTCCGCGAGATAGGAATAGGACGGCCTGTCCGGCAAATGATCGTTTGAAATCGCCGTCATGCGCAGAATCCCGTCGTCGTAAAACGCGCCTTCCGTTACCTCCTTGATTTCCGGCATGTTCTCCAGCCCCTTCCCGCCGTGCGTGACGGCAAGCCATCCCCGGATGGCTTCCCCGGCGGCGATTTCCGGCACGTAGATCGCGGGATGCGCGTCCTTGAATTGCCAGGTCAAAAGGTCGACCAGTTCGATCAGGCCGTTTGCGTGGTCTCCGTGCATGTGCGTTAAAAAAACGCCCTTGAGCGCGTGCGGGTAGATGTGCAGAGGCCGAAGCGCCGTTACGAGCGGGAATCCCGCGTCGACGATGTAATGGTTTTCTCCCACAGTGATCAATAGGCATGCGCACTTGCGGTTTGCTTCCGGCACGCCGTGACTTGTGCCGACGAAGGTTAGTTTCATCCATATCACCTCGATACGAAGATACCATATGAACGTAAAGAGAGGGGGATCAAATTGAATGGAATGACGCTTTGCGAAGCGTTTTATGCGGAATGCGTCGGGCCAATCCTCGCGCAACAGTTTCCGCTGCTCGCATATTCGGCGGGCCTTCTGGGCTCAGGCTCGGATGTGCTCGGCTATGACGACGAGGTGTCCCGCGATCACGATTGGGGTCCTCGCCTGTTCGTATTTCCCAAGGATTGCGCGGATGCGTTAAAGGGCACGATTGAATCTGCACTGCGCGCGCATCTGCCCCGCACGTTTCGAGGATTCCCCGTGGGCTTCGGCGCGCCGGATGCGCGCGGCGTAGCCGCCATGGCGCAAAACGAGGATGAATTCCGCCCCCGCGTCAATATCCTGGCACCGGAGGACTTCCTTTTGGAGCAGATCGGCCGGGCGAGCGTCGAGGGGATATTGCCCGGCGAATGGCTCGCATTCTCGGAACAGCGGCTTTTGACGTTTGCGCGCGGAAGGCTGTTCCGCGACGATCTCGGCCTTTCACAGGTGTTTCAAAAGCTCGCCGCCTATCCGCGCGACGTGTGGCTGTACCTCCTCTATTCCGACTGGGCGGCGATCGCGGAAGAGCGCGCGTTCGTCAAGCGCACCGTTGGGCGGGGCGACGACCTCGGATCGCGCATCATTGCGGCGCGCATCGCGCATCGGCTCATGCATCTCGCATTTCTCTATGAAAAGCGGTTCGCGCCCTATGCAAAATGGTTTGGCACCGCGTTTCAGGAATTGCAGATCGCGTCTGCGCTCGAACCCATGCTCGCACGCGCACTCCATGCGCACGACGGGGAAGAGCGCGAGATTTCCATCGCCCGCGCGCAGGCGATTATGATCGAGGTGCACAACGAAGCGGGACTCACCCCGCCCATCGAGACGTCGATCCATTCCTATTTTACCCGCGACATCAAGGTCGTCGCCTCCGACGCTGTCGCGGATGCGATCCATGATCTGATCGCGGATCAGCCGCTGAGCGTACTCCCGCCCATCGGCGCGCTTTCAACCGTCGGCAACCTCACCGTTCTGTGTGAAACTGCGGAATACCTGCCGCGTCTGCGTAGGTTGTACGAATCCTAGTACTCTATCCACAACAGAACCGCGTTTTCGGCGGTCCCTTTCGTCCCTGGCTTTGCCGCTCTCCGCTTGACGTAGGCGGAAAGTCCGCCCCTGCCTGCTACGCCTGCGCTCCGGCTTCGCGCCAGGAACAAAAGTGTCGCGCCGAATTCCATCGCTTCTGTCATGGACGGAGTACTAGGCGCGCAATACCGCGTAAAAGGAATCGTGTTTCCTAATACCTAAAAAGCGTGCCGGCGAAGTCACTTCGTCGGCACGTATGGTTCGTGCGGTATCGCCTTAACGGCTTGCCCGTAACTGTGATTTGCGTACCTCTTCTTCGCGTTGGCGGATCGGAATGTAAATGTCGATTTGTTCCTTGCCGTCAAAGTACCATCCGTGTTCCCGGTGATCGTGGTATCCAAAATCGTAGCGCATCTCGTCATATTCGAACTCGGACTGTGGAAGCCAGTGTAGGAAGATTTCATTCCAGGTATCCTGTATGGTTTGTGAAAGCTGCGAACCGACGGCGGGCGGCGTTGAAAAAATGGCATATAAGCCTCCGGCGATGTCAACCCGCGTCATATCGGGCCGTATGTTCGCCAGATCGTCGGGATTGTCGATCCCTCTGCCCACCAGATAGGTGAATTCGCCGGTGCTCTCATTCAAGTCATAGCACATGGTGATCTCCAGATGCTTGGATTTCGGGAACGTGTCGTATAGCTTTGATAAGAGGGCGCCGTAATCTACGCCTGTCGTTTCCCAGAACGAGGGCGTCTTAATCGTGTCGTTCACATGCTCCTTTCTGTGGCGGGTGGGATAACCCACCGCTGGAAATGGGGTTAATTCCATGATATGGGGACTCATTGCATTTCCTCCTAAAAACTTGTTTTTGATCATTTGGACATTCGGCCTTGTGGGTGGATGAACGGTTAGGCGCAGGCGGCAAAGAAAAGGCGGAAACCCAAACCAATGGACAAATGCCTTTGTGAATCCGCCGTGCGTCTCGAAGCCGTATTCCATTGCGACGTCAATCACCTTTTTGCCAAGGGATAAGTCGTATAACGCATATTGTAATCTGCGCCAGGTGACATAAGACATCACGGGAATGTCGATTTCTTCGGTGAAGATTCGGCTGAAATGATACGCGGAATATCCGCCCCGATCTGCGATCATTGCGACCGACAGGGCATTGGTTCGATTGTCGTCGATGTAGTCGAGTACGTCCTGCAGGGTTTGTGTGCGGTTCATCGGATCACCTCTTTCCCGTACGGTGATTTTATGATAGCATGGAAAGGACCGCCATGCTTTTCCCGGATTGCTGTGTTTTCCCCATCGTGTCTTCCGCAGGCTTAGAGTAAAAAAAAGCTGAAACCCCTGCGCCATCAGGGTTTTCAGCGATACATAAGCGGTAAATCAATGCAGGAACGCCGCGACCTCGCTTTGATGGCCGAACAGCGCGCATCCGCCCGTGTGGTTCTGTGCCTCCGCCGCGCCAATCGCGCGCACAGCCGCAAAAAAGTCCGACCGGATGACGTCGATGAGCGCGTGATCGCGCACATTCATTCCGGAAAACGGTGAAAACGGGCACGGTTCCGCACCGCCCGTCGCATTGATGTGGAAAAATCCGCGTCCCGCCGCAAGGCAGCCGCCCATGGCTTCCTCGTCGCCGGGGAAGGAGAGGACGATCATGCCCTTTTCCGCGCGCAGCGCCTCGATCCGCACGGCGAGCGCCGCAATGTCCTCCCCGGTCAGCACGAGGTGTTCCGTGTCTTTTTCGGCCGGAACATACTCTACGTAAAACGCCACGCCGCAGCCATCCTCCCGCAGTGCATGCGCAAACGCGGGTTCCGTTACGGCGTCCATGTTTTCGCGCGTCGCAGTGATGGAACAGCCATATAGGATACCGCGCGCGTTCAGTTTTTCGCATACCCCGGAAACCATTTCCGATACGCCCGCGCCCCTGCGCGCATCGGTGCGCGCGTCGTCGCCCTCCCGGCTCAGAACCGGAATGAGGTTGCGGTGTTCGTCGAGGAGGGCTAAGTCGTTCTCCTCGATCAGCGTGCCGTTTGTGAAAATCGGAAAGATGATGCGCGGAAATTCCGCAGCAGCCTCGATGACCGCACGGTTCATGAACGGTTCGCCGCCCGCCAGCAGGATGAACGATACGCCGATCTTCTCTGCCTCCGAGAATACGTGTCGCCACTCGTCCGCCGTCAGGTCGTTTTTTGTTTCCGTGCATCCGCCCGTCGCGCGCGCGTAACAGCCTGCGCAGTGAAGGTTGCAGCGCGATGCCACGCTCGCGATCAGAAAAGGCGGGATGTGCGTGCCCTCTTTTTCATATTGTTCCCGCAAACGTGCGTTTTTCCGCAGCCCGCCAACCGCGCCGCGTAAAAACGCCTGCCCCTTGCGGTTGCCGAGATAAAATCGTGCCGCTGTGTCCGCAATTTGCAGAATCCCGCCATTCAAAAAGGTGGTCAGATTCATTCAAAAACCCCCCGTCGCCGTTGTCCAATGCGACTTTATCGCATCCGGATTCTCCTGTCAACGGCGGCGGGGGAACATTTTTCGGACTTCGCAAAATGGTTGAATCTACGTATTTAGCACAAAGAAGATCGTCCAAAGCTGCTCAATGCCGTATGCCAGGAGCGCGAGGCCTGCGAGCACCACGATGGCGGACGCCGTTGCGAGGGGCGCAAAGATCATGATCAGCCCCAAGACTGCGCCGAACAGTGCCGCTGAGAACGACACCCACCAGTAGGGATGCCCGAGCTTTTTGGAATCCAGCGCAGGCCCCATCGCAAACCAGCTCGCCACGAGCACGAAGATGCCCAGCGCGATGGAGAGAAGCGCGATGATCTTGCCCGTGAGCGTCAGGAGGATCAGCGCAGCCAGCAGATTCACCAGTCCCCGCGTCAACTCGCGCTGGCTCTTACCGTCCGTCATGTACTGGGCGATGTGAACGCCGCCCGAAATCAGCGCCAGCCAGCCAAATACGCGCACCACCGCGCGCGCCGTCGTTCCGGGGTTGAAGATCAGTACGAGACCGCAGATGACGCACGCCACCGCAATGATGACCGCCGTCCATTTTAATTTTCGGAGCATGATTCCACATCCCTTCCTGCCAATATGATACCAGATCAAGCGCGAAATGCAACAAATTGCAACGGATTTTAGAGTCCCGTTATCGCATGGCCGCCGCGTAAAGCGCGTTGTGGAATGCGCGCCGGAAGCGCGGGATGCCGGTGCGTTCGCGGCTCGGATTCACGCGGTTTGTCAAAAGCACCGCCCAGAAGCCCGTCTCGGGATCGACCGCGATCGACGTTCCCGTAAAGCCTGTATGCCCAAACGCCTCCTGCGGCAACAGCGCGCCCAGAAAACAACCCCACGTACCGCCCAATTGAAAGCCCAATCCCCGGTGCTGGTCGCCCACGGGCGTACGGTTTCGGATCGCCGCGCGCATCGTCACGGGGGAGAGGAAGTCGCCGCCCATTTGTGCGAGCATCACGGCGTACTTTGCCATGTCCGTGATGTCCGAAAAAACGCCCGCATTGGCGGATACCCCGCCTAGAAAGCGCGCGTTTTCGTCGTGCACCACGCCCACAAGCGGCAGTCCAGTCTGCGGGTCAATCTCCGTGGCCGCGATGTTGTCGCCCTTGGGGCGATACGATGTGTGCGCCATGCTAAGCGGCGCAAAGACCTCCATCTGCGCGGCGATGTCCAGCCGCTCGCCGTAGACCTTTTCGAGCATCTTTCCCAGTATGATGTAGCCCATGCAGCTGTAGCGCGGCATGTCGCCCGGCGTTCCCACGAGCGGATGGCACAGGATGGCGGCGAGCGCGTCGTCCGCGTCCCGCGCCTCTTCGCGTAGATCAAAGTGGGGGGATATCCCGCTCGTATGCGTCATGAGCTGCTCAACGGAAATATCCCGCTTGTCCGCAGGCGCATCAAAAAACCGACCGATCGAATCGAGCAGGGTCAGTTCGCCCTGCTCAATGGCGCGCAGCGCGAGCATCGTCGGCGCCAGTATCTTCGTGATCGACGCCATGTCGTAGCGCGTATCAACGTTCACCGGGCGCTTGTCCCCTTCTGATAGATGGCCAACATGTGCCCGCGCGAGGAGCGTCTCGCCTTTTCCAACTGCCGCGACGGCAGATGGAAATACGCCGTCCGCAATGCCCGAATCCATTCGACTTTTCAACAGTTCTGCAATCTCATTCATGTGTGTATTCTATCATCGCGCCTTGAAAAAGTCAATTTTCGGATTCAAAAAAGGGGATGCGCCAGCCGCGCGTCCCGCATAAAAGGTCAATCAATTTCCCTCACGTTCAAGCCTGTCGAGCACCGCACGCGCTTCTTCGGGTGTCTTCGCCTCCTTGATCACCCGCGCGACGGCGTCGTACCCGAGTTTATCCGCATACGCGGTCGCAAACGCAAACGAACGGTCGAGATGTCTCCGGCACGCATCCCCATCGGCTTCGAGCACATCCACGCACTTTTCCCGGAAAAGGTCCGTTGCCCGGGTCATCAGATGCAAAGATTCCAGAATGCAATCCGCAATCAGCGGGAAAAAGGCGTTCAGCTCAAATTCGCCGTGCGCAGCCGCCATGGTGATGGCGGTGTCGTTTGCGATCGTTCGAATGGCGCATTGGATGATCATTTCGGGAATCACGGGGTTGACCTTGCCAGGCATGATGGTCGATCCCTGCTGCAGTGCCTTGAGTCGCAGCTCCCCAAGGCCGCCGCGCGGGCCGGAGGCCATGAGCCGTA
Source organism: Bacillota bacterium (assembly GCA_023421735.1). Next base: position 14,922 of record JAEZSP010000094.1, on the reverse strand, counting down.
TGTCGTTTGCAATCTTCATCAGGTTTACCGCCAGCGCCTTTAAAAGCCCGCTTGCTTCCACAAACACGTCGTTGTTCTGCGTGATGTCCATAGGGTACTCCGCCGGCGCCAGCCCCATCTGCGTCAGCTGCCGGAGGTTTTCCACCACCTGAAAGCGGTACTTGCGCGACGCGTTGTCCGATCGCCCCACCGCCGTGCCGCCCAGATTCACCTGCCGCAACCGCTCCTCCATTTTGTAGAGCCGCCAGCGGTCGCGCGCGATGGCCTGCGCGTATGCGCCGAATTCATCGCCCAGCGTGATCGCAACCGCGTCCATCAATTCCGTGCGCCCGAGTTTTTTGACCGTGCCGAATTCCGCTTCCCGCTTTTGCAGCGATTCCTGCAATTGCGCGCAGGAATCGCTCAATGCGCGCAGCATTTGGATCGCCGCGATCCGCAGCGCGGTGGGCATCACGTCGTTGGTCGACTGCCCCCGATTCACATCGTCCAGCGGATGCACGCCGCCCGCGCGCAGGGCGAGCACCTCGTTCACATTCATGTTGATCGACGTGCCCGCGCCGCCCTGCAATGCGTCGAGTGGAAAGGCGTCGTCGAGCTTCCCTTCGAGCACGTCGTCGCACGCGGCAATGATTCTCCGGTAGTCGTCCGGCTTCACGCCGAGGCTCACATACGTCTGCGCCGCCGCCTTTTTCACGAGCACAACCGCGCGCACCAGCGCCATGTCCACTTTCGCGTTTCCGAGCTCGAAGTTTTCGCGCGCACGCTGCGTGTTGATGCCCCATGGGACGTCCGGCAGGTTCATTTCGCCTATGCTGTCGCGTTCCGTGCGCATGAATCAGCCCTCCAATTCGGTCAGGAGATGGGGGAACACGGCTAGGCTGCGCCGCAAAATCCCCTGCATGTAGGCGATCGTCACGCCGTAGTTGGTGATCGGCACGCCCTGGTCGCGCGCGTCCCGCACGCGTGCCAGGACTTCGCGCTCGGTCAGCATACAGCCGCCGCAGTGGATGATGAGCGCGTAAGGCGTGAGATCTTCGGAAAATCCCTTTCCGGCGGATGTCTCGATTAGAAGATCCTTGCCGGTGTGATTTTTCAGCCACCGCGGGATTTTCACCGAGCCGATGTCGTCGCACTGACGGTGATGGGTGCAGCCTTCCGCGATCAGCACCCGGTCGCCGTCTTGGAGTTTTTCAATGGCCGCAACGCCCTGAACCGCCTCGTCCAGCAGCCCTTTCACGCGTGCCATCAGGATTGAAAACGAGGTCAGGGGTACATCCGGCGGCGTGTCCGCGTTCGCCTTTGCAAAGACCTGGCTGTCCGTCACCACCAGGGAGGGCTTTTTGGATAGCCCGGCCAGCGTGTCGCGCAGTTCATGTTCTTTCACGACGATCGCGGTCGCATCCGCTTCCAATATGTCGCGGATGGTCTGCTGCTGCGGTAAAATCAGTCTGCCCTTCGGCGCCGCCTTGTCGATCGGCGTCACGAGCACCACAAAATCGCCGGGCGATAGGATGTCTCCCACGATTCGTAGCTTTTCCTCGCCCGTCGGCGCCATGCGCGCAAGCCGCTCCTTGAGTGCGTGGATGTTCTCGCCCGTTTTTGCACTCACGGGCAGCCCGTCCGCTGCAATCTCCCCATGACCAAGGTCCGATTTGTTGTAGCAGACGAGGTAGGGTACGCTTTTTTGCTGAAAGAGCGCGACGAGTTCCCGGTCGCAGGGCGCTAGTCCCACCTGCGCGTCCACCACCAGGACCGCCATGTCGATGGTGTTAAGCACGCGCCGGGTGCGCTTCACGCGCAATTCGCCCAATGCGCCCGCGTCGTCGATGCCGGGCGTGTCCACGATCACCACGGGGCCGAGGGGCAAAAGTTCCATCGATTTGAAGACGGGATCGGTGGTCGTTCCCAGTACGTCCGACACCAGCGCGATTTCCTGCCCCGCGACGGCGTTCACCAGGCTCGACTTACCCGCGTTGCGCTTGCCGAAAAAACCGATGTGGACCCGCTCGGCGCGCGGGGTGTCGTTCATGCCCATCAGAACCCCGTGCCCGCGTCCGAAACCGGAGCGAAGATCGATTCGGCTTCCTCGCCCGTCAGGGTCACGCCAAACACGGTCTGGTAGTAATCCTGCGCGTATTGCGTGACGTCGATGTCGGAAAACAGGTCGGGATAGGCGGTCTTCGCGAGCCAGAGGAGCGTCACGGGCGTATCCACGCCTGGCGTGTAACTCCGGTACATCCCAAGCGGCATCTTGTAGACGCGCCTGTTTTCGACGGCGGAAATCCCGCTCCAGTCGTATGTGCCGATGGCGTTTGTGTAAAGGTCGTCCGGCTGCGCGGCGGTAAAGTTGGTGATGAAGATCAGATCCGGATTCCAGGTGTACACCTGCTCGAGATTGACGACCTGCGCGTTGTCGCCGGGCAGTTCCTTTGCGACGTTCACCGCGCCAATCGCCTGGGCCCACCAATCGCCAAAGAAGTTGTCGCCGGAGGTCACGATGGTCGAATCCGTGTACTTGAACAGGAAAAACGCCCGCGCGCGCTCCTCGTCGGTCAAATGCGCCACGCGCGACTGCACCATCTCATAAATCTCATCCGAGTAGCTTTCGACGATTGCGGCGCGCTCGTCGCCGGGGAACATCTGGTCGAGCAGCGCGATCCAGTTGTTGAGCGTCTCGATGCAGTCGTAGTCCCACTTGTTGACCGAGATGGCAACCGCCGCAAAGCCCGCGTTCGTCAGCTTTTCACCGATCTCCGGTTCGGAGGCGGAATAAAACACCACGTCAGGATCGAGCATCAGGAGTTCCTCCACGTTCACGTCCGATCCGGAGAGAAAGTCGGTCTTCGCATTCAGAATCTCGGGGTAAAGTTTCGAGAGGAGCGAATTCTGCGCGGCGGTCATGCTGGCCTCCGCCATGCCGACGATCTTGTCCGCAGAACCGAAGAACACGGAGAGCACACTGGGCAGCGGGTAGATGTTGCACACGATAATCCGCTCGATGTTCGCGGGTACGACGACGGTGTTTCCCAGGTGATCCACCACGGTGATGGTGTCCACGCCCTCCGCGAGGGACACGGGTACAGCCAGCGCAAAAAGGGCAATAGCCAGGAGAAGCGATATGATCTTTTTCATGCGAATGCCTCCGTTTTGATGTCGATTTTGAGCGGATTCATGATTTCGTTGCGGTAAATGCGCCCCGAGAATGCCTCGTGCGGCATGCGCACAAACCGCGCGCCCGCCGGGGCGATGGGCTCGTAGAGCGGGTCGGCCGCGAGCACCTCGACGCCTTTGAGCGCCGCGATGAGGCTTGCCTCATCGGTCAAAAGCTGCGCGCCCTTTGGAAGTGCCTCTTCGGGGGTGTCCGGCGGACAGAAGACGCGGGCGGGCTTGCCGAGATCCGTGAGGATCGCGCGCGCACGCACCGCCTCCGCGATGACGGCGATCGGCGCATGCGCATCGGCGGCGACTTCCTGTGCGGGTGCGCCATGCAGGGCGCGTAACACCGCGTCCCCCGCCGGGCCTCCGGTCGGCGCGCCCAGCACATAGGGCGTCCCGAATTGCACCTGCAAAAACTGCGCCACCCTGAGACCGGCTGCCGAGACGACAAGATTGACGTGCGCCGCTCCCGCGCGGCGGACGTCCTCGAGCGTGCCGCCCATGCCCCAACGCCCGACGACTGCAAACCCGTTTTGCTCAAGCCACGCGCGCAGATCGTCGATGGAGCCGTTCGCGGAGAAATCGAGCGGCGTCGCGCCGAGGATGTTGACCGAGGGAACTTGTGTGCGCCTGACGCTTTTGTCCGCAAATCTTTGCGCCAGCGCGGCAAACGCCATGCCCGCCCCGGAGAGGTAGGAATGCATCCCGTTTGTGGGAAAACCCATCGCCGGTATACCCGTGCGCGCTTGCGCAAGGCGCGCCACGGCCTCGAGGTCGCAGCCGATCAGCATCGGAATGGGGGAACCCGCGATGGCGATAAAGGCCGGGTGGAGTTCGCGCGCCGCGTCCTCGATGTCCGAAAGCAGCTTTTCGTCGTCACCGAGGATCGCGTCCGTCTCCGTGAGCGCCGAGACGAACACCATGCTGTCCATGTCGTACCAGCGCGGCTCGTCGTGCGTATTGTAGGTGGAATTGCAACCCGATGCGTCGTGCATGATGGTCATGCCCCCGTACTCGAATAGCGCGGAACACACGCCCGAGACGTCCGAGGCATACGTCGAGATGATTCTTGATGTCTGTTTCATGCGCAGCTTCCGCACCCCCATCCCTTGATTTGAATGAGCGATTTCGCATCCTTCGGATTCTCCCATGCGTCCGCCATCTCCCCCGTGAGCCGCCGGATGCCGTCGTATCCCCAGTGCCCGCCGCCCTCGACAATGTTCACAAACCGGTCTGTGCCCGTGAAATACGCGGCCTTTTGACCAATGGCGAGGATGTCCGTCCCTTCGTTTCGCGGCAGGACGCGCATCATGGGGTGGACGGTCGGCTGTAAAAGGATTTCCGGTGCGTTTTCCCGCAGCCAGAAAAAATCCTGCTTTTCCTCGGGTGCGACGGCGTCCAGGTAGACCCGCGCGACCCGCATGCCGTGTTCGACCAATAGCCGTGCAAGCCCCAGCGGACGGGTCACCGCGGTGTAGTCGATGGCGATCTTTGCCGCCCGTATCCGCCGGGCCAGCGCCCCGAGCACCTCGTCGCACTCTTGCTGTGCGGCTTCGTGATCGACGCGCGGCATCCCGAGCGCGTCCGCCAGTCGGTCGATGGTCTGCTGAAGCGCCTCATATCCAAACGCCATGGGCAGGTGGATGTGCGGCCGCCCAAACCGCTGCGCCAGCATTTCGCCCGCCGGAATCGCGGCGGGATACGTGGTGAGAAAGAGGGACGCGGTCGCGATCATCTGATACTGCGCGTACGTGTCCATGCGCGCGATGTCAAAGACCCGGTGATTCCACCCCGTAAGCGCCATCAGCTCGCTCGTTTCGTCGGTCGCAAGGTCGTTCCCGATGATCGCCACGTTCTCCGGGCTCGCGGACCGGGTCTCCAGAAGGCTGTAGAGCTGACGGCGCATGAGCTGATCGGGCGTCAGCCCGCTTTTTCGCATGATGGGGTTCATGTAGCAGTCGGTAAACGCCACGTCCGGGTGCGCGCGCCTGAGTTCGCGGTACACGAGCGGGAGGTCGCAGTTCATGAAGTGGTGGATGCAGCTCGTGTACAGAAGAACCGCCTTCGGGCGCTTGGGCAGTCCGGACAGGATGGCCGCGACCCCGTCGATGATCAAACGCTCCATGTCGCCTTCGAGCACGTTGTTTTCCATCACCTCGATGGTCGAAAACCGATCCGAAGCGCCCATCTCGGCGGCAGTTAAAACCACCCCGCGCAGGCAGCCCGCCGCGCAGACGAAGATTTCGTGTCCTTGGGGCAACAGCATCCCCGTGTGCGCGATGTTCCACGTGCCGCGCGCCGGCGCGGCATATTCCAGTCCCGGGCGGAACGGCACCGGATACGCCGCGTCCGCGATCCGCACCTCCACCGGGCTTTTGTCCACCGTCACGCGTTCGAGCATGCGCTGTCCTCCCTGCACGCGGCGATGATCTTTTCCGCGAGCGCGCGGTATTGGGTCGCCATCGCGCTCTGCGGGAATGCCTCCACCACTGTCTTTCCCAAATCCTCCGCCGCCTGCACCAAATCCGATCGGTCGATCGCGCCGATCACGGGTGCATGGATGTCCTGCGCGAGGGTTTCGACTTTTTGCCCCTCGTCCTTCACGTTGCGGCGGTTGAGGATCAGCCCGCCGAGCGCCGCATAGCCCCGTCCCGCAAAGCCCTCGATCGCCATGGCGATGTTCGCAGCCGCATAGATCGCCATGTTTTCACCGCTCGTCACCACAAACACGCGCTCGGCGTACCCGGGGCGCATGGGCATGGTAAATCCGCCGCACACCACGTCGCCCAATACGTCATAGAGCACCACGTCCGGCCGATATGCCTCATAGGCGCCCTTTTCGCGCAGCTTGTCGAGCGCGGCAATGATCCCCCGACCCGCGCAGCCCAGTCCCGGTGTCGGCCCGCCCGCCTCCACGCACGCGACGCCTCCGTAACCGACCGTCACCATGTCGCTCAGCGCGAACGCATCCTTTTTCTCGCGCACGAGGTCGAGAACCGTCTTCACGTCCCGTGCCCCGCGCAGGGAGAGGGTCGAATCCGCCTTCGGGTCGCAGCCGATCTGCATCACCCGCATGCCCGCGTCCGCAAGCGCGGCGGATAGGTTTGAGACGGTCGTCGATTTCCCGATGCCGCCCTTCCCGTATACCGCAATTTTAATCATTCGTCTGTCCTCGCTTCATAGTCGCATCGCCCGTCCCGAATGGCGTAGCCAATCGCAGCAAGCTGCTTTTCCAGCTTCGCGCGCCCGTCCTGCGCCTCGTCGGTCGTGCCGATTTTACCTTCGTAGAGCATGTATTTTTTCCGGTTACCCGTGGGGGAAAGGTTTGGCATCACCACGTTCGCGCCCGCCAGAATCCCCTTCTCGCGGCCCATCGGGTCGATGGTCCCAAGCGCGGTCGTCGCGGGCAAAAGGACGTTCTTCAGGGTGATTCTGCACAGACTCAAAAAGAACAGCGTATCCCGCAGCGTCCCTGCGGGCTGCTTCGCAAACGGCGTGTTGTTCGCCGGAATGAACGGGCCAAGCCCGATCATATGGGGCCTGAAGTCCGCAATGAACGCCATGTCCTTCGCAAGCGTCTCGTTCGTCTGATACGGCGCGCCGATCATCATCCCGCAGCCCGTCTGATACCCGATCTCCTTGAGATTTCTCAGGCACGCCATCCGGTTTTTCCACGAAAGCGTCGGCGGATGCAGTTTCCCGTAGTGCGCCTCGTCCGCCGTCTCGTGGCGCAGAAGGTATCGGTTCGCGCCCGCGTCAAAGAGTCGCTGATAACTTTCGCGGCTGCGTTCGCCCAGGGAAAGGGTGATCGCGCAGTCGGGGTATGCCGTTCGAATCGCGGATACGATCCCAACCATCCGCGCGTCTGTAAAATATCCGTCCTCGCCGCCCTGCAACACGAACGTGCGAAAGCCGAGCCGGTAGCCGGTCGCACAGCAGGCGAGAATCTCCGCCTCCGTCATGCGGTACCGCTCCGGGCAGCCGTTGCTTTTCCGGATCCCGCAGTAAAGGCAGTCGTTTTTGCAGATGTTCGTAAATTCCACGATGCCGCGCAGATAGACGACCTTCCCAAAACGCGCGACCGCAATCCTGTGTGCCAACGCCGCCGCACACGCTTCCTCGTCGGGCGTGCGGCTCTCGATGAGTGCCACCCAATCCCCAAAAGGCAGATTTTCGTCGCGATACAGCGCCTCAATGCGTTCTTTGTTGTTCATGCGCCCTCCGATTCATAGACGGTCTTGACGTTCACACCGGAAATCCGCGCGAGCTGTGCGGTCAGGCTTCGGATGTCCGCATCGGGTGCTGATACGGTCACGTTGATGACGTGCCGCCCCCGATAGGGCATGCCCATGCGCCCGACGATCGCGTCGCGCGCCGCGTGCAGGACTTCGTTGATCTTCTCCGCCTGCTGAAAATCCGCAGCAATGACGGAAACGACCGCAAGCCGTTCCCCGCACGCCGCGCCCACGCACGCGTTTTCTTCATCCGCCACGCGCAGGGGAATCACGTCGCGCAGGATGCGCTCGTCCGTCTCGATGTCCCCGATCACCGCGTGCACGCCGAATGTCCTTTGGATGTTTTCCTCGGTCACCACGCGCACAGTCTCCCCAAACAGCGTTTGCCCCTTCCCGTCGAGCATCAGCGCCTTGTTCGCCCGCTGGAGCGCGTGGGTGGGGTAGTGCGTGTTAAAGACGCACGCCATGCCGCCCTGCGAAAGCCGCGTGATGGCGTCCAGTACCACGAGCTGGTTTTTAAAATCGAGATTCGATTCCGGCTCGTCGAGGATCAGGATCTGCGGCTGCGCCGCCAACGCCCGGGCGATCAAAACCATCTGCGCCTCGCCGCCGCTCATCTGATCCATCCGCTTTTCGGCGAGTCGCTCGATGTTCAATTCCGCCATCGCCGCGTGCGCTGCCTCCACGTCCGCCCTGCCCGGCACCGACAGCGCGCCCATGCGCCCCGTCCGTCCGATCAGCACGAGTTCGAGCGCGGTGTACGCCGCCTGTGCTGACTTCGCCTGCGGCACATAGGCCATGCTCTTCCAGAGCGAACGCGGGGGGATGCGCGCAATGTCCCGTCCGTCGAGGAGCGATGCGCCGCGCTTCCATTTCAGGTGCCCCATCACGCAGCGCATCAGCGTGGTCTTGCCCGCGCCGTTTGGGCCGAGAACCGCCACCACGTCGCCCGACTGCGCCTCGAAACACACGTCCCGCAAGACTTCCGTGCCCTTCTGATAGGAAAATGAGCCGTGCTCCACCGCGAGTTTCACAGCCGCCACCCCCCTTTGCAACGCATCAGATAGATGAAAAACGGCGCGCCGATGATCGATGTGAGGATGGAAATCGGGATTTCCGCCGCGGTCGCGGAACGGGCCAGCGTGTCAACCAGAACCATGAACGCCGCGCCCACCAGCATTGAGGTCGGAATGGTCGAGAGGTGGTTGTTCCCAAACGCCATGCGGCACATGTGCGGGATAATAAGCCCCACCCAGCCCACCTGCCCGCACATCGACACGCAGGAGGCTGTGATGGCGGTCGCGCACGCAATGGCGGTGACCCGCAGCGCCCGGATATGCACGCCCGTCGCGCGCGCCTCGTCGTCGGAAAGCGGCAACACGTTCAGTCGCCAGCGGATCAGAAACAAAATCAAAAGCCCCAACAGGATCGGCGGCGCACCCAGCGCCAGCGACCGATAGCCCGCGCCGGAAAGGCTGCCCATCAGCCAGTATGTGATCGCCGGAAGCTGCGTCTCCGTGTCCGCGACGTACTTGATCAAAGATACCAGCGCCGAAAACAGCGATCCCACCATGATCCCCGACAGTACCACCGTCGCGCTGCCCCGTCCGGATTTTAACCCCGCTGCGCCCGTGAGCAAAACGGCAGCCGTGCCGAAGCTCAGCGCCATGAGCTGCACGCCCACAAATCCGAAGCCGAGCAGGATGCCCAGCGCCGCGCCGAAGCTCGCCCCGCTTGCGACGCCCAGCGTGTCCGGCGTTGCCAGCGGATTTGAAAAAAGGCTCTGGTACGTCACCCCGGCGGCGGAAAGACCCGCTCCCGTCAGGAGCGCCAGCAGGACGCGCGGAAGCCGGATGGTCGTAACCACGATGTGCACCTGCCGGTCGACGTCCCCTCCAACCAGGGCCCGCGCGACGTCCCCGATGGGGACGGACATTCGCCCCATGGCGAGGGCGAAAATCGCCGACGCAAGGGGAAGGATTGCCAACGCGGCAATCCGGACGGGCGAAAGCGCGCCCGGCAGGCGGGCTTTTCGGCTCATGGATCGACCTTCGTAATGACGTTTGAATAGGCGGTCTTCGTGGAAACGCGCGGAAGCCGTCCAATTTTTCCGGATAACGCGGAGATGACCTCCTGCGGCGCGTCGATGGCGATGGAGATGATGCTGATCCCCTTTTCGCGGTAGGGAATGCCCATCCGCCCGATGATGTACGCGCCATACTCGTGCAGAAGCTGGTTGATTGCCTGCACGGAGTCCGCGTTCTCGACGATGATCGCAATGAGCGCCACGCGCGTTTCCATATGAAATTCCTCCTAATAACATAAAGATGTAACAAAAAACCGCGTCCCGAAAGACGCGGAAATAAAGACATGTGTCATGTCGCTATTCGGCATCTTTCATCTCAAAATCATTTCGATGTTAGCATGCATATGATCGGCCAAAGCCGTCTCATGGGCACATTATATACTTCCCGATATGGTTTGTCAAAGGGATGTGCGAATTTTACAGGCCGGGCGATCGCCCTCGCCGTCTCTAATCTCTCTTCTTTGCGCCAACCCGCCAAACGCAAACGCCGATCGTCCGGGGATTGGGCCCCCGGTCGATCGGCTAAACTGCATAAATCACTTTTCTCAGCAGGGGATTCGCAAGGAACACTGTCCCTTGCACGGGAGCGCGAGGGCAGCGCCCTTACCGTCTCCCCGTCTTCCTCCGTCTACCGTGCCAGGATTTCGGAATCCATCGGAACGTAGTCCGTCATGGTATGGTCGAAGTAGCTGGCGTACGCGGACATGTCGAAGTATCCGGTGCCGGTGAGTCCAAAGAGAATGGTCTTCTGCTCGCCGGATTCGCGGCACTTGATCGCCTCGTCGATGGCGCCTTTGATGGCGTGAGAAGACTCCGGAGCGGGCAGGATGGTTTCAAGGCGCGCGAACTGCACGGCTGCGTCGAAGACCTGGGTCTGCTCGTAGGCCACGGCCTCCATGTAGCCGTCGTGGTATAGCTTCGAGAGGATGGGCGACATGCCGTGATAGCGCAGCCCTCCCGCGTGGTTGGGCGAGGGGATGAACGACGCGCCGAGGGTGTACATCTTGGCCATGGGCGTAATCTTCCCCGTGTCGCAGAAGTCGTACTCGTATTTGCCGCGGGTGAGGGTGGGGCAGGAGACGGGTTCGACCGCGATAAAGCGCGTGCCGTTCTTCTTGCCTTCGAGCGTGTCGCGCATGAAGGGCGCGATCAGGCCGCCCAAATTGCTTCCGCCGCCCGCACAGCCCACGATGATGTCCGGATAATCCTCAAATTGCGCGAGCGCCTCGTAGCTCTCAAGCCCGATCACCGATTGATGCAAAAGCACCTGGTTAAGGACCGAACCCAGCGTGTAGCGGCAGTTCGGCGTCGTGACGGCGCGCTCGACGGCCTCGGAAATTGCACAGCCGAGACTCCCGGTCGTGTTCGGGTCCTTTTCCAGGATTGCGCGCCCCGCGTTGGTCTGATCGCTTGGGCTGGCGATCACTTTTGCGCCGAATGTCCGCATCACGTCCTTGCGGTAAGGCTTCTGATTGTAGGAACCCTTGACCATAAAGACGGTCAGATCAAGTCCGAATGCCGCGCACGCCTCCGCAAGCGCCGTGCCCCATTGACCTGCGCCCGTCTCGGTCGTCAATGATGTCATGCCCTGCGCCTTCGCGTAGTACGCCTGCGCGAGCGCGGAATTGAGCTTGTGGCTGCCGGACGTGTTGTTCCCCTCGAATTTATAATAGATGTGCGCCGGCGTCCTGAGCGCCGCCTCAAGCCGATACGCGCGCACGATGGGCGATGGGCGGTAAATGCGGTACATGTCGAGTATGGGCTGCGGAATCTCAAATTCCGGCGTATCGTTGTCCAGTTCCTGCTTGATCAGCTCGTCGCAGAAGACCGGGCGCAGGTCGTCGAACGCCATGGGCGCGCCGGTGCCGGGATTGATCAGCGGCTCGGGCTTCTCCTTCATGGCGGAACGCAGATTGTACCAGGTCTTCGGTATCTTTTCTTCCGGCAGGTAATAGCGGTAGGGGATCTTCTTCATGGGGCCGTCCTCCTTTGATCAAATGTGCCGGTTGCGGGCAATAAAAATAGTCTGCCCCAATCTATGGGACAGACTTACATCTGCGGTGCCACCCGTATTGCCGTTTTTAAAAACGACCGCTCGCTTTCGCATACCAGCATATGCGCTTCGTTGGTAACGGATGAAGCTCCCGTCGGATGCTAACGGAAAAAAACCGCTCGCACCGCCCTCGGCGGTCCATTCCGCTCGCGTCCTCATACCGCACTCCCACCGTCGGCGGCTCTCTTTGAATCGGACCTCGCGCGTACTCCTCCGCGTCATTGGTTTACGGATATGTTATCGCATCTGGCATGTTTTGTCAAGATATGTCGATGGAATTAACATGCGAAAGCAATTCCTCAAATGCCGCAACGGGCATCGGATGCGCAAAGTAATAGCCTTGCATCAGAACGCAGCCGATCTGTGCCAGGTGTTCCGCCTGTTCCCTCGTCTCCACGCCCTCCGCAATGACCGGCAGATTCAAAAGTTGTGCCATGCGAATCACCGATTGCAGGATGCTTGCCCCGCGCGGTGCCGTATGGAGGGTGTGTAGATAGGACATGTCGAGCTTCAGCGCGTCCACTTCGACATCCCTGAGCATGTTGAGCGAGGAATATCCGCTTCCAAAGTCGTCCGTTTGCACCATAAAGCCCATTTCACGCAGTTTGCGGACGACTTCAATGAGATTCTGCGGTTCCTTCATATATGCGGTTTCAGTAATTTCGAGCCGTATATGCGCTGGATTCAGGCCGTATTGGTCGATGATCCGCATGAGCGAGCGTCCTAAATCCGGATCGTTGATGTCCGCCCGCGAAACGTTGACCGATAACGGCACGACCGCCATCCCCTTGGAAATCCATTTGCGCTGGTAGCGGCATGCGGTTGCCCAGATATATTTGTCAATTTGGGTGATAAAACCGTTTCGCTCAAAGATTGGCAGAAAGTCCTTTGGCAATAGCAATCCTCTCTGCGGATGGTTCCAGCGCAAAAGCAACTCCGCACCAACCATTTTCCCCGTGCTGTAGTCGTATTGCGGTTGAAAATAGGGCTCGAATTCGCCGTTTTCGAGCGCGCTTCCCATCTCGTTGACAATGGCCTGCTCCGCAAGGATCCGCTCGCGCATTTCCTCCGTGTAATCAGCAAGGTATACCCCGTATTTTCCTTGGATGGAATTGAGTGCCAGGAGCGCACGGTTGTACATCGCTGCGATGTCGAGATTCGGATCGTCGATCGCGTAAACGGCAATCTTGGGCGCAAAGTCAAAATCTGGGTTATGTGCCGTGAGCCATGCCAATACCTTTTGGATCATCGAATCAGGGTTGCATGCGGCTTCTGGCATGATGCAGGCAAAGTGCTCCACTTCAATGTGCCCGCATAACGCATTGGGAATATTGAGCGATCGGATCAAATCCTTGATGGACGAAAGCAGCAGATTCCCGGCATCCTCTCCGTACAGGTCGCTGTAGGTCCGGAAATGATCGATTGAAAAACGAACGAAAAGAAAGCGCTGGTCCGGATGGGAGTCGAGGTGTTTGCGCGCCATGCGCCGAAAGGAGTGCCTGTTATAAAGCCCCGAAAGAGGATCGAACAACATCGTATGCGCGTCGGTGATGTCGCTGCGCATGTCCAATATCATATCCCGCGCTTCGTCCAGATACGAGAAGATCCACTTTTTGCGCCTAATCTCCCCGCATTCGTAGAGGGAATAGGAGAGCATATATTGATCTTTGGTTTCGAGCGCGGATTTGATCGCATCCAAGGACATGTTGCGGATGCAATCCTCTAATTCGGATGCGACGATGTTTTCCCTGAAGTAGTGCTCAAATTCGACCTGATAATTGTAATGGTCCTGCGTGGCGGTGCGCGCGACGGCCCCCGCCCGGCTGAGGATGAGTCCCTCTCCTGTCTGTGTAGCAATGAGCGACACGAGGTCGAATTCCGCATAGGAGAGTCGCTCGATGATGGTTTTTGCCGTGCGCAGTTTTTGCGCAACGCGGTCAGCCTCGAGCTTTCCGGAAAGGTTATACGCCGCACCAACAAGCTCGCGGTTCGAGGGAGTCACCGTGCACTCAAGACGCGCAAAGACAATCGTGCCATCCGCCTGCTGAAGGCGGGCAAAAAAGGGGAATGCCGACTGCTTTTTTAGCTTGGTCTGCCGCAGAAGAGAGGCGGCATCAGATGGTGCGATCCAGCCCGTACCCGTTCTGCGACCGATCAGATCGCAAAAACCGCCGGATGCGCTCAGCAGCGGAAGTCCTTCTTCACAGCGGGCAATAAAGCCGCCCCCCATCTTGATTGGCGGCGGCGGCGGCACGTCAATGCGGTAATTGTTGGTGTGCATGGGTGCATATGCTAATCGACTGCGCGAAATGTCCTCGAAGATGCAGCTGATGCCGATCACTTGATCATCAGAATCGACAATTACACTGCGCTTCATGAGTACGATGTCGAAAAGGGACGTATCCATTTGCGTTCCTTTGAGAAGGGCCATGTCTTCGGCATATGTGATCTCGGCAAACGGTTGCGGCAGAATATCAAAATCCGTCTTTCCGATGACGAAAGAAGGATCGCTGAAGCCGAACAAGTCGCATAATCCCTGAGAAGCATCGGCATATCGGAGGTGATCGTCCTTGACGCTTACCAAATCAAAGCCTTCTTGCAGGAGTTTCTGATACGCCACATGCAGGTCGTCTTTGTGCTTTTGTTCTCCGTTCGACATTGCGCGCCCTCCGACATACCGTTCGTATCTCTATTTCATCATACTTCAACATGTTACCATAATTCGAAGCACCATTCAATACATTTTTTATCGTGTAACTGATGAATTCTGTCTCATTTCAAAATATTTTGCCGAAAACCGCGAAACAACGGGCATCTAGTGGGTCTTTTGAACCAGTCATTTCGCATGTAACCAATCCGGTATGAAAGAGCACAAGTGGAGGGAAGATCATTGACGGCAGATTGTGCGGCATTTCGCGCGTAAAAATCACTCGTTTTGAACAGAAGTCAGCGAGGACTTGGATGGGAGAACAGTCGGCGTCTGGGCGAATCAAAATGTTGTTGGATCGCTTATGGCAGGCGTTGGCCGCATGCCGTAGTCGGCGAAACCATAGAAAGCGTTGCAAAAGTGTGCCTGATCCCCACTGTAACGCCTCTCGACTCTGCCGGCATGGGGGCCGTATAAGGTTTGGCGCGGTCGATCTTGATCTCAAGCCCTGTGCCTTCGCTTCAAACAGCGCATTGCTTTCTTGCTTTGACACGATCAGACGATTTGTGATTTCCGTAGTGTAGTCCGACAAATTTCGCGGGCAAAAATCAAAAAAATTGTAGGTTTGTCAATGATATTGGACAGAGAAGTCAGGGAGGAAGCGATTGGGAGAGCGATAGCCAAGGGGGCGCATCGGGATACCGTTTGATCGACTTTGGTAGGCAGCTAGCTGCCTACCAAAGTC
>JAEZSP010000044.1 GCA_023421735.1 Bacillota bacterium | reverse complement strand
TCGCCGTGAGAGGGCGACGTCTTAACCTCTTGACCATGGAGGCATATTGGCTGCCGAACTAGGATTCGAACCTAGACAATACGAGTCAGAGTCGTAGGTGCTACCATTACACAATTCGGCATCATTTTTGTCTTGGGACCCGCTGACCCGCGTCCGACCGACGAATGATATTATACACAATTCTGGAACCCTTGTCAACAACTATTTTCGCTTTTTTTCGGCGGATCCGGTCAATCGAACCGCACGACGATTTCCTCTGTGTCTCCGACACTCTCTGAGTTTTCCCCGTCGGATAACCACACCCGCGCCTGCGTATCCGAAATCCATTCCACCTGCGGGATCTCGCCATCCCAATCGTAATTGGCGATGAAGACGCCGTCCTGCGTCCGGTAAAAAAAGGCGTTGAGCATGGGATAAGCCCAATAGCTGGCTTCAAAAGATCCTTCTTTTGTGAGGAGCAGCCGATTTGTCCCCGAGGGAGACAATTCTATGCGCGCGTCGGTATAGATGATGTTGCCTACAAGGCTATAGACCCACGCGCCGTAAACGAACGCAACCAGCCCGCCCAGACCCAATAGGCCGCATGTGATCCTGCGCACGAGCCGCCCTTTTGCCAGAATTGCATTCAGAAGAAAAAGCGCGGACAGGCAGACCAGAAAGAGCAGCAGCAGCGCCATGACCGGTGAATACGATACGTAGTCAAGCCCAAGAAGGTTCGGAACGAATGATACGATCAACAGAGCGCCAGTCGCAACCGTCGCCCATAAGGCCGCCCGCGCGAGGCGCTTCACATTTCCTCCCCGCACGCGACTGGGAACTCGTATTCCGCGTATCCCCGCGCGTACCAGAAAGGATTGTGTGCCCAAACGTGCCGCAGGAACGCCGCCTTCTCGATTTTCTGCGCGTGCAGAAGTCCGTCCAGCTTCTCCAAATCAACCCGATCCTTCTCCCGCCCCTTCCATTCCGGGCTCAAAAGGTGCGGATATGCCTTGAGTACCCAAGCCAGTCGAACCCCAATGGTGTACGCAGACGTGCCGAAGAAGTCGATGGGCGTCTGATCGAGCCATTCGAAGGGGAAAAACACCGTTCCGTGGATGCCGATGTGGTGCCAATGCGCGATGCCGTCGACGTTTCTGACCATATTGAATCCCGCGCGCATCTCTCCCTTGCGAATCTGAAGCATCCAGAAATCGGGAAGGTACTTTGTCTCGTATCCGCGCGCTTCGTATGCGTTCCTGAGTTCGTCCAAGTGATCAATGAGGTTTTCGCAAAACAGGTCGGCGTCGCCATGTTCCCGCGTCCATTCGCCCTTGAGAAGATCGACACAAAGGCCGCCCCAAATATAGGATTTAAGACCGTATGCGGCGGAAACCTCATAAATGTCCTTGAGCGTCCCGATGATCTCCAAATGGTTCTGCATGCGTCTCTCCCTTTCGCGTTTGGTGCGACGTCGATCGTTTACGGCTTCACAGCCCAGATGGTCGCGCGGAACGTGCCGTTGGTGCTGGGTTCCGGCAGCGGTTCATCCGTGAAGTTGCGGTACACCCGCCACCGCACACAACTTCGAGTATCCGCGCGCCTTGCGAAACGCCCTGCGCGCGCAGCACCTGCAAAAGGAAGCCCACATCGTTCGTCTTGGTCTGCATATGTTCATACCGCTGGCCATACCAATGCCATGCGATGGTATCAAATCCAAAGTGATTCCTCCCAGCCAGCGGGAGGGTTAAAGGATCGTCGCCCTCCCGGGGAAAACAACGATTGCGTTCTTCATTTTTGCTGACCACCCTTCATGTCTATTATAACAGCGGAAAATATGCCGCGCAACTAAAAACTTACAAATTGGGCGCGGATGCAGAGGCTTCATTTCTGCATGTCATGCACGCACAACTCTGCGGCAACTGAAATGTTGCTTACCTGGAATTTACGATAAAGTAATAATTGGTTGCGGCTGCGCCGTCTGTATGCTCTTTTTTACTTAACGCGCGCTGAACACATCATAAACATTCTGCACATACAGTCGCAATAAAACAGGGGACACGCTTGAAATGCGCGCCGTGCCGCAGATCAATTGCACGCGCGATCGAAAATTCTGTCTTAAATGTTGGTAAATGATACTCCGGTGCTAGAAACCTTCATATAGTAACTATAGAATCAAGTCAGAAGCCGCGCGACGCGGCAGGATGTGGAGATGAAGAACATGAGGGCCGTAAACATCAAGCTTAGCCTGGCTGAGAACGTGAAGAGTTTTGTCAATATTGCGAACCGGTATCCGTATGATATTGACCTTCGCGTTGGTCGCCATGTGGTGGACGGCAAATCCATATTGGGAATATTCAGCCTGGATTTGTCGAAGCCCATCACGCTCGAAGTGTACGCCGACAACTGCGACGATCTCATGGATGAGATCAAGCCCTTCGTGATCGGTTAAGGGCAAACAAAGGGGATCGCGTGGATGCGATCCCCTTTGTTTTTTGGTATGGACCTTCCGCAATCAGGCCATGAATCCCTTTAAAAGATACTTGTCAATGAGCAGATAGGTGCCCAGAAGGAACGTGTAGAGCGCAAACCAGTTGAGGCTGATCCGCCGGATGACCCACAGCATGAACTTGATCGCCAGGAACCCGAATACCGCCGCCGCCGCGACGCCCGCGAGGATCACGCCCGCCGAAATCGCCGCCTCCGGCTGCGTTGCCGCGTCCGGGAACAGTAAATCCTTTGCCTGCAGCGCAACGGAACCCAGAATCGCCGGAATCGACATCAGAAATGCAAAGTCCGCCGCGCGCTTGCGCGGCAAGCCGCTCGCAAGGCCGCCCGTAATGGTGCTGCCCGAGCGCGAAAGCCCCGGGAGAATCGCAACTGCCTGCATGATGCCCATCACCACCGCGTCGACCCACGTGACCGACTTGTGGTATTTTTTTTGCAAGCGCCGCTGTTCGCCGATGAAGTTCCCGGCAACGAGCACGATTGAGGTCAGATAAAACGACCAGACGATGAACTTGCCCTCAAATACTGCGCTGAAGTTGATCGTGAGGGCCGCGATCACCGCCGGGATCGTTGCGAGAACGAGCCACTTCAGCTCCGATTGCACCGGATGCATGATCATGTTGAGAATTCTGCGCCAATAGACGACGAACACGGCGAGCAGCGTCCCAAGATGCAAAAGGACGTCCAGCGTGAGCAGCTGGCCCGCCTCCGCCGAGATGCCGAACGCTTTTTGTAAAATCATCAGATGCCCCGATGAACTGACAGGCAGAAATTCCGTCAGTCCCTGCACCATTCCCAGGATAAACGATTGGATTGCCGTCAAGGAATCACCCCCGGTTTATGTGTATGCGCGAAAAGCACGGAAAACCCGGGCGAGGCCGATGCGGATGCCGCCCGGGATAGGATAGCATTAAACGACGATGTTGACAAGCCGTCCGGGCACGTAAATCAGTTTTTTCACCTTGCGCCCGTCGATTGCCTTGATGACGTCTTCGATTGCCATGAAGAAGTCGCCCGCTTCCTGGACCGTCAGCGCGGTGGGCACCTCGAGATGCCCGCGCAGCTTCCCGTTGATCTGCAAAGCGATCTCAACCGATTCCTGCACAAGCGCCTTTTCGTCACAGACAGGCCAGGCCTTTTTGGCAAGCTCGCCGCCAAAGCCGCACAGCTCGTTGATCTCCTCGGTTATGTGCGGGGCGACGGGGTTTAAAAGCTGGATGAGAATCTTCATCTCGCCGCGCGTGATCTGCCCCTTCGCGTAAAACGCGTTGACCAGGGACATCATCTGCGCGATGGCTGTGTTGTACTTCATCCGCTCGTAGTCCTCCGTGACCTTTTTGATCGTGAAGTGCACGTCGTATGCCATGTCCTTTGACACGCCTTCGCCTTCGTTCATCGTCTCCATCAGCTTCCAAACGCGGTCGAGGAACCGGCGGCAGCCGCGCGCGCCCTCGGTCGACCATGGAATCGCCTGATCAAACGCGCCCATGAACATCTCGTATAGCCGGAAGGCATCCGCGCCGATCTCGGAGACGATCTCGTCGGGGTTGATGACGTTGCCGCGCGATTTGGACATCTTCTCGCCGTCCGTCCCGAGGATCATGCCGTGGCTCGTGCGCTTCTGGTACGGCTCGGGCGTGGGTACGTACCCCTGATCGTAGAGGAAGTGATGCCAGAACCTTGAATAGAGAAGATGCAGCGTCGTATGCTCCATGCCGCCGTTGTACCAGTCGATGGGCAGCCAGTATTTCAGCTCCTCCATCGATGCGAAGGCATCATCGTTGTCCGGGTCGATGTAGCGCAAAAAGTACCAGCTTGATCCCGCCCACTGGGGCATGGTGTCCGTTTCACGCTTTGCCGGGCCGCCGCAATGGGGACAGGTGGTGTTCACCCAGTCGGTCATCGCAGCGAGCGGGCTTTCGCCGTTGTCGGTTGGCATGTAGCTCTCGACCTCGGGGAGTTTGAGCGGCAGCTTCGCATACGGAATCGCAACCCAGCCGCATTTTTCGCAGTTGACCAGCGGGATCGGCTCGCCCCAGTAGCGCTGACGCGAGAAGACCCAGTCGCGCAGCTTGAAGTTGACCTTCTTTTGACCGAGACCCTTTTCCGCCAGCCACTGGGTAATCGTCTTTTTTGCTTCCGCAACTTTCATGCCGTCGAGGAACTCGGAATTGACCAAAACGCCGTCCGCAATGTCCGTGTATGCCGCATCCATGACGTTTCCGCCCGCCACGACCTCAATGATCGGCAGTTCGAACTTTTTGGCGAATTCCCAGTCGCGCTCGTCGTGCGCCGGAACGGCCATGATCGCGCCGGTGCCGTAGCCCATCAGCACGTAATCGGATACCCACACGGGAATCTCTTTGCCGTTGACCGGGTTGACCGCCGCGATGCCTTCGATGGCGACGCCGGTCTTTTCCTTGTTGAGCTCCGTTCGCTCAAAGTCGCTCTTGCGCGCGGCCGCCTCGCGGTATTCGACGATCGCGTCGTAATTGGTGATTTTTTCCCTGTGCGCGTCGATCAGCGGGTGTTCCGGCGACATGACCATGTACGTCGCGCCGAACAACGTATCCGGGCGCGTGGTGTAAACGGTCAGCTTGTCGCCCGTCGTGAGCGTGAAGTCGACCTCCGCACCCTCCGAGCGGCCGATCCAGTTGCGCTGCTGCGTCTTGACGCGCTCGATGAAGTCCACGTCGTCCAGACCGTCGAGAAGCTTCTGCGCATATTCGGTGATCTTCAGCATCCACTGGGATTTCACGCGCCGAACGACCTCACCGCCGCATCTTTCGCACACGCCGCCCACGACCTCTTCGTTTGCAAGTCCGACCTTGCAGCTCGTGCAGAAGTTGATGGGCATCTCGAGCTTGTAGGCGAGTCCTGCCTCGAACAGCTTCAGGAAGATCCACTGCGTCCACTTGTAATATTTCGGATCCGTGGTTGCGATTTCGCGGTCGTAATCGAAGGAGAATCCGAGCCGTTTCAGCTGCGCGCGGAACCGCTCGATGTTGTCGTGTGTGACAATCGCGGGATGGATGTGGTTTTTGATGGCGTAGTTCTCCGTCGGCAGGCCGAACGAATCGTAGCCGATGGGGAAGAGCACGTTATAGCCTTCCATCCGGCGCTTTCTGGCGATGATGTCCATCGCCGTGTTCGAACGCGGATGCCCCACGTGCAGGCCCGCCCCGGAGGGGTACGGGAACTCGATCAGGGGGTAAAATTTCGGCTTGGCATGGCTCTTCTCGGCTGCGAAGGCGTGCGTGTCTTCCCAGTGCCGCTGCCACTTTGTCTCGATCCCTTCCGGGTTGTAAAAAGGTATGTTCTTCATCTCGTCTCCTCCAAATAAAAAGCCCTCCATCTCCATAGAGACGGAAGGTCATGCCTTTCGCGGTACCACTCTTTTTGGCCCTTTCGGACCCGCTTGACGCTCTGTAACGGGAGCACCCGCCCCATGGGCCGCTCCGGGACGAGTTCAACGCCGTCGCGCTCCCGCCTTCTCACCAACCGGCGGTTCTCTGAAGCGCCCTGTTCGCCTACTGCTTCCCTTCATTGCTTCCCTGATTATAATGTTCCATATCCCGGTTGTCAAGCACGGGCACGCTAAAAAAAGGGGAACGCCATACCGGGGGCTTTGCCCCCGGCACCCCGCCAAAGGGCTGAGGCCCCTTTGGAATCCCCACGAGGGATCACGCCCCGGTTTCAGATCGTCCGCGCACCTTCCGGGTCGCAGTCGAGAATGTGGCAGATCCAATTGTGTTCGAGGTTTGACAGCACGCGGCCCATACGGGTCACGAATCCTTCCGCTTCGGCCGCCTTGAGGACGCAGAGGATGGCGGGGCCTGAGCCGGAGATCACGACGCCCGCCGCGCCGGAATCGAGCGCGCGCTCGCGGATCAACTCGTAACCGCCAATGAGCTTGGCGCGGTGCGGCTGGTGCAGTCGGTCGTCAAGGGCGGTCGAGATGAGTGCGGTCTTGCCGGACTCGAGGGCGCGGGGGAGGAGAGAGAGCCTGCTGATATTGAAGACCGCATCCTGAAACGGCACTTCCTTGGGGAGCGCGCGGCGGGTTTCGTTGGTAGAGATGGGGAAGTCCGGTACCAGTGCCACGAAGCGCAGATCGTCGCTCACGTGGTAGTGCGCGGAGACGGGCAGCTTGCCCGGGTCGGCAACGGAGGCGCACAGTCCGCCGTAGATCGCGGGTGCAAGGTTATCCGGATGCCCCTCGATGACGTTTGTGACTTCGAGTATCTGCTCCTTCGAGAGTGGGTTCCCGTATATTTCGTTGGCTGCAAATGCGCCTGCGACCAGCATCACGGCGGAAGAGCCCAGTCCGCGCGCGACGGGAATATCCGAGTCGATTTCGATTTCCACACCCCTGTGCCCAACGCCGATATAATCCTCAACCGCGCGAAACGCCTGCGCCGCCATATTGTCTTCGTTCTGGAATTCCTCCGGACATCCTGTGATCCGAAGCCCCCCATCGGTGGCGCGGAAGGTCGCATAACAGTACATGGTCAGCGCGATGCCGATCGCGTCGAAGCCCGCGCCCAAATTTGCGGATGTCGCGGGCACCTTCAGTCTGATTTTTCCGTTCATGTTCTTGCCTCCTCGACGTAGTGCGCCATGCCTGATGCGTCGACCACGTCCGTGTGTATTTCCTTAAGATTGGTGAGCCCTGCCAACGGCTTCGGAACCGGAAGCCCACATGCCGCGCTCAGATGGTCGAGCGCCGCAAACCCCGCGTGTACCTCGCCTGTTACGGCCCGCAGCACATCCTCGGCGAACTTGAAGGGCGAGGCGGTCGCAAGTACGACCATCGGCCTGTCGTCGCCCGAGGTGTGCATGTAACTCTCTGCCACGCATCGGCCGACGGCAGTGTGCGTGTCCATCAGATAGCCTGCTTCGTCATACAACTGTCCGATCGCCGCAAATGACGTTTCGTCGTTTGCCCAACCTGCGGAGAAGACCGAACGCATGTTTTTCATCAGGGAATCCGGGGCGGTAAACGTTCCCTTCGACGAAAGCTCGCCCATCATGTCGTGTACGAGCGCCGCATCCCCGCCCATGTGATAGAGGCACCTTTCGAGATTGCTGGACATCAGAATGTCCATCGACGGGGATGCGGTCCTGTGAAACGCGCGCCGCCTGTCGTATACGCCTGTTTGGATAAAGTCGGATAGCACATTGTTTGCGTTGGACGCACACACGAGTCTGCCGATCGGCAGTCCCATCCGGCGCGCATAGTCGCCCGCCAGGATGTCGCCGAAATTACCTGTCGGCACGGTGAAGTTGATCTGTTCCCCCATGCGGATCGTCCCGGCGCGCACCAGATCGAGATAGGCCTTAAAATAATATGCGATCTGCGGCGCAAGTCGCCCGAGGTTGATTGAGTTCGCGCTTGAAAGCCGTACGTTTTGCGCACAGAGCCGCTCGTTCAGCGCCTCGTCTGAAAAAATACGCTTGACGCCCGTTTGCGCGTCGTCAAAATTTCCGCGCACGGCGCACACGCGCACGTTAGCGCCCGATTGCGTGACCATCTGGAGTCGTTGCACCTCGCTTACCCCGCCCAAGGGGTAAAAGACGACGATCGACGTCCCTGCGACGTCTGCAAAACCCGCCAGCGCCGCCTTGCCCGTGTCCCCGCTCGTTGCGGTCAACACGCGAATTTCATCCGTCACGCCTTGCTTTTTCGCCGCGCGCGTCACAAAGCGGGGGAGGAGCGAGAGCGCAACATCCTTGAACGCACAGGTCGGTCCATGAAACAACTCGAGCATGTGCATGCCCCCGACCTCCACCAGCGGCGTCACTTCGCTCGTTTCAAAGCGGTTTTTGTAGCCCGCTTCGACGATATGCAGCATTTCCTCCTGGGCGTAATCATCCAAAAGCGCCGAAAGCACGCGCGCAAACAGCACATATGCACAAAGCGGCAAAAGTGCGTTTAAATCCAGGGTGGGGAACGATTCGGGCACAAATAGCCCGCCGTCCGGCGCGAGACCTTGCAGAATTGCCTCGTCCGCCGCCACTTTTCTTGCTTCATTCCGGGTGCTGTGGTATAATCTCATTTAACGATTTCTCCTTTTGACACGGCGTCCCCCCTATGATATACTGTCTTTGCCAGAAAAGCAAGTGTGTTTTATGGAAAGACACGAAAGGATCTGTGAATTTATGAAGATTGGTCTTCTGGGCGCGGGCACGATCGGCTTTGGCGTATGCGAGCTGGCGGAGCGCGCGACCGGGATCGAGGTCGCGAAGGTGCTCGACCGCCGGGACATCCCGGGGCTCGAGGGTAAGATTACCCGCGACATGGACGATATATTAAAAAATCCCGAAATTACCGCGGTCGTGGAACTTTTGGGCGGCGTGGAACCAGCGCATAGCTGGGCCATTCAGGCCATGCGCGCGGGAAAGCATTTCGTAACCGCCAACAAACTCATGATATCGGAACACCTGCCGGAGCTTTTGCGCGTTGCGCGCGAATCCGGCGTGTCGTTTCGGTTCAGTCCGGCGGTCGGCGGCGGGATTCCGTACCTGTTTAACCTTTTGCGCGCACGGCGTGCGGACGAAATCGTCGAAATCGGCGGCATCTTAAACGGCACGACGAATTATATGCTTGATCTCATGCAGACGCAGGGCATCGCGTTCGATACCGCGTTGCGGCTTGCACGCGAGGCGGGCTATGCCGAAGCGGATGCCACGCAGGATGTTTCCGGCGGCGATGCGAAGTGCAAAATTACGATCGCGGCCTCCATTGCCTGGGATGGTCTGGTGGACAAGAAAAACGTGCTCTGCGAGGGCATTGAGTCCATCACCCCCGCCGATATCTCCGTGGCGCTCGCCCGCGCCTATTCCTGCAAGTTGCTTGCGCGCGCGGGCATCGTCGAAGGCGGCGTCAGCGCATATGTCGAACCGACGCTCATTCCCACGGACACGGTGCTCGCAAACATTCGCATGGTCGAAAACTGCGCGTTTTTTCGCGGCGCGAATGCGGGCGTTCAGCGCTTCACTGGCGCGGGCGCGGGGCGGTATGCCACGGCATATGCCGTCATGAACGATCTGATCGACATCGAGAGAAATATCGCGGCGTATGCCTTCTCCGTTTCGGACGAGAGCATTGCCGTCAAAAATGAAAGCGAAGCGCACCGTTATTACGTGCGCGGAATGGTCGTCCCCGGTTCGGAGGAAATCGCCGACGGCGCAATTATCACCCCTGAAACCCCCGTCATGCGAATGCATCAGCTCGCGGGGGAGGCACGCGCACGCGGTCAGGATGTCTTCTTCGCGGGCATTTGGGATTGATTGCATTTCAACCATTTGCAGGACGGGGCATATCATTGCGTATGAAAAGGGGTGCGTTTTCAATGAAGAAAGTTGCTATTTTGGGTGCTACCGGGGCGGTCGGCCGTCAGATGCTGGAGTGCCTGATCGAACGGGATTTTCCATGCGAGATCAAGTGCCTTGCGAGCGCGCGCAGCGCGGGCAAGACCATCGAGTGCCTCGGACGCTCGTTCGTCGTCGAAGAGGCGACGCATGACTCCTATGCCGGCATGGACATCGTGCTCGGCGCGGCGTCAAACGCGCTTGCGAAGGAGATGGCGCCTTATATCACATCTGCGGGCGCTGTGTTCGTCGATAATTCCAGCGCGTTTCGCCTCTATCCGGACGTGCCGCTCGTCGTTCCCGAGATTAATCCCGAGGACGTGAAATGGCACAACGGGATTATTTCGAACCCGAACTGTTCGACCATCATCACCGTCGTCGCCGTCAATGCCCTACGCAAGCTCTCGCCCATCAAAATGATGATCGCTTCGACGTATCAGGCGGTTTCCGGCGCAGGCGCTGGCGGGCTTGTCGAGCTCGAAAATCAGGTGCGCCAGTACGTCGCGGGCGAGGAGATTGCGGTCGATCAGTTCCAGCATCAGATTTTGTTTAACCTCATTCCGCAGATCGGTTCCGATTCCGGAAACGGCTATACCACCGAGGAAATGAAGATGCAGAACGAGGGCCGCAAAATCCTGCATCTCCCCGACATGAAGGTCACCTGCACCTGCGTGCGCGTTCCCGTGATGCGTTCGCATTCCATCAGCGTCACCGTCGTCACAGACCGTAAGATTTCGGTTTCCGAGGCGCGTGCCGCGGTCGCAGCCGCACCCGGTTGCAAGCTCGTGGACGACCTTGCACAGTCCGTCTATCCCATGCCCCTTGATACCTCCGCACAGGATATCGTCTATGTCGGGCGCATCCGAGATGACCTCGTCTTCGAAAACGGCCTCACCCTCTTCTGCGCGGGCGACCAGATCAGAAAGGGCGCGGCGACAAACACCGTTCAGATTGCGGAATTGTTGCTGTAGGGAAAGATGATCCGGACATTGGATCGGGTTGAATCGTCGGATCGCACGGGCCGGGCGCCCCGCGATCCGAATTTTTGTATACGCCAGCCCCATGGCGGTCGTTTGCCATTTGCCGCGCGTCGTTTGGATAAGTTTTTGGTTTCAACAGGAGTTTGTGGGTCGCGCACGGAATCATGATAGGTCATTTGCGATTGGGAGGAATGTGCATGCGCTCTGTGGGGCGTTTTTTCGTGCGGGAAAAGGTTTTGTCTGCGTCGTTGATCGCCGCAGCCGTCTCGATGTTCTTTGTCCCGCCGGACATGTCCTATTTTCATTACATCGATTGGAACGTCCTGATGCTTCTGTTTTCGCTCATGGCGGTCATCGCGGGACTCAATGAGATCGGCGTGTTCGACGCGGTTTCCCGCTTTCTGATGGCGCGTGCGGGCGGCATGCGCAGGCTGGCGCTCCTTCTCACGGCATCCTGTTTTTTCATCTCCATGCTCGTGACGAACGATGTGGCGCTCATTTCCTTTGTGCCGCTGACCGTGTCCATGCTCGCGGTGGTCGCGCCCGAAGCCTGCGCCTACATCGTCGCGGTCGAGACGGTCGCCGCAAATCTCGGCAGCATGGCAACCCCCATCGGAAATCCGCAGAATTTGTACCTCTTTGCGCATTATGCCATGCCCATGGGCCTGTTTCTGCATGCGGTCGTGCCGATTTCCGCGCTTAGCCTGGTGCTGCTCCTGATCGCCTGTCTGCCCGTCAGGCGGCGTGGTTTGCATGCCACACCCGGCACGCAACCGGCGGCGGTGGATGGACGGCGTCTCGCGCTTTATGGCGGGCTGTTTCTCCTGTGCGTGCTTTCGGTCCTGCGCGTCTTGCCGAAGGCGGTCTGTTTCGCAGCGGTCGTGGCTGTATTGACCGTCTTCGCGCGGGCGGTGTTTCGCCGGATCGATTACGCATTGCTCGGCACATTCGCCTGCTTTTTTGTGTTTGTCGGGAACGTTGCCCGCGTGCCCAATGTGCAGGCGTCGCTCTCTGCGGTCATGCGTGGTCATGTGCTCGAAGCGGGCATTCTGACCTCGCAGGTCATCAGCAATGTGCCGGCGGCAATCATGCTCTCCGGCTTTACGGACGACGCGTTTTCCCTCGTGCGCGGCGTGAACATCGGCGGCCTTGGAACGCTGGTCGCGTCACTTGCGAGCCTGATTTCCCTCAGACTTTATATGCGCGCGCCAGGTGCGCGCATGGGACGGTTCCTTGCAGTCTTCACCGGAATGAACGTGGTCTTTCTCCTGATCCTGTACTTCTTTGTGCGATTTACGGGATAAAGATGCCAAAACAAACAAAAAACCGCTTGGGTTGTTGCCCAAGCGGCTGATTGTTCTCGTGGTACCTTCTAGTATTCAGTCCATGACAAAAGCGATCTGCTGTGGACGGAGTACTAGTCCAGAATCCGCCGTCCCCAGGAGAACGCGCTCCTGTAGTAGCCGGATGCGAGGGAGGAAATCATGACCTCGCCGCCCGAAGAGGAGGCGTGAATGAACCGCCCGCCGCCGATGTAGATGCCGACGTGATCGCTTAAATCCTCGTCCGATTCGTTTGTATCAAAGCACACGATATCGCCCTTTTTCAAGTCTGCGATGTCGGAGATTTTCGTGTAAGAGGTGTCATACCCCTGCCCCTTGGCGGAACGCTCGAGCGTGATGCCGGCGATATTTTTGAAGCAGTAGCATGTGAGGCCGGAGCAGTCGAAGGCGTTGGGGCCTGCAGCCGCATAGACATAGGGATCGCCCATCTGTTTATAGGCGAGTGCGATGATTTTATCGGCCGTCGAGGTCTTGGACGCCGTCGAAACCTTGTCCGTGTCGACGTCTGAGGCGAGCACGTAACCGTATTCTCCGCCGCCCTTGACCCGATACCATTTTCCGTCCTGCGTGACGGCGATGGCGGTCATCGATGTGTTTGTGTCAACCGACGCGATTGCGCCTGCCGACGATGTGGGCAGCTTTCGCACTTTCACGGATGCGGACTGCGCATAGACGGTGACGGAGTATTCGTTGGGGTTTTCGGTCGTCAACCCGTCTGTTTTGCAGTATGCCACTTTGTCGCCGCTTTTCAGCTTTGCCCAGTTGTAGCCGACCGCGACGCACGTCAGCTTCTCGCCGAAGCCGATGGTTGCGCTGTCTGCGGATGTGGAGGGGGAGGTGTACACGGTGAGCGTGTTGTCGGCCACATATACGGCAACCGATCCCGTCTGGATAGCGGAGGAATCCTTGACCTTCGACTTGTCCAGATCGGCCGTCTTTATGTATCCATAAATTCCGTGGATTTTGACGCGGCACCAGGTTTTGTCACCTGTGATGGCAATGACCGTAACCTGCGCGTTTTGATCGAGCCCCGCGCTATCCGTGTCCGTCGATGCACCGCGGTAAATCCGCTTATTGTCCGACTGAACATAGGCCGTGACATCGTACCGGTTGGGGCTTTTTGCCGTGAGATTGGATACCAGACAATAGCCGACTTCACCGTCGCAGTTCGTGATACGCGCCCAATCTCCCTTTACGGCGGTACAATAAACGACTTCGCCGTAGGATAGAACGCAAGTGACATCTGCTGATGTGGTGTAATCGTCGTAAATCTTCAGCGTGGTTGACGAGACATAAGCCTTCACGCTCTCGGATTGCGCGAAACCGGCCGGAAGAAGAACCAGCACAGTAAGCAGCGCAACCGCAATCCGCGTAAGTCGCTTCATGCGCGCACCTCCGTGTCGAAATTGCCGCCCCTGCGGCTTCTGCTGTGCCATACATATATGACCAGCACCATTAGAATATTCACATATTGGCAGATACATTTGGCAAAACTGTGACGGAAACATGTAGTTATGACGTAATTTGTGAAAGCTTGCCCATGAAAAGAAATTTTCATCATAAATACGTCATATGTACCGTCGTTTGAACCGGTTTCGCCGCGCATGCTGCCGGCGATTATTCCTTTTCGACGATAATCTTTCCGTCCTCTGTGTACATACGCACGCGTCGTCCCTGGACGCCTGCCTGATCAAGGAGTGCGCGTGAAATCTGTACGCGCCCCGCGCGGTCAAGCACCGCAAACTCCTCCTGCGCGCCCTCGTGCTCCTCTTCAAACGCCGTTTCGCCCGCCGCGGTTTTGAGGTCGCGCGGGGTGATCATCTCCGCGGCTGTTTTTCCGTCGCGAATGGCGACGACGCGGCTCACCCTTTTGGAGAGCGTGCGGTCGTGGGTCACGATAATGATGGTAAGCCCCATCTCCTGTTGCAGCCGCCTGAACACGTCGAGGATGTAAACGGCGGTCTTCGTGTCGACGGAGCCGGTCGGCTCGTCCGCGAGCAGGAGCTTGGGTTTGTTTGCCAGCGCGATGGCGATGGCGATGCGCTGCTGTTCGCCGCCCGAAAGCTGCGAAAGGCGCGCGCCTGCCTTTGATTTGAGTCCAACCAGATCGAGAAGTTCCATCGCGCGCGCTTTTCTTTCGCGCATAGAGCCAAAGAGCATCGGCGTCTGCACGTTCTGCCACGCGGGGAGCCAGGGGAGCAGGTTGCGCGCGTTGTTCTGCCACACGAAGCCGACGGTCGATTTCTTATAATCGACGAGTTCCTTTTCCGTCATTTTGAACAGGTTTTTCCCGTCGACGTACAATCGCCCGGCGTTCGGGCGGTCGAGTCCACCGATCATGTTTAAAAACGTGGACTTGCCTGAGCCGGAGTTTCCGATGATCGCCATCATCTCGCCGTGCTCGACGGTCAACTCGAGACCCTGCAGCGCCAGCACCTCGATGTCCTTCGTCTTGTAAATCTTGACCAGATTATCGCATTCCACGATGTACTGGGGATTGGCCATGTCAGTTTCCCGCAACGATCTCACCGTCCTCGAGCTGATATATTTTGTCGCCAATGGTCGAAAGCTCACGGTCGTGGGTCGTAAGCACAACCGTCACGCCCTCCCGGTCGACCAACTCGCGAAAGATGCGTGCCACGGACACCGCGGTGTTTGAATCGAGTTCTGCCGTCGGCTCGTCCGCGAATAAAATCGTCGGCCTGTGCGCGATGGCGCGCGCGATGGCGACGCGCTGCTGCTCGCCGCCGGAAAGCTCTTGGGGCATGTGGTTTGCGCGCTGGGAAAGTCCCACCATGCGCAGGCATTCGAGCGCGCGTTCCTGCATGCGTTCCGTTTCGCCCGCAAGCCGCAGCGCGAACATCACGTTCTCCTCGGCGGTCATGATCGGGATCAGTGCCACCGACTGGAATACATAGCCCATCTTTGCCCGCCGAATCCGTCCGCGCGCGGCATCGCCCAATTTGGAGATGACCTTGCCCTCGAATTCGATTGCGCCCTTTGTGGGTTGATCAAGCACGCCCATAATGTTCATGAGCGTCGTCTTGCCCGAACCCGATTTTCCCACCAGTACCGTGAGCATGTTTTGTTCAACTGTCAAATTGACGTCCCGAAGCGCATAGAAATCGCCCTCGCCCTGCACGGGAAATGCGCGGGATACGTCCTTTACATTCAGCATGTCAATCCTCCCCCAATTTGAGCGCCTGTGCCATCTTGAGGCGGCGGATGATGAGTATGAGGATCGTCACGCAAGCTGCAAGGACGACCCCGTTCATTGCGAAGAGCCGCACATGGTCGAATAAGTCGCGCGTCACAACCAACGGCAGCGACGCCTCGGCGGAGGAGTACGCGATTTGGATGAGCGGGATATAGAGCCTGCTCACAAGGTACCCGATGCCCGCGCCCGAGGCGATGGACAGGACCGATTGCCAGAACTGCTCGTTGAGCAGCATTCCGATGATTTCGCCAACCGACATGCCCATAGCACGGTAAATGCCGAATTGCAGGCTGCGCGACTTGATCGACAAAATCCAGAAGATGAGGAAGCCTGCCGCGCATAGCGTGAGCCCCACGATGAACGAGAGGGTCAAAATGCCGTTGGTTCCCTGAATTGCGGGCGCGTTGCGCAGCACCGATAACTGCGTATAGACGTCCTGGAACGCCCAATAGCGCTGCCCGCTCGCGTTCGCATAGTCGTATATCGCGTCCGCGCTTTCGGGGGATTTGATCCATATTTCATAGGGCAAAAGTCCCCATGCGGACTGGAGATCGTTGAGATTGCAGACCACCAGATACTTGTCCGCCAGCACCCGCGTCCCGTCCTCGCGTGTCTCGTATACCGACTGATTGTAGGTCGGGAAGAAGGGAACAAAGCCCGCGATGGTGGCGGTCACCGCCGATTGATCGGCCGTGCGCACGGTAATCGTGTCGCCGACGTCCAGTCCCAATATGTCGCGGAAGTTTGCGGAGACAAGGCAGTCGCCCGGGTTTTGCGACATGGCGTTGAGATAGGTGAAAAAGTGTGCGTCCAGCAAATCGTCCGGCATGTACGCGGTTTCTCCGAACGCCTTCGTGTCGATGCCCATCAGGGAAACGGACGTGAGCTGTTTTTTCCCGGCAGTCGCAAAGGCAGTGTCGTCGCGCAGCACTTTTGCGATGGACGTGACGCCCGCAATCTGCCCGTAACGCGCGGCGTCTGATTCGACATAAGCGCCTGATTGGCGCGTCCACGCTTCCTTGAGCACCACGTCCGCGCCCAGATCGTAGCGCAGCTGCGTCTCCTGGGAGACGTTGACGGTCGAGGCGGTGTCCGCGTTCAAAAGGCCGATCGCGATGGTGAGCATGAGAAATGCCATCATGAACGTCTGGCTGCGCCGGGAACGCAGGATTTGCAAAAAAGACGTATAAAATGCGGGGCGCATCCTGTTTTTGAAAAGTGTGAAGACCGCCTGCGCCACAAGGGGAATGAGACGCACCATGCACAAAGACGCGCCCACCGCGAACAGCGATGATGCGATATAGATAAGCGGATCCAGCGCCGCGCCCGATTGCGCCTTCTCGGCCAGCAGCGCTTTCTGGCTGTTAAACGCGTACAGCCCGTAGAGCGAGATGCCAAGCAGGATGAAGTCCAGCCCGAACTTTTGCCAGAGAGAGGACTGATTGCGCGCATGCGCGGCCCTTTTGGAATCGACGATGGTCAGCCGCGAATACCCGATGGCGGGAAGCGCCATCGTCATGATGCCCGCCAGCGCCGCGACGAGCGCGTAGAGGAGCGCGGTTCTGGTGTATTCGATCACGAGATGCGACGTCGACTGGAATTCCAAAAACGCCGACGACGCACCAATGGCCTTACAGATCGCCGTGCTGACCGGCAGACTCAAAAGCGCCGAAACCACAGCGATCACAAGGCTTTGGAGGATATAGACCATGAGCACCTGCCGCCCGGCTGCGCCGCGCGATTTCAGGTATGCGATCTCGTTTTTTTCAATTTCCAGTATCTGCCGGGATACCATGAACATGAATGCGATCAGGAGCGCAAACACCGGCACTTCCAAAACCTTCAGGGTCGCGGACGCTTGGTTTGCCTCCGCCCGGTAGCTCTCCATCAGCGCGCCAAACCCTGTTTGGAACCGCTTGATGAACGTCAGGTTGTATCGGTCGGAAATATCTGCGAGGACGGAAAGGGTATTTGGTACGTCCTTGGCGCGCATGGCCGCAATGTCAAAGAGCGTCGTCCACACCGTGGACACCGCGTATTGCTGGTCGTCATAATGGATGAACATGGCGTCAAATAGCGCGGGATCGATGAAAAGCTGGGTCGCATAGTCGCTTTCCGGCGCCGTCCAGTACACGGAATCGTCCGTCTCAAAAACGCCCGCAATCCGCACGACGAGCGGATTGCCATCCGGCGTCAATGCGTACTGAAAGCGCAGCTGTTCGCCCAGGACGAGGTTTTTGCGGATAAACGCGGTGCGCCCGATCAGGACGTCGTAAACGCCGTCTGCGTCAGGTTCGGTCGAATAGGCGCTTCCTTCAATCAGCTTCACGTGATCCGTCATGCCGGACATCGCGGCGATGGTGACCTTGACCGCCGAGCCCTCGTCGCTGCGGGGGGAGATGGGCGTGCCGGAAAGATCCTCCACGGACTTGAATGCGGTCTCGTAGAGCGCCGGGGTGTTGATCCGCCCGGGCAGCGCGGCGATGTCCTCCTCCGCGGCGCGATACGCCTTGGTCGCGTTCGAATCGCCCTTGGATTTGGTCAGCGATCCCTCCATGGTCGCATATCCGGGATAGGCGGCCGTCTGTATGTATGCGTCGGAGAGCGTTCTGGTCAACAGATTCTGTGTCACGGCGCGGGTGTACATGGGATTTGACATCGCGATGCTGATGAGAAGCACGTTGCCAATCAATAGGCTCAAAATCATCCACGCCTTGTTGAGCATCTTGCGGAATAAGAATTTCAGCACGCTTCTGTCCTCACTTTGTAATCAGCTTGTCGCCCTCGTTTACGCCGAGCACGATCCAGGCGTCGGAGCCGGTGTCCAGGGCCTTTGTGACGTAGCGGGTGTGCAGCGCACCGTCTGAGCCGAGGATTTCAACATAGTAGAGTCCGTCCTTGTAGGAAACCGCCTCCGATGCGGCGACGAGCACATCCGCAACGTACATCGTCACGGCGGAAACCGTGGCGGATGTGTACACCGTACTTGCGGCAATGTCCCATGCGATGTATGCGGCGCCGCTGCGCAATTCACCGGGAAGAACGTTGTCCGCAGCCACGACCGTTCCCTTTGCGGATGACTGGCTTCCATAACCGGAAAGACGCAGCTCGACCGTCATGCCGTATTTGAAAAGGCCGTCTTCGTTGTTCACGCGCACGAGCGCTTTTTGGGGATCGCCCAGAACGACCAGCGCCTTGCCGGAAATGAGCGCGCCGGTGTCGAGTTGGGCGACGGAACTCACCGTGCCCGTGATGCCCGCGTAGAGCGTCTTTTCGTCCGCGACGGTCAAGGCGGCCTGATAGGCTGCGTCGAGGGATGCGAGCCGCGCCTGCGCTTCTTTTTGCCACTTCGCGTCCGTCAGCTGCTGCCGCTCGATCATCAGCGCGAGAATGCGCGCCTGCGTCTCGTCCGTCTCGGCGGCCAACTGCGCAGTCATGTCGTCGATGGTCGACGCGCGCGCCGACAGCTCATATTCGTAGTCATCCTGCGCCTCGCGCAGGGCGATTTCCTTTTCCTTTTGGTCGGTTTCGCTCGCCGGCAGCGTGTAGGTCGCAACCGGGTCGCCCGCCGTGACGGCGTCGCCCGCTGCGACAAGGATTTCACCCAGCCGCGCGTCGGACTGATAGACGGCGACCGCCTGCACGCTCAGATAGAGAATCGAACCCTGCAACGTCGTCGTGCGCTTGAACGTCTTTTTCTCAACGGGCACCGTCGAATAACGCACGCCGGTTGCCGCAAAGGTGGACGGGATGAAAAGACCAAGCAGGACCATCAGGGCGATCATCTTCCTACTTGTCGACATAGACAACCTCCCCTTCCGTCAGGCCGGATAGAATCTCGGCTTCTGTGGATGTCTCGAGGCCGACCTGCACGTCGCGGCGCAGCTTTGCCTCGTTTTCAACCACGTAGACGTAGAACTCGCCGTCTTCGTCATAGAGCGCATTAATGGGAACCTTCAAAACGCCTTCCTTGTGTCTTGTCACGAGCACCACCGCGGCGGTTTCACCTGCCGTCAAACCTTCGGTGTCTTCGATTTCATATGTGGTCAGGTATTTGATTCCCTTGAGCGCCGCGCGCGCATATTCGTCCTCGTCGACGGGTTCCGGCGTGATCGCATGCCGCGTTCCGTCAATCAGCGCGTAAAAGTCCGCCGCCCCGGAAAATGCCGACGGGGATATGTAGTCGGATTGGAGCACGAGCGATGTGTCGCTGGTCACCACGCAGACGGTGTCATATGCGCCCACGGTCTGTCCGACCGCGCATGTGAGGGCGACGACGCGCCCGCTCGTCGGTGCGGTCAGCCAGATGTCCTCAAGCTGCGCTTCATATGCCGCGCGCGCCGCCCGAATGGCATCCAGCCGCTCCGTGCGCGCAACCACGGCGTTTTGGTATTCGAGTTCGCGCAGATCGATGTCGGTCTGCTTGTCGTATTTGGCCGCCTCGTCCGTCAGTTGCGACAGCGAAAGCGTCCCGATCTCCATGTCGATGTCGTAGAGCTGTTTTTCGTATGCGGCTGTCTCGCTGATCTGCGCTTCCTCGGCGTCGAGGGCGGAAAGAGCGCCGTTGATCGCCGATACGTCGATCTGGACGAGGGGGTCGCCCGCCTGTACGCGCTCGCCAATCCCGACGGGAATTGCGCCGATTCTGCTGTCGGCTGTAAAGTATAATGCCGTGCTGCGAGGCGCGACCGCGCCTTCGTAGACCTTCATGTCCACCATGTCGCCCAATTCGCACACGGCGGTGTCCATCTTCGCGCCCACCGGCGTCAGGAGCGCGGGTGCATCCGCCCGGTTCTGCTGG
Source organism: Bacillota bacterium (assembly GCA_023421735.1). The sequence goes on along the minus strand of JAEZSP010000044.1, from coordinate 18,266 downwards.
CACCCGGTCGCGAGAATTGCCAGGATCGCCGCGAGGGTCAAAAGCATTCGTCTTTTCATCTTCATACCCCCGTCAGTTGACGACCCTGTCGCCCTCATCGAGGCCGCTTGTGATTTCGCAGCTTCGGGGGGTGAGGAGGCCGACGGTGATGGGCCGGATTGTCTTGAGACCCGCATCATCCAGTATATAGACGCACGTCTGTCCGTCCGCTTCCGCGACGCAGGTGGCGGGCACGTAGAGCGTATCCTCCGACTTTTGCACGACTACGGTAAATTTTCCGGACGCGCCTTCCGCGAGGTTCACGGATGGGACGAGCGGCGCAAAGTAGACCCGCGTGCGCGCGCTTTTTTCGTTCATAGGTTCCTCGGCGACGCCCAGTTCCTCCGCCGTGGTGCGGTAGATGGCGTAATCCTGTCCGTCGATTCGGATGTCGTACGTCTGATCAAATGGAATCGCTTCCGGATGCTCGACGGTCGATTCAAACGCACAGGAGGAAAGATCCGTGACGGTGATGATCGTGCGTCCCTTCACGGACGTCTCGCCCGGCTGAACGTCCCTGACATATGTCACGGTGCCGTCGATGTCCGCGGTCACGACGCGTCCGGCGCGCTGCGCGTTCAGCTCGTCAAGCCGTACGTCCAAAACCTCCATCCGATCCTCCGCATCGCGGATCGCAACCTCGTAGGTGCGGCGGCGCGCATCTGTCCTTCCGGCAGTGCCCGTCGCGGCTTCCCGTCCGGCGAGCCGCGCGTCATAGAGCGCGAGGAGCGCGCTGTTCCGGTCGCGCTCCAGCGTCAGAGAATCGATCTCCGCTTCGCAGGATGCGATCTCGGCGTCGATTTCGGCGGATTCCAACGTTGCAAGCACGTCGCCCGCCTGCACCTGGTCGCCCACGGAAACCTGAAAGTTTTCGTAATAAATGCCGGAAGTCGCAAAGCCGTAAGACGCGGCACGCGCGGCGAAGTATGTGACGCGCACGGATTCCGTCAGGGAGATGTCGCCCCGGCGCACGGTTGCAAGGTTATATTCCGCGCTCGCGTCCGCGCGCACCACATTGATGGCGTTATCGCGCGCTGCGGATTGCGTGCCCGTACATCCTGTGAGCGAAAGCGCAAAAAGCGTCGTCAAGGCGCATAACGCGGCGCGCCTTTTTAATAATTTCAATGTCGTGCCTCCCGTAAATTCATAACAAGTCACATTATAACATAAAATTATCTCCGCTGCATACAGGAAATTGTTCGAAAAATTGCCCATATTGATGATATAATAGACGTAACGACATGTGCCGTCGTGCATACCAGAACCGATAGGGGAGGACAAAATGGAATACAGCGATTTAAAATATCTCGCGGTGGACCTTCCGGAGGATATCCGCCGGCTGAAGGATGCGGGCGATTTCGCGCGAATGAACCGGGTGATCGATATGCGGCTTGCTGCGGACATCCCCCAGCCGCTTCAAAAGAGGCTCCTGCTCGAACGCGCCATGACCGCGCTTCTGCCCGGCGCATACCCCTACACCCAAGCGGAGGCGGAAAAGATTCTCGCCGATACCCTCGAAGGATGGGCGCCCGAGGAACTCGGGCGGCTCACCGACATGGACGCCGCCGACTGGATTTTTCTGGACGGACAGGTGCGCTACCGCCGCAATTTCATGGGGAACCTCATCAAGACGCGCCCGGAGATTGCAGCGCGGCTCAAGGATCCGGCACGCCTCGATTATTATAAAAAGAACACCGCGCTTCTCGACGGCGCAATCCACAAAATGAAAGAAACCGGGTCATGCGCGTACCGGTTCCGCATCCGCGCGTCCGTGGCGGTGAAACCCCCGCACCAGCGTCCCGGGAAAATGATCCGCGTGCACATTCCCGTGCCGATTTTGGGCGCACAGATCGAGTCGGTCGACATTTTGAAGCTTGATCCCGCGCCCGCATACGTCTCCGCAAAGGATTACCCCCAGCGTACGGCGTTTTTCGAGCGCGTCTATGAGCCGGGCATGACGTTTTCGGTCGAATACGAATATGTCAACCGCATGCGGTATGTCAATCCCGATCCGGCGCGGGTACTTGCGGCGCAGCCAACCTTCTATTTGGAAGAGCTCCCGCCACACATCGCGTTCAAGCCCTATCTGCGCGCACTCGCGCGGGACATCGTGGGGAGCGAGACGAACCCGCTTCTCAAGGCGCGCAAAATCTATGATTGGCTCACGCGTGTTCCCATTTATTCGTTTATGCCGCCGTATTTCACGGTTGCCGATCTGCCCGGCTTCATGGCGACGCGGCTCAAGGGCGATTGCGGCGTGTTTGCACTCCTCTTTATCACACTCTGCCGCATCGCAGGTGTGCCCGCGCGCTGGCAGTCGGGGCTCTATACCACGCCCATTGAGATCGGCATGCACGATTGGGCGCAGTTTTACGTCGCGCCCTACGGTTGGCTGTTCGCGGACTGCTCCTTCGGCAATTCCGCCTATCACAAAGGCGCGATGGAGCGGCGCGACTTCTACTTCGGAAACCTCGATCCCTTCCGCATGGTGGCGGCGAGCGAGTTCCAGCACGAGTTTGACCCACCGCGCACATTCCTGCGCTATGACCCCTACGACAATCAGGACGGCGAAGCGGAATACGAGGATATGCCGCTTCAGAACGGCGAACTTCTGACCAATCAGGAGATGCTGGAGGTTGAGGAATTATGATTTTGCACGCGGGGGAAAACGGATACGCCGCGTACCGCATCCCGGGCGTCGTGATGACGCCCAGGGGTGCGCTCACCTGCTGTGAAGCGCGCCATGACGCGGGAAGCGACTGGGGCAAGATCGACATCCTCATTCAAAGGGAGGACGGCGTTCGCTTTTTTCTCCGGGGAAACGAAACCGACACCATGAATAACCCCACGCTCATCGCGGACGGCGAAAAGACGCATCTCATCTATCACGTCAATTACGCCCGCGCGTTTCATCGCACGAGCATGGACTTCGGCGCAACCTGGTCGGAACCTGCCGAAATCACGCAAACGTACCGCGCATTTCCCTGCGAATGGAACGTGTGCGCAACCGGACCCGGCCACGGCATCCGGCTCTCGACGGGGCGACTCGTCGCGCCCGTCTGGCTTGCAAATGGGCGGGTGCATGAGGGGCCTGCCTATGTCGTCGACCACCATCCCTCGGTTGCCGGCTGCATCTATTCCGACGACGGCGGCGCGACGTGGTCCGCGGGCGCGCTGATCGACGGCATCCGCGACGCCAATGAGACTGCGTGCGTGGAATGCCCCGATGGGAGCGTGCTGTTCAATATCCGCCACCGGGAGAGCACGCATCGGCGCGCGCTCGCGATCTCCGGCGACGGCGGCGCGACGGTCGGCGCAATCCGCCTTGCGGACGATCTGCCCGATCCGCAGTGCTTCGGTTCCATGGTGCGCGCGGGCGAAGATGTGTATTTTGTCAACTGCGGGAGCGAAACCGCGCGGGAAAATCTCACGGTCAAACGGCTCGATGGGGACGCGTGGCTGCCCGTTTTCCATGTGGACGATCTCGGCGGATATGCGGACATTGCCTGGGATGGCGCAAAGCTTGTCGTCTTTTACGAGCATGGGAAAAATGGGAGGGTTGAGGAACTGCGCCTCGTACGCCTGTGACCTTCTATCACGGCACCCGGATGCCGAATTTGAAAGAACTCGTGCCCGGCACGGGCGGGAAGGTGTACCTGGCAAAAAGCCGCGCCGTCGCCCTTCTCTACATCTGGGATTTCGCCCGTAACCCCTGCAAGTGGATGGGCTATCGGATTTTAGACGGCAGGGTCACATACATCGAGTTTTTCCCCGGCGCGCTCGCCGCGTTCTACGGCGGCATATCGGGGTACCTCTATTCCTGCGAAGGCGATTATCCGCTCAATGACAAAAAGGGACTCGCAACGGGCGTGGATGGGACGGTGGCGCTTGATTCGTGCGCGGAAATCGTGGATGTAGGCGGGGAACTTCTCGCCCTCGAACGCGCGGGCGAAATCGAAATGCGGCGCTTTGAAACGCTTGCGGATGCCGATCACGCCTATGTCCGCGAAACGGTCGCACGTCTGATCGCCAATCTGGATTTGAAAAGACATCCGGAGAACCCGTACCATGCGTTTGTGCAGGGCAGGTTTCCGGATGTGTGGGATCAGAGCTCCTTTTCCAGATAGAACGCGCCTTCCGATGTGCGCATGCCCGAATTGTCATCGTTGCGCTTCTGCCAGAATGCCGCGCAGATCTGCGCTCAATTCAATGATCTCCTCAGCCTGCCCCTTTCTTCTTTACCTGATGCCTCGTTCCCGCAGCCGTGCGAGCGTGACCTCCAGTGCCTTTTGATTATGCAGGTTCGCCTTGAGGTCGCTCGGATCGATGTAGTCGCCGTTCTTGGCGCATTCGATCGCGCATTCGCCGATGTATGCGTCCATGATGCTCTCGTTCGAGAATGCACGCTCAATTTCGGCATTCATGCGGCTGTCGAGTGCGTCGATCATCGTGCGGTAGATGAAGTGGTCGCGGCCGAGAATCTCGCCCATCCGCCGGACGGCGTAGAGCACTTCCCGCAACTGCGCGACCGTCACGCGCCGCCGGAACCGCCAAGCTTCGCGCCCGCCGCCGAGGATGAGGTCGACGGACGTCTCGTATATCAGCGCCAGATCCATCAGGATCGATGCGTCCGGCAATGTCTCCCCGCGTTCCCAGTTGGAAACCGCCTGTGCGCTCATTCCCAGCCGCTCCGCCACGTCTGCCTGTGTCAGTCCCTTTACCGTGCGCCTCTCGCGCAAAAAAGCACCCGTCGCGTTCATGTCCATTCAGATCGCCTCCTTGCACATATCATACCGCAGGGAGATGACCCGGACAAGCGACGGGTGCTTGTGTTTTGGGCGGGTTTTCTAAACCTGCAATCGTGCGCGCGCCTGTTCGGCCACGACCCTTTCCTCTTCGGGACGCACGCGCGCTGCGACAAACAGGTTGCCAAGCGAGAAAATGGACGCCACGAAAAAGACCCACTGCGCGCCCAAATTTTCCCAAATGAGGCCGCAGATGAACGCCGCAAGAATCGAGACGACGTGGTCGAGCGACGTGCCCGTCGAAAGCGTCTGCGTTACCTCTGCGTCATTCCAGGAGATCGAGCGCAGATACACGGAATTCACCACGCCGATCTGCATCGACAGCCGGTCGAGGATGAAAAGTCCGTATACCCCAAAGACCGACCAGCCAAGCGTCGAAACGTCGTGCGTCGTGATGCCCCAGACGACAAAGCCGTAAATCGCATAAATGATGATAAAGGTGAGCGCGTCCAGATACATCATCTTCTTGATGCCGTACCGGTCCATCCAGTGACCGATGAGCCGCATGAAGAAGATCGACAGGAAGCTGCCGACGATTAAAAGCATGCTCATGGTGTCCGCGCCCTTTTCCAGCAGCTGCACGATGACCCATGTGCCGTATACGTATGCGATCTGCTTCTGCGCGCCCTTCAGGATCGTCAGGAGATAATAGTATTTGTAGTGCTTGCGGAACGTGAGCTTGAATTTTCGCTTCGTATGAAGACCGTCTCCGCATTTCTTCGACAGGAGAAGCGCGATCAGCGTCGCGACGAGAAACGCCATGGCGCCCACCAGAAAGACCCAGCGGACATTATTCTGGAATGTAAAGAAGCCGGTGCGAAAGCCGATGAACACCATCAGTCCCGCGGCCATGCCCACAAACGCCTGCGTCGACGCGTATTGCCCCATGCGCTTGCCCACACGCCCAGGTTCGGCAAGCGACATGCCGATGGAATCGCGCAGCGGCATGAAAAGATGCATGCCCGTGGAATTGATGAACAGGAAGATGAGCATGACGGCAAACGGCGGCGTGATCAGTCCCAGCACCGTCAGTCCGATGCCCGCAAGCACCTGTGCCACGATCGCCGCGCGCACGTCGCCAATCGCACCCAGGGCGGCAATCAGAAACGCGCACAAAAGCCCCGGCAACTCGCGCGGAAATTCGATGAAGCCGCGCTGCGTGGTCGTGACCTGATAGACTTCCTTAAAATAGTTGCTGTACACGGAGTCGGAAAAGCCGTTTCCCAGCGCCGCAAAGGCGATCAACAGGAAGAATAGGAACATCTCGGGGCGCTTTACGTTCAGGAGCTTTCGCATGGACGTCACATCTTTCGCAAATGATACGTCACCATAATAACATGCATGGGAGCTTGCGTAAAGATCAGCGGATAAAAATAACGCGCCCGGATCAATCGGGCGCGTCTACAGGTAAATCTTTATTTGATTTTCGAATACTTGGACGACACCCAGCCCGTCTTTCCGTCGTATTTTACCTTGTACCACTTGATGCCGCGCACGTCGGTGGACGTTTTGCCTAGGTAAGTGACGGTCGTGCTCTCGGGAATGACCGTGATCTTTGCATAGCCTAGACCCGCGCCGGTTCTCATCCATACGGTTCCTGTCGTCACGACCTGGCTGCTCTCGACCGCTTCACCAGAAAGCTTCGCGTAGCGCGAGGACACCCATGCGGGACCGACGCTTGATGATACCCGGTACCATACGCGGCCGTTTTTGTCCTTTGTGGATGCGCCGAGGTAAAAGAGCTTTGTACCGGACTGAACCGTCGCAAGAACCGTATAGCCCGTGCCCGCGCCACGCCTGAGGTTTACGGACGCCGTGGATGTGACAAACGCGGAATTGGAAAGCACAGTACCGTCAACCGTTACCTTTGTGTAGCCCGCATAGAGCCATGCGGATGACATATCATAGGATATTTTATGCCACAGCCGCCCCTTTGCATCGTAGTTGCTGATGCCAAGGTAAGTGAATGTTTTTCCCGAGGCAGCTGCGGTTATCTTCTGGTAGCTCGTGTCGGGGCCTGTGCGCAGGTTGACCGACGCGGTCGTTTTGAGCGTCATTGTGCCGGATGCGGCAGCGGGGAACACCGCAAATACCAGGACGAGCGCGAGTGCGAGGATGGACAGTCTTTTCAGTTTCATTTTTAATCCCTCCGATCCGATTCAGATAAATCTTAGACGAATCGGATTGGATAAAAGTCCCAATCCGGCAAAATTAATCGATGGGCATGTCGTCGCAACTCATGCGCGGGATGGGCTGGGTGGGGGAGACGCCATACTGCTTGCGGTATGCGCGGGAAAACGAGGAATAATCCGCATACCCGCATAAACCGGCGGCATCCGTTGCGCTCGTGCCGGCGCGCATCAGTTCCGCCGCGTGTGCCATGCGCTTGAGGGTGATGTAGTTGTGCGGAGAATAGCCCGTTACCTCGCGGAAGCGGTGCATGAGAAACGAGGGGCTCACAAAAAAGCGCTCCGCAAGCTTCTCGATGAGCAGATCGCCCGCCAGGTTTCCGAGAATGTATTCCACAATCTCGCTGATTTTGGGATCGGCAATGTAGGTTTTTTCACCCGCAACGACCCCGCGCAGCGAAACGCGGTTGAGTAAAATCATGATCTGGGTCATGAGCGCGTCTTTCAGTGCTTCTGTGCCGAATTGCGGGTTTGTCAGCTCCGCCTCCAGCGTGATGTACATTTCGGACAGCGCCAGCCGTTCGCGCGCATCTGGTCGGATGATGTTGTAGCGCGTCTGCTCCGCACGCCGGAACATGTCGGTCATTGGCACCTGCCGGTCGAGGTAGGCGGGATTGAGATAAAAGATGACCCGGTCGTATATTTCATCCGGCGAGACGATCGGGCGGTGTACCTGATCGTGATTGATGAGAAGCACATCCCACGGGCGCAGCGCGTATGCCTTGTCTTCGACACAGTACGTCACCTGCCCGGAGAGGAATAGGATCGCCTTGTCAAACGAATGGAAATGAAAGTCGAATGTCACGTCCCTCCTGTCGCGGATATGAAACATGCGATAATCTTCATTCAGGTATCCCTTGGAGAGCGCCTGATCCATCGGTCTATCGTCCTTCCTGCGGGTGCTTGCTGATGCTCCGTTTTGGGATAAGGGGCACAGCCGTACACGCCGGATATCCGTGCGGCACGGTCTCCTTTTCCCCTATGTTCAATCAAAATCCCTCCCGAGTATTATACCATCGAACCGCTCTTCGCGCAATCTTTTGCGGATTCCTGCGCGATGCCTTCGTTTGCCCACCATTCGTTGACAAATCATTCCCGCGCGCGTATAATGAACCACAAATGACGCGCATATGCGCGCGGGTGGGCCCGGTATCGCCCAAAGGGTTGCCGATTGGCGAACTGGAATTCCGCGAACGTGCCTCGCCTCAACGTTGGGGTGAGGCGTTTTTGTACGGCGGCCCATCCATACGGAGGTGTTTTTGAACTGTGAATCAGGTGCTTAGTGCAGTGCAGATTGTTTTGACGATTTTCGTCATGATCGGCCTCGGCATGTTTCTCAACGCGATCGGCTGGCTCAAGGACGAGCATTCGGAACTCGTATCCCGTCTGGTCGTCAAGATCGCCCTGCCGGCGATGATCATCAACAATATGTTCCTCAATTACACCCGCGAGAGTCTCCTGTCGAGCGTTGCCGGGATCCTCATCCCATTTTTATCGATGCTCGCCACGTTTTATCTGGGCCGGCTCGTCGCGCGCCTCATCAAGCTCCCGCGCCATATGATCGGCGTTTTTACCTGCATGTTCGCGTTTTCCAACTCGGTCTTCATCGGCGTACCCGTCTCCCAGGCGCTTTTTGGCGAAAGCGTCATGCCCTATACGCTTCTTTATTATATCGCAAATACGACGCTCTTCTGGACGTTCGGTTACGCGATCATGCAAAAGGACGGCGATCGGCCCACCGACCGGGTCAGTTTCCGCGCCATCCCCAAATATCTCCGTGCGCGCCGCATCGATGCCTCCGCGCGCGTAAACCCGGCCTATGCCCCGGCGCGCGCCGCGCTTTCCAAGCTTACAAAGGTGTTGCCGATCCCGCTGCTCGTCTTCTTCCTGTGCGTAATCGTGATTTTAATCGGCCTCGTGCCGCCGAAGTTTGTGCTCGATGCGTCCGGCTATGTCGGACGGCTCGTTACCCCCCTTGCGCTCATTTACACGGGCATGATCCTCATGCGCATGGTGCGCAATAAGCGCATTCGCTGGATGAAGGCCTATGAGTGGGTGATCGTTGGGCGGTTCATCGCCTCGCCCATGCTCCTCTTTGCGTCTGTCATGCTTGTGAACCTTGCGGCAAACCTCACGGGCGCGTCGATTCTCAATACCCCCAAACTCATGCGCGATGTACTGCTCGTGCAGGCGTCCATGCCCGTCATGGCGCAGACGCCCATCGTTGCGGCTTCCTGCGGTTCGGATGAGGAGTATGCGGCGGGCGGCATTGCACTCACCACCGCGCTTTCCCTCGTCTTTATCCCGTTTTATATGTTCATCATCACCAAATTCATGTGATGGGAGGATCGGTATGAACTCAATAGAGGTAACAGGCGGCATCCGGCTTTCACAGATCACCATGGGCGTCAACGCGTTTGGCGCGGGCGTTGCGGACGAAATCTTCGACCGCTACCGCGCGCTGGGCGGTCGGAGCTTCGATACCGCGCGCATGTATTACAATGGCGCATGCGATGAGATGCTCGGAACATACATCAGAGGCCGGGGGATCCGTGCGGACGTGACGATCTGCATGAAGGGATGCTATCCCGCGGACAACGACAAGATGTACATCTCGCGGCTTTCGCCTGCGGAAATTCGCTTCGACCTGGAGGAAAGCCTGCGCACGTTCGGCACCGATTACGCGGATCTCTACCTCCTTCACCGCGACGATCCGCGCATCCCGGTCGAGGAGATCATGCCGACGCTCGATCATTTGGTGCGGGAAGGCAAGGCGCGCGCGGTCGGCGTGTCCAACTGGACGGTCGGCCGGATTCAGATGGCGAACGCGTTCGCCCGCGCAAACGGCCTCGCACAGCTCTCGGTGAGCCAGATGCACTTTTCCCTTGCGCTCACCACCCCGCCGCTCACCAAGGACATCACCCACGTGCCCATGAACGCCACGGAGGAGATGTGGTACCGCGAAAACGACTTCCCCGTGATGGCGTTTTCGTCGCAGGGCAAGGGTTATTTCGCGCAGTTCGAAGCGGGCGCCGGCTTCAAACAAACCGTGTCGGATTATTATACCCACTTGCCCGAGAATGCCCGCCGCGCCGCGCGCACCGTGGTGTTGGGCAAAAAGTACGGCGTCTCGGCGTCCGCAATCGCCCTCGCCTACGTGCTCAATCATCCCCTCAAGACGAGCGCATTGTGCGCATATACCAAAATCGCACAGTACGAAGACAGCATCCGCGCGCTGGAAATCCCCATGACGGCGGCTGAAATCACATATTTGGAGCGTGGCATATGATCCGTTTTAACTGCGACTACAGCGAAGGCGCGCATCCGCGCGTCCTGGAAAAGCTCATCGAGACAAACCTCGTCCAGACGCCTGGCTACGGTGAGGACGCCTATTGCGAAGCCGCCGCCGCGCGCGTCCGGGCGATGTGCGGGAAAGACGACATCGCCGTCCACTTCATGGTCGGCGGCACGCAGGCGAACCTGACGGTTCTTTCGGCGGCGCTGAGACCCCATCAGGGGGTCATCTGCGCGGACACCGGGCACATCGCCGTGCACGAATCGGGCGCCGTCGAGGCGACGGGCCATAAGGTGCTCACGCTCCCGAATCGGGATGGCAAAATCACCGCCGATCAGGTGCGCGCCCTCTGTAAATCCCATTTCGAAGACGATACGCACGAACACATGGTGATGCCCGGTGCGGTCTACCTCTCCGATTCGACGGAGTTCGGCACGATTTATGCGGCGGACGAACTGCGTTCGATCCGCGCGGCGTGCGATGAATTTGGACTCATCCTCTACCTCGACGGCGCGCGGCTCGGCTTTGCGCTCGCGGCAGAGGGAAACGACGTGACGCTTTCCCTACTTGCAGAGCTTTGCGACGCGTTTTACATCGGCGGCACCAAACAGGGCCTGCTCTTCGGCGAGGCAATCGTGATCTCCAACCCTTCATTGGCGCGCGATTTCCGCTATCTCATGAAGCAGAAGGGCGGCATGCTCGCAAAAGGACGGCTTTTGGGCGTGCAGTTCGACGCGCTTCTCGCGGATGGGTTGTATCTGGAGATTTCCCGCCGCGCGGATCAGCAGGCGATGCGGATTAAATCCGCCGCGCGCGAAAAGGGATACGCGCTCTATACGGATAGCCCGACCAACCAGCAGTTCATCGCTATGCCGGATGCGGCGATTGAAACGCTTTCCCATAACTACGCGTTCGCCTACATCAACCGCGTGGACAGCGCTCACTCGGTGGTGCGTTTCTGTACGGGCTGGGCGACCAAGGACGAAGACGTGGATGCGCTGATCCAAGATATCGCGCATCTTTAGTGGGGTGTAAATATGCACAGGATGAGAAGCGATTCTTGGCCAAGCGGTCGGCAGGATGCACCGGCTGATGGATGATTTTCCGGACGCCGTTTTGCAAAAGGACAAGCCGCGGTATATCGACGACTTCGTTTCTGCGCTCCGAAGGGACGGATACGATCCTGCGAAGACCCGGGATCTGGAGGAATACGGAAACGAGCTGTGGTCGATGGTCGAAAAGCTTCCCCGGGACTTCTGCCATGGGGACATGCACACGGGAAACACCAGGTATCGCGGCGGCGTCTTTACGTGGATGGACTTCGACCGCGCGTCGATTTCCCCGTCTGTCATCGACATGGGTTGGCTCGCCGACGGCACGGACTTCGGCACCTTTGACGGCGGTGCAATCGATCGCTCGCGTAGGCTGCTCGATGTGCTGTATGAGGGCTATTCCAAGGAGCGTTCCATGTCGGAAGCGGAGATTGCCGCGGTGCTTCCCGCGGTTGCCATCATCCACTACGACCTCTTCGGGGAATTCCTGAATGCCTGGGGCGAGACAGTATGCCTCGCATCGGTCGATAGACAACACGACTGGCTGATGCGCTGGCGCGATGCCTGCGCAAAGGTGCAATAACACAAGCGGGCACCGGGGGAACCCGGTGCACCGGACATAAAAAAACCTCGTGCCTTATTCGAGGCACGAGGTTTTTTTATGTTTATTGGAGCAATTCCCGCGCAAGCGTGAAAAGTGTACCGTCGAGCACCTTTTGCTTCTCCTCCGTCGCCCAGTCCGGGAATTCTTCTTGCTGATAGGCCGCCATGAGCGCAAAGAGGGGAGCTGCAATGGCATCGATCTGCGCCTCCTCCCGCGCGGCCTCTTCCCGTCCGCAGCCGTGTTTCTGCCGATAGAGACGCTCATATTCCGAGGCGAACGCTTCATACGCCTCATCAGAGAGCGACTGGAGATTGCGGAAATCCGCGTACCGATAGCCGCGTCCCATCAGGTTATAGTCGAACATCAGGGCGGCTTGCCCGTTTTGACTGACGATGAAGTTCGTCCAGTGAAAGTCGTTGTAGGTAAACGTGCAATCCGGTTTTTCAATGTGCGCGCGCAGCGCGTCGAAGTGATCCAATATAAACCGGAAAAACGCCGCCGCTTCCGGAAGCCTGCCGCTCAGATCCAGGAGATTCTCCCACGTGATCTCGTCATACTCGAAATACAGCGACTGAAGCTGCGGAACATGCTCGCCCGCTTCGTGCAGCGCAAAGTACCATCGCCCGAGTCCGGTTGCGACGTTTGTGTTGCACATATCGTCGGCGGTGCCGAGCCGCCAAGCGCTTGAACGGGCGATGTCCTCCATCACGATCACGGATTCGCCCAGCACATAGGTGGGGATCGTTGGGACGCCGCACGCCTGCAACATGCGGTAGTTGCGGATTTCCCGTCTGTCCTCTTCGCGCTCAAAATACTTGGCGATGGCGGGCATGCCGTCGTACACGCATCGATACACGTGAACCCCGCTCTTTGCGCGCAGCAGCCGGAAATCGGTCATCGGTTTGCCCGTTCCATCCAACACTTCCCGCTCAATGTGCGCAATCATCGATGATCACCTTCCTGTTCATTTCTTGACTGCCTCTCCGACCAGCGTGCGCATGTCGTCCTCGTTTTCCCCGTCGCGCAGCCGCCTGAGCGCCACGCAGAACCGCCCGTCGTCCACGGAATAATTGCATGTTACGAGCAGGAGCACATCGTCTCCGTATTGTACGTCCACGGGAATGTCCCAAAGAGAGCGCGCCCTGAGCGCATCGACATAATCGCCGAACTGCGCTTTGTTCAGCTGGAATTTGCGCAACTCGACGTATGCGGGTTCGGATTGATCGGCGGTCAGCGCAAAGCACGCGAAGGGAACGTATTTCCGGTTCTCGTAGATGGTATCAAATGAGATGACGGCGTTTTTCACGAGCACACTCTTGAATTCGAGATTCGGAAGCTGTCCGAACATCGTGCCGTTTTTCATATTATGGCCATAGACGATGAGCAGCTTGTCAAAAAGTTCCAGCCGATTCACGCCGTCGAGGAACAGGCAGCCCGCCCGGCTCTCATTTTCCTCGAAGTCGTGTTTCAGATAAAATTCGTTGTCGTTCTGCCGCTGCACCACGGGCAGCGCGATCATGTCCCCGATGGTGAGAAAGCCGATCGTTTCTGAATTGAGCGCGAGAAGCGCCGCAAAACGCTCCTGAATGGGCGGCGGCGTGGGAAACGCGTAGATGATGGTGTCCGGGTTGGGCGTTCCGAGCGGCACGTCCAGACGGGCATCCGCCGCCTCAGTCGGCGCGGGGGAGATGGGCGGCGTGGGGGAGGGCATCGGCGTGCCTGTGGACATGGCGGTCGGCACGGGCGTTTCGTTTGCCGCCGATTCATAAAGCACCTCGTAGCGTACGTTTTGCTTTTCGATCTGCGCGGGCAGATATAAATAATTGTAAACGAGGTACGCCGCGCACGCAAGAATGGCCGTGCCGCAGACGATGAGAACGATCCAAAAGGGCCAATCCGGTCGTTTTTCTTCCATTGTGACCTCCAAAAGTCCTCCGTAGAAGTATTATATCCTCCCCATCCACGCATTGCAAGCCTCGGCGTCACATAAGCTGATGCAGCAGTATGTGACCGGGAGGCGTGTTCCATGGATCAATGGTCGTTGTACAGGGATATCGCCGGGAGATGCGAGGGCGACATATATGTAGGTGTCGTAGGCCCCGTCAGAACCGGCAAATCGACGTTCATCAAGCGGTTCATGGAACTGCTGGTGCTTCCGAATCTTGAAGGCGAGCATCGCAGAGACAGAACCCGAGACGAATTGCCCCAGAGCGGCGCCGGCCGTACCATTATGACAACCCAGCCCAAGTTCGTGCCCGACGAGGCGGTCGAGTTGAAGCTGCGCGACGAGGCGGTTTTCCGCGTGCGGTTGGTCGACTGCGTGGGATACCTGATTTCGGGCGTCCTTGGCCTCAACGAAGACGACGGCTCGCGCATGGTCAGAACCCCTTGGTTCGACCACGACATTCCCTTTGAACAGGCGGCGGAACTCGGTACCCGCAAGGTGATCCGCGAACACTCGACCATCGGCATCGTCGTGACGACCGACGGAAGCGTGACCGAGATCCCAAGAAGCTCGTATCAGGAAGCGGAGGAGCGCGTGATCTCCGAGCTCAAGGCGCTCGGCAAGCCCTTCACTGTCGTTCTCAACAGCAAGAACCCGAACGCAGAGGAGACGCAGCGCCTGCGCGATTCACTCGCCCAGCGCTACGGGGTGCCCGTTCTGGCCCTGGACGTGCTGGGGATGGGGATTTCGGACCTCAACCAGCTCATGGAGTCCGTGCTCTTCGAATTCCCGCTGACCGAGGTGCGCGTCAACGCGCCCGCATGGCTCACGGGACTTGATGAAGGGCATTGGCTGGGCGGCGCGGTTATGGAAGCGGTCCATGCGGCGGCTGCAAAGATGGCAAAGGTGCGCGATCACGAAGTTCTGCGAACGGCGCTCGAAGGACTCGAGTACGTCGAGGACGCGGCGCCCAGCGAGATTCGTCTGAGCGAGGGCGCAATCGAGTACAGACTCACGATGAAGGACGGCCTCTTCCTCAAAATTCTCGGGGAGACCTGCGGCACGGACATCACGGACGAGGAGCACCTTTTCGCTCTGATGGGCGACTTGGTGTCTGCCAAGCGGGAGTACGACCGCGTCGCAGACGCGCTCGAGAGCGTGCGCGCCACGGGCTATGGGCTGGTCGCACCGTCCATGGCGGAACTGACCCTCGAACAGCCGGAGCTCGTGAAGCAGGGTTCGCGCTTCGGCGTCCGGCTCAAGGCCAGCGCACCGTCGCTGCACATGATCAAGGTCGACATCCAAACGGAGGTCAGTCCCATCGTCGGAACGGAAAAACAGTCGGAAGAGCTCGTCAAGTACCTGCTCAGCAGCTTCGAGGCTGATTCCTCCGGCATTTGGGATACCGAAATCTTCGGTAAATCCCTCAACGACCTCGTCCGCGAGGGCCTTTCCACCAAGCTGATGCGCATGCCCGACGACGTTCGCCAAAATATCCAGTCGGCCCTGTCCAAAATCATCAATCAGGGCTCCGGCGGTATGATCTGCATCCTTCTGTAGAAAGCTGGCCGGACCCGCCGCCCAGGGAAATACCCTGGACGGCGGGTTTTCTTTTGGCGTCGTCTCGCCACCCCCTCGGAGAATCCATACTTGCTAAGAGAATGAAAAATGTGTATAATGAAAATAGAAGAGAAATAAGGAGGCATGCGCATGAAGCTCATTATTGCCATTGTACAAGACGAGGATGCTTCGCGCCTCATAAGTAATTTAATGAATGAAGGGTATGGCGTGACCAAGCTCGCAACCACGGGCGGTTTCCTTCGTTCGGGCAATACGACACTTTTGTTGGGCGTCGACGACACCAAGTTTGCGGGCGCGATGTCCGTGATTGAAAAGGTATGCAAAAGCCGCAAACAGATTGCAACTTCGCCCTCGCCCATGTCCGGCTCGACGGGCGTCTACGCGCCGTATCCCATCGAGGTGATGGTTGGCGGCGCAACGATTTTCGTGCTGAATGTGGAGCAGTTTACAAAGATTTAGTATGGTCGGTAAAACAGCTTGAAGCTTTCGGATTACGGCTTGGGTGGCGCCCAAATACAGATGCTGATGCGTTCGGTGAAGGCCGGGCGCATTCCGCATGCGCTGCTTTTGTCCGGGCCGCAGGGCACGGGCAAGCGCACGCTGACGCGGTATCTGGCGCAGGCGATCCTCTGCCGCGAACCGGATGCGCCGTGCGGAAGCTGCCCGGCGTGCAAGCAGTTTCTGAGCGGCAATCACCCGGATGTCCACGTGATCTCGACGACGGCGCGATCCATCGGCGTGGACGAGATTCGCGCGCTCCGGGATCAGTTATCGCTCAGGCCCTTCGAGGGCGGCCGCCATATCGTGATCATCGAACAGGCGGACAAAATGACGACCGCCGCACAGAACGCGCTGCTGAAGACGCTGGAGGAACCTTCCGGGGATGCGGTTTTTCTCCTGATTACCGATCTTCCCGGCGCAATCCTCCAAACGATCGCCTCCCGCGTGCGCAGGCTGCGCTTCGCTCCTCTGACCGTTGATGCCTGTGCAAAGGTGCTGGGCGGCTGGGGCATCGACGAACCGCGCGCGCATCTGCTGGCCGGCCTTGCGCAGGGCGCGGTCGGTCGCGCGCTTGCCATCAACGAGAACCAGAACTATCTCGCGCTGCGGGATCAAGTACTTGCGTCCCTGAAAATGCTGGACGCGCTCCCGCGCGTGGCGCGCGCGGCGTCGCTTTTGCAAGACGCGAAGGAATCGGCGCAGGACGCACTTGAAATCATGGAAGTCGTCGCACGTGACCGAATGGCGGCGGAAAACGGGGCGACGCCCCATACCGATGTCGAGGAAATTCATCTCGACGGAAAGCGGCTGCTCATGGGCGTCATGGACATGCGGAAAATGCTCGCGAGTAATGTGAGCTTCCAGTCCGCGCTCGAACGGACGTATCTGACGATTGTAAAATAGATGGAGGACAATATATGGCAACCGTGATCGGCGTCCGCTTTAAGAAAGCGGGCAAGGTATATTATTTCGACCCGTGCGACGTGTGGCCGCGCCCGGGCAACAATGTTGTTGTCGAAACGGCGCGCGGCATCGAGTTCGGCGAGGTCGTAACGGGCGCGCGCGAGGTTGCGGACGAGCAGATCGTCGCGCCGCTGAAGAAGGTTTTGCGCATTGCGACGGAGGAGGATGAGCGCCGCGCGGACTATAACGCCCAGCGCGAACGCGAGGCCTATACCGTCTGCCAGGAAAAGATCCAAAAGCACAGGCTAGATATGAAGCTTGTGAGTGTGGAATACACTTTTGACAACAGCAAGATCATCTTCTATTTCACCGCCAACGGACGCGTGGATTTCCGCGAACTCGTGAAGGACCTTGCGGGCGTTTTTAAAATGCGCATTGAGCTGCGCCAAATCGGCGTGCGCGACGAGGCGAAGATGCTCGGCGGACTCGGCGCGTGCGGACGCGACATCTGCTGCGGTTCCTTTCTGGGCGATTTTCAGCCCGTTTCCATCAAGATGGCGAAGGAGCAGAACCTCTCTCTCAACCCCACCAAGATCTCCGGGCAGTGTGGTCGCCTGATGTGCTGCCTGAAGTACGAACAGGAATATTATGAGCAGACGCTCAAGCGCCTCCCGAAGGTGGGCAAGGACATCATGACCCCGGACGGCGCGGGCGTGGTCACGGAGATCAGCCCCATCCGCGAAAAGGTCAAGGTGCGCATCCATGCCGCGGACGATACATTCGACAACCGCGAATATTCTGTCGAAGACGTGCGCCGCATGGGCCCCGACGATGCCGCCGCCGTGCGCGAACTGGGAAGGCCGGATCGCCGTCCGCGGCGCCAGCCGCTACAGCCGCAGCCGCAACAGCAGCCGGAACCCGTCGAACAGCCCCCGAAGGAGGAAAAGCGCAGGCGCTATCCGCATCAGAAGGCGTCAAAGCACCTCTCGACCGACCAGTTCCTCGAGAAGCTTTCGGAAGAACAGCCGCCTCAGAGCGCCCCGCAGACCAAGCCGGAGAAACCGCGCACGGAGCGTCGCTCGTCCCGTAGGCGTCCGCGCGGCGAAAAGGCTCCGATGGGCCGCGAAATCGACCAGCTTGCGCAGCTTGATCGCCTTTCCGATTCGGAAGATACTGATTAAGCGAACAAAAAAACTTGGAAAAAGGCTGTACAAGGTGCATACGGTATGGTATAATAGCCCTAGCCCCGATCGTAACGATCTTCGAAACCGTATTCCTCCGTTGGTGTCCCTACCGGTGCGGTAGATAAGGCCCGCAGGACTCGGCAATCAAGACAGGCATCGAATGGGCAC